>NZ_JAIZPL010000009.1:117500-163364 GCF_020418465.1 Cupriavidus sp. DB3 | reverse complement strand
AACAGGACCGTGAAACGACTTCGCGCCGATGATAGTGCGGACTACCCGTGTGAAAGTAGGTCATCGCCAGGCTCTCCATCCCCAGAACACCCCAGATCTCCCAAGGTCTGGGGTGTTTTGCTTTGCGGCGGCGGAAAGCGGGCCAGTCCACCGCGCTCCCAGGTAGCTCAACCGCCATATCCCGACTGCTGTAGACGCGTTCCAGGCCGTTTTGCGGGCCCCTATAGGGTGAGAGGACATCGTTTCCGATGTTCGCGAAGATGGTTCGCCACGGGCCGCCGCAGCCCGTTTCCGCCGATGATCGAACAAGCCGTTTTCCTGGCAAAGCAGAGGGAAAGCGCTTGACAGGCGGGGGCGATTACACCATAATCGCAAGTTCTCTGCGGAGAGGTGCCCGAGTGGCTAAAGGGGGCAGACTGTAAATCTGTTGGCTTACGCCTACGTTGGTTCGAATCCAACCCTCTCCACCAGAATGCAATGCAGCAGCAGTCCGGCAATGTCGGTGAAGTGAAGTAACCCGGGCGGGTGTAGCTCAATGGTAGAGCAGAAGCCTTCCAAGCTTACGACGAGGGTTCGATTCCCTTCACCCGCTCCAGCAGGATTGCTGCAACGCAGTCATCAAGTTTCGCCCATGTGGCTCAGTGGTAGAGCACTCCCTTGGTAAGGGAGAGGTCGGCAGTTCGATCCTGCCCATGGGCACCAAATACCGCACTGGCAATATCGCTACCGAGACAGGAGTCGCGAAATGGCAAAGGAAAAGTTCGAGCGGACCAAGCCGCACGTGAACGTTGGTACGATTGGTCACGTTGACCACGGCAAGACGACGCTGACGGCGGCGATTGCGACGGTGCTGGCTTCGAAGTTCGGCGGTGCCGCGAAGAAGTACGACGAAATCGATGCGGCGCCGGAAGAGAAGGCACGCGGTATTACCATCAACACCGCGCACGTCGAGTACGAGACGGCCAACCGCCACTACGCGCACGTTGACTGCCCGGGCCACGCCGACTACGTCAAGAACATGATCACCGGCGCTGCGCAGATGGACGGCGCGATCCTGGTGTGCTCGGCCGCTGACGGCCCGATGCCGCAGACGCGCGAGCACATCCTGCTGGCCCGTCAGGTCGGCGTGCCGTACATCATCGTGTTCCTGAACAAGTGCGACATGGTGGACGACGCCGAGCTGCTCGAGCTGGTGGAAATGGAAGTGCGCGAGCTGCTGTCGAAGTACGAGTTCCCCGGCGACGACACCCCGATCATCAAGGGTTCGGCCAAGCTGGCGCTCGAAGGCGACAAGGGCGACCTGGGCGAAGAGGCGATCATGCGCCTGGCCGAGGCACTGGACACCTACATCCCGACGCCGGAGCGCGCCGTGGACGGCACGTTCCTGATGCCGGTCGAAGACGTGTTCTCGATCTCGGGCCGCGGTACCGTGGTGACCGGCCGTATCGAGCGTGGCGTGATCAAGGTCGGTGAGGAAATCGAAATCGTCGGCATCCGCCCGACGGTCAAGACCACCTGCACCGGCGTGGAAATGTTCCGCAAGCTGCTGGACCAGGGCCAGGCTGGCGACAACGTCGGTCTGCTGCTGCGCGGCACCAAGCGTGAAGACGTCGAGCGCGGCCAGGTGCTGTGCAAGCCGGGTTCGATCAAGCCGCACACGCACTTCACCGGCGAGGTGTACATCCTGTCGAAGGACGAAGGTGGCCGTCACACCCCGTTCTTCAACAACTACCGTCCGCAGTTCTATTTCCGTACGACCGACGTGACCGGCTCGATCGAGCTGCCGAAGGACAAGGAAATGGTCATGCCGGGCGACAACGTGTCGATCACCGTCAAGCTGATCGCCCCGATCGCGATGGAAGAAGGCCTGCGCTTCGCCATCCGTGAAGGCGGCCGCACCGTCGGCGCCGGCGTCGTCGCCAAGATCCTGGACTAAACCAGGCTGTCGGGACGGGTGGCCTCCGCCCGTCCCTGCTACCACCGGGCCGTGACGGCCCATCGCTCTTTTAAGGAAAAATCATGCAGAACCAGAAGATCCGTATCCGCCTGAAGGCTTTCGACTATCGCCTGATCGACCAGTCGGCCGCCGAAATCGTGGATACCGCCAAGCGCACCGGCGCGATCGTCAAGGGCCCGGTTCCCCTGCCGACCCGCATCGAGCGCTTCGACATCCTGCGTTCGCCGCACGTGAACAAGACCAGCCGCGATCAGTTCGAGATCCGCACCCATCAGCGTCTGCTGGACATCGTCGACCCGTCGGAAAAGACCGTCGACGCGCTGATGAAGCTGGACCTGCCGGCTGGCGTGGACGTCGAGATCAAGGTGTAATCGATCCGACGAGACCGGCCGCCCCGCGCGGCCGCTCTGCAGTGGAACGGCGAACGCAAGTTCGCCGTTTTCCTTTTTCGGTGCCGGAACGCCGAAATAGCGACGTATCAACCACGTTGCAACAGCAAAACCCCCATTTGCTGAACCCCTTGCCAGATTGCAGTTGCCCTTTCCAGGAGGCTGCGATATAGTGTAAGGCTACCCATCTATCTATGGGTATTGGGCTGGCCGTTTTGGCCGCGCGCCGTCTCTTTTGCGCAAGCCCCCGACACCAGAAACACTCAACACGTTTCGTGTATCAATCAGCCCCGGCCAATCGCAGCCGGGAATGGAGCAAACCATGAGCCTTGGCCTTGTAGGTCGCAAGGTTGGCATGACCCGTATTTTCACGGACGACGGTGAAGCAATTCCCGTGACCGTGATCGAGGTCGGCGACAACCGCGTGACGCAAATCAAGACGGACGAGACCGACGGTTATACCGCGGTGCAAGTCACCTTCGGCGCCCGGCGCGCAAGCCGCGTCACCAAGCCGCTGGCGGGTCACCTCGCCAAAGCCGGTGTGGAAGCGGGCGAAGTCATCAAAGAATTCCGCGTGGCTGCAGCCAAGGCTGCCGAGCTGCAAGCCGGCGGCACGCTGTCGGTCGACCTGTTCGCGGTCGGCCAGAAGATCGACGTGCAGGGCGTGACGATCGGTAAGGGCTACGCCGGTACCATCAAGCGCTACCACTTCGCGTCGGGCCGTGCCACGCACGGTAACTCGCGTTCGCACAACGTGCCGGGTTCGATCGGTATGGCGCAGGATCCGGGCCGTGTGTTCCCGGGCAAGCGCATGACCGGCCACCTCGGTGACGTCACGCGTACCGTCCAAAACCTGGTCATCGCCAAGATCGACGCAGAGCGCAAGCTGCTGCTGGTCAAGGGCGCGATCCCGGGTTCGAAGGGCGGCAAAGTCATCGTTACCCCGGCCGTCAAGGCCAAAGCTGCGGCTTAAGGAGCGGACACATGGAACTTAAGCTCCTCCAGGACAACGGCCAGATCGGTGCAGGCGTCTCCGCCTCGCCCGAAGTCTTCGGCCGCGATTACAACGAAGCTCTGGTTCACCAGATCGTCGTCGCTTACCAGGCCAACGCGCGTAGCGGCAACCGGAAGCAGAAGGACCGCGAAGAGGTCAAGCACACCACGAAGAAGCCGTGGCGTCAGAAGGGTACGGGCCGTGCTCGTGCCGGTATGTCCTCGTCGCCGCTGTGGCGCGGGGGCGGCCGTATCTTCCCGAACTCGCCGGAAGAGAACTTCAGCCAGAAGGTCAACAAGAAGATGTTCCGTGCCGGCATGCGCTCGATCTATTCGCAGCTGGCCCGGGAAGGTCGTATCAACGTGGTGGAGGGTTTCTCCGTCGACGCGCCCAAGACCAAGCTGCTGGCCGACAAGTTCAAGGCCATGGGTCTGGACTCGGTGCTGATCATCACCGACAACCTCGACGAAAACCTCTACCTGGCTTCGCGCAACCTGCCGCACGTGGCGGTTGTCGAGCCGCGCCACGCCGATCCGCTGTCGCTCGTGCACTACAAGAAGGTGCTGGTGACCAAGGCGGCCGTCGCGCAGATCGAGGAGTTGCTCAAATGACGCAAGTAGCCAAGAACGATCATCGTTTGATGCAGGTGCTGCTCGCGCCGGTGGTTTCCGAAAAGGCAACCCTGGTCGCCGACAAGAACGAACAAGTGGTGTTCGAAGTCGCTCGCGACGCCAACAAGGCGGAAGTGAAGGCGGCGGTCGAACTGCTGTTCAAGGTCGAGGTGCAGTCCGTTCAGATCCTGAACCAGAAGGGCAAGCAAAAGCGTTTCGGTCGCTTCATGGGTCGTCGCAACCATGTGAAGAAGGCCTACGTGTCGCTGAAGCCGGGTCAGGAAATCAATTTTGAAGCGGAGGCCAAGTAATCATGGCACTCGTCAAGACCAAGCCGACTTCCCCGGGTCGCCGCTCGATGGTGAAGGTTGTCAACCGCAACCTGCACAAGGGCGAACCGTACGCGCCGCTGCTGGAAAAGCAATTCCAGAAGTCGGGCCGTAACAACAATGGCCACATCACCACCCGTCACAAGGGCGGTGGCCACAAGCATCACTACCGTGTGGTCGACTTCAAGCGCAACGACAAGGACGGCATCCCCGCCAAGGTCGAGCGCCTGGAATACGATCCGAACCGCAGCGCCAACATCGCGCTGGTGCTGTTCGCCGACGGCGAGCGCCGCTACATCATCGCCACCAAGGGCATGGTTGCCGGCCAGCAGCTGATGAACGGCGCGGAAGCCCCGATCAAGGCCGGCAACAACCTGCCGATCCGCAACATCCCGGTCGGTACCACGATCAACAACGTGGAAATGCTGCCGGGCAAGGGCGCCCAGATCGCGCGTGCCGCCGGCGGTTCCGCCGTGCTGCTGGCTCGCGAAGGCGTCTACGCCCAGGTGCGTCTGCGCTCCGGTGAAGTGCGCCGCGTGCATATCGAATGCCGCGCCACCATCGGTGAAGTGGGCAACGAAGAGCACAGCCTGCGCGTGATCGGCAAGGCCGGCGCGACGCGCTGGCGCGGTATTCGCCCGACCGTCCGCGGCGTGGTGATGAACCCGATCGACCACCCGCACGGTGGTGGTGAAGGCCGTACCGCTGCTGGTCGCGATCCTGTGTCGCCGTGGGGCACCCCGACCAAGGGTTACCGCACCCGCAGCAACAAGCGCACTGCCAGCATGATCGTGCAGCGCCGCCACAAGCGTTAATCGGTAGGTAGGAGCTAAACACATGACTCGTTCTGCAAAAAAGGGTCCTTTCTGTGACGCCCACCTGCTGAAGAAGGTGGAAACGGCTGTCAGCGGCAAGGACAAGAAACCCATCAAGACGTGGTCGCGCCGCTCGACCATTCTGCCGGAGTTCATCGGCCTGACGATCGCCGTCCACAACGGCCGTCAACACGTGCCGGTGTACGTCACGGAAAACATGGTCGGCCACAAGCTCGGTGAATTTGCGCTGACGCGCACGTTCAAGGGCCACGCGGCTGACAAGAAAGCGAAGAGGTAAGGTGCCATCATGGAAGTGAAAGCGATTCATCGCGGTGCCCGCATCTCCGCCCAGAAGACGCGCCTGGTCGCCGACCAGATCCGTGGTCTGCCGATCGAGCGCGCGCTCAACATCCTGGCGTTCAGCCCGAAGAAGGCCGCCGGGATCGTGAAGAAGGTGGTCGAATCGGCCATCGCCAACGCCGAGCACAACGAAGGCGCCGACATCGACGAGCTGAAGGTCAAATCGATCTACGTCGACAAGGCAACCTCGCTCAAGCGCTTCACCGCACGGGCAAAGGGCCGCGGCAACCGCATCGAGAAACAAACCTGTCACATCACTGTGACGCTCGGCAACTAAGGAGTCACGATGGGACAGAAGATTCATCCGACTGGCTTCCGTCTGGCCGTCAGCCGTAACTGGGCTTCGCGTTGGTACGCCAACAACACGAAGTTCGCCGGCATGCTGAAGGAAGACATCGAAGTTCGCGACTTTCTGAAGAAGAAGCTCAAGAACGCTTCGGTGGGCCGCGTCGTCATCGAGCGCCCCGCCCGCAATGCCCGTCTCACCATCTACAGCTCGCGTCCGGGCGTGGTGATCGGCAAGAAGGGTGAGGACATCGAACTGCTGAAGGCCGAGCTGCAGCGTCGCATGGGCGTGCCCGTGCACGTGAACATCGAGGAAATCCGCAAGCCGGAAACCGATGCTCAGCTGATCGCCGACTCGATCACCCAGCAGCTCGAGCGCCGCATCATGTTCCGCCGCGCGATGAAGCGCGCGATGCAGAACGCGATGCGCCTGGGCGCCCAGGGCATCAAGATCATGAGCTCGGGCCGTCTGAACGGTATCGAAATCGCACGTACCGAGTGGTACCGCGAGGGCCGCGTGCCCCTGCATACCCTGCGTGCCGACATCGACTACGGCTTCTCCGAAGCGGAAACCACCTACGGCATCATCGGTGTCAAGGTGTGGGTCTACAAGGGTGATCACCTCGGCCGCAACGACGCGCCGGTGGTGGAAGAGCCGCAAGACGAACGTCGTCGTCGCCCGGGTCGTCCGGACGGTCGCCGTCGTGACGGTGAAGGCCGTCCGGGTGGCAACCGCCGCGGTGGCGCTGGTGCCGGTCGCCGCGCTGCGCCTGGCGCAGACGCGAAGAGTGGAGAATAACGATGCTGCAACCGAAGCGCAGAAAATATCGCAAGGAGCAGAAAGGCCGCAACACGGGTAAGGCTACCCGTGGCAACGCCGTGTCTTTCGGCGAATTCGGCCTGAAGGCAATGGGCCGTGGCCGTCTGACGGCTCGTCAGATCGAGTCGGCACGTCGTGCGATGACCCGCCACATCAAGCGTGGCGGCCGCATCTGGATCCGGATCTTCCCGGACAAGCCGATCTCGAAGAAGCCCGCCGAAGTCCGTATGGGTAACGGCAAGGGCAATCCGGAATACTACGTGGCTGAAATCCAGCCGGGCAAGATGCTGTACGAAATGGATGGCGTGAGCGAAGAGCTGGCGCGTGAGGCGTTCCGCCTCGCGGCGGCCAAGCTGCCGATCGCGACCAATTTCGTGGTGCGCCAGGTCGGGACGTAAGGAGAGCAGGGATGAAAGCATCCGAACTTCGCGGCAAGGACGCCGCAGGCCTGAACCAAGAGCTCTCCGAGCTCCTGAAGGCCCAATTTAGCCTGCGCATGCAAAAGGCCACCCAACAGCTGCAGAACACCAGCCAGCTGAAGAAGGTGCGCAAGGACATCGCGCGGGTGCATACCGTGCTGAACGAAAAGGCGAACTCGAAATGACTGAAACTGCACAAACGGAATCGTCGCTTCGCCGTACCCTGGTCGGCCGCGTGGTAAGCGACAAGATGGACAAGACCGTGACGGTCCTGGTCGAAAACCGTGTCAAGCACCCGCTGTATGGCAAGTACGTGCTGCGCTCGAAGAAGTACAAGGCGCATGACGAAGCCAACCAGTACAAGGAAGGCGACAAGGTCGAGATCCAGGAAGGCCGTCCGATCTCGCGGACCAAGTCCTGGGTCGTTTCCCGGCTGGTCGAAGCAGCGCGCGTCATCTAAGAACCAACAGGTTCTCGGTTGACTTGCAGGTCCAGGGTTATGTGCTATAATCCTGGACTTCCGCTTTATTGCGGCCGTCTCTTGTAACACCACCCGGGCGGTCCGTTAAAGCGAACCCCAGGCCTAGCGGCTCCTGACTTGTTACATCGTTCAGACCGCCTGGCACACCGACTTCAAGTTGATCAACCCAAACGGTGACTGGCGCAATGCCGGTGGCCGACGGGACCAAGACTGACCGGCGGGCGTACCTTTTTCGTGGGCCCGGTGGATTAAGTTGGGAAGACAAACACCATGATTCAGACAGAAAGCCGGCTCGAAGTGGCCGATAACACGGGTGCGCGCGAAGTGCTGTGCATCAAAGTGCTGGGTGGGTCCAAGCGCCGCTATGCGAGCGTAGGCGACATCATCAAGGTGACCGTCAAGGACGCAGCGCCGCGCGGTCGCGTGAAGAAGGGCGATATCTACAACGCCGTCGTGGTCCGCACCGCCAAGGGCGTGCGCCGCGCGGACGGTTCGCTCGTCAAGTTCGACGGCAATGCCGCTGTCCTGCTGAACAACAAGCTCGAGCCGATCGGCACCCGTATCTTCGGGCCGGTGACTCGTGAACTCCGTACCGAGCGCTTCATGAAGATCGTGTCGCTCGCACCGGAAGTGCTGTAAGGAGCCGCCATGAACAAGATTCGCAAAGGCGACGACGTCATCGTCCTGACCGGGAAGGACAAGGGCAAGCGCGGCAAGGTCCAGGCCGTGCTGGGCGACAAGGTCGCCGTCGAGGGCGTGAACGTCGCGAAGAAGCACGCACGTCCGAACCCGATGCTGGGCACGACCGGTGGCGTGATCGACAAGGTCATGCCCCTGCATATTTCCAACGTTGCGCTCGTGGATGCCAATGGCAAGCCGTCGCGCGTCGGCATCAAGCTGGTGGAAGGCAAGCGCGTGCGCGTGCTCAAGACCACCGGCGCCGTCGTCGCCGCTTGATTCTGGGCACGGATAGGAGTTGAGCATGGCAGCACGTCTGCAAGAGCAGTACAAAGAACAGGTCGTTCCGGCCCTGATGAAGAAGTTCGGCTACAAGTCGGTCATGGAGGTGCCCCGCATCACCAAGATCACGCTGAACATGGGTCTGGGCGAAGCCATCAATGACAAGAAGGTCATCGAACTGGCAGTGGGCGACCTGACCAAGATCGCTGGTCAGAAGCCGGTCGTGACGAAGGCCCGCAAGGCCATCGCCGGCTTCAAGATTCGCCAGGGCTATCCCATCGGTGCGATGGTGACCCTGCGTGGCGAACGGATGTGGGAATTCCTCGACCGTTTCGTCACCGTGGCCCTGCCGCGCGTGCGCGATTTCCGTGGTGTGTCCGGCAAGTCGTTCGACGGCCGTGGCAACTACAACATCGGTGTGAAAGAGCAGATCATCTTCCCCGAAATCGAGTACGACAAGATCGACGCGCTGCGCGGTCTGAACATCAGCATCACGACGACGGCGAAGAATGACGAGGAAGCCAAGGAGCTCCTCGCCGCATTCAAGTTCCCGTTCCGCAATTAAGGGGTAACCGTGGCTAAATTGGCTCTGATTGAACGTGAGAAGAAGCGCGCGAAGCTCGCGGCGAAGTACGCCGAGAAGCGCGCTGCCCTCAAGGCCATTATCGACGACCAAGCGAAGTCGGAAGAAGAGCGTTACGAAGCGCGCCTGGAGCTGCAACAGCTGCCGCGCAACGCCAATCCGACCCGCCAGCGCAATCGCTGCGCGATCACCGGTCGTCCCCGCGGTACCTTCCGCAAGTTTGGCCTGGCGCGTAACAAGATCCGCGAGATCGCCTTCAAGGGCGAAATTCCGGGTCTGACGAAAGCCAGCTGGTAATTACGCACAGGCTACAGGAGAAACAGTATGAGCATGAGCGATCCTATCGCCGATATGCTGACGCGCATCCGCAACGCCCAGGGCGTGCAGAAGGCGTCGGTTGTCATGCCGTCGTCGAAGCTGAAAGTGGCGATCGCCAAGGTCCTGAAGGACGAAGGCTATATCGACGACTACGCTGTCGCCGAGGAAGGCGGCAAGGCACAACTGACCATCGGTCTGAAGTACTACGCCGGCCGTCCGGTGATCGAGCGCATCGAACGCGTGTCGAAGCCCGGTCTGCGCGTGTACAAGGGCCGCAGCGAAATCCCGCAAGTGATGAACGGCCTGGGCGTCGCGATCATCTCGACCCCCAAGGGTCTGATGACCGATCGCGCGGCACGTGCCACGGGCGTGGGCGGCGAAGTCATCTGCTACGTCGCGTAAGGAGTAACCATGTCCCGTGTAGGTAAGGCTCCCATCGCGCTGCCGAAAGGCGCGGAAGTGAATGTGGCGGCCGGCGTGCTCACCGTCAAGGGCCCGCTCGGTACGCTGTCCCAGCCGATTCACAGCCTGGTCAAGGTCAACGTCGAGAACGACACGCTGACCTTCGCCGCCGCTGACGAATCGCGCGAAGCAAACGCTCTGCAGGGCACCATGCGTGCTCTGGTGGCCAATATGGTCAAGGGCGTGACCACCGGTTTCGAGCGCAAGCTGACCCTGGTAGGCGTGGGCTATCGTGCCCAGCTGCAAGGCGCTGCGCTGAAGCTCCAGCTTGGTTTCTCGCACGACGTGATCCATGAGATGCCGGAAGGCGTGAAGGCGGAAACGCCGACGCAGACCGAGATCATCATCAAGGGTGCGGACAAGCAGAAAGTCGGTCAGGTTGCCGCGGAAGTCCGCGCGTACCGTCCGCCCGAGCCCTACAAGGGCAAGGGTGTTCGCTACGCAGACGAGCGCGTCATCCTGAAGGAAACCAAGAAGAAGTAAGGGGTGCAGTGATGAACAAGAAAGACGCTCGTTTGCGCCGTGCACGTCAGACCCGCGCCAAGATTGCCGAGCTGAAGGTCAATCGTCTGACTGTGTTCCGTACGAATACGCATATTTACGCTCAGGTCTACTCGCCGTGCGGCACCCGGGTGGTGGCGTCGGCTTCGACCGTCGAAGCAGAAGTGCGCAAGGAACTGGCCGGCAGCGGTGCCACCACCGCTGCTGCCACCGTGGTCGGCAAGCGCATCGCCGAGAAGGCGAAGGCTGCCGGCGTGGAAACCGTCGCGTTCGATCGCGCCGGCTTCCGCTTCCACGGTCGCGTGAAGGCCCTGGCTGACGCTGCCCGCGAAGCCGGCCTCAAGTTCTAAGCGCTTAAGAGAGATACGTCATGGCAAAGATGCAAGCAAAAGTCCAGCAGGACGAACGCGACGACGGCCTCCGCGAGAAGATGATCTCGGTCAACCGCGTCACCAAGGTGGTGAAGGGCGGCCGGATCCTCGGTTTCGCTGCGCTGACCGTGGTCGGTGACGGCGATGGCCGCATCGGCATGGGCAAGGGCAAGGCGAAGGAAGTGCCGGTGGCCGTGCAGAAGGCAATGGACGAAGCCCGTCGGAAGATGGTCAAGGTCCCGCTGAAGAACGGCACGCTGCAGCACGAAGTCGTTGGCAAGCACGGCGCCGCCAAGGTGCTGATGATGCCGGCGAAGGAAGGTACCGGCGTGATCGCCGGCGGCCCGATGCGCGCGATCTTCGAGGTGATGGGCGTGACCAACGTGGTCACCAAGTCGCACGGCTCGACCAACCCGTACAACATGGTTCGCGCCACGCTGGACGGTCTGCAGAAGATGAGCACGCCGGGCGAAATCGCCGCCAAGCGTGGCAAGTCTGTCGAAGACATCCTCGGTTAAGGCAGGTGAACGAAATGTCGCAGAAAACCGTAAAAGTGCAACTCGTGCGCAGCCTGATCGGCACGCGCGAGGATCATCGCGCCACCGTTCGTGGTCTTGGCCTGCGCCGCCTCAACTCGGTGTCGGAACTGCAGGATACGCCGGCCGTGCGCGGCATGATCAACAAGGTCTCGTACCTGGTGAAGGTCATCGGCTGAGCCTGGGCCAAGATCGGGATATGGAGAGCAATATGCAACTGAACAACCTGAAACCGGCCGCCGGTTCGAAGCACGCCAAGCGTCGCGTCGGCCGCGGTATCGGCTCCGGCCTGGGCAAGACCGCCGGTCGCGGTCACAAGGGTCAGAAGTCGCGTTCGGGCGGCTTCCACAAGGTGGGCTTCGAAGGCGGCCAGATGCCGCTGTACCGTCGTCTGCCGAAGCGCGGCTTCACGTCGCTGACCAAGGCGTTCACCGCCGAAGTCACGCTGCGTGATCTGGAGCGCCTGGAAGCGGCCGAAGTCGACCTGCTGGTTCTGAAGCAGGCCGGTCTGGTCAGCGACCTGGTCAAGAGCGCCAAGGTCATCAAGGCCGGCGAGCTGACCCGCAAGGTGACGATCAAGGGTCTGGGCGCCACCGCTGGCGCCAAGGCAGCGATCGAAGCCGCGGGCGGTCAGATCGCGGAGTAAGTAAGCAGATTTCGCAGCATAGGCGAGTCACAAGTCGGAGCATCGTTTGGCCACGGCGAAACCCAATGCAAGCGCACAGGCCAGGAACACGGCGAAGTACGGCGATCTCAAGCGCCGGCTGATGTTCCTGGTGCTGGCCCTGATCGTCTACCGCATCGGTGCGCATATTCCGGTGCCGGGAATCGATCCGGAGCAACTGGCGCAGCTGTTCCAGAGTCAGTCGGGTGGCATCCTCGGGATGTTCAACCTGTTCTCGGGAGGCGCGCTGTCGCGCTTCACCGTGTTCGCGCTCGGCATCATGCCGTACATCTCGGCGTCGATCATCATGCAGTTGCTGACGATCGTGCTGCCGCAGCTGGAATCGCTGAAGAAGGAAGGGCAGGCCGGACAGCGGAAGATCACCCAGTACACCCGTTACGGGACCGTGCTGCTGGCGACCTTCCAGGCGTTCTCGATCGCGGTCGCGCTCGAGTCGCAACCGGGCCTGGTGATCGACCCCGGCATGATGTTCCGCGCTACCGCGGTGATCACGCTGGTGACCGGCACGATGTTCCTGATGTGGCTGGGTGAGCAGATCACCGAGCGCGGACTGGGCAACGGCATCTCGATCATCATCTTCGGTGGTATCGCGGCGGGCTTGCCCAATGCGATCGGGGGGCTGTTCGAACTGGTTCGTACCGGCTCGATGAGCATCATCGCGGCGATCTTCATCGTGGCGATCGTGATCGCGGTGACGTTCGCGGTGGTGTTCGTCGAACGCGGCCAGCGCAAGATCCTGGTGAACTATGCCAAGCGTCAGGTCGGCAACAAGGTGTACGGCGGCCAGTCGTCGCACCTGCCGCTGAAGCTGAACATGGCAGGGGTGATTCCGCCGATCTTCGCATCGTCGATCATCCTGTTCCCGGCGACGATCGCGGGCTGGTTCACGTCGGATTCGACCGGCGCCGTGGGCAGGTTCATCAAGGACCTGGCCGCGACCCTGTCGCCCGGCCAACCGGTGTACATCCTGCTCTATGCTGCGGCAATCGTGTTCTTCTGCTTCTTCTATACGGCGTTGGTGTACAACAGCCGGGAAGTCGCGGACAACCTGAAGAAAAGCGGTGCCTTCATTCCGGGCATCCGTCCTGGCGAGCAGACGACGCGCTATATCGACAAGATTCTGGTGCGACTGACGCTGGCTGGTGCGATCTACATCACACTGGTCTGCCTGTTGCCGGAATTCCTGGTGCTGCGCTGGAACGTGCCGTTCTATTTCGGCGGAACTTCGCTGCTGATCATCGTGGTCGTCACGATGGACTTCATGGCCCAGGTTCAGTCCTATGTCATGTCGCAGCAGTACGAGTCGTTGCTGAAGAAGGCCAATTTCAAAGGTAACCTGACTTTGCGCTGAGCCGGGTCAGGACAGGCTAGGTATGGCTAAAGACGACGTCATCCAGATGCAGGGTGAGGTAATCGAAAACCTGCCCAATGCGACCTTCAGGGTGAAGCTGGAAAATGGCCATGTCGTACTGGGCCATATCTCCGGGAAGATGCGGATGCACTACATCCGCATCCTGCCGGGGGACAAAGTTACGGTCGAATTGACGCCATACGATCTGTCACGCGCGCGCATCGTCTTCCGGACGAAGTGAGCCGAAACAGGAATTGAAGGAAGAGGAAAATCATGAAAGTGCTGGCTTCTGTTAAGCGCATTTGCCGCAACTGCAAAGTTATCAAGCGCAACGGTGTCGTGCGCGTGATCTGCTCGTCGGATCCCCGCCACAAGCAACGCCAAGGCTAATCGTAAAGAGGATTGACGAATGGCACGTATCGCAGGGGTTAACATCCCGAATCACAAGCATACCGAGATCGGCCTGACGGCGATTTACGGTATCGGCCGCTCGCGCGCTCGCAAGATTTGCGAGGCCACTGGCGTTCCTTTTGACAAGAAGGTCAAGGATCTGACCGACGCCGACCTGGAAAAGCTTCGTGACGAAGTGGGCAAGGTCACGGTCGAGGGTGACCTGCGTCGTGAAACCACGATGAACATCAAGCGTCTGATGGACCTTGGTTGCTATCGTGGCCTGCGTCACCGCCGCGGCCTGCCGCTGCGTGGCCAGCGCACCCGCACCAACGCCCGTACCCGCAAGGGTCCGCGTAAGGCCGGCGTGGCTCTGAAGAAGTAACGCCCAAGGCAGAGGAAGATAACTAATGGCAAAAGGTCCGAACAACGCCGCCCAGCGCGCGCGTAAGAAGGTCAAGAAGAACGTCGCCGACGGCATCGCGCACGTCCACGCCTCGTTCAACAACACGATCATCACGATCACCGACCGTCAGGGCAATGCCCTTTCGTGGGCGACCTCGGGTGGCCAGGGCTTCAAGGGTTCGCGCAAGTCGACCCCGTTCGCAGCCCAGGTTGCTGCCGAGAACGCCGGCCGCGTCGCGCAAGACCAGGGCATCAAGAACCTGGAAGTGCGCATCAAGGGCCCGGGCCCGGGTCGTGAATCGGCTGTGCGCGCGCTGAACGCGCTGGGCATCAAGATCGCCGTGATCGAAGATGTCACGCCGGTGCCGCACAACGGCTGCCGTCCGCCGAAGCGCCGCCGTATCTAAGCGCCAGGCATCGCCGGACCCGCGTCGGATTTTCCGGGCGCGGGTCCTGTCGTTCTTGTTGTGATAGAATGCCGCGTTTTGTCGGCGAGGCATCCGCGCCAGCGGGTGCTGCCGGACAGATCGTCGGAATTCCGTGCGAATTCATTGTGTGGCGCGCAGCCGTTCGGCCGCGCGCGTTGGATAAGCCCACCGTTCGCCGTCACCGTCCCTCAAGGCGGATGCAGCAGGCGGACTCGCGGCGCGTCGATCCTGGCGCCGCGATCGAATCAGTAAGGAAGATAAAGTGGCACGTTATACCGGCCCGAAGGCCAAACTTTCCCGCCGTGAAGGCACCGACCTGTTCCTGAAGAGCGCGCGCCGCTCGCTCGCCGACAAGTGCAAGCTGGACAGCAAGCCGGGCCAGCACGGCCGTACCTCGGGCGCCCGTACCTCCGACTACGGCACCCAGCTGCGTGAAAAGCAGAAGGTCAAGCGCATCTACGGCGTGCTCGAGCGCCAGTTCCGCCGCTACTTTGCCGAGGCCGACCGCCGCAAGGGCAATACCGGCGAAAACCTGCTCCAGCTGCTGGAAACCCGCCTGGACAACGTCGTGTACCGGATGGGCTTCGGCTCGACCCGTGCCGAAGCGCGCCAGCTGGTGTCGCACAAGGCGATCCTGGTCAACGGCCAGACCCTGAACGTGCCGTCGGCGCAGATCAAGGTCGGCGACGTGGTGTCGATCCGCGAACAGGCCAAGAAGCAGGCTCGTATCGCCGAGTCGCTGTCGCTGGCCGAGCAGTCGGGTTTCCCGAGCTGGGTGGCCGTCGATGCCAAGAAGTTCGAAGGCACGTTCAAGCAAGTGCCGGATCGCGCCGATATCTCGGGCGACATCAACGAGAGCCTGATCGTCGAATTGTATTCGCGTTAATCGCCCGGACCCGTTCGCCTACAACGGCCGCGGCTTGCGATTTCTCGTCGAGCTCCATCTTCAGCCCGGCGCGCTTCGGCGCGCCGGGCTTATTGCCCATCGTACGATGGGTTTTTTCGGGTTCCAGAACTCAGCCTTATCGGTGTAACGAGCCGAGGGTATTGAAAAGGACAACCTAATGCAAACAGCACTCCTCAAGCCAAAAATCATCGCCGTCGAGCCGCTGGGCGATCATCACGCCAAAGTCGTGATGGAGCCGTTCGAGCGCGGCTACGGCCATACGCTCGGTAACGCCCTGCGTCGCGTGCTGCTGTCGTCGATGGTCGGCTATGCCCCGACCGAAGTGACGATCGCTGGGGTGGTCCACGAATATTCCACCATCGACGGCGTGCAGGAAGACGTCGTCAACCTGCTGCTGAACCTGAAGGGCGTCGTCTTCAAGCTGCACAACCGCGACGAAGTCACGGTGTCGCTGCGCAAGGAAGGCGAAGGCGTGGTGACGGCCGCCGATATCGAGCTGCCGCACGATGTCGAGATCATCAATCCCGGCCACGTGATCGCCCATCTGTCGGCCGGCGGCAAGCTGGACATGCAGATCAAGGTCGAACAGGGCCGCGGCTATGTGCCGGGCAACGTTCGCAAGTTCGGCGACGAGTCGAACAAGGTGATCGGCCGCATCGTGCTGGACGCCTCGTTCTCGCCGGTGCGCCGCGTCTCGTACGCGGTCGAGTCGGCCCGTGTCGAGCAGCGTACCGACCTGGACAAGCTGGTGATGAACATCGAAACCGACGGCGTGATCTCGCCCGAGGAAGCGATCCGTCAATCGGCCCGCATCCTGGTCGACCAGCTGTCCGTATTCGCGGCGCTGGAAGGCACCGAGTCGTCGGCGGAAGCCGCTTCGAGCCGCGCGCCGCAGATCGATCCGATCCTGCTGCGTCCGGTCGACGACCTGGAGCTGACGGTGCGCTCGGCCAACTGCCTGAAGGCCGAGAACATCTACTACATCGGCGACCTGATCCAGCGTACCGAGAACGAGCTGCTGAAGACCCCGAACCTGGGTCGCAAGTCGCTCAACGAGATCAAGGAAGTCCTCGCTTCGCGTGGCCTGACGCTCGGCATGAAGCTCGAGAACTGGCCGCCCGCCGGCCTGGAGAAGTAATCTGCGCGGCGGGCGCCAGCCGGCGTCCGCTGCCAGTCCCTGCCGCCCGGCCAGCGATGGCCAGGCGGCGCAAACCGACTACCGGCCCGCGCCAGCGCGCTCCCGACGGGAATGCGCTGGCGATAGAAGAGCTGGTCAAACACTGATCTAGAAAGGAATCATCATGCGTCACCGTCATGGTTTGCGGAAACTGAACCGCACCTCGTCGCACCGTCTCGCGATGCTGCGCAACATGTCCAACTCGCTGTTCCAGCACGAGCTGATCAAGACCACGCTGCCGAAGGCCAAGGAACTGCGCAAGGTCGTCGAGCCGCTGATCACGCTGGCCAAGAAGGACACCGTCGCCAACCGCCGTCTGGCTTTCGCCCGCCTGCGCGACCGCGACATGGTCACCAAGCTGTTCAACGAACTGGGCCCGCGCTACGCCACCCGTCCGGGCGGCTACACCCGCATCCTGAAGTTCGGCTTCCGTCAGGGCGACAACGCGCCGATGGCGCTGGTCGAGTTGGTCGATCGTCCCGAAGTGACCGAGGCCCCGGCCGAGGAAGCTGCGGAGTAAGACCTTCGCCCCTTCGCCGATCCGACGCGGCGGCCGCCACGGGCGCCGCGGATTGGCGAACCGCTTACAATCGAGCCAGGCAATTGCCTGGCTCTTTTGTTTTTTTGGCCGGCGTCATGCAGGAGCGATATCGATGGACGCATCGCAGGTATTGGTGGTGATCACCACGCTGCCGGACGAGGACAGTGCCGCCGCGCTGACCCGCGCGCTGCTGGAGGCCCGGGTGGCCGCGTGCGTGAACCGTTTGCCGGCATGCGAGTCGCAGTACTGGTGGCAAGGGGCGGTCGAGACGGCGCGCGAATTGCCGCTGCTGATCAAGACCACGCGGGCGCGCTACGACGCGCTCGAAGCCGTCATCCGCCAGCACCATCCCTACGATGTGCCCGAGATCGTCGCGCTGCCGGTCGCAGCGGGCCTGCCGGCCTATCTCGACTGGGTACGCGAGCAGACGGCCGGGCCGGACGGCGGCGCGTGAGCCGGCCGCAGGACAGGACAGGAAAAGACGCGGCGGGACGCGGCCGAACGTAAAGAGATAGGGCAACCGCAGGCGTATAGCGCAACCGCATAGTGCGACCGCATGGCGCAACCGCATGGCGCAACGACCTGGCACTGCGGCATAGCGCAACGCAAAGCGCAACGACATAACGAATAACAGCAGGAACCGACGATGGGCAGCAGCTTGGGGTCGATGGACATGGTCACGGGGCAGGGCGCCCGGCGCGCGCAAGGCTGGCAAGCCTGGCAAACGCTGGCCGCGATCGCCCTGGCGATGCTCGCCGTTTGCCTGTGCCTCGGCGCCGGCCCGGCCCGCGCGGCCGACCAGGACGACTTCCTGCCGCCGGAGCAGGCCTTCCGCTTCGCCGCGCGCACCATCGACCCGCGCACCGTCGAGGTCCGCTTCGATGTCGCGCCGGGCTACTACCTCTACCGCGAACGCTTCGCCTTCGCCGCGCAACCGGCGCAGGTCAAGCTCGGCGCGCCCGACCTGCCCGCCGGCAAGGTCAAGTTCGACGAGACCTTCGGCAAGGAGATGGAGACCTACCGCGACACGGTGACGATCCGCGTGCCGGTCGAGTCCGCGCCGGCCGACGGCAAATGGACGCTGATCGTGACCTCGCAGGGCTGCGCCGACAAGGGCCTGTGCTATCCGCCGATGGAGAGCGTCTACGAGGTCGGCGGCGCCGGCATCGGCGCGCTGCTCGGCGGCCGCTCCAATGCGACGCCGGCCAACGCCACATCAACCAACGCCACCTCCGCCATCGCCGCCGCCACGCCGCTGCCCGCCGGCACCGGAACCCGCAGCGCCGCCGCGCAGGCCGACCCCGGCAAGGCCATCGACGACAGCGGCCGCATCGCTGCGACGCTCGCCGGCGGCCACCTGCTGACGATCGTCGCGCTGTTCTTCGGCCTCGGCCTGCTGCTGACCTTCACCCCCTGCGTGCTGCCGATGGTGCCGATCCTGTCGTCGATCGTGGTCGGCGAACATCTGCATCGCGGCCGCGCCTTCGTCGTGTCGCTGGCCTATGTGCTCGGCATGGCGGTGGTCTACACCGCGGTCGGCGTCGCCGCCGGGCTGATCGGCGAAGGGCTGGCGGCGACGCTGCAAAAGCCCTGGGTGCTGGCGCTGTTTGCCGCGCTGATGGTCGCGCTGGCCCTGTCGATGTTCGGCCTCTACGAACTGCAACTGCCGCAGCGCTGGCAGACGCGCCTGACCGACTCCGCCAATCGCCGCCCCGGCGGCCAGATCGCCGGCGCCGCCGCGATGGGCGCGATCTCGGCATTGATCGTTGGTCCCTGCGTGACCGCGCCGCTGGCGGGCGCGCTGGCCTATATCGCGCAGAGCGGCGACGCCTGGACCGGCGGCGCCGCGCTGTTCTCGATGGCGATCGGCATGGGCGTGCCGCTGCTGCTGGTCGGCGTCGGCGCCGGCAACCTGCTGCCGCGCGCGGGCCGCTGGATGGAGGCGACCAAGCGCGTGTTCGGCTTCCTGCTGCTCGGCGTCGCGCTGTGGATGATCGGGCCGGTGCTGCCGGCCTGGCTGTCGATGCTGGGCTGGGCGACGCTGCTGCTGGTCGGCGCGGTGTTCCTGCGCGCCTTCGACGGCCTGGGCGCGGACCCGCATCCGGTGGCGCGGCTGGGCAAGGGGCTCGGCGTGCTGTCCGCGCTGGCGGGCGCGATCCTGCTGGTGGGCCTCGCCTCGGGCAGCCGCAATCCACTGCAGCCGCTGTCGCATCTGGTGGCGGGCGTGCGCGACGGTGCGCCGGCGGCCGAGGCGGTGCGCTTCGAGCGGATCCGCTCGGTGGCCGAGCTCGATGCCCGCATCGCGCAGGCCAGCGCCGCCGGCAAGCCGGTGCTGCTGGACTTCTATGCGGACTGGTGCGTCAGTTGCAAGGAGATGGAGCGCTTCACCTTCAGCGACCCGCGCGTGCAGGCGCGGCTGGCCGACGTGGTGATGCTGCAGGCCGACGTGACCGCCAACAACGCCGACGACAAGGCACTGCTGAAGCGCTTCGGCCTGTTCGGCCCACCGGGCATCATCCTGTTCGGCGACGACGGGCGCGAGCTGCCGGTGCGGGTGATCGGCTATCAGGCGGCGGGACGCTTCCTGGCGAGCCTGGAACGCGCGTTCGGGCCGGCGGGCGCCTGACGCAAAGCCGGGGCCTAAGCCGGGGCCTAAGCCGCGGCCAAAGCCGTGGCCTGCCCGCGGCCCCGAGTCACTCCCGCCACAACCAGCGGCCGACCGCCCACATCGCGCCGATTCCCACCACCACCGCACCCATCAGCCAGATCGACCACCAGAAACCGCTGGGCTCCTGCAGCCACGGCATGCGCTCGAAGTTCATGCCGAACACGCCGGTGATCAGCGTCAGCGGCATGAACAGCGCGGTGATCATCGTCAGCATCCGCATGGTGCGGTTGGTCCGGTGCGCGACCGCCGAGAAGTGGATCTGCACCGCGGATTCGATCGAATCCTCGAGGCGCCGCGCATGCGCCAGCACGCGGAGGATGTGTTCCATCACGTCGTTGATGCGAACAAGCAGCACCTCGTCGCGGTCGTTGGCAGTGGCGCCGGCCGGGTCGCTGTAGGTGTTGTCGAGCAGGCTGTCGCGGAATTCCTGCAGCGCGTCGCGCTGTTCCTCGCACAGATGTTCCAGCCGGCGCAGCTGGATGCGCGCATCGAGCAGGCCCTCCCAGCTGGAAAAGCCGCTGCGCGCATTGAGCAGCGCACGCTGCCAGCGGTCGAGCTGGCGCGTCAGCGGCGCGCGCAGTTCGAGATAGCGGTCGACCATCGCGTTCAGCAGCCGCAGCATCAGGTCTTCGGGACGCGTCGGCGGACGGATGCCGTGCACCAGCGCCGTGCCGCCATTGGTGCGGACCTCGGGCCGAGGCCCGCGTGTCAGCTCGAGCAGCCGCTGGCGGACCTGCTCGATCGTGCGCGACTGCCCGGGCCGCACGGTGGCCAGCACGTGGTCGAACACGAAGAACGTCACCGGCTGCGTGTCGATGCGGGCGAGCGCGGGCAGGAAGCCGGGCGGATGGCGGCGCGGCTTTGTTGCCGGGGCCGAGGCGCCGGAGGGACCGGCGGTGCCCGCCGCCCCCGTCGCCGCCGACGTCCCCGATGCCCGCGCCGCGGTGTCCGCTCCGCCGTTGTGCGGCGCGCGACTGTTGCCGGCACCCGTGCCGGCACCGGTGCCGGCGTCGCTCGCATTGCCGCCCACCGCCGCCGGTCCCTCGCTGCCGGCCTCGGCAATCAGCCGGCTGGTCTCGAACGTCAGCTTGCGGAAGATCACCATGTCGTAGGCATGCGTCGTATCGAAGAACGACGGATGCGCGGCATTGGTGGCGTCGGCCAGATGCAGGTCCAGCACCGGCGCGCCGGTCAGCGTCTGCAGGTTGTCGCGCCAGGCCGACGGCGCCGCGCTGACCTCGGCGAGCGTGCAGTCGACCCAGACGAAGCGCGGCGCGGCCTGTTCGGCGAGAAAGGCGCGCGCGGCCTCGAGCGAATCGAGCGGATGGACCTGGCTGGCGGAAAAACCGAGCAGCTGCATGCGCGAGGGATCAGCGCGCCAGCAGGCGGGCGGCGTCGAGCGCGAAATAGGTCAGGATGCCGTCGGCACCGGCGCGGCGGAACGCCAGCAGCGATTCCATCATGACCTTGTCGTGGTCGAGCCAGCCGTTCTGCGCGGCCGCCTTCAGCATCGCGTACTCGCCGCTGACCTGGTAGACGTAGGTCGGGAAGCGGAACTCGTCCTTGACACGGCGGACGATGTCCAGATACGGCATGCCGGGCTTGACCATCACCATGTCGGCGCCTTCCATGATGTCCTGCGCGACTTCGCGCAGCGCCTCGTCGGTGTTGGCCGGATCCATCTGGTAGGTCATCTTGTTGCCCTTGCCCAGATTGGCGGCCGAGCCCACCGCGTCGCGGAAGGGGCCATAGAACGCCGACGCGTACTTGGCCGAGTACGCCATGATGCGGGTGTGGATGTGGCCGGCATCCTCGAGCGCATTGCGCACGGCGCCGATGCGGCCGTCCATCATGTCCGACGGCGCGACGATGTCGACGCCGGCCGCGGCCTGCGTCAGCGCCTGGCGCACCAGGATCTCGACGGTCTCCTCGTTCAGCACGTAGCCGTCGGCATCGAGCACGCCGTCCTGGCCGTGGCTGGTGTACGGGTCGAGCGCGACGTCGGTCAGCACGCCCAGTTCGGGGAAGCGGTCCTTCAGCGCCCGCACCGCCCGCGGGATCAGTCCGTCGTCGCGGGTCGCCTCGATGCCGTCGGGCGTCTTCAGCGAGGGATCGATGACCGGGAACAGCGCGATCACCGGGATACCCAGCTGCACGCATTGCTCGGCCACCGGCAGCAGCAGGTCCACCGACACGCGCTCGACGCCCGGCATCGAGGCGACGGTCTGGCGCTGGCCCTGTCCGTCGAGCACGAACACGGGGTAGATCAGGTTGTCCGGCGACAGCCGGTGCTCGCGCATCAGCCGGCGCGAGAAGTCGTCACGGCGCATGCGGCGGGGGCGGAATTCGGGGAAGGTCGACATGGTGGGATCGTCAGTCAGGGGGACGGCGGAGCGCAGCCGGCCACGATACCTGGGCGATCGCAGCGTCACGGCGAAGGGACCGGATGTGGCAGGGGCTTGGCCTGTCGGGCGGCGGCGTCCCGCGTCCAATAAAAAACTAAACTTTTGTGCGTGCCCGCTATCATACTCGCGGACCCTTTGCGTTGCGCCGCGTGCGTGGCGCGAGGTCCCCCGCTACTCCTCCCTGAGCGGGTACCCGCCTCGCGGCGGGAATATTCCCCCCCGTTGCTTGCAGCGGGGTTTTTTTTGCGCGCTCGCTTACGACGGGGTGCCGTCGCCGCCCGGCTTGCGGTCGGACTCGCCGGGAGGCGTGCCGTCCGGCGCGTCGTCGCCGGCGGCCTCCGGCGCTGCATCGTCCGTCGGCGATGCAGCGGCCGCCGGTGCATCGTTGGTCGCCGGCGCCGCGGCAGGCTGCGCCTCGGGCAGCCCCAGCCATCCGGCGATATGGCGCTGCGCCTCCTCGATGCCGCGGCGCTTCAGGCTCGAGAACAACTGCGCGGTCAGCAAGGGCGGGTTCTCCAGCTGGGCTGCATAGTCGGCCAGCACGCGGCGCGTCTCGCGCAGCGCCAGCGCATTCTCGCTGCTGGTCAGCTTGTCCGCCTTGGTCAGCAGCACGTGGATCGGCTTGCCGGTGGGCAGAAACCACTCGACCATCTGGCAATCGAGATCGGTGAAGGGCCGGCGCGCATCCATCATGATCACCAGCCCGGCCAACTGCTGCCGGGCCTGCACGTAGTCGCTCAGCAGCGATTGCCAGTGGTACTTGGCCGAGCCCGACACCTGTGCGTAGCCGTAGCCCGGCAAGTCGACCAGGAAGGCCAGCGGATCGGGTGCCTTGACCGGCGCCACCGCAAAGAAATTGATGTGCTGCGTGCGGCCGGGGGTCTTGGACGAGAACGCCAGCCGCTTCTGGTTGCACAGCACGTTGATGGCGGTCGACTTGCCCGCATTGGACCGTCCGGCAAAGGCGACCTCGGGCACGGCGGTGGCCGGCAGGTCGCGCAGATGGTTGACGGTGGTGAAGAAGCGGGCCTGGTGTAGGAGAGACATGAGGGAGAGGCAGGGTCGGGGAAGCCCGCGCGGGAGTGCGCCAAGCGTCTATCCGAGAAGCGATTTATTGTACAATACCGCGGTTAACGGCCTCCCGGCCGGGTGGCGTTCGACGTTCTTTTGGCCTTGTTGGCGGCCGGCATGACCTGATATTGCCGGCCGGCAGTGGTCTGCCAACGGGTCTGTCCCGTCTTTTCGCCCCAATGCGCGTCCTCACCGCAGGCCGGAGGCTGACCGGCACGCGATAGCGAATTCAAAACAATTCAGACAAGGTGTGCGAATGAATGGCATTGCGAAACTTGTGGCTGTCGTAGCACTGGCCTTGCCGGCAACGGCCTTCACGGGTCTGGCCTCGGCCGCCGAGCAAGCCGCCGTGAAGGCGGACCCGGCCAAGGGCGAGACCCTCTACACGCAGGGCGCGCCGGATCGCAATGTTCCCGCCTGTCTGAGCTGCCACGGCGCCAACGGCAACAGCGGCGCCGCGGTCAATCCGAAGCTGGCCGCGCAGCATCCCGAATACAGCGACAAGCAACTGGCCGACTTCAAGGCCAAGGTGCGCAACAACCCGATCATGACGCCGATCGCCTCGCAGCTGACCGCCCAGGAAATGCGCGACGTCGGCGCCTACCTGGCCCGCCAGACGCTCAAGCCCGCCAGCGCGAAGAACAAGGACACGATCGAACTGGGCCAGAAGATCTACCGCGCCGGCATCGCCAACAAGGGCGTTCCGGCCTGCGCGGCCTGCCATGGGCCGGCCGGCGCCGGCATCCCGGCGCAGTATCCGCGCATCGGCGGCCAGTTCTCCGAGTACACCGAGGCCCAGCTGGTGGCCTTCCGCCAGGGCGGCCGCAAGAACAACGCGGTGATGGCCGAGGTCGCGGCGCGGATGTCCGATGCCGAGATCAAGGCGGTGGCGGACTACGTCGCCGGCCTGCGCTAAGCTCACCGGTAGCCCCGGGCCGGCCGGCCCTCGCCGGCGCGGTGCGGGGGCGCAACCAACCGGACCGGCGATAATCGAAGAGGGTGGCCCGCGTCAGCGCGCCTCCCTCTTTGTCTTTTGCGCCCCGCGCCTTCAGCCTTTCCTGCCATGCCGACCGCTTCCACTTCGGGCCTGCGCCTGAAGACCCCCCACCGCCTGCTGCGCGATACCGTCGAGCTGGTCTCGTCGATGCGCTTTGCGATCGCGCTGCTGTCGGTGATCGCGATCGCCAGCGTGATCGGCACCGTGCTCAAGCAGAACGAGCCGTACGCCAACTACGTGAACCAGTTCGGACCGTTCTGGGCCGAGCTGTTCCACGCGCTGTCGCTGCAGAAGGTCTACGGCTCGTGGTGGTTCCTGCTGATCCTGGCCTTCCTGGTGGTGTCGACCTCGCTGTGCCTGGTCCGCAATGCGCCGAAGATGGTGGCCGACATGCGCTCGTGGAAGGACCATGTGCGCGAGCGCAGCCTGCGCGCCTTCCACCACCGCGTCGAGTTCGATGCCGCGCCGTCGCGCGCCGGCGCGGTGCAGCGCCTGGGCGCGCTGCTGGCCAACCGTGGCTATCGCGTGCGCCAGGTCGAGCACGACGGCGCCACGCTGCTGGCGGCCAAGGCCGGCGCGGCCAACAAGCTCGGCTATATCCTCGCGCACGCGGCGATCGTGGTGATCTGCATCGGCGGGCTGCTCGATGGCGACATGCTGATCCGCGCGCAGATGTGGTTCGGCGGCAAGACGCCGATCCGCGGCAACGCGGTGATCAACGAGATTCCGCCGCAGCACCGGCTCTCCAGCAGCAACCCGGGCTTTCGCGGCAACGCCTTCGTACCCGAGGGCGCGACCGTGTCGACCGCGATCCTGAACGTTGCCGACGGCGCGCTGGTGCAGGACCTGCCGTTCACGCTGACGCTGAAGAAATTCATCATCGAGCATTACTCGACCGGCATGCCGAAGCTGTTCGCCTCGGACGTGGTCGTCACGGACCGCGCCACCGGCAAGCAGACCGCCGCCACCATCAAGGTCAACGAGCCGCTGATCGTCGACGGCATCGCGATCTACCAGTCCAGCTTCGAGGACGGCGGCTCGCGGCTCAAGTTCGTCGGCTATCCGATGCAGGGCAGCTCGGCGAAGTCCTTCCCGTTTGCCGGCACGGTCGGCAACAGCGCGCCGCTGCAGGGCACCGGCACCGCGGTCGATGCGCAGGGGCTGGCGGTCGAGTTCAGCGACTTCCGGCTGATGAACATCGAGAACGTGACCGATGCCTCGGGCAAGGCCGATGCGCGCGGCGTGGCGACGCGCCCGCTGAACGAGCGCATCGAGGCGCGCCTGGGCGCGGCCGCCAATCCCGAGCGCGAGAAGCAGCTGCGCAATGTCGGCCCATCGGTGCAGTACAAGCTGCGCGACCGCAACGGCCAGGCACGTGAATTCCACAACTACATGGTGCCGGTCCAGCTCGACGGCCAGTCGGTGTTCCTCGCCGGCACGCGCGATACGCCGAACGAGCCGTTCCGCTATCTGCGCATTCCGGCCGACGAGCAGGGCAGCGTGGCCGACTGGATGCGGCTGCGCGCGGCGCTGCAGGACAGCGCACTGCGCGGCGAGGCCGCCCGCCGTTTCGCGCTGGCGTCGATGCCGGGCGACGACAAGGCCGAGGTGCGGGCGCAGTTGGCCGAGAGCGCGCGACGCGCACTGGACCTGTTCGCCGGCGCGGCGCGGCACGATGCCGATGCGCCGCCGGGCGGCTTCGCCGCGATCGCGGCCTTCCTCGAGCGCTCGGTGCCGCAGGCCGAACAGCAGAAGGCCGCCGAGGTGCTGCTGAAGATCCTGAACGGCTCGATGTGGGAGCTGTGGCAGCTCGCGCGCGAACGCGCCGACCTGCCGGTGGTCGCCAACAGCGCCCGGAGCGGTGCCTTCCTGCAGCAGGCGATCAACGCGCTGTCGGACAGTTTCTTCTACGTCGCGCCGGTGTTCCTGCAGCTGGACGACTTCCAGGAGGTCAAGGCCAGCGTGTTCCAGATGACCCGTGCGCCTGGCAAGAACATCGTGTATCTTGGCTGCCTGCTGCTGGTGCTGGGCGTGTTCGCGATGCTCTATATCCGCGAGCGCCGCGTGTGGGTCTGGGTCAAGGATGCGCAGCCGAATGCGGCCCAGGATGCCGCGCCGGACGATGGCGTGCCACGCGCCGCCGGCAGCCACGTGCTGATGGCAATGTCGACCCAGCGTCGCACCCTGGACTTCGAGAAGGAATTCGCCGCGCTGCGCGAGGACGTGCAGCGTGCCGCGGCGGCAGCGCAGGACGCGCCGCCCACGGCGCCGGCGACACGGTAGGGATTTCGTCATGTCTTCCAATTCTTCCAAGCTGCACGCCCCCGCCAACCCCACGGCGAACGAAGGGCACGCCCCGGCGGCAGTGGACACCTCATACCTGGAGCCCTCGTTCCTGGGCCGGCTGTCGTGGCTGGACTGGCTCTACGCGCTGTTGCTCGTGGTCGGCGCCGGCATCGGCCTGGCCCGCTACGGCCAGTGGATGGACGGCTACGACAAGGCGGTGCTGATCGGCGCCGTGCCGACCTTCGCGCTGCTGGGCTGGCACTGGAAGCCGGTGCGCGCGCTGATGGCGGGGCTGGCCGTGCTGGCGCTGCTGGCCGTGCAGCTCTACCACGGCGAACTGGCGCGCGCGGAGCAGGCCTTCCTGCTCAAGTACCTGCTGTCGAGCCAGTCGGCCATCCTGTGGATGTGCGCGCTGGTGTTCCTGTCGACGCTGTTCTACTGGGGCGGCCTGCTGGCGCGCTCGCAGACCGGCTACGGCATCGGCCACAAGCTGGCCTGGGCGGCGGTGGTGCTCGGCTTTACCGGCATGCTGGTGCGCTGGTACGAGTCCTACCTGATCGGCCCCGATATCGGCCATATCCCGGTGTCGAACCTGTACGAAGTGTTCGTGCTGTTCGTGCTGATCACCACGCTGTTCCACCTGTACTACGAGGGCCGCTACCGCACCGGCGCGCTGGGCCCGTTCGTGATGCTGGTGGTGTCGGCGGCCGTCGGCTTCCTGCTGTGGTACACGGTCAGCCGCGATGCGCACGAGATCCAGCCGCTGGTGCCGGCGCTGCAGAGCTGGTGGATGAAGATCCATGTGCCGGCCAATTTCATCGGCTACGGCACCTTCGCGCTGGCCGCGATGGTCGCGGTGGCCTACCTGCTGAAGCAACGCGGCATTCTGGCCGAGCGCCTGCCCGCGCTGGAGCTGCTCGACGACGTGATGTACAAGGCGATCGCGGTCGGCTTCGCCTTCTTCACCATCGCCACCATCCTGGGCGCGCTGTGGGCGGCGGAGGCCTGGGGCGGCTACTGGAGCTGGGACCCGAAGGAAACGTGGGCGCTGATCGTCTGGCTGAACTACGCCGCCTGGCTGCACATGCGCCTGATCAAGGGCCTGCGCGGCGCGATGGCGGCGTGGTGGGCGCTGATCGGGCTGTTGATCACCACCTTCGCTTTCCTTGGCGTCAACATGTTCCTGTCCGGGCTGCACAGCTACGGCGAATTGTGATCGTTGTGATCTGAAGCGCGCTTTTACGGCGTGGAAGCGAGGAAACCTGCCCTTTCGGGCAGGTTTTTTTGATTGGAAAGGGAATAAAGCGGCGCCTGAGGGTGTTTACTGGGAAACACGGCGCCGGTGGGCGGCGCCGACCTTTCCTGGAGACAGACATCATGGCCCTCTCGCGCCTTACCGCTTCCGGTCGTCTTGCCCTTCCCCTCACCGTCGCCGCCGCCATCCTGCTGACCGCCTGTTCCGGCATGGGCATGGGCTCGGGCAGCAGCAGTGCCAGCGCCAGCAGCTCGGCCAGCACCAGCGGCAACATGCCGCCGACCGTCAAGGTCAGCAACGGCGTGCTGACCGACCCGCAAGGCCTGACGCTGTACACCTTCGACCGCGATACCGCGGGCAGCGGCAAGAGCGTCTGCAACGGGCAATGCGCGGTCAACTGGCCGCCGCTGCTGGCCCAGCCCGGCACCTCGGCCACCGGCCAGTACACGATCATCACGCGCGACGACGGCAGCCGGCAGTGGGCCTATCGCGGCAAGCCACTGTACCGCTTCGCCAAGGACACCAAGCCGGGCGACCGCACCGGCGACAAGGTGATGAACGTCTGGCACATCGCCACGCCGTGAGGTGACTTAACGCGGTGCCGTGACCCGGTGACGTGACCCGGTGACGTACCGCGGCGACGTAAGGCGGTGCCATAAGCCATCGGCGACGGGCGCCGCGGCCCGCCGCACCAAAGGCCGGCCGGCCGGTCCAAACTGTGCCGGCCCGGCGCGATCCGTGGGACCGCCCGGCGCGCCGGCGCTCCGCCAAGCAAGGAACGACGATGTGGATTCCCTCTCCGAAATGGCTGCGCGGCGACGACATTCCGTCCAGCGAGATCACGCCGCCCGAAGCGTTCGCCGCGCGCCGGCGCTGGCTGGCGATGGTCGCGGCCGGCGCGGCCGGCAGCACGCTGGCACCGTGGGCCGCGCGCCAGGCGCTGGCGCAGCAGCCGGGCCGCGGGCAAAAGCTGCCCGCCACGCCCAATCCCGGCTACGTGGTGACCGACAAGCGCACGCCCTACGAGGACGTCACCACCTACAACAATTTCTATGAGTTCGGCACCGACAAATCGGACCCTTCCCGCAATGCGGGTACGCTGCGGCCGCGTCCGTGGCAGGTCAAGGTCGAAGGGCTGGTGCGGCAACCGAAGACGTATGACATCGACGGCCTGATGCGGATGGCGGCGATGGAGGAACGCGTCTACCGGCTGCGCTGCGTCGAGGGCTGGTCGATGGTGATCCCGTGGGTCGGCTTTCCGCTGGCCGAACTGATCCGGCGCGCCGAACCCCTGGGCAGCGCCAAGTACGTCGAATTCGTGACGCTCGCCGACAAGAAGCAGATGCCGGGGCTCGGCAGCCCGGTGCTTGACTGGCCGTATCGCGAGGGCCTGCGCCTGGACGAGGCCATGCATCCGCTGACCCTGCTGACCTTCGGCCTGTACGGCGAGGTGCTGCCGAACCAGAACGGCGCGCCGGTGCGCATCGTGGTGCCGTGGAAATACGGCTTCAAGAGCGCGAAGTCGATCGTCGCGATCCGCTTCGTCGACAAGCAGCCGGCCACCAGCTGGAACCTGGCCGCGCCGCAGGAGTACGGCTTCTATTCCAACGTCAATCCGGAAGTCGATCATCCGCGCTGGAGCCAGGCCACCGAGCGCCGCATCGGCGACGACAAGGGCGGCGGCTTCGCGGCGCTGTTCGCGCCCAAGCGCAAGACGCTGCCGTTCAACGGCTATGCGCAGCAGGTCGCCTCGCTGTACCAGGGCATGGATCTGCGCAAGTTCTTCTAGGACGCCAGCCCGGGTCTGCCCAGCCTCCGCCAACGTTCGCCTACGCCGCCGCATGCCTTGCACCGACACGACGCCTGCTGCGCCCCCGGGCGCGACCCATGCCGCCGCGCAGGCAGCGTCGCCGACAGGCGCCCGCCGTTCCGCCGCCACGCCCGGCACGCTGCCGCCGGCGCGGCTGCGCGCGCTGAAGGCGCTGATCTGGGTACTGGCGCTGCTGCCGTTCGCACGGCTCGTGTACCTGGGCGCGACCGGCCAGTACGGCGCCAATCCGCTGGAATTCGTCACGCGCTCCACCGGCACCTGGACGCTGGTGATGCTGTGCGCGACGCTGGCGGTGACGCCGCTGCGGCGCCTGAGCGGCTGGAACTGGCTGCTGCGGATACGGCGCTTGCTGGGCCTGTTCGCCTTCTTCTACGGCACGCTGCATTTCATGCTGTGGCTCGGCGTGGACCGCGGCTTCGATCTCGCCTATATGGCCAAGGACGTGTTCAAGCGTCCGTTCATCACGATGGGGTTTGCCGCGTTCGTGCTGATGGTGCCGCTGGCCGCGACCTCGACGCATGCGATGGTGCGGCGGCTGGGCGGCCGTCGCTGGCAGGCCCTGCACCGCAGCATCTATGCGATCGCGGTGCTGGCGATCCTGCATTACTGGTGGCACAAGGCCGGCAAGAACGATTTCGGCGAGGTGTCGATCTACGCCGCCGTGGTGGCGGCGCTGCTCGGCGCGCGGCTGTGGTGGTGGTGGCGCGGGACGGCGCGCGCCGCTACCGCTGCTGCCGCGCCGAGGGAATCCTCGCGGCAGTCGTCGCCGCAGCAGTCGCGGCAGTAGCCGCGGCAGTAGTCGCGCGGCAGTCGTCGGCGCCTTAGCGCGGCAGCAGCTTCTCGTCGCGGAACAGGTCCTCGACGCGCTCGCGGGCGCGCACCAGGTGCACCGCCTCGCCGTCGACCATCACCTCGGCCGCGCGCGCACGAGTGTTGTAGTTCGAGCTCATCACGAAGCCATAGGCGCCGGCCGACATCACGGCCAGCAGGTCGCCGGGTGCGACCGCCAGCGCGCGATCGCGGCCCAGCCAGTCGCCCGATTCGCACACCGGCCCAACGACGTCATAGGTCACGGCCTCGCCCGCATGCGGCACCACCGGCTCGATGCGGTGGAAGGCCTCGTACATTGCCGGGCGCGCCAGGTCGTTCATCGCCGCATCGACGATGCAGAAGTTCTTGGCCTCGCCGGGCTTGAGGAATTCGACGCGCGTCAGCAGCACGCCGGCATTGCCGACCAGCGAACGGCCCGGCTCGAACAGGACCTCCCGATGGCCGTGGCCGCGCTGCGCCACGCGCTCGAGCAGCGTGCGCGCGAAGCCGGTGATATCGGGCGGAGTCTCGTCGTCATAGGTGATGCCCAGCCCGCCGCCGACATCGATATGCGACAGCACGATGCCCTCGCGCTCGAGCGCCTCGATCACGTCGAGCACCTTGTCCAGCGCTTCGATGTAGGGCGAGACCTCGGTGATCTGCGAACCGATATGGCAGTCGATGCCGGTGATCTCCAGGTGCGGCAGCGCGGCGGCCGCGCGGTAGGTCGGCAGCACGTCGTCGAAGGCGATGCCGAACTTGTTGCCCTTGAGTCCGGTGGAGATATACGGATGGGTGCGCGCGTCGACGTCCGGATTGATCCGCAGCGACACGCGCGCGCGCTTGCCGACGCGGCCGGCGACCGCGTTCAGGCGGTCGAGCTCGGGAATCGATTCGACGTTGAAGCACAGCACGTCGTGCGCCAGCGCCAGTTCCATTTCGGCCTCGGACTTGCCCACGCCGGAGAACACGACCTTGCGCGGATCGGCGCCCACCGCCAGCACGCGCTGCAGCTCGCCGCCCGAGACGATGTCGAAGCCCGCGCCAAGCTGCGCGAACACCTGCAGCACGGCCAGATTCGAATTGGCCTTCATCGCGTATTGCACGCGGGCCCGATGGCCCGCGCAGGCGGCGGCGTAGGCCTGGTAGGCGGCGGTCAGCGCCGCGCGCGAATAGACGTAGGTCGGCGTGCCGAACTGCTCGGCGATACGCGCGAGCGGCACCTGTTCGACGGCGAGGGCGCCGTCGCGGCGATGGAAAAATGCGGTCATGTTATCGAGCGGCAGGGGCGGCAGGGGCCGCAGGAGCGGACGCAGGCGCGAAGGACGAAGGCGTGCGGGCCGCCGGCGTGCGCGCGGGCATCGGCGCGGCGTCCGGCTGCGACAGGCCGGGATCGGAGACGCTGGGCTGCACCGGCGCGGGCGGGCGCTGCGGCATCACCAGCGGGCCGCGAATGCCGCATCCGCCGAGCAGGGGCATCGCTAGGCCGGCGGCAAACGCCGCTACAATCGCAACACGACGCAACATCGGGTCGTCCTTGGAAACAGGGGTCGAACGGGAGGCGGACCGGAGCAGCCGGGGCCGGGCAACGGTGCCCGCGGGCACTCGGGTCGGCGCCCGGATCGGCCCGCAGAACAATGCATCAGCCCGGAACGGGTCCCGGCAGGGACCGGCCGCGGCTGGCGGTCTTGGAGTGTAGCATGTCCCTTTTGAGCGAAAGCGAGTTCCTGGCGCTGGCGACCGGCGAGCTGGATCGGCTGGAAAGCGCGATCGAGCAGGCCGCCGATTCGGCCGACGCCGATATCGAAATCAACCGCAGCGGCAATGTGATGGAGCTCGAGTTCGAGGACGGCTCGAAGATCATCATCAACAGCCAGGCGCCGATGCAGGAACTGTGGGTCGCGGCGCGCGCCGGCGGCTTCCATTTCCGCCGCGACGGCGAGCGCTGGGTCGACACGCGCGAGGGCACCGAGCTGTACCAGGCGCTGTCGCGCTACCTGAGCCAGCAGGCCGGGACCACGCTGACGCTGGGCTGATTTTCCGCATAGCGGCGCATCGGCACAACCGCACAACCGGACAACCGGACAACCGGACAACCGCATAACCGCATAACCGCATAACCGCATAACCGCATAACCGCATAACCGCATACCTGCCCCCGTGGCAAGCAAAAAGGCCAGCCCATCGGGCTGGCCTTTTCGTTGTGCGATCGCGCTTTTGCGAGGGCGTTGTGCGATCGCGTCTTGCCATCGGTCGGCCGCATCAGCCGCCGCCGAACATCTCCAGGATGCGGCGCTTTTCCTGCTCCAGATCCGCCGGCGATGGCGCGCCCGGATCGGGTGCCTTGCCGGGCCACGGATCGCCCAGGCCCACCGAGGCCACGCCGGCGCCGCCGGCATTCTCTTCCAGCGTCCAGTCGCCGGCCACCATCACCACGCCTTCCGGCGGCTGGCGGTCCGGGCTCTCGGGCACGCCCTTGAGCATCTTCGACATGTAGCTGATCCAGATCGGCAGCGACAGGCCGCCGCCGGTCTCGCGTACGCCCAGGCTCTTGGGCTGGTCGTAGCCCATCCAGGCCACCGCCACCAGCTTCGGCGTATAGCCGGCGAACCAGGCGTCGACCGCGTCGTTGGTGGTACCGGTCTTGCCCGCCAGGTCGTTGCGGCCCAGGCGCTGCTTGGCACTGTAGGCGGTGCCGGTGCGCACCACGTCGCGCAGCATGCTGTCGGCGATGAAGGCCGTGCGCGCGTCGAGCACGCGTACCGCGTCCTCGCCGGCGCGCTGCGGCTTGGTCTCCGACAGTACGTTGCCGCGCGCGTCGACCACCCGCTGGATCAGGTACGGGTTGATGCGATAGCCGCCGTTGGCGAACACCGAATAGGCGCCCGCCATCTGCAGCGGCGTCACGCTGCCCGAGCCCAGCGCCATCGGCAGGTAGGCCGCATGCTTGTCGGCATCGAAGCCGAAGCGCGTGATGAACTCCTGCGCATACTGCGTGCCGATCGCGCGCAGGATCCGCACCGACACCAGGTTCTTCGACTTGGCCAGCGCGCGGCGCATCGTCATCGGGCCTTCGAAGCGGCCGTCGTAGTTCTTGGGCTCCCACACCTGGCCGCCGGTATCGGGGCCGATCGACAGCGGCGCGTCGTTGATCACGGTCGCCGGCGAGAAGCCCTTTTCCAGCGCGGCCGTATAGATGAAGGGCTTGAAGCTCGAACCCGGCTGGCGCCACGCCTGCGTGACGTGGTTGAACTTGTTGCGATTGAAATCGAAGCCGCCGACCATCGCGCGGATCTCGCCGTCCTCGGGGTTCAGCGAGATGAAGGCTGCCGCCACCTCGGGCAGCTGCGCCACCGACCACGCGCCTTTCTCGTTCTGCACCACCCGGATGATCGCGCCGGGACGGATCTTGACCTTGGGCTGGGCGTTGGCCGCCAGCGACGGCGCGATATAGCGCAGCGCCTGGCCCTCGATCACCACTTCCTCGCCGGACAGCAGCACCGCGCGCACCTGCTTGCTCGATGCCGCGGTGACCACCGCCGAGCGCATGTCGTCGCTGGCCGGATGCTCGACCAGCGCGTCGTCGATGGCCTGCTCGCGCTCGGCCGGATCGGACGGCAGGTCGATGAAGGCCTCGGGGCCGCGATAGCCGTGCTTGCGCTCGTAGTTCATGATGCCGGTGCGCACCGCCTCGTAGGCCGCGTCCTGGTCGGCCTTGGTCAGCGTCGTGTACACCGTCAGGCCGCGCGTGTAGGTCTCCTCGCGGTATTGGGCGTACATCAGCTGGCGCACGATCTCGGCCACGTACTCGGCGTGGGTCGAGAACTCGTTGCCCTCGTTGCGGACCTTCAGCTCTTCGTGCACCGCCTCGTCGTACTGCTGCGGCGTGATATAGCCCAGGTCGCGCATGCGCTGCAGGATGTATTCCTGCCGCACCTTGGCGCGCTTGCGGTTGACCACCGGGTTGTAGGCCGACGGCGCCTTCGGCAGGCCGGCCAGCATCGCGGCCTCGGCCACGGTGACGTCCTTGATGGACTTGCCGAAGTAGACGCGCGCGGCGCTGGAGAAGCCGTAGGCGCGCTGGCCCAGATAGATCTGGTTCATGTACAGCTCGAGGATCTGATCCTTGCTCAGATTCGCCTCGATCTTGTACGCCAGCATCATCTCGTAGATCTTGCGGGTGTAGGTCTTCTCGCTGGACAGGAAGAAGTTGCGCGCGACCTGCATCGTGATGGTCGACGCGCCCTGCGACAGCCCGCCGCGCAGATTGGCCAGGCCCGCGCGCAGCACGCCGATGAAATCGACGCCGCCATGCTCGTAGAAGCGATCATCCTCGATCGCCAGCACGGCTTTCTTCATCACGTCGGGGATCTCGGCGATCGGCACGAAATTGCGCCGCTCCTCGCCGAATTCGCCGATCAGCACGTTGTCGGCGGTGTAGATGCGCAGCGGAATCTTGGGACGGTAGTCGGTCAGCGTGTCGAGCGACGGCAGATTCGGCGCCGCCACCAGAAGCGCGTAGCCGAGCAGCAGGGCCACCGTGACGACACCCGCGGCCATCAGGCCCAGCGCCCAGTAGCTGGCGCGTATCCACAGCGGGCGGCGAGCCGGTTTAGCCGGCTTCTGTTGTGCAGTAGCCATTGGGTAATACCTAGTTGGAGGTGCCCGGATTATATCGCTCGCCTTCGCGGCTCCCGGGCGGGTAGTGCCGTGGCGGGCGCATCCATGCTGTTACAAGATGTAAGGCCAAAAAACGTCGCCGCTCATCGTCGCCCCTCATATCAGTATGGGCGCCTGCGGCCCAAGCGCAATCGCGCCGTGACTTGCGAAAACCGGCTCGATGGGCATGGCCTCGCATTGCCGGTGCCATGTCCGCCTGCCGAGAATCGGTCCATCGTCGCGCCATCCCGGCGTGCGTGCGGCGTGCGGGCAGCATGCGGGCGGCATGTGAGCCGCATGTGAACCGCATGTGTGCCGCATGTGTGCGGGATGTGTGGGACGCGTGGGGCCATGCAGGCAGCACGCGTGCGGCAGGCGCGCGTCGTCGGTCGTGGCGCGGATCGGCGTGATGGGCGAGAACGGGGCAGGCAAACGGGCAGGGCAGGGCGGCGGATTTCGGACAGGCGGTCAGCAGTGGAAGCGCCGGTTAGAGCCGCGATCGCGCCGTCGAGTTCAACGCCGTGCCGGATCGACGAGGGGAGAGGCATCGTGCGGGGGCAGGGAATCTGGCGGAGGGGATGGCATCGCGCGGCGCGTCTGGCACGGCGTCTGGCGCCGCCATCGGTGCGCGATCTGGCGTCGCGATGGGTCCGGGATCGGGCGCCGGATTTGAAGGATCTGGCGCCGCGGCTTGCGCCCCTTTCTGCCCGGCTGGCCGGTTCGCTGCTGCCAGGCTGGCGCACCGCAGCCGGCGTGGCAGGGGCGGCCGTGCTGGTCGGTGGCTATGTACTCGATCGCCGCATCGCGGCCATCGAGGGAGGCAACCGCGCCCTGGCCGAGCGGGCGCGGCAATGGGAAGCGCCGGCGCACGAGGCTGCCCGGCTGCGGCAGGAAATCGCGGCGGTCAGCCGGCGCGGCGGCGCGCTCGATGCGCTGCTGCACCACCGTGGCCGGCCCGCACTACTGCTTGATGCGCTGGCCCGCCAGATGCCGCCCGGCGTCCATCTGCGCAGCGTCAGCCAGCAGGACGACACGGTGACGATCGAAGGGGTGGCGCGCCATCACGAGCGGGTGGCGGCATTGGTGCGCCAGCTCGCGCCGTTGCCGTGGCTGGCGCGCGCCGAACTGATCGAGTCGCGCTCGGCATCCGTCGGGGCGGGCACGGGCGGCGATCCGACAGCGGCATTTGCGTTCTCGGTGCGGCTGGTCTATCGCCCTGTCGATACTGCGGGCGCGGCAAGCGCGGCAAGCGCGGCAAGCGCGGCAAGCGCGGCAAGCGCGGCAAGCACGGCAAGCACGGCAAGCAGGGCAAGCACGGCAAGCACGGCAAGCACGGCAAGCACGGCAAGCACGGCAAGCACGGCAAGCACGGCCGCCAGAGCAGGCAGGGCCGGCAGGGCGGGCGCGGTTGGAACTGGCGCCTCCACGGCAACATCGCCACCGACGGACAGGAGCCCACATGGCGCCGGATGACGAAGACGAGAGCCCGGCCGCCTCGGCATCCTGGCTTGGCCAGTGGGTCGAACGCGATGCGGGAGCGCTGCGCGGGTTTGCCGCAGGGTCCCCGCTGTGGCCCGTCCTCGCCGCCTGCGCGGTGCTGGCGGCCGGCTGGCAATGGCATTGGCGCGACAAGCTGGACTTGCTCGACAGCCGGCAGGCCGAGCACGCGGCGCTGCGCGAGTCCGCCGGGCGACAGGCGGCCGAGGCGGCGAGCGCCGAGCCGTTGCGGCGGCGCCTGGCCGAACTGACGCAGGCGCTGACGAGGCGGGAGCGCCATCTGCCCGACCATGGCGGCATCGACGACCTGCTGGTCACGTTGAGCGCGCTGGCCACCGCCCGCGGGCTGCGGATCGTGCTGTTCCAGCCGCAGGCCGCGGAGGCAGGCGAGGAATTCGCCCGGATTCCGCTGAGGCTGCGCGTCGACGGCGGCTATCGCGAGATCGCGGCCTGGCTGGCCGATATCGCGGCCTTGCCTCGGCTGGTGACGCTGCAGTCGATGCAGTTGGCGGCCGGCAAGGAGGGCAGGGAAAGCAGGGAGCGCAAGGACGGCAGGGACGGCAGGGACGCCGGCGAGCTGACGATGGAGGCGGTCGCGCTGGCCTACCGGGCACTCGACGTTGGAGAACGCGCCGCGCAGCAGCGGGGGGCGCGTACCTCGCGCGGGAAAGCCGGAAGCCAGCCCCCGCCTTCGATGGCGTGGACGCCCGCGCCGCTGGACGTCGCGCTGCGCCTGCCGTTGCTTGGCGCCCACCATGCGGGCGACACCGATCCGGCGGCAATCGACCCCTTCGCTTACGCTCGGCTGGCCGCACCGTCATTCGCGCCGCCGGACGATGCGCTCGCGGCGCGTCCGCGCGAGCCGCTCGAGGCGTATGCCCTGGAGCAGATCCGCATGGTCGGCAGCCTGCATAGCGCGGGCCGCGCCTACGGCGTGATACGCGTGGATGGCGCCGATGGCATGGTGGCGGCGTTGCAGGTCGGCCAGCGTCTGGGCCGCCGCGATGGCGTCGTGGTGCGCATCGGCCGGGACGAGATCGTGCTGCGCGAGCGCGTCTGGAACGGAGAGGATCGATGGATCGAGACGACGGCTCGCCTTGCGCTGGATGCGCCGGCATGACGGGGCGCATGCCGCGGCGGCGCGCGTCGTGGACGCTGGCGTTCGCGCTTGTCCTCGCTATCCCGCTCGCCGCTCCGCTGCGCGCGCTCGGGGCGGCCGTGCCTGCCACGCCTGAGCCCGACCCCACCCCCACGTCCGCGCCGACGCTCGCGCCCGTACCCGCGCCCACCACGTCCACCACAACCGCCACAACCGCCACAACCGCCACAACCGCCACAACCGCCACAACCGCCACAACCGCCACAACCGCCACAACCGCCACAACCGCCACGACCGCCACGACCGCCACGACCGCCACGGCCGCCACGACCGCCACGGCCGCCACGACCGTCAGACCCACAACGGCCGCAACGCCCGCGTCGCGGCCCGCCGCCGCGGCTTCACCCATGCGCGACCGCCTGTCCCTCAATTTCCAGCGCGTCGATATCCGCGCCCTGCTGCAGGTATTCGCCGATTTCACCGACCTGAACGTGGTGGCCAGCGACAGCGTGCAGGGCAATCTGACACTGCGGCTCAAGGACGTGCCGTGGGAGCAGGCGCTGCGGATCGTGCTCGATGCCAAGGGGTTGGCGTCGCGGCGCGAGGGCAATGTGCTGTGGGTCGCGCCGCGCGCGGAGCTGGCGGCGCGGGACAGGCACGAGCTGGAGGCGCGGCAGCAGTTGGCGGATCTGGAGCCGGTCGGCAGCCAGGTGTTCCAGCTGAACTACCAGCGCGCCGACGATGTTCGCCGGCTGCTGCTCGGGAGCGGACCCGGCGCAGCCGTGGCGGGACACGGCCCCTATGGCGGATCGCACGGGCATGGCGCGCCTGCGGGCACATCGATTGGCACATCGGTTGGCGCGTCGATGGGCACGTCGGTCGGCACATCCGCTGGCGCATCGGCGGGGCGCCTGCTGTCCCGCCGCGGCAGCCTGACGGCGGACGCCCGCACCAACCAGCTGTTCGTCTCCGACCTGCCCGAGCGGCTGCAGCAGATCGCCGCCTTTCTGGCGCGTATCGACGTGCCGGTGCGCCAGGTCATCATCGAGGCCCGCATCGTCGAGGCCGACGACAAGTTCAGCCGCAATCTGGGCGTCAAGCTGGGCTTTGCCGCGCAGTACGGGCGCGGCCGCGTCGCCGATACCTGGACCGACGTGCTGCCCGGCGCGGCCGGCGAGCCCGGGCCCTTGCTCAGTCTGCCGGCCGGCGCGCTGCATGGCGCCGACCCGGGCCATCTGGCGGTCAGCCTGTTCAACAGCGCGGCCAGCCGTTTCGTTGCGCTGGAGCTGTCCGCGCTGGAGGCGGACGGCAAGGGCAAGATCGTCTCGAGCCCGCGCGTGGTGACCACCAACAATATCAAGGCGCTGATCGAGCAGGGCACGGAGCTGCCCTATCAGGCGGCCACCTCCAGCGGCGCGACCTCGGTGCAGTTTCGCAAGGCCAACCTGAAGCTGGAGGTAACGCCGCAGATCACGCCCGAGGGCCAGGTGCTGCTGGACGTCGACGTCAGCAAGGACAGCGTTGGGGTGCAGACCACGCAGGGCTTCGCCATCGACACCAGGCACGTGCAGACCCAGGTGCTGCTCGAGAACGGCGGCACCGCGGTGATTGGCGGCATCTATACGCGCGCCGAGCGCGGCGATGTCGCCAAGGTGCCGCTGCTGGGCGATATCCCGGTGCTCGGCCGGCTGTTCGGCAGCCGCTCGGTCTGGCGTGATCGCACCGAGTTGCTGGTCTTCCTGACCCCACGCATCCTGCGCGATGCCGTCGCGCCGGCACGGGGCCATTCGGGCGCCCCGTTCGGCGGGATGCAGTAGACTGAGGCCCGCAAATGCAGCGGCGGCGCCGGCATGCGGCAGGATCGGGCGATTTTCGCCGGGGATTTGCCTTCCGCGCCGGCCCCGCGCCTGCACGGGTCTTGCCCCGCCGGGCCCGACATAAGAAGATGATGCCGTTTCCAACCCGCGAGCCGCCTGCAGAGCGCCGATCGGCTCGCCGCGAATCCGTGACCGCTTCCCGTCCGAACCTTTTTTTCGTCGGCCTGATGGGCGCCGGCAAGACCACTGTCGGCCGCACCGTGGCCCGCCGCCTCGGCTATGCCTTCGTCGATTCCGACCATGAGATCGAGGCGCGCTGCGGCGTGCGCATCCCGGTGATCTTCGATCATGAAGGGGAGAGCGGCTTTCGCGACCGCGAGGCGCAGATGATCGACGAGCTGACGCAGCGCGAGCGCATCGTGCTCGCGACCGGCGGCGGCGCGGTGCTGCGGCCCGAGAACCGCAGCCGGCTGAAGGCGCGCGGCACGGTGGTCTATCTGCGCGCCAGCCCGCACGACCTGTGGCTGCGCACGCGGCACGACCGCAACCGCCCGCTGCTGCAGACGCAGGATCCGAAGGGGCGTCTCGAGGCGCTGTACGCCGAGCGCGACCCGCTCTATCGCGAGGTCGCCGATTTCGTCATCGAGACCGGCAAGCCCTCGGTAGCGCAGCTTGCTAATATGGTGCTGATGCAACTCGAGATGTCCGGCTGGATCGCCGCGGCCGGCGGCAACGAAATCCACGGCGACGCCCGGAGCGATGTCCGCGGCGACGGCGCCAGCGATCCCCACCACGATGCCGACATCGAGCCGGCGCAAGATACCAAGACCGATGATCACGCTTGAAGTCGACCTGGGAGAGCGCAGCTATCCCATCCATATCGGCGCCGGCCTGCTCGACCGCGCCGACCTGCTGGCCCCGCATGTCCGTGGCCGCCACGCCGTCATTGTCACCAACGAGACCGTGGGCCCGCTGTACGCGGCGCGGGTCGAGGCCACGCTGACCGGCCTGGGCAAGATCGTGCGCACGGTGACCCTGCCCGACGGCGAGTCCTTCAAGCACTGGCAGACGCTGAACCTGATCTTCGATGCGCTGCTCGGCGCCGGGGCCGACCGCAAGACCACGCTGATCGCGCTGGGCGGCGGCGTGGTCGGCGACATGACCGGGTTTGCCGCGGCCTGCTACATGCGCGGCGTGCCCTTCGTGCAGATGCCCACCACGCTGCTGGCCCAGGTCGATTCGTCGGTGGGCGGCAAGACCGGCATCAACCATCCGCTCGGCAAGAACATGATCGGCGCCTTCCACCAGCCGCAGGCGGTGATCGCCGATATCGGCACGCTGAAGACGCTGCCGCCGCGCGAACTGGCCGCGGGCCTGGCCGAGGTGATCAAGCATGGCGCGATCGCCGACGCGGACTACTTCGCCTGGATCGAGCAGCATATCGGCGCGCTCAACGCCTGCGACGCCGACATGTTGGCGCTGGCGGTGCAGCGCTCCTGCGAGATCAAGGCCGCGGTGGTGGCCGCCGACGAGCGCGAGGGCGGCATCCGCGCCACGCTCAATTTCGGCCATACCTTCGGCCATGCGATCGAGGCCGGCATGGGCTACGGCGAGTGGCTGCACGGCGAGGCGGTGGGCTGCGGCATGGTGATGGCCGCGGACCTGTCGCTGCGGCTGGGCTTCATCGACATCGAGACGCGCTCGCGCATCGAGCGGCTGGTGGCCGCCGCGATGCTGCCGGTGGTGGCACCCGACCTGGGCGTGGACCGCTATATCGAGCTGATGAAGGTCGACAAGAAGGCGGAGGCCGGCCAGATCAAGTTCATCCTGCTCAGGAAGCTCGGCGAGGCGCTGATCACCAGCGTGCCCGATGCCGACCTGCGCGCCACGCTGCAGCACGCCGTATTGAAACGTCCCGTCGAGGCACCGGTCGCGTAAGCGGTCGGCCATGCCTCGCAACCCTCAGACGATGCCCGCATCGCCCAACCGGATTGCCGCATGACCGACCTCGAAAGCCATCTCGCCCCCTATGCCGCGCACTCGGCGCAGTCGCGCGGGCGTGTCCATGTCGAACCGGCGTCGTCCTCGCGCAGCGAGTTCCAGCGCGACCGCGATCGCGTGATCCACAGCACCGCGTTCCGCCGGCTCGAATACAAGACGCAGGTGTTCGTCAACCACGAGGGCGACCTGTTTCGCACGCGGCTGACGCACAGCCTCGAGGTGGCGCAGATCGCGCGCTCGATCGCCCGCAACCTGCGGCTGAACGAGGACCTGGTCGAGGCCATCTCGCTGGCGCACGACCTCGGCCACACGCCGTTCGGCCACGCCGGCCAGGATGCGCTGAACGCCTGCATGAAGAACCACGGCGGCTTCGAGCACAACCTGCAGAGCCTGCTGGTGGTGGACGAGCTGGAGGAGCGCTACGGCGGCTTCAACGGCCTGAACCTGACCTTCGAGACGCGCGAGGGCATCCTCAAACATTGCTCGCGCGTCAACGCCGCCGCGCTGGGCGAGCTGGGGCGGCGCTTTCTCGAAGGCACGCAGCCGTCGCTGGAGGCGCAGCTGGCGAATCTGGCCGACGAGATCGCCTACAACAACCACGACATCGACGACGGGCTGCGCTCGGGACTGCTGACGCTGGAGCAGATGGACGAGGTGCCGATGTGGGGCCGCCATCGCGCGGAGGTCATGGCGGCCTATCCGGGCATCAACGGCCGCCGGATGATCAACGAGACGGTCCGCCGGATGATCAACACGCTGATCGTCGACCTGATCGAGACGACCCAGCGCAATATCGCCGCCGCCCGGCCGGCCGATATCGACGCGGTGCGCGCGGCGGGTCCGCTGGTCGCCTTCAGCCCGGCGGTCAGGGAGGAGGCGCAGGCGCTCAAGCGCTTCCTGTTCCGCCATCTGTACCGCCACTACCTGGTGATGCGGATGTCGGCCAAGGCGCAGCGCATCATCAGCGACCTGTTCGAGGCTTTCATGGGCGACCCGCGCCTGCTGCCGCCCCAGTACCAGGCGTCCCATGGCGGCGACCAGCCGCGGCTGATCGCGCACTACATCGCCGGCATGACGGACCGCTACGCGATCCGCGAGCATCGGCGGATGTTTGCGGTCGGCGAGCAGAACTGACGACCGGCCACCAAGCCCGCGCACCAAGCCCGCGCACCAAGCCCGCGTACCGAGGCCGGGCACCAAGCCCGCGTACCGAGGCCGGGCACCAAGCCCGCGCCCCAAGCCCGCGCCCCAAGCCCGCGCCCCAAGCCCGCCCACCAAGCCCGCGTACCTAGCCCGGGCACCAAGCCCGCGCCCCAAGCCCGCGCCCCAAGCCCGCGCCCCAAGCCCGCGCACCAAGCCCAGCAGCTCGCGCACACCAGGTCCGCGCATCAAAAATAGGGACAGATCAGTTATCATCGCGCCATCGCTCTGACACGATGGCGCCATGGCACGACTTCCCCGCTTCTCCCCGACCGGCCTGCCGGCACTGGTGTTGCAACGTGGCAACAACCGCCAGCCGGTCTTCCTGGGCCCCGACGACTACCGCTTCTACCTCGACTGCCTGCGGATGGCGGCGCGCGAGCACGATCTCGCGGTGCATGCCTATGGGCTGCGGCCCAACCATATCCATCTGGTAGCGACGCCGCGCCGCGACGACGCGCTCAGCCTGACCATGCAGGCGGTGGGCCGCCGCTACGCCCGTTACTTCAATCGCGTGGCCAACCGCACCGGCACGCTGTGGGAAGGGCGCTTCCGCTCGGCGGTGCTGGAGCCGGACGCCTGGATGCTGCCGGCCATGCTCTACGTCGAAGGCAACGCCGTACGGGCGGGCGAGGCCAACACGCCGGACGAGGACCGATGGAGCAGCCACCGCCATCACGTCGGCCTGGAGGCGAGCCCCTTTGTGAGCGATCACTCCGCCTACTGGGCGCTCGGCAACACGCCCTTCGAGCGCCAGTCGCGTTACCAGTCGCTGGCGGCGGAAGGGCTGTCGTCGTCCACGCTGGCCGTGCTGCGCAAGCACGCGCACAGCGGCTGGCCGCTTGGCAGCGAAGGCTTCCTGCGGGGCCTGGAGCGGAATGCCGAACGGCGTGTGCAGCCGCTGCCGAAGGGTCGGCCGAAGCGTGCGCCGGCCGAACCCGATGCCGCGGAAGCGTCATGATTCGTGCCTGTCGACGGCAGCCGATGGCGGCCGCGATAGCGGTCTGCGGCAGCGGTGGGCGGTCCCATGGCATGCGCAATGGCGATGCCGCGTCCGCCCCGAAATGGTGCAATGTTAATGTGTCCCCAATTAATGACCATCACCAAAACAGGGCATGGATTAATATGATCTGACCCCATTTTATTTTTTTGCGGGCCTCGGACGATTCTTTTATATTTGCTCCACCCACATTCATTGTGCGGCGCGTCACGTCCTGTGTACGCCGCTGCGGTCCCCTTCGCTGCCCACCACGTCCGTCCGGACTGCACGCGAACGCCGTTCCGGCCGATGCCACGCGAGGCGCGCTGCCCTCACCGGAATCGAAGCCCGTGGACCAATCGCAAATCCCGCCGGCCGAGCAGGCCCAGTCGCTGATGGCCCAGCAATCGGCCCAGCAAACGGCCCAGCAACCGACCCCGCAACTGGCCGAAGCGCCCGCCGGGCGCCCGCAGGCGCAAGGCATGTACGACCCCGCCAACGAGCATGACGCCTGCGGCGTCGGCATGGTCGCCCATATCAAGGGCAAGAAGAGCCACGAGATCATCCTGCAGGGCCTGAAGATCCTGGAGAACCTGGATCACCGCGGCGCAGTGGGCGCGGACCACCTGATGGGCGACGGCGCGGGCATCCTGATCCAGATTCCCGACCAGTTCTATCGCGAGGAAATGGCGAAGCAGGGCGTGACCCTGCCGCCGGCCGGCGAGTACGGCGTCGGCATGATCTTCCTGCCGAAGGAACACGCCTCGCGCCTGGCCTGCGAACAGGAGCTTGAGCGCACCGTCCGCCTGGAAGGCCAGGTCGTGCTGGGCTGGCGCGACGTGCCGGTCGACGCGACCATGCCGATGTCGCCGACCGTGCGCAAGACCGAGCCGGTGATCCGCCAGATCTTCATCGGCCGCGGCCGCGACATCATGACGACGGACGCGCTGGAGCGGAAGCTGTACGTGATCCGCAAGACCGCGAGCCACGCCATCCAGGCGCTCAAGCTCAAGCACGGCAAGGAATACTTCGTGCCGTCGATGTCGGCGCGCACCGTGGTCTACAAGGGCCTGCTGCTGGCCAACCAGGTCGGCCAGTACTACCGCGACCTGCAGGACCCGCGCGCCGTGTCGGCGCTGGCGCTGGTCCACCAACGCTTCTCGACCAACACCTTCCCGGCCTGGGAGCTGGCGCACCCGTACCGGATGGTCGCCCACAACGGCGAAATCAACACCGTCAAGGGCAACGTCAACTGGATCAACGCGCGTACCGGCGCGATCTCGTCGCCGGTGCTGGGCGACGACCTGCCCAAGCTGTGGCCGCTGATCTATCCGGGCCAGTCCGATACCGCGTCGTTCGACAACTGCCTCGAGCTGCTGACGATGGCCGGCTATCCGCTGGTCCACGCGATGATGATGATGATTCCGGAAGCGTGGGAGCAGCACACGCTGATGGACGACAACCGTCGCGCCTTCTACGAATACCACGCCGCGATGATGGAGCCGTGGGACGGCCCCGCGGCCATCTGCTTTACCGACGGCCGCCAGATCGGCGCGACGCTGGACCGCAACGGCCTGCGTCCGGCGCGCTTCTACGTGACCGAGGACGACGTCGTGGTGCTGGCCTCCGAGGCCGGCGTGCTGCCGTTCCCCGAGTCGCGCGTGGTGCAGAAGTGGCGCCTGCAGCCGGGCAAGATGTTCCTGATCGACATGGAGCAGGGCCGCATCATCGACGACAAGGAACTGAAGGACAACCTGGCCAACGCCAAGCCCTACAAGAGCTGGATCGACGCCGTGCGCATCAAGCTCGACGAGATCGACGCGAAGCCGGAAGACGTCGCCTCCGAGGCCAAGCCCGCCGCCAAGCTGCTGGACCGCCAGCAGGCGTTCGGCTTCACGCAGGAGGACGTCAAGTTCCTGATGGCGCCGATGGCGCTGTCCGGCGAAGAGGCGACCGGCTCGATGGGCAACGACTCGCCGCTGGCGGTGCTGTCGTCGAAGAACAAGACGCTGTACCACTACTTCAAGCAGCTGTTCGCCCAGGTCACCAACCCGCCGATCGATCCGATCCGCGAGAACATGGTGATGTCGCTGGTGTCCTTCATCGGGCCGAAGCCGAACCTGCTCGAGCTGAACAACATCAACCCGCCGATGCGCCTCGAAGTGTCCCAGCCGGTGCTGGACTTCAAGGACATCGCCAAGATCCGCAACATCG
>NZ_JAIZPL010000009.1:0-112500 GCF_020418465.1 Cupriavidus sp. DB3 | reverse complement strand
GCGAGCCGGCGCGGCGCCCCGGCGTGCGCGGCGACCCAGCACAGCGCCGGCGCCAGCGCCAGGCGGCTGGCCAGCACGTCGGCCGATTCGATCAGTTCGGGGCGGTAGCACTGCGCCTGCACTGCCAGCACATCGGGCAGATCGGCCGCCGCCATCGGCCGCAACAGGAATTCGGACATGGCGCGGATTATAGGGCTCGGCAATCGGCGAGCCGCTTTGCAATGGACGACCGGTCCGCAACGGTCAACGCTTCGTACAAGGGACCGCTCCGCAACAGGGACCACTCCGCAACAGGGACCACTCGGCAACAGGGACCACTCCGCAACAGGGGCCACTCCGGAACAGGGGACCACTCCGCAACAGGGGACCACTCCGCAACCAGGCGGCCGCCCGATGTGCGTCGGGGTTGACCCGGCTATGGTTAACGCGGTCTGTGCTCGCCGGAACCGACTCCGTACAATCGTCCACAGCAAGAACAACGCTGCCTCGCTCACCCCTGTCTGCCAATCCAGGCGCCCCGCCAGCGCGGCGCCCCGGAGGATCTCGATGCCCGAAGTACGCATGCTTGCGCGGCTTTGGCGAGGTAAGGCGACGTTGCACTTCCCCGCCGTGACGGCGACCGGCGCGCGCACCGCGCGGCCGGGCGCGGCTTCCGGCCCCGGGCGCGCGGCGGTCATGATGTGCCTTCTGTCGGCTCTCCTCGGCCCGGCCAGCGACGCGCTGGCCGCACCCCCGGTCGCGCGATCCGCCGCGCCATCCAGCGCGCCCGCCACCGCGCAATCTGCGGCGCCATCCTCCGCCGCACGCTCCGCCCCGATGTCGTTCCCCGCCCGCCCATTGCGGCTGGTCGTGCCGTTTCCCGCCGGCGGCGTGCCGGACGCCATCGCCCGCACGCTGGCCGAGAAGCTGACCGCCAAGCTGGGCGTGCCGGTCGAGGTCGACAACCGTCCCAGCGCCAATGGCACCACCGCCGGCGACGTGGTCGCCAAGGCCAGCTCCGACGGCCACACGCTGCTGCTGCACCAGTCCACCATGCTGATCCAGTCCGGCGTGGAGCCGCTGCCCTACGATGTGGTGCGCGACTTCACGCCGGTGGCGCGGGTCGCGGCGATGCCGCTGTTCCTGGTGATCGACGCGCGGCTGCCGATCCGCACGGCGCAGCAGTGGCTGGCGGCGGTGCGCGCCAACCCGGGTGCCTACAGCGTCGGCACGGCGCAGGCCGGCACCCCGGCCCATCTGTATGCGGAATACGCGGTGCGCGGCATCCCCAATGGCGTGCCGCTGGTGACTGCCAAGGGCGAGGCGGCCCTGGTGCAGGAGATGCTGGCCGGCCGCATCAGTGCCTGCTTCTGCAACTTCGCGGCGGTCCAGCAGCATGTGCGCGAGGGCACCCTGCGGCTGCTCGGCGTGGCCGGCTCGGCGCGTTCGTCGCTGGCGCCCGGCGTGCCGACACTGCACGAGAGTGGACTCGACGGCTACGGCGCGGGGCCGTGGCTGGGCGTGCTGGCGCCCGCCAAGACCCCGCGCGCGATCGTGGCGAAGCTGGCCACGGTGCTCGACGAGGTGGTGCGCGAGGGGGACGTCGCGCGCCGGCTGGAATCGGTAGGGCTGACGCCGCTGCGCGACTCGCCCGAGGCCTTCGCCACCTCGATCCGCTCGGAATCGATCCAGTGGCAGGTGATCCTGCGGCAGGCCGGCGGACCGGTCGAACCTTGAGTCTCCTCCCACGGCCGGCGTTGCGGGGAAGGGCATCAGCGGAAGGGCGTCAGCGACAAGGGCGTCAACTGGGAGGGCGTCAACTGGGAGGGCGTCAACTGGGAGGGCGTCAACTGGGAGGGCGTCAACTGGAAGGGCGTCAACTGGAAGGGCGTCAACTGGAAGGGCGTCAACTGGAAGGGCGTCAACTGGAAGGGCGCCAACTGGGAGGCGTCAACTGGGAGGCGTCAACTGGGAGGGCGCCGGGCCGCGGGGCACTGCCATGCCCTGGCCCGGAACGCAACCGATTCCGCTTCGTCGCCCGATAGCGCACGTCGCGCCGCGTTGCAGCATTTCATCGCGGGCGCATTGCCCGGCACGCGCCCGGACGAGTATAGGTATTAGCACTTATAATGCCGACCGTCCCTAGCGATGCCAACGTGACTGAAACCACACCCAACCTCGTCGAGCTGCAAGCGGTCGACTTCGCCTATGCGGCGGGCGGCAAGCCCATCCTGTCGGGCCTGTCCATGCGGATTCCGCGTGGCAAGGTCGTCGCGGTCATGGGCGGCTCCGGCTGCGGCAAGACCACCGTGCTGCGGCTGATCGGCGGCCAGGTCCGGCCGCAGCGCGGCCATGTCCGCTTCGACGGCGCCGATATCCCGGCGCTGGACCGCGCCGGCCTGTATGCGGCGCGGCGGCAGATGGGGATGCTGTTCCAGTTCGGCGCGCTGTTTACCGACCTGTCGGTGTTCGACAACGTCGCCTTCCCGCTGCGCGAACACACCGACCTGCCCGAGTCGATGATCCGCGACCTGGTGCTGATGAAGCTCAACGCGGTGGGCCTGCGCGGGGCGCGCGACCTGATGCCCGCGCAGATCTCGGGGGGCATGGCGCGCCGCGTGGCGCTGGCCCGGGCCATCGCGCTGGACCCCTCGCTGCTGATGTACGACGAGCCCTTTGCCGGGCTCGATCCGATTTCGCTGGGCCTGACCGCGCGGCTGATCCGCACGCTGAACGACGCGCTCGGCGCCACCACGATCATCGTGTCGCACGACGTGCACGAGACCTTCCAGATCGCCGACTACGTGTATTTCATCGCCGAAGGCCGCATCGCGGCGGAAGGGGAGCCCGAGGCGCTGCGCGCCTCGACCGATCCCTTCGTCCACCAGTTCGTGCATGCCGAGGCCGACGGCCCGGTGCCGTTCCACTACGGCGGGCCGTCGCTCGCCGAGGACTTCGTCGGCGGGGCGGGGCGGTGATGGGCGCGCTCTACAACGCCATCGCGATGATCGGCTCGGCGGTGCGCCAGAGCGTCGAGGGCCTGGGCATGGCCACGCGCATGTTCTTCGCGATGCTGGCGATGTCGCCGTCGATGCTGCGCCGCTTCCGGCTGGTGTCGGACCAGATCTTCTTCGTCGGCAACCTGTCGCTGGTGATCATCGCCGTGTCCGGGTTGTTCGTCGGCTTCGTGCTCGGCCTGCAGGGCTACTACACGCTGAACCGCTACGGCTCCGAGCAGGCGCTAGGGCTGCTGGTGGCGCTGTCGCTGGTGCGCGAGCTGGGGCCGGTGGTGACCGCGCTGCTGTTCGCGGGGCGCGCCGGCACTTCGCTGACCGCCGAGATCGGCCTGATGAAGGCGGGCGAGCAGCTGACCGCGATGGAAATGATGGCGGTGAACCCGCTGCAGCGCGTGGTCGCGCCGCGCTTCTGGGCGGGCGTGATCGCGATGCCGGTGCTGGCGGCGATCTTCAGCGCGGTCGGCATCCTGGGCGGCTACATCGTCGGCGTGCAGCTGATCGGCGTCGACGCCGGCGCCTTCTGGTCGCAGATGCAGGGCGGCGTCGATGTGCGCGACGACGTGCTGAACGGCGTCATCAAGAGCTTTATCTTCGGCATTGCCGTGACGTTTATCGCCTTGTACCAGGGCTACGAGGCCAAGCCGACGCCCGAGGGCGTGTCGCGCGCCACCACCCGCACCGTGGTGATCGCGTCGCTCGCCGTGCTGGGGCTCGATTTCCTGCTGACGGCGCTGATGTTCAGTACCTGAGCCCCGCATGGGCGCCGTCGCATCCCGCTGGTTGAACTAGAGAATTCCGATGAGAAAGAACGCACTCGATTTCTGGGTGGGGCTGTTCGTGGTGGCCGGCTTCGTGGCCCTGCTGTTCCTCGCGCTGAAGGCCGGGAACATGAGCGCCTTCACCTTCGAGGACACCTACACCGTGCAGGCCCGCTTCGACAATATCGGCGGGCTGAAGGCACGTGCTCCGGTAAAGAGCGCCGGCGTGGTGGTGGGCCGCGTCGCGCAGATCAGCTTCGACGACAAGAACTACCAGGCCACGGTGACGATGCACCTGGAGCAGCGCTACCAGTTTCCCAAGGACACGTCGGCCAAGATCCTGACGTCGGGGCTGCTGGGTGAGCAATACATCGGCCTCGAAGCGGGCGGCGATACCGCCATGCTGGCCGACGGCGCGCGGATCACGATGACCCAGTCGGCCGTGGTGCTGGAGAATTTGATCGGGCAGTTCCTATACAACAAGGCGGCCGACGCGGGCGGCACGGGAGCGGAGAAATGAGGGGTTCGGGAGTTCACGGGCGCTGGCTGCTGGCCGGCGCGATGGCGGTCGCCCTGGCGGGCTGCGCGACGGGGCCGGACGCCAATCCGCGCGACCCGCTCGAGCCGTTCAACCGCGAAGTCAACAAGATCAACGAGGACTTCGACAAGGGCGTGATGCGCCCGATCGCCGAGGTCTATGCCGACTACGTGCCGTCGCCGGTGCGCACCGCGGTCAGCAACGTGTTCTCCAACGTCAGCGACGTCTACTCGGCGCTGAACAACCTGCTGCAGGGCAAGCCGACGCGCTTCGCCGAGGACACCATGCGGGTGGCGATCAACACCGTGCTGGGCATCGGCGGCCTGATCGACATCGCCACGCCGGCCGGCCTGCCCAAGTACAAGGAAGACTTCGGCCAGACGCTGGGCGTGTGGGGCGTGCCGCCCGGCCCGTACCTGGTGCTGCCGCTGTTCGGTCCGAGCACGGTGCGCGACACCGGCGGCATGCTGGTCGACCGGCAGGCCGACCCGTCGGCCTACCTGCATCCGGTCTGGATGCGCAATACGCTGATCGGCGTGCGCGTGGTCAGCGCCCGCGCCGAGCTGCTGGGCGCCAGCAGCCTGGTCGAGATGGCCGCGCTGGACCGCTACTCGTTCATGCGCGACGCCTATCTGCAGCGCCGCGAGTACCTGGTCTACGACGGCAATCCGCCGGACCGCGAGGACGATGGCGTCGACGGCGACGCCAAGCCGACGCCCCCGAGCTCCGGTTCGGGCGAAAGCCTGCCCGGCCAGACCATGCCGGTGCCGCCGGTGGCGCCGTCGCTGTCGCCCGGGCGGCTTGGCCTGTGAGGGATTGCTGAACACCGACGCTGACCCTGACGCTGGGAGGCGCCGGCGTCACTGCGGTCGACGGGCGGCCCGCCGGCTTTGTGAGCGCCCGGTCACCGCTGCAACAAACTGTGATAACCGGTGCCAGCGCCCCGCGCCCCCGGCACCATGAACTTGCCCGGGGTGCGCGCTCTCCAACTCAACGCACCCCCCGCCGCCCCCGGCGGAACAAGATAGACAAGGAAAAACCATGTTCAAGCGACTGTTGCTTCCCTTCATCGCCGCCTTCGCCATGGCCGGCGCGGCCATGGCCCAGAGCCCGGACACCTCGACCCCGGACGGCCTGATCAAGGCGCTGGTGGACGACGTGATGGCCACCGTCAAGGCCGACAAGGAAATGCAGGCCGGCAGCATCCCCAAGATCACCGCGCTGGTCGAGCAGAAGATCCTGCCGAACGCCAACTTCCAGAAGACCACGCAGATCGCGATGGGCCGCAACTGGGCGAAGGCGACGCCGGAGCAGCAGAAGCAGATCGTCGAGGAATTCAAGATGCTGCTGATCCGCACCTATGCGGGCGCCGTCTCCCAGATCCGCGACCAGACCGTGCAGTTCCGCCCGTTCCGCGCGGCGCCGGAAGACACCGAGGTCACCGTGCGCACCCAGGTCATCAACAAGGGCGAGCCGATCCAGATGGACTACCGCCTGGAGAAGACGCCGCAGGGCTGGAAGGTCTACGACATCAACGTGCTGGGCGCCTGGCTGACCGAAGCCTACAAGGGCAGCTTCAACACGATCGCCAGCCAGCAGGGTATCGAAGGCGTGATCAAGACCCTGCAGGACCGCAACCGCCAGCTGGCCAGCGCGAAGGGCTAAGCCGGCTAAGCCAGCAGAGCAAGTCGAGCCCTGGCGCGGCTGCCATGCCGTGACGACGCGGCGCAGCACGTGGATGCTGCGCCGCGTTACAATGCCGGCTCGGTGCGCAAGCTTCACCCGCACCGGCCGTTTTGCCCCGACCAAGCCCCTTACCGACCGACCGCCTCGATGCTTTCACTCGGAACCTCGCTGACCAACCGCAACGCCGCCGCCGTGCTGCGCGATGCGGCCGCGCGCGTCGCGCAAGGGGAAGCGCAGGTCGATTGCAGCGCGCTCGGACAGGTCGATTCGTCGGCGGTGGCCGTGATGCTGGCGCTGCATCGCGATGCCAGCGCGCGCGGCCGGACCCTGGCGTTCGTCGGCGTGCCGCAGCAACTGGCCGCGCTCGCCAGCCTGTACGGGGTCGATACGCTGCTGGCGCTGTCGCCGCAGGACCCGGCATCGGTGCCGGCGCAAGCGGTTGCCGACACTGCGGCCGACATTGCGGCCGAACCTGTCGCCGAATCCAGGACCGAATCCGCGCCTGCTTCGGCCGCCGCCCCCCTCGAGCAAGCCGGCTTGCATCGACATTGAACCGGCATCCGCGGTGAGCGCGGGGCGATGGCCCGCGCCGGCACCGTCGCGATGCCTCGGCGCCGGCCGCCAGCCGACGCCGCGTCCCAAGCGAGGACCTCCTCGCATCCCCTATAATTCCGGGTTATTCGTTCGTCAGCACCGCCCGCGCGCCAACGCGCGATGCGCCTGCCACGCCGGCAGCCGGCAAGCCAGGCGGGCGACCAGTCCGGCAGCTGTATCACCCTCAGGCGGTCCCCGCCATTTCCAGGAGCCCGGCGCGGCAGCGCGACGCTCGCACGCCCGCCAGACGATATCGGCCATGAAAGCCATCGAAATCCAGGATGTCCGCAAGCGCTACCGCAATCTGCAGGCGCTCAAGGGCGTCAGCTTCAGCGTCGAGCGCGGCGAATTCTTCGGCCTGCTCGGCCCCAACGGCGCGGGCAAGACCACGCTGATCTCGATCCTCGCCGGACTGAACCGGGCCGACTCGGGCCAGGTGCGCGTGCACGGCCACGACGTGGTCGGCGATTACCGGGTGGCGCGCCGCATGCTGGGCGTGGTGCCGCAGGAGCTGGTGTTCGATCCGTTCTTCACCGTGCGCGAGACGCTGCGGCTGCAGTCGGGCTATTTCGGCCTGACCCGCAACGACGACTGGATCGACGAGATCATGGCCAACCTGGACCTGACCGACAAGGCCGACGCCAACATGCGGCAGCTGTCGGGCGGCATGAAGCGCCGCGTGCTGGTCGCGCAGGCGCTGGTGCATCGTCCGCCGGTGATCGTGCTGGACGAACCGACCGCGGGCGTCGACGTGGAGCTGCGCCAGACGCTGTGGAAATTCATCTCCCGGCTGAACCGCGAAGGTCATACCATCATCCTGACCACCCACTATCTGGAAGAGGCCGAGGCCCTGTGCGACCGCATCGCGATGCTCAAGTTCGGCGAGGTGGTAGCGCTGGACCGCACCAGCAGCCTGCTGAGCCAGTTCGCCGGCCTGCAACTGGTGCTGACGCTGTCGGCCGGCCGTCTGCCGGCCTCGCTGGAGCCGCTGCGGATGCCGTCCAATCCGGGCGAGCGCGCGATCCGGCTGCGGTTGTCCGGCTACCAGGTAGTCGAACCGATCCTCGCGGCCTGCCGCGAGGCGGGCTGCGAAATCGAAGACATGGAAATCAACAAGGCCGACCTCGAGGACGTATTCGTGCAGATCATGGGGAGAGAAGGGCGCAAGCCGGCTTCGCGTGACGCCGGAGCGGACCGCGACGCGGACAGGGACGCTGACGGCGGCGCGAGCGGCGACGGCGGCAAGCGCTCCGCGGCCCCGACCGAACCGGTCAATGCCACCCCTTCCTCGCTGGAGAGCCCGGTATGAAACATCCTGCCGGACTCGATCAGGCGCAACAGGACGCCCGTCACGGCGGGGGCGACGACAGCCGGCACCTGGCGCCGATGGCGGTGGGCGGCCTGGTGGGCTTTCGCACGCTGCTCTACAAGGAAGTGCTGCGCTTCTGGAAGGTCAGCTTCCAGACCGTGGCCGCGCCGGTGCTGACCGCGATCCTCTATCTGCTGATCTTCGGCCATGTGCTGGAGGACCGCGTCCGCGTCTACGACCAGATCAGCTACACCGCCTTCCTGGTGCCCGGGCTGGTGATGATGAGCATCCTGCAGAACGCGTTCGCCAACAGCTCGTCGTCGCTGATCCAGTCCAAGATCACCGGCAACCTGGTGTTCGTTCTGCTGCCGCCGCTGTCGCACTGGGAGATGTTTGGCGCCTACGTGACCGCCGCCATCGTGCGCGGGCTGGCGGTCGGCCTGGGCGTGCTGCTGGTGACGGTGTGGTTCGCCGACCTGCATGTGGCCAATGTCGCCTGGATCGTCGTCTTCGCGCTGCTCGGCGCCGGCATGCTGGGCACGCTGGGCCTGATCGCCGGCATCTGGGCCGAGAAGTTCGACCAGCTGGCCGCCTTCCAGAATTTCCTGATCATGCCGGCGACCTTCCTGTCCGGCGTGTTTTATTCGATCCACTCGCTGCCCGCGTTCTGGCAGACGGTGTCGCACGCCAACCCGTTCTTCTACATGATCGACGGGTTCCGCCATGGCTTCTTCGGCGTCTCCGACGTGTCGCCGTGGTTCAGCCTGGCCGTGGTGGCGAGCGCCTTCGCGGTCGTCGCGGCCATCGCGCTGCGGCTGCTGCAGACCGGCTACAAGCTGCGGCACTGATCTTGCGAGACCAGGCCGGGCCGACAGGCGCGAGAGCGGGACGCACACAGACGAAACGAGATTCACCATGCTGCCTACACCGGAACAAGTCAGGGACTACATCGCCCAGGGGCTGCCCTGCGAACACCTCGAAGTGGAGGGCGACGGCCAGCACTTCTTCGCCACCATCGTCAGCGCCGAGTTCGAGGGCAAGCGGCTGATCCAGCGCCATCAGCGCGTCTATGCCGCGCTCGGCGACCGCATGCGGGCCGAGATCCACGCGCTGTCGATGAAGACGCTGACGCCGGCCGAATGGCAAGGCGGGCAGGGCGAACATGCCGGCCAGCCCGGCCAGCGCTGAGCGGCCGCGCATCCTCATGGATCAACTCGAAATCCACGGCAACGGACCGCTGCGCGGCGAAATCCGCGTCTCGGGGGCGAAGAACGCCGCCCTGCCGATCCTGTGCGCGAGCCTGCTGACGGCCGACACGCTGACCCTGGACAACGTGCCTGATCTGCAGGACGTGCGCACCATGCTGGCGCTGCTGCGCCAGATGGGCGTGCAGGTCGAGCAGGACGGCACGCACCTGACGCTGAACGCGGGCGCGATCCTCTCGCCCGAGGCGCCCTATGAAATGGTCAAGACCATGCGCGCGTCGATCCTGGTGCTCGGGCCGCTGGTCGCGCGCCTGGGCGAGGCGCGGGTATCGCTGCCCGGCGGCTGCGCCATCGGTGCGCGGCCGGTCGACCAGCACATCAAGGGCCTGCAGGCCATGGGCGCCGACATCGCGATCGAGCACGGCTTCATCCACGCGCGTGCGCGCCGGCTCAAGGGCGCGCGCATCGTCACGGACATGATCACGGTGACGGGCACCGAGAACCTGCTGATGGCGGCCACGCTGGCCGAGGGCGAGACCGTGCTGGAGAACGCGGCGCGCGAGCCCGAGGTCACCGACCTGGCCAACCTGCTGGTGAGCATGGGCGCCCGCATCGAGGGCATCGGCACCGACCGGCTGGTGATTCACGGCGTCGAGCGCCTGCACGGGGCCGAGCATCGCGTGATTGCCGATCGCATCGAGGCCGGCACGTTCCTGTGCGCCGCCGCGGCGACGCTGGGCGAGGTGGTGGTGCGCGATGTCCCGCCGGTCATTCTGGACGCGGTGCTCGACAAGCTGGTTGAAGCCGGTGCATCGATCGAGCGCGGCGCCGACTGGGTGCGGCTGTCGATGCGCCAGCGCCCACGGGCGGTCAGCTTTCGCACCTCCGAATACCCGGCCTTTCCGACCGACATGCAGGCGCAGTTCATGGCGCTCGATTGCGTGGCCGACGGCACGGCGCGGGTCACCGAGACGATCTTCGAGAACCGCTTCATGCATGTGCAGGAGTTGAACCGGCTCGGCGCCAATATCGCGGTCGAAGGCAATACCGCGGTGGTGACCGGCGTGCCGCGCCTGTCGGGCGCGCGCGTGATGGCGACCGATCTGCGCGCCTCGGCCAGCCTGGTGATTGCCGGCCTGATCGCCGACGGCGAAACGGTGATCGACCGCATCTACCACCTGGACCGCGGCTACGACCGCATGGAAGACAAGCTGTCCGCAGTCGGTGCGCGCATCCGCCGCATCGCCGGCTGACCCACGAACAAGACAATGAGCCCTTCTCCGAACCAGCTGACCCTGGCCCTATCCAAGGGCCGGATCTTTACCGAAACCATGCCGCTGCTGGCGGCCGCGGGCATCGAGGTCACCGAAGACCCGGAAACCTCGCGCAAGCTGATCCTGCCGACCACCGACCCGGACGTGCGCGTGATCATCGTGCGCGCCTCCGACGTGCCCACCTATGTGCAGTACGGCGCCGCCGACTTTGGCGTGGCGGGCAAGGACGTGCTGATGGAGCATGGGATGGCCGGCCTGTATGCGCCGATCGACCTGAATATCGCCCGCTGCCGCATGTCGGTGGCGGTGCCGGCGGGCTTCGACTATGTCCGCGCGGTACGGCAGGGGGCGCGGCTGGCGGTGGCGACCAAGTATGTACAGACCGCGCGCGAGCATTTCGCCAAGAAGGGCGTCCACGTCGATCTGATCAAGCTGTACGGCTCGATGGAGCTCGGTCCGCTGGTCGGGCTGGCCGATGCGATCGTCGACCTGGTCAGCACCGGCGGCACGCTGCGCGCCAACAATCTGGTGGAAGTCGAGGAGATCGTGCAGATCTCGTCGCGCCTGGTGATCAACCAGGCCGCGCTCAAGCTCAAGCGCGAGCGGCTGGCGCCGATCCTCGAAGCGTTTGAACGGGCCTCCGCGGCCGTGGCGTGATGCCATGGCCGACGGCCCGGGGAATGGAGTCATGAACGAACAAAGCCTGAACATCCGCCGACTGGACTCGGCCAGCACGGACTTCCCCGTGCGGCTGCGCCAGCTGCTGGCCTTCGAGGCCGGCGAGGACGAGGCCATCGAGCGCGCCGTTGCGCAGATCCTGGCCGACGTCAAGGTGCGCGGCGATGCCGCGGTGCTCGAATACACGATGCGCTTCGACCGTGTCGAAGCCGAATCGCTGGCCGCGCTGGAACTGTCGCCGGCCGAGATGGACGCCGCGCTCGAGGAGCTCGAGCCCAAACGCCGCGCCGCGCTCGAGGCGGCCGCGGCGCGCGTGCGCGCCTACCACGAGAAGCAGAAGATCGAATGCGGCAGCCATAGCTGGGAATACGCGGAGGCCGACGGCACCGTGCTCGGCCAGAAGGTGACGCCGCTCGATCGCGTCGGCCTCTATGTGCCGGGCGGCAAGGCGGCCTATCCGTCATCGGTGCTGATGAACGCGATTCCGGCCCGCGTCGCCGGCGTCAAGGAAGTGATCATGGTGGTGCCGACCCCGGGCGGCGTGCGCAACCCGCTGGTGCTGGCGGCCGCGGCGATCGCCGGCGTCGACCGCGTGTTCACCATCGGCGGTGCCCAGGCGGTCGGCGCGCTCGCATACGGTACCGAGACGCTGCCGCAGGTCGACAAGATCGTCGGCCCGGGCAACGCCTATGTCGCCGCGGCCAAGCGCCGCGTGTTCGGCACGGTCGGCATCGACATGATCGCCGGCCCGTCCGAGATCCTGGTGATCTGCGACGGCAGCACCGACCCGGACTGGGTCGCGATGGACCTGTTCTCGCAGGCCGAGCACGACGAGATGGCGCAGTCGATCCTGCTGTGCCCGGATTCCGGCTATCTGCTCAAGGTCGAGGACAGCATCCGCCGCCTGCTCGACGACATGCCGCGCCGCGACGTGATCGCGGCCTCGATCGGCGGCCGCGGCGCGCTGATCAAGGTACGCGACATGGACGAGGCCTGCGACATCGCCAACGCGATCGCGCCCGAGCACCTGGAGATCTCCGCGCTCAATCCGCGCCAGTGGGCCGAGAAGATCCGCCACGCCGGCGCGATCTTCCTGGGCCAGTTCACCAGCGAATCGCTGGGCGACTACTGCGCGGGCCCGAACCACGTGTTGCCGACCTCGCGCACCGCGCGCTTCTCGTCGCCGCTGGGCGTCTATGACTTCCAGAAGCGCTCGAGCCTGATCGAGGTCAGCGAGGCGGGCGCGCAGATGCTGGGCCAGATCGCCGCGGAACTTGCCTATGGCGAGGGCCTGCAGGCGCATGCCCGCAGCGCCGAATACCGCCTCAAGCGCAGTTGATTTGCCGGGGCGGCCCGCGTGCCGTCCCTTTACTCCCCAACCGAAGAGGAATCCATGTCAGCAGTCGAGCCTTCCCTGATCGAGCGAATCATCCGTGACGACGTCCGCGCCATGGGCGCCTATCACGTGGCCGATTCGCACGGTCTGATCAAGCTCGACGCGATGGAGAACCCGTACCAGCTGCCTGCGCCGCTGCGCGAGCAGCTCGGCAAGCGGTTGGCCGAGGTCGCGCTGAACCGCTATCCGGTGCCGACCAGCGAGGCGCTGCGCGCGCGCCTGAAGCACGTGATGGACGTGCCCGCCGGCATGGAGATCCTGCTCGGCAACGGCTCGGACGAGATCATCAGCATGCTGGCGCTGGCGGTCGCACGGCCGGGTGCCAAGGTGATGGCGCCCGTGCCCGGCTTCGTGATGTACGCGATGTCGGCCCAGTTCACCGGCCTCGAGTTCGTCGGCGTGCCGCTGCGCGCGGACTTCACGCTGGACCGCGCCGCGATGCTGGCCGCGATGGCCGAGCACAAGCCGGCGGTGATCTACCTCGCCTATCCGAACAATCCGACCGGCACGCTGTTCGACGAGCAGGACATGGAGGCGATCGTGCGCGCCGCGCAGGGCGAGGTCTGCCACAGCCTGGTGGTGGTCGACGAGGCCTACCAGCCGTTCGCGCAGCACAGCTGGATGCCGCGGCTGCCGGAGTTCGGCAATCTGCTGGTGATGCGCACCGTGTCGAAGCTGGGCCTGGCAGGCATCCGGCTCGGCTACCTGGCCGGCGATCCGGCCTGGCTCGCGCAGATCGACAAGGTGCGCCCGCCGTACAACGTCAACGTGCTGACCGAGGCGACGGCGCTGTTCGTGCTCGAGCATGTCGACGTGCTCGACGAACAGGCCGCGCAATTGCGTGCCGAACGCGCCAGCGTGGCCGCGGCGATGGCCGCGCATCCGGGCGTTACCGTGTTCCCCAGCGCCGGCAATTTCCTGCTGGTGCGCGTGCCCGATGCCGCGCGAATCTTCGATCGGCTGCTCGCGCGCAAGGTGCTGATCAAGAACGTGAGTAAAATGCACCCATTGCTGGCCAACTGTCTGCGCGTGACGGTCAGCACCCCCGAAGAAAATGCGCAGTTTCTCGAGGCGTTTGCCGCCTCGCTGCAGGATTAGCACCATGCGTGTTGCCGAGGTCACCCGCAATACCTCCGAGACCCAGATCCGCGTCGCGCTGAATCTGGACGGCACCGGACGCCAGCTGCTGGCTTCCGGCGTTCCCTTCCTGGACCACATGCTGGACCAGATCGCCCGCCATGGCATGTTCGACCTCGAGGTCGAGGCCAAGGGCGACACCCATATCGACGACCACCATACGGTCGAGGATGTGGGCATCACGCTGGGACAGGCGGTGGCCAAGGCCATCGGCGACAAGAAGGGCATCACCCGCTATGGGCACAGCTACGTGCCGCTCGATGAATGCCTGTCGCGCGTGGTGATCGATTTCTCGGGCCGCCCGGGGCTGGAGTTCCACGTGCCGTTCACCCGGGCGCGCGTCGGCAGCTTCGATGTCGACCTGACCATCGAGTTCTTCCGCGGCTTCGTCAATCATGCCGGCGTCACGCTGCATATCGACAATCTGCGCGGCATCAATGCCCACCATCAATGCGAAACGGTATTCAAGGCCTTCGGCCGGGCGCTGCGCATGGCGGTAGAGCTGGACCCGCGCGCGGCCAATACGATTCCGTCGACCAAGGGCACGCTCTGATTTCGATACCGGTCCGATGAAGGGCGGCGGGTTTTTCCTGCCGCCGCCCACGCCGACCGGTTTCTACCGATCTCTACCGGACTCCACCACCCTCCACCGTTTCCGAGGGGACGGCCACGCGATGCCACGGCCGTTTCCAACATCATGACTACGATTGCAATTGTGGATTACGGCATGGGCAACCTGCGCTCGGTGGCGCAGGCGCTGCGCCGTGCGGCGCCCGACGCCGATGTGCGCGTCGTCGATGCGCCCGAGGGCATCCGCGCCGCCGAGCGCGTGGTGCTGCCCGGCCAGGGCGCGATGCCCGACTGCATGGCGGCGCTCAATGCCTCGGGGCTGCGCGAGGCCGTGCTCGAGGCCGCGGCCAGCAAGCCGCTGCTGGGCGTGTGCGTTGGCGAACAGATGCTGTTCGAAGCGAGCAGGGAAAGTAGGGCCGGTGCGGACAGCACGCCATGCCTGGGCCTGATGCCGGGCGAGGTGGTCCGCTTCGAGCTCGACGGCATGACGCAGCCGGACGGCTCGCGCTACAAGGTGCCGCAGATGGGCTGGAACCGCGTTCGCCAGACCCGCCCGCATCCGCTGTGGCAGGGTATTCCCGATCAGAGCTGGTTCTATTTCGTCCACAGCTACTATGTGCAGCCGCGCGATTCCGCCCATACTGCCGGGGAAACCGAATATGGCGTCGTGTTTACCAGCGCGGTGGCCCGGGATAATATTTTTGCCACGCAGTTCCACCCGGAGAAAAGCGCCGCACTCGGCTTGCAGCTCTACCGGAATTTCGTGGACTGGAAGCCCTGATTCACCAAGCCGTTCGACGCAGGCAAGGCCGGGCCGGCAGCGCCGGTCCCGCCAGGACAACCTTTTTACTTCAACACGCTCGTCACGCTTATGTTGCTCATTCCGGCCATCGACCTGAAGGACGGTCAATGTGTACGCCTCAAACAAGGCGATATGGACCAGGCCACCGTCTTCTCCGAAGAGCCCGCCGCCATGGCACGACATTGGGTGGAACAGGGCGCGCGGCGTCTGCACCTGGTCGACCTGAACGGCGCCTTCGTCGGCAAGCCCCGCAATGAGGCCGCGATCAAGGCCATCATTGCCGAGGTCGGCGAAGAGATCCCGGTCCAGCTCGGCGGAGGCATCCGCGACCTGAACACGATCGAGCGGTGGCTGGACGACGGCCTGTCGTACATCATCATCGGGACCGCCGCGGTCAAGAATCCGGGCTTCCTGAAGGATGCATGCTCGGCGTTCGGCGGCCACATCATCGTCGGACTCGATGCCCGCGACGGCAAGGTCGCCACCGACGGCTGGAGCAAGCTGACCGGCCACGAGGTGATCGACCTGGCGCGCAAGTACGAGGACTACGGCGTCGAGGCGATCATCTACACCGACATCGGCCGCGACGGCATGCTGCAGGGCATCAACATCGATGCCACCGTCAAGCTGGCCCAGTCGGTGTCGATCCCGGTGATCGCCAGCGGCGGCCTGTCGAACATGAGCGATATCGACCGGCTGTGCTCGGTCGAGAGCGAAGGCGTCGAAGGGGTGATCTGCGGCCGCGCGATCTACTCCGGCGACCTGAATTTCGCGGACGCGCAGGCGCTCGCGGACAAACTCGGCGCCGGCCAGTAAGCCGTCGCCATTGCGCCCCGGGGGCGCTGCTGCCCGCGTCGCGCCGCGCCTGCGCGCGCCGCGTGGCAAGGATTCCGATGCTAGCCAAACGTATCATCCCCTGCCTGGACGTGACCAACGGGCGGGTGGTCAAAGGGGTCAACTTCGTCGAATTGCGCGACGCGGGCGACCCGGTCGAGATCGCGCGCCGCTATGACGAGCAGGGCGCGGACGAAATCACATTCCTCGACATCACCGCGACCAGCGACGGCCGCGACCTGATGCTGAACATCATCGAGGCGGTGGCCTCGCAGGTGTTCATTCCGCTGACGGTCGGCGGCGGCGTGCGCACCGTCGAGGACGTGCGCCGCCTGCTCAATGCCGGCGCGGACAAGATCAGCGTCAATTCGTCGGCGATCAGCAATCCGCAGCTGGTGTCGGACGCCACCGCGCGCTACGGCTCGCAATGCATCGTGGTGGCGATCGACGCCAAGCGCAGCTCCGCACCGGGCGAGCCGCCGCGCTGGGAAGTGTTCACCCACGGCGGGCGCAAGGCGACCGGGCTCGACGCGGTCGAGTGGGCGCGCGAAATGGCGCGCCGCGGCGCCGGTGAGCTGCTGCTGACCAGCATGGACCGCGACGGCACCAAGAGCGGCTTCGATCTCGAACTGACCCGCGCGGTCAGCGACGCGGTCGGCGTGCCGGTGATCGCCTCGGGCGGCGTCGGCGGGCTGCAGGACCTGGCCGACGGCATCCGCATCGGCCATGCCGACGCGGTGCTGGCGGCGAGCATCTTCCACTACGGCCAGCACACGGTGGCCGAGGCGAAGGCATTCATGGCCCGCGAGGGCATTCCGATGCGGGTTTGACGATGCAAAAGAAGTGGCTCAACAAGGTCAAATGGGACGACCACGGCCTGGTGCCGGTGATCGTGCAGGAAGTCGGCTCCAACGACGTGCTGATGTTCGCCTTCATGAATCGCGAGGCGCTGCAGCGCACCGTCGAGCTCGGCGAGGCGGTGTTCTGGTCGCGTTCGCGCAAGCGGCTGTGGCACAAGGGCGAGGAGTCAGGCCATGTGCAGAAGGTGCATGAGATCCGGCTCGATTGCGACGAGGACGTGGTGCTGCTGAAGGTCACGCAGGCCGGCGACATCGCCTGCCACACCGGCCGCCATTCCTGCTTCTTCCAGAAATTCGAGGGCGACGTCGAGGACGGCGACTGGCAGACCGTCGAACCGGTGCTGAAGGACCCCTCGTCCATCTACGGCAGCAATCACTGATGAGCGACTCTTCTGCGAACCAGGCCGACGCGCTGGCCGACGTGCTCGCGCGCGTGGCCGCGGTGCTCGAATCGCGCAAGCCCGAACACGGCGGCGATCCCGACAAATCCTATGTCGCGCGGTTGTTTCATAAAGGCGACGACGCGATCCTGAAGAAGATCGGCGAGGAAGCGACCGAAACGGTAATGGCAGCCAAGGACGCGCGCGCCGCCGGCCTGGCCGGCCCCGCGCTCGACAAGGTCGTCTACGAGGTCGCGGACCTGTGGTTCCACAGCATGGTGCTGCTGGCCCGCTTTGGCCTGAGTCCGGCCGACGTGGTGGCCGAACTGGCGCGCCGCGAGGGGCTGTCGGGACTGGCCGAAAAGGCCGCGCGCACGGCCGAGCCGAAGTGAGCGCCGGCGCCCCTCGGCGGGCGGCGGTGTATCGTGTGGCACAGTATCGTCTGGACCGAACCGTGCGCACACGCAAGGAGGTGCAATGAGCAACGACTATCCCGGCCAGGACTATCCCGGCCAGGTGGTGCCCAGCAGCGGCGGCGCGCAGCTCGACAGCCTGCGCAAGCTGACCCATATCCTGTACGGGCTGTATGCGATTTTCTGGCTGACCGGCGGCATCACCGCGCTGATCGCGATCATCATCAACTACGTCAAGCGCGACGACGCGCGCGGCACGCTCTATGCATCGCACTTTGCGTGGCAGATCCGCTCGTTCTGGTGGTCGGTCGCGTGGACCGTGCTGGGGGGCGTGCTGTTTGCCACCGTGGTCGGCATCGCACTGGCCTTCATCGTCTGGGGCCTGTTGTCGCTGTGGATTCTTTACCGTATTGTCAAAGGCTGGTTGTATTTGAACGACAGCAAGCCGATGTACCCGGAGCAGCGTTTCTAGATTTCCGGACGGCGCGAACCGGGCCAGGCTGAATTCCGGCTTGCCGGTGTCCTTCACTTCGCAATGAAACTTTCATGAACGCACACGAGAATTGCATCTTCTGCAAGATCGTCGCCGGCCAGATACCGTCGCGCAAGGTGTACGAGGACGCCGACATGCTGGCGTTCCACGATATCCATCCGAAGGCGCCGGTGCACTTCCTGATCATTCCGAAGGTGCATGTAGACTCGCTCGCCGACTGCGGCCCGGGCGAAGGCGACGTGCTTGCTAAAATGCTGCTCAAGGCGCCGCAGCTGGCCCGCGAGGCGGGCTGCGGCAATGGCTTCCGCACCGTGATCAACACCGGTTCGGATGGCGGCCAGGAGGTCTATCACCTGCATCTGCACGTGATGGGCGGGCCGCGGACCGAATGGAAGGTCGCGCTGCCGTAGGCCGCCGCGGCAAGCCTGGAGTAAAGAATGACGTCCTGCCGCTCGCGGCGGACGGAACAGCGCCGGCTACCGTCGCCCGGCGTGCGAGCTCGGACGGAACAACGGGTCCGCGTGGCAAGGTGCCGCGCGGGGCTTCATCAGGAGCAGGAAAATGGGTTCGTTTAGCATTTGGCATTGGCTGATCGTGCTGGTGATCGTCATGCTGGTCTTCGGTACGAAGAAGCTGCGCAATATCGGCCAGGATCTGGGCGGCGCGGTCAAAGGCTTCAAGGACGGCATGAAGGATCCCAACGCCCCGGCGGGCGAGGACACCGCCGCCGGCACGCCCAAGGAACTGCGCGACTCGACCACGATCGACGTGGACGCCAAGGAAAAGTCGCGCCAGCAGCAGTAATCCGCATCATGCAGTCAGTCGGCGTCCGGCCGGCGCGGCCCCGCATCGGCCGGGCCGGCCCCCGGTACACTGATTCCCTCCTTCCTCCGGGCGGCGGCGCAGGGCATTGCGCCCGGCCGCGCCCGGCACTGGCATTGAATCCCGCATGATCGATCTGGGCATTTCCAAGCTGGCGCTGATCGGCGCGGTCGCGCTGATCGTGATCGGTCCCGAGCGGCTGCCCAAGGTCGCCCGCACCGTCGGTGCGCTGGTCGGGCGCGCGCAACGCTATATCAGCGATGTGAAGGCGGAGGTCAGCCGCGAGGTCGAACTGGACGAACTGCGCCGCATGCGCACCGAATTCGAGGAAGCCGCGCGCGATGTCGAGCGGACCATCCACAAAGAGGTCAACGAGCAGGCGCAGTCGCTGAACGAGGCGTTGTCCGGCGACACCAGCGAGATCGGTACCCCCGCCGGCACCGATGTGCCTGCCTCGTATGTGCCGAGCTGGGACAGCGCGCACAAGATGCACAACGGCCGCAAGAGCTGGCGCGTCAAGCAGGCCGCCGTGCCGAAGTGGTACAAGCGCCAGAACAACGTCCGCGGCTGGGCGCAATCCGGCGCTGCCCGCGTCAAGCGGCACCGTCCGGCGACGCGTCCCGCCCGTTCTTTCTTCGAGTGACCATGCGGCAGTCCGCCCCGATGCCGGCGGCCGACCGGTCCGCACGTTCGTCGCGCGCCTTGCCGCGCGCGATGTCGCTTTTCTCTTCCCTGTTGTCCGCCCACCGCTGCTGAGCGGCTGCCGCCATGAGCGAATCGCGTTCTCCCGATCCCCAAGACGAATCCCCGCAGGAAACCTTTATCTCCCACCTGGTGGAGCTGCGCGAGCGCATCGTCAAGGCCGTCGCCGGCGTGCTGGTGGTATTCGTCAGCCTGGTGTACTGGGCGCCGGATATCTTCAACCTGTTTGCGCGGCCGCTGATGGAGTCGCTGCCCAAAGGCGGCAAGATGATCGTGACCGACGTGACCGGCTCGTTCTTCGTGCCGATGAAGGTCACGTTGCTGGTCGCTTTCCTGATCGCGTTGCCATGGGTGCTGTACCAGGTCTGGCAATTCGTCGCGCCCGGGCTCTATCAGCACGAGAAGCGGCTGATCATGCCGCTGGTCACGAGCAGCTATCTGCTGTTCCTGTTCGGCGTCGCCTTTGCCTACTTCCTGGTGTTTCCGACGGTGTTCCACTTCATGGCGCACTACAACGCGCCGCTCGGTGCCGAAATGTCGACCGACATCGACAAGTATCTCGGCTTCGCCATGACGACGTTCCTGGCGTTCGGCATCACCTTCGAGGTGCCGGTGGTCGTCATCGTGCTGGTGCGCTTCGGCGTGGTGGAGCTGGAGAAGCTCAAGCAGATCCGCCCGTATGTGATCGTTGGCGCCTTCATCATCGCCGCCATCGTCACGCCGCCCGATGTGCTGTCGCAGCTGTTGCTGGCGATCCCGCTGATCCTGCTCTACGAGCTTGGCCTGCTGATGGCCAAGGTCATCGGCCGTCCGCTGCCCAATGACGGCGCCGCAAAAGAGTCGCAAGCCGACTGATGAGGGCAAGAGGGCGCAAACCTTGCGTCCTTTTTGCACCAAAATGGGGAAAATCACCGTTTCTCCTGTTGCTGTTCAGCAACAAAAGCCGCCCTCAGGAACGGTTTACGACGAAAAAGCCTTCTGAGCGCGCGGGAGCCTGACACATAATACGCAGCAGACGTGATGGTGAATGCGTCGCCCATGCACTTGGGCAACCCAAGATTTCCCAATCAGTTGACAAGGAAAGTGTCGATATGAAGATGAAACTGTTTGCAGCTGCAGTCGCCGCCCTGGCCGCTGGTGGTGCCTACGCCCAGTCGAGCGTGACCCTGTACGGCGTGGTCGACGCTGGTATCGAGTACAACAACAACGCTGGCCCGAACGGCGACAACCTGTTCCGCATGCAGTCGGGCGGCCAGTCGGGCTCGCGTTGGGGCCTGCGTGGCGTGGAAGACCTGGGCGGTGGCCTGAAGGGTCTGTTCGTGCTGGAAAGCGGTTTCGACATCGATACCGGTCGCTCGGGCCAAGACAATCGTCTGTTCGGCCGTGCTGCCTACGTCGGTCTGCAGAACCAGTTCGGCACCCTGACCCTGGGCCGTCAACAGACCGTGATGTATGACTTCGGTCTGCAATTCGACCCGATGGCGATCGCTCCGCGTTACTCGATCACGTCGATCGCTCCGGAATTCCAATCGCGTGCGGACAACACCGTCAAGTACGTCGGCAAGTTCGGTGGCCTGACCGCGTCGGCCATGTACTCGTTCCGTAACGAAGGGCAGGAAGAGGCTGGTGCCTTCCGCCGCGGCCAAGAGTACGGCGCGCTGCTGAGCTACGCTGCTGGCCCGTTCGCGGTCGGTGCTGCGTACGACGAAACCCATGGCACGACCGTTGCTGTGCCGGGCGCTCCGGCTGGCACCGTGGTTGACGCCAGCGGCCGTCGTATCCGCCGCGCGACTGTCGCCGGTTCGTATGCTTTCGGCCCGGCCAAGGCATTCGTGGGCTACCGTTGGGCGAAGGCTGCTGACGGCGCCGTTCTGCCGGGTGCACCGAGCGTCGACAACAGCACGTCGAACCTGTACTGGGCCGGCCTGGCTTACCAGCTGACCCCGGCCTTCTCGGTTACCGGCGCTGCGTACTACCAAGACTTCCGCCGCACCGGTGCGGATCCGTGGCAGTTCGCGCTGACCGGCGACTACGCCCTGTCGAAGCGCACCGACATCTACGCATCGGTGTCGTACGCTCTGAACAAGGACGGTTCGCAGCTGGGCGTTGCTGGCTACGGTCCGGCGAATGTTCAAGCCGACAAGGACCAGATCGGCGCCATCGTTGGCGTGCGTCACAAGTTCTAATTTGACGCGAGCGATCGCATCAAGTTAGCTTGATCGAAACGCCGGCATCCTTCGGGATGCCGGCGTTTTGTTTTGTGGTGTCCTGATCGTTGTTGTTATGGGCTTCGAGAAGGCGCCCGGCCAGGAAGCCGAGCTGGCCACGTCGGCGACCAGCGCGCGATCGGACGGTAGGGCCGCGGCGGGAGTCAGGCCAAGCCCGCGTCCACGAAAAGACGCGCCGTCAATAGCGTTGTCCGCGCCCGTCCCGCCCGCGGGATAACGCACCCGCCCGTGGAGATGGCCTTGCCCAGTGGCCGGCGACAATGCAACGCGCGCTTCAGAAGGAGCCGGGTTCCGAAACGTCCCACCGCCACGGTGCCGCGCGCGCTACAGCCTGCGGTGGCCAATTGGTGCGGGCACAACGGTACCTCCCCGCGCTCGGCTCCCCGATCCATAGACGCCAATAAAAAGCCCCTTGGCATCACCAAGGGGCTTTTCAGTTCATCGCACGTTCAGAACGTCTTCAATCTTCCTCGTCGTAAGGCAACACGCGCCGCGGTGGAGGAGGGCGCTTGCCGATCGTCACCGTCACCTCGGTCGGCTTGCCACGGCGTACCACCTTCATCTTCACTTCCGTACCCGGCTTGAGCTGCGCGATCGCATTGAGCAGTGCCGTGGTATCCGTGATCGGTTGATCCTGCACGGCAACCAGCACATCGCCCGGCCGCACGCCGGCCTTGTCTGCGGGGCCGCCTTGCACGATCGCGGCGATCAGCGCGCCTTCCTTGGCCTCGAGCCCGAACGATTCGGCGATCTCCGGCGTCATGTCTTGCGGCTCGACGCCGATCCACCCGCGCGTCACCGAGCCGGTCGAGATGATCGACTCCATCACCTGCTTGGCAGTGGACACCGGAATCGCGAAACCGATGCCCAGCGAGCCGCCCGAACGCGAGTAGATGGCCGTATTGATGCCCAGCAGATTGCCCTGCGCGTCGACGAGCGCGCCACCCGAGTTGCCCGGGTTGATCGCCGCGTCGGTCTGGATGAAGTTCTCGAAGGTATTGATACCGAGATGGCTGCGGCCCAGCGCGGACACGATACCCATCGTCACGGTCTGGCCGACGCCGAACGGGTTGCCGATCGCCAGCACCACATCGCCGACCTTGACGTTCTCGAGGCGTCCCAGCGTGATGGCCGGCAGATCCTTCAGCGTGATCTTGAGCACTGCGAGATCCGTTTCCGGGTCCGAGCCCACCACCTTGGCGTTGGCCTTGCGGCCGTCGGTCAGCGCGACCTCGATCTCGTCGGCGCCGTCCACCACATGATGGTTGGTTAGAATGTAGCCCTCGGCGCTGACGATCACGCCCGAGCCCAGGCTCGACACCGGCTCCTGCCGCTCGGGCAGCCGGTCACCGAAGAAGAAGCGGAACCACGGATCGTCGGCCTGCGGGTTGCCGCGGCGCGCGCCGTTCTTGCTGGTGAAGATATTGACCACCGCCGGCATCGCCAGCTGCGCCGCCTCGCTATAAGAACGTTCCGCGGATGGGCCTGTGACGTTCGGCACCACTTCCTTGAGCGCGACGATCGGCGAACCGGATTGGACCGCGACGCGCCCGCGTTGCAACCATTCCGGTTTCAATGTCGCCACGACAAACCAGATGGCCAGCACAACCGTGACGGCCTGGGCAAAGAACAGCCAGAAGCGGCGCAACATATTGGAGTTTGGGCTGAAAATGAAAACAAAAGAGCTTGAATTGTACTTGAACGACCTGTTGGAAGTCCCCCGCTACAAGGACTATTGCCCGAACGGTCTGCAAGTACAAGGTCGGCCGGAAGTCACTCACATCGTGACGGGAGTGACGGCCAGTGCCGCGCTGCTCGATGCCGCCATCGAAGCCGGTGCCGATGCGATCCTGGTCCATCACGGCTATTTCTGGCGCGGCGAAGATGCTCGCGTCATCGGCCAGAAGCATGGCAGGCTGCGCCGCCTGCTGGTGTCCGATACCAATCTGCTGGCCTATCACCTGCCGCTGGACGGCCATCCCGAACTAGGCAACAACGCGCAGCTGGGGCACGAACTTGGGCTGAATCCGACCGGCCGCTTCGGGGACGACCAGCTCGGCTGGACCGGCACGTTGCCGCAATCGATGACGCTGCGCATGCTGGCCGACCACATCGCGGGCGTGCTCGGGCGTGAGCCCCTGGCGATCGGCGATCCGGACCAGCCCGTTCGGACAGTGGGCTGGTGCACCGGCGGCGCGCAGGGCTATTTCGGCGCGGCGATCGCCGCCGGAGTCGATGTCTATCTGAGCGGGGAGGTCTCCGAGCAGACCACGCACCTGGCGCGCGAGAGCGGCGTCGGCTATATCGCCGCCGGCCATCACGCCACCGAGCGCTATGGCATTCAGGCGCTCGGCACCCATCTGGCGCAGCAGTTCGGCCTGCGCCATACCTTCATCGACATCCCGAATCCGGTCTGAGCGAGGTGCGAACGCGGTCTGACCGAATGGTCCGCCCGCGACGCCGCAACGCCGGGGCGCCGCGGCCCCCGGGGCCTCAGGCCCGCGTCGTCTTCAGGCTGTCGCGGATCTCGCGCAGCAGCTTGATGTCTTCCGGATCTTCGGGCGCCGGTGCCGGCGGCTCGGCAGCGCGCAGGCGATTGATCGCGCGCACCATCATGAAAATGATGAAGGCCAGGATCAGGAAGTTGACCAGGATGGTCAGGAAATTGCCGTAGGCAAATACCGGCACGCCGGCCTTTTTCAAGGCATCGAGCGTCATTGGCGTTCCGGCTGGCGGGTCGGACAACACCAGAAACAGATTCGAAAAGTCCAGTTTGCCGATGATGCGGCCGACCAACGGCATGATCAGGTCATTGACCACGGAATCCACGATTTTTCCGAAAGCTGCGCCGATAATCACGCCGACCGCGAGGTCGACCACGTTCCCGCGCATCGCGAAGGTCTTGAATTCCGACATCATGCTCATGGCTTAACTCCTTGCTGTTGTTCATTTTTCACCACGGACCGCAGCGCAAGACTGCCGCAAGGATGCCGCAAACGCAAGCCTGTCGCGGCATTCGGGCCGATCGGCGGGGCTGCCTTGCACGCTCGCGCGATGACCGAACACCCCCGGGTTACCGCGCTTTCACTGCCCAATGTGCCTAAGGTACAATTTACGGTTGACGCAAAATCTAAATTGACTTCCCCTGGGGTTTGGAATGAATGACCAGCAAAGCGTGAAGAGCGTGGATAAGGGGCGTCGCAACTGGTTGATCGCGACGTCTGTGGCTGGCGGCATCGGAGGAGTGGCGGTTGCGGTGCCGTTTGTCAGTACCTTTGCACCGTCGGAAAAGGCCAAGGCGGCAGGTGCGCCGGTCGAGGCCGACATCAGCGGGCTCAAGCCCGGCGAAATGATGACGGTCGAATGGCGCGGCAAGCCCGTCTGGATTCTGCGTCGCACGGAGGAGATGCTGGCGTCGCTGAAAAAGACCGACGCCGAAGTGGCCGACCCGAACTCGGAAATTCCGTTCACGATGGAAACCCCCGAGTATTGCAAGAACGAAACCCGTTCCCGGCCCGAGCACAAGGACATCCTCGTCGTCGTCGGTATCTGTTCCCATCTCGGTTGCTCCCCGTCCGGCCCGTTCGCGGCTGGCGCCAATCCCACCCTCGGTTCCGACCCCGGTTTCCTTTGCCCGTGCCACGGCTCGACCTTCGACCTGGCAGGCCGCGTCTTCAAGAACAAGCCGGCACCGCAGAACCTTGACGTTCCCCCATACCAGTTCCTCACCGACACCACGATCGTGATCGGCAAAGACGAAAAAGGAGAGGCTTGATCATGGCGGCGGAAAAGCAAGTCAAGACGACCGGCCTGCTGGGCTGGATCGACGCGCGCTTCCCGGCGACGCAGCTGTGGGAAGACCATCTGTCCAAGTACTACGCGCCGAAGAACTTCAACTTCTGGTACTTCTTCGGCTCGCTGGCGCTGCTGGTGCTGGTGATCCAGATCGTCACCGGCATCTTCCTGGTGATGAACTACAAGCCGGACGGCACGCTGAACGCCGCCGGCATCCCGGTGGCCTATGCCAGCGTCGAATTCATCATGCGCGAGGTGCCCTGGGGCTGGTTGATCCGCTACATGCACTCGACCGGCGCCTCGGCGTTCTTCGTGGTCGTCTACCTGCATATGTTCCGCGGGCTGCTGTACGGTTCGTACCGCAAGCCGCGCGAGCTGGTCTGGATCTTCGGCTGCCTGATCTTCCTGACGCTGATGGCCGAGGCCTTCATGGGCTATCTGCTGCCGTGGGGCCAGATGTCGTACTGGGGCGCCCAGGTGATCGTCAACCTGTTCTCGGCGATCCCGGTGATCGGCCAGGACCTGTCGCTGTTCATCCGCGGTGACTATGTGGTCAGCGACGCGACGCTGAACCGCTTCTTCTCGTTCCACGTGATCGCGGTGCCGCTGGTGCTGCTGGGCCTGGTCGTCGCCCACATCATCGCGCTGCACGAGGTGGGCTCGAACAACCCGGATGGCGTCGAGATCAAGGCCAACAAGGACGAAAACGGCGTGCCGCTCGACGGCATCCCGTTCCACCCGTACTACTCGGTGCACGACCTGATGGGCGTGGGCGTGTTCCTGATCATCTTCTCGGCCGTGATCTTCTTCTTCCCGGAGATGGGCGGCTACTTCCTGGAACACAACAACTTCTTCCCGGCTGATCCGCTGAAGACGCCGCCGCACATCGCCCCGGTCTGGTACTTCACGCCGTTCTATTCGATGCTGCGTGCCACCACGGCCAACTTCCTGCCGATCCTGTGGATCTTCTTCGCCGTGCTGCTGGGCATCCTGTTCCTGCGCAGCAAGAGCCTGAAGGTCAAGGGCATCGCGGTCGCGATAGCGGTGCTGCTGGCGCTGGGTTTCTACTTCATCGACGCCAAGTTCTGGGGCGTGGTGATCATGGGCGGTTCGGTGATCATCCTGTTCTTCCTGCCCTGGCTCGACCATTCGCCGGTCAAGTCGATCCGCTACCGTCCGGCTTTCCACAAGACGATCCTGATGGTTTTCGTCGCGTTCTTCCTGATCCTGGGCTACCTCGGCGTGCAGCCGCCGTCGCCGGTCGGCGAAAAGGTGTCGCAGCTCGGTACGCTGCTGTACTTCGCTTTCTTCCTCGCCATGCCGCTGTGGAGCCGCGTCGGCACCTTCCAGCCGGTGCCCGACCGCGTGACGTTCAAGCACCACTAAGCCAGGCCCAAGGACAAGGAACAACGATGAAAAAGCTGCTTTCCATTCTCGCGCTGGCCGGCGCGTGCTTCGCCGGTGCGCCCGCCATTGCGGCCGAAGGGGGCTATCCGCTCGAGCCGGCGCCGGTCAACACCAGCGACCTGTTCTCGCTGCAGCGTGGCGCCAAGCTGTTCGTCAACTACTGCCTGAACTGCCACGGCGCGTCGATGATGCGCTACAACCGCCTGCGCGATATCGGCCTGACCGAAGACCAGATCCGCGAAAACCTGATGTTCACCGCGGACAAGGTCGGTGAAACGATGACCATCGCGATGCAACCGAAGGACGCCAAGGCCTGGTTCGGCGCGGCGCCGCCGGACCTGTCGGTGATCGCCCGCGCCCGCGGCGACGCCTGGCTGTATACGTATCTGCGTACCTTCTACCGCGACGACACCCGCGCGACCGGCTGGAACAACCTGGTCTTCCCGAGCGTCGGCATGCCGCACGTGCTGTGGGAGCTGCAGGGCCAGCGCGCCGCCAAGTTCGCCGACGTGGAAGAGCATGGCGAAAAAGTGCACAAGTTCGTCGGTTTCGAACAGCTGACGCCCGGCAGCATGACGCCGCTGCAGTACGATACCGCCGTCGCCGACCTGGTCGCCTATCTCGACTGGATGGCCGAGCCGGCGCAGAACCATCGCCGCCGTCTGGGCGTGTGGGTCCTGCTGTTCCTGGGCATCTTCACCGTGTTCGCCTGGCGCCTGAACGCCGCCTACTGGAAAGACATCAAGTAATCCCGGTAGACCGCCCGAGGGCTAGCGCGGAGTTGCGTATGCGACACCGCCTGGCCCTTTTTCCTTTGTGACGGAATGAAAATGGATACGGCACGGACGGGCCGCATGCGTCGCCCGCCAAGCCACTGATCCGGCATTCCGTTACGCTATTTGTAACGAATTTGCTTTCCGATGGTGGGTTCTGACAGAATGTTTGACCCAACTTCGGCCTAGCGCCGCCTCCAAGGAATCCCAACCATGATGGTGTTGTATTCGGGCACCACCTGCCCGTTCTCTCAGCGTTGCCGCTTGGTCCTGTTCGAAAAGGGCATGGACTTCGAAATCCGCGACGTCGACCTGTTCAACAAGCCGGAAGACATCTCGGTGATGAATCCCTACGGCCAGGTGCCCATCCTGGTCGAGCGCGACCTGATCCTGTACGAATCCAACATCATTAACGAGTACATCGACGAGCGCTTCCCGCACCCGCAGCTGATGCCGGCCGACCCGGTCCAGCGCGCCCGCGCCCGCCTGTTCCTGTTCAACTTCGAGAAGGAACTGTTCACCCACGTCTACGTGCTGGAGAACGAAAAGGGCAAGACGGCGGAAAAGAGCCACGAGCGTGCACGCGGCGCGATCCGCGACCGCCTGACGCAACTGGCGCCGATCTTCGTCAAAAACAAGTACATGCTCGGCGAAGAGTTCTCGATGCTGGACGTCGCCATCGCGCCGCTGCTGTGGCGCCTGGACCACTACGGCATCGAACTGTCGAAGAACGCCGCGCCGCTGCTGAAGTACGCGGAACGGATCTTCAGCCGCCCGGCCTATATCGAAGCGCTGACCCCGTCCGAAAAGGTGATGCGCCGCTAAGCCGGCCCGGCCCGAGTTCGCTCGGGCCGCCGCGCGACGCCTCTGGAAGTCATATGCCTGAAACCTCGACCAAGCCCTACCTGATCCGCGCCATTTACGAATGGTGCACGGACAACGGCTTCACTCCGTATATCGCCGTGTTCGTCGACGCGAACACCAACGTGCCGCGCGAGTTCGTCAAGAACAACGAGATCGTGCTGAACGTCAGCTTCGACGCGACCAGCGGTCTGGAAATGGGCAACGAGTGGATCAGCTTCAGCGCCCGCTTCGGCGGCGTCTCGCGCAAGCTGGACGTGCCGGTCGATAACGTGCTGGCGATCTACGCGCGGGAAAATGGCCAAGGCATGGCCTTCCCGGTCGAGCGCAGCGTGCCGGAAACCCAGGCCGCGACCGAACGCGAACTGAATCCGCCGCCGAAACTGGCGCCGGTGGAAAGCGAGGGCGCGTCCCAAGCCGACGGCGCCGACGCTGCGGACGACGACGATCCGAATCCCCCGCCGGTACCGCGCATCGGCACGCGCAAGCCTTCGCTGAAGGTCGTCAAGTAAGCCCCTTCGACCGGCCAGTTCTGGCCGGTCAACCATCGCCAATGCAGGCCGCTTGCAGTAGAATCGCGGTCTGCATTTATGCCGGCTTAGCTCATCAGGTAGAGCAGTTGATTTGTAATCATCAGGTGGCGGGTTCGAGTCCTGCAGCCGGCACCAAATATTAAAAGGGTCACGCGAATATTCACGTGACCCTTTTTCATTTACCGGCCCTCATAACCACACGCCCGATTCCGCCGTCACGATCACCTAACATCCAAACTCGTCGGAAAATGCACCCCCGCCCGCTGCGCCGCCTGCACGATGTGGTCCGCCATCGCCCGCTGCGCCAGTGAAGGATCCCCGGCCGCCAGCGCATCGATGATCGCCGTGTGCTCGTTGAACGTGGCCCGCCGCGCGCCGCGCTTGTAGAAGGGCAGGCGCTGGCTCTCCTGAATGATTTCCGCACTGTTGCGCAGAATCTCCGCAATCGCGCGATTGCCGGAGATCGCGATGATCTGCATGTGGAAATCGAAATCGAGCTGCGCCGCCTGGGTGAAGTCCGACGCTTCGATGCAGGTCTGCATCGCTTCCGCGTTGGCACGCAGCGCGTCGATGTCGGCCGGCTCCGCCACCAGCGCAGCGAGCCGCGCGGTGAAATTCTCCAGCGCGAAGCGCAGTTGGTAGATGTCGGTCAGCGAATGCGAGTCGGCGAAGCGCCAGGGATGGGCAGAGGGCGCAGGGCCTTCCGCGACGTACACGCCCTTGCCCGGGCGCGCCACGATCAGACCCAGTCCCTGCAAGGTCGAGAACGCCTCCCGCAGCGAGGTCCGGCTGATGCCGAGGCGCTCGGAGAGCTCGCGCTGGGACGGCAGCAGCGAGCCTGCGGGGTAGGTGCCGTCGTTGATCCATTGCTGGATCAGCCGGGCGGCATTGGCGGCGACTGCGGTCGAGTTGAACATGCCTGATGTCTGAACGAGGAAGAGCGCCGAGGCAGGATCGGGCTAGGACGCGCCGGTCGCGCATCGCAGCGGAGGGGCGCCGCTCAGGCAGACGATTGTACCCCAGCGTCGGCGCGGCCCCGCGCGGCGGCGCCTACTTGTTGACCAGCTTGGCGGGCACCGTGTAGGTCAGCAGGGCGCCCATCAGCAGCACGCCGGCCAGCACGAACATCGCCAGGTTGGTGCTTTGCGTCGCATCCTTGATGAGCCCGATCATGTAGGGGCTCAGGAAGCCGGCGAGGTTGGCGAAGGAGTTGATCATGGCGATGCCCGCGGCCGCGCCGGCGCCGGACAGGATCGCGGTCGGCAGGCTCCAGAACAGCGGCGAAGTCGCGAGGCTGCCGCCGGCCGCGAGCGCCAGGGCGGCGAGAGACCACGCCACGTTGTCGCTGAACACGGCGCTGAGCACCAGGCCGGTGGCGCCGCAGCAGAACGGCACGATCAAGTGCCAGCGGCGTTCGCGCATGCGGTCGGAGCTGCGGCTGACGAGAATCATCGAGCAGACCGCAACCGAGAACGGCACGGCGGTCAGCAGGCCGATATGCAGCGCGCTCGATACGCCGGACTGCTTGACCAGCGTCGGCAACCAGAACGTCAGCCCGTACTGGCCCATCACCGTGCAGAAGCAGATGAAGGCCATCTTGACGATGCGCGTATCGGCGAACAGTGCGCGCAGCGTCGGGTGCGCGTCCTTGGCCTGGCGTTCGTTGGCGATGTTGCGCTCGAGCAGGGCCTTCTCCGATTCGGTCAGCCACTTGGCGGCACGGATATTGTTGTCGAGGTAGAACATCACCGCCACGCCGACCAGCAGCGAGGGGATGGCCTCGAGCAGGAACATCCATTGCCAGCCGCGCAGCCCCGATACGCCCTGCATCGATTCCATGATCCAGCCCGACAGCGGTCCGCCGAAAATGCCCGACACCGGGATCGCACACATGAACAGCGCCACCATCTTCGCGCGGCGGTGCGACGGAAACCAGTAAGTCAAATACAAGATCATGCCGGGATAGAAGCCGGCCTCCGCGGCGCCGAGCAGCAGGCGCAGCACGTAGAACTGCGTCGGCGTGGTGACGAACATCATCGCTGCGGAGATCAGCGCCCACGTAATCATGATGCGCGAGATGGTCGCCTTGGCGCCGATCCTGTGCATCAGCATGTTGCTGGGCACCTCGAAGAAGAAGTAGCCGATGAAGAAGAGACCCGCACCCAGGCCGTACATCGCCTCGCTGAATTGCAGGTCGGCGAGCATGTGCAATTTGGCGAAGCCGACGTTCACGCGATCGAGGTAGGCGACGACGTAGCACAGCATCAGGAAGGGCAGCAGTCGCCAGGCCACCTTGCGGTAGAGCGCGTTCTCTTGCGCGATGGCCGGGATGTCGGCCGCGGACGCCGGCGTAATTGCCGGGCCGGCTTGGTAGGGTGTCATGGCAGGTCTCCTCGTGTCTGTTGTGTCGCCGGGTGGGATTGAAACTGGTATGACCAGTATGATATTTACATCAGGGCGCAACAATAACGCCCTGCATGCGCCCCCACAAATCAGCGTTTACCCGCCGATTTCCGGCATTGACACGGATACGCCATATCGTAATACTGGTAAGACCAGTATGCGAACCTGATTCTGCCTAGCCATGCCTATTCCGACCGAACCCCTGTCCTTGATCGCACAACCGCTGAGCGCCGATGCCTTCGCCCCGTTCGGCGACGTCATCGAGAGCGATGGCCGCGCGTCCATCGCCATCAATCGCGGCATGTGTCATCGCTTTCACGACCTTGCCGAGGTCGACGTGTCCTCGGACGACGGACGCCCGCTGATCAATCTGTTCGAATCGCAGCCCTATGCGCTGCCGCTGGTACTGACCTCGTTCGAGCGGCACCCGCTCGGCAGCCAGGCGTTCATTCCGCTGGGGGATGCGCGGTTCCTCGTCGTGGTGGCGCCGCCTGGCGACACGGTCGAGCCGCATGCGGTGCGGGCCTTCGTCACCAACGGCCGGCAAGGCGTCAACTATCGCAAGGGCGTGTGGCACCACTCGCTGATCGTCACGGAAGGCGTGGCGCGGTTCATCGTCGTGGACCGCGGCGGGCCCGGGAACAACTGCGACGAACTCGAACTACCCGGCGGCGCCACGCTGCGGCTGGACTTGCCGCGGACCGCGCTGGAAAGGGCGTCGCCGGAGGCCACGTTGTTTTGAGTTGCCGGCCGCCGTCAGCGATGTCCGCCTGGGGCGCCCGGCGTGGAAGCATCGGAAGCGGCCAGCGTCCGCCTTCAAGATCCCCGAGATACCTCGTTGTCATGCGAGCGCAAACCGGACGTTATGCCGCTCCCGCGTGCTCGATATCCTCGATACACAGGGACGCAATCTGCCACCGGCCGCCCACGATCACCCATAGCTCGAGAAATTCGAACTGGTGGACAATCTTGCCATCCCGCTTCAAGCATGCCGATCCCGTTACCGTGGCCCAACTCTTGTGCTGCTGGATCCCGATGCCGGTTTCCTTGAACCCTGCCTCGCCGGCCCGCTTGTTCGGAAACTTCTTCCGGCTGCGTTCGATGTAGGCAATCTGATTGGCCTTGGAAACCAGTTCGCCATTCGCCTTCAAGAAGAACGTCGGCGCCTCCAGATAGTCGAGCCAGTCCACCTCGCCGTTCAAGCGGGCGTTGACCCAGACCTCCCTGACCTGCGTCAGCGAATACTTGCTACTCATACTGCAGCAAGATATCCAGCTGCTCCGAAACATCCGCCAGCTTGCGTTCCATTACGCGCTTCGCGTCGAGCACGCCCTCGTTGTAGGCATGCGACCGCACCAGCTTGTACAGCTTTTCGGCAAAGGGCACCACTTCCATATTGCCGACCGATACCTGGAGCTCGCTGTCCAATAGATCGCGGACCGCGGAGGAAAATTGGATCAGGTCGAATTTGTCGTTGTGCATGAGATTCCCGGATCGTTGAAATTGGAGTGGTCCCATCCTCAGTCTTGCTCCCGGAAATGTAATCCATCTGGCAGCGCCGAAGGCATTGACGAGCCAGGCGGGTCGCCGCCGCTTGACCGCCAGCTCGCTGGTCGGCATCGTCGGCCCGAGCGGCATGGACCGAATATCGTCAAGACCCTGCACGACGCCTTCAGAAACGCGACGCAGGATCCGACATACCTGAGGTCGCTGGAGGCCAGCGACCTCCAACCGTCTACCTGAGCAGCGAATATGCGAAGTCCGCCGCCGAGCAGTTCGAGGTCGAAAGTCGGACCGTGCAGCAGCTCGATATCAAGCTGAACTGACGGGGCAGGGCGGAACCCAGCGGCACGACCGAAACCGGGCGCGCCGAGCGGCGATGGCCAGGTTTTCCAGGGCCGTCATGGTCGGTATGCGATCATTGGCCGCAACCGCAGACCCGCTTTCCCCATTAATGCTGTTGAAGTCTCTTTCCAGATTCCGCCGTTCGCAAACCGATCCAGCGCCAGAAGTCGCCATCATCGTCCCCTGCTACAACCAGGCGGGCGTGATCGCCGACACGCTGAAATCGGTGCGGCGCCAGACCTACCGGCACTGGCGCTGCATCGTGGTCGACGACGGGTCGACCGACGATACAGCGCAGCGCGTGCAGTCCTTCGTGCAGAAGGACCGCCGCTTCACCTATATCCGCAAGCAGAACGGCGGCGTGGCGTCGGCGCGCAATCTCGGTATCCGGCTGACCGGCGGCGAATACATCGTGCCGCTGGACGGAGACGACAAGATCCATCCCGACTACCTGCGCCGCGCGCTAGCGCATTTCCGCAGGCATCCGGACACCGCGCTGGTCTACTGCCAGGTCAAACGATTCGGCGCGAAGAAGGGGAAATGGCGGCTGCCCGAATACAGCTATCAGCGGCTGCTGTTCGAGAACATGATTCACAACTGCGCGGTCTATCCGCGCGCGTTGTACGAGCGGACCTCGGGCTATTCCGAAGCGATGAAGCACGGCTTCGAGGACTGGGAGTTCTATATCCGTTTGCTGGAGCCCGAGGCCAAGGTGCATCGGATCGATGCGCCGCTGTTCTACTACCGCATCAGCAAGCGTTCACGCACGACGCAGCAGCTGACGGGCGGACATGAGCGCGAGTCGTTGGCGACGATCTATCGCAACAACACCGACGCGTATTCCGACGTCGTGGCCGATCCGATTTCAAGCTTCAAGACGGCACGCCAACTGTTCCTGCCGGACGTCGTGCGTCGCTACAAGCGGCAGCGCACGCGCATGCATCTGGGCTATCTGGCGGTGATTTTGCTGCTGGCGGTGCAGGCGTTCGATTGAATCGGTAGAACGGCGGGGCTGATGCCCTCCCACGCCGTCGACCCATTCGTTCCCGTGAAGTACAGCACCGCACCAACCCTGCGACCGGTGGTATTACCGAGCGGTAATTTTTTCCCTTGACGATGCGTGGTTCCAATATAAAATTACCGAGCGGTAATATCAGGGGCGCAAGATGGCAGCGGAGAAACAAAACTTCCCGAGCGGTAACTCAGCCGCCAGCGGCATCGTGGTTCACAGCTCGGCCGAACTCGGCGCCGCCATCCGCCGGCGGCGCGAGCAACTCGAACTGAAGCAAACCGATCTCGCCGGTCTCGGCGGTACCGGCAACCGCTTTGTCGTCGAACTCGAGCGGGGCAAGCCGACGGTCCAGCTGCAGAAGGTTCTCGACATCATGGACTTGCTCGGGCTGGAAGTGGTCGTGAAGCCGAAGACCAGCGGAGGCTTGTGATGGCCCGGCCCGAACGGCTCAGCGTCCTGTGGGGCGATGAAGTGGTCGGCACCATCCACGATACCGCGCCATTGGCCTTCGCCTATTCGCCCGCATGGCTCGCCAGGGAGGACCGCTTCCCGGTCGCGGCCATTCCGCTGATGCCGGGATTGCAGGACGCCGAGGTCGTGCAGGCCTTCTTCGAGAACCTGCTGCCCGAGGGGGAATTGCGCGACTATCTCGCGCAGCAGAAGAAGGCGTCCACCTTGTTTTCGATGCTCCTGGAGGTGGCGGGGGACACGGCTGGGGCCTTCGTCATCGTACCGGAAGGCGAAACGCCGAAGCCTCCCACGTACCAGGCGACCTCATGGCAGGCGCTGGGCGCGGCGCTGAGCAAGCCGTCTGCGGCGGCCGTCGATCTGAAAGGCGCCCGCGCGCGGATCTCGCTCGCCGGCGCACAGGACAAGACCAGCCTGGCGATCTTCGACGATGGCGTCCCGCGTCTTCCTCGCGGCGTCGCGCCGTCCACGCATATCCTGAAGCCGGACATCAAGCGCCTCGCCAAGGTATGGCAGTCGGCCGCGAACGAAACCATCGTGATGCGCGTTGCCGCGGAGTGTGGTTTGCCTGCCGCCGAGGTTTTCTATGAACCGATGACGCGAGCATGCGTCGTGCGGCGCTTCGACAGGTACCAGCGGCCGGATGGAACGTTGGGACGGCTCGTCCAGTACGACCTGTGCCAGTTGGCCGGCACGGTGTCCGACCGCAAGTACGAAAAGGAGGGCGGTCCCGGCATCGCGGCCTGCGCCGCTCTGATCCGGCAATGCAGCGTCCAGCCCGCGGTAGACCTGCGCCACTTCCTGAACTGGATCTTCTTCAACCTCTACGTCGACAACAACGACAGCCACGCGAAGAACCTGTCGTTGTACGTGCTGCCTGGGCAAGGCGTGAGGCTGACCCCCTTCTACGATCTGATGTGCACCCGCTTGTATGCCGGGCTGTCAGGGGAGTTCGCGTTTTCGATCGGTGGAGAAAACCGGCCGGGCGAGATTGCGCGCCGGCACGTGGTGGCGATGGCCGAAACCCTTGGCATGCAGCCGCGCTTCGTATTGGGCCAGGCGGCGGAACTGGCGCAACGGATCCCGGGCGCAGTGGCGCGCGCGGTGGAGCACACCTTGCCGTCGTTGCCGCATGGCGCGCGAGATCTCGCGGACCGCCTCGGCCGGTTCATTCAGTCCACGACGCGCAAGGTCTCCGCCCGCATCGTGGCCTGAACCCGCCATCGCTCAATGATGGTGATGATGGTGATGCGCCCAGTGAATATCGTTCGACTCCACGAACGACGCCACCGCGTCCTTGTCCCCGGTGGCGTGGCGCATCATCTCGCCGCACTTGCAGAAGCCCTGGTATGGCGTGATATGCGAGCAGGCCGATACCTTCTGCAGGTACAGGGTCACGGGCTTGTTGCACTTCTTGCACTTGAAGGTCAGCGTGCGGGCGGGTTTGGGGCTCATGGTGGTACTCGGTCGGCAGGAATTTGCCCGAAGGCGAAGGGCACGATGATACCGCGCCGGCGGGCGGCGCCTCGGCCCGCGCTTCGGTCGGTACATCGGCCGGTACGCCGGCCGGCGCGTGGGCCCGTGCAGCGGTCGCCGTGTCGGCCAGCGGGCAGTGCATGGGCCGGTCCAGGAGCAGTGCATGGACCCGTGCATGGGCCAGCGCATCGGCCACCCCATCCGCCCGCCGCCCCCGGTTTGCTACACTGCGCCATCCCCCTCCAACACAGTCATTTCACTGGGTAAGCCGCATGGCACAGTACGTCTATACGATGAATCGCGTGGGCAAGATCGTTCCGCCCAAGCGTCAGATCCTGAAGGATATTTCGCTGTCCTTTTTCCCCGGCGCCAAGATCGGCGTGCTCGGCCTGAACGGTTCGGGCAAATCGACGCTGCTCAGGATCATGGCCGGCGTCGACAAGGACATCGAGGGCGAAGCGATCCCGATGCCGAATCTGAACATCGGCTATCTGCCGCAGGAGCCGCAGCTCGATCCCGAGCAGACCGTGCGTGAAGCAGTCGAGGGCGGTCTGGGCGAGGTGTTCGAGGCGCGCAAGAAGCTCGAGGAAATCTACGCGGCCTACGCCGAGCCGGATGCCGACTTCGACCAGCTGGCCGCCGATCAGGCCAAGTACGAGGCAATCCTGGCCGCCAGCGACGGCAACAATGCCGAGCAGCAGCTGGAAGTTGCGGCCGACGCGCTGCGGCTGCCGCCGTGGGACGCCAAGGTCGGCCATCTGTCCGGCGGCGAGAAGCGCCGCGTCGCGCTGTGCCGGCTGCTGCTGTCGCGTCCCGACATGCTGCTGCTGGACGAGCCGACCAACCACCTGGATGCCGAATCGGTCGAATGGCTGGAGCAGTTCCTGACCCGCTTCCCGGGCACGGTGGTCGCGGTGACCCACGATCGCTACTTCCTGGACAACGCGGCCGAGTGGATCCTGGAACTGGACCGCGGCCACGGCATTCCGTGGAAGGGCAACTACAGCTCGTGGCTGGACCAGAAGGAAAACCGGCTGAAGCAGGAAGAGTCCAGCGAGTCGGCGCGGCAGAAGGCGCTGAAGAAGGAGCTGGAATGGGTTCGCCAGAATCCGAAGGGCCGGCAGGCCAAGTCGAAGGCGCGTCTGGCGCGTTTCGACGAACTGAACAGCCAGGAATACCAGAAGCGCAACGAAACCCAGGAGATCTTCATTCCGGTCGGCGAGCGTCTCGGCAATGAGGTGATCGAGTTCGAGAACGTGTCGAAGGCCTACGGCGATCGGCTGCTGATCGACAACCTGAGCTTCAAGGTGCCGCCGGGCGCAATCGTCGGCGTGATCGGTCCGAACGGTGCCGGTAAATCGACGCTGTTCCGCATGCTGACCGGCAAGGAGCAGCCGGACAGCGGCACGATCAAGATCGGGCCGACCGTCAAGCTCGCCTATGTCGACCAGAGCCGCGACGCGCTCGACGGCAGCAAGACGGTGTTCGAGGAAATCTCCGGCGGCGCGGATGTGCTGACCGTGGGCCGCTACGAGACGCCCTCGCGCGCCTATATCGGCCGCTTCAACTTCAAGGGCTCGGACCAGCAGAAGCACGTCGGCACGCTGTCGGGTGGCGAACGCGGGCGCCTGCATTTGGCCAAGACGCTGATCGCCGGCGGCAATGTGCTGCTGCTCGACGAACCGTCCAACGACCTCGACGTCGAAACGCTGCGCGCGCTGGAAGACGCGCTGCTGGAGTTTGCCGGCTGCGTGATGGTCATCTCGCACGATCGCTGGTTCCTGGACCGGATCGCGACGCATATCCTGGCCTTCGAAGGCGACTCGCACGTCGAGTTCTTCGCCGGCAACTATCAGGAGTACGAGGCCGACAAGAAGCGCCGCCTGGGCGAGGAAGCCGCCAAGCCCAAGCGCATCCGCTACAAGCCGATCGCCCGCTGAAGGCGAAGCGCTTTCCCTCTCCCCCGGCCCCTCTCCCGCCTCGCGGGAGAGGGGAGAAAACCGGCGAAACTACCCCGAAACTTCCCCAGAACTTCCCCATTAGGCCGGCCACTGAAACGGCGCCGGCCGCTTCTCCAGAAACGCCTCGACCGCATCGCGATGGTGCCCGGTGCCCATCGCCAGCGCCTGTGCATTGGCCTCCAGCTCCAGTGCGGTCGCAAGATCTCCATCCGCGGCCACCGCCCGCTTGACCAGGCTGACCGCCATCGGCGAGGCCCCGACAAAGCTGCGCGCGATCGCATGGGCGCGCTGCGCCAGCGCTTCCGGCGGATGAATCTCCATCGCGATTCCCAGCCGCAGCGCTTCCTCGGCCCCGACCTCGCGCGCCGACAGCGTCAGTTCCCTGGCGCGCTGCACGCCGACCACGCGCGGCAGCGTGTGGAAGATCCCGCAATCGGGCACCAGGCCGACCTTCAGGAAGGACACGCAGAAGCGCGCCCGCGGCGTGGCGATCAAAAAGTCCGCCGTCAGCGCCAGGCCGAAGCCCGCGCCGAAGGCCGCGCCATCGACCGCCGCAATGACGGGCTTGTCTAGGCCGATCAGGTCGCGCAGCCATCGATGCAGGTCGCCGAGCCGCTCGCGCCAGCCCTGGTTGTCCAGACCGGCGCTCGCGATATTGCGCAGGTCGCCGCCCGAGCAGAAGTGCCCGTCGGCGCCGGTCAGCACCAGCGCGCGGATGCCGCGGTCGGTCGCGACCACGCGCACTGCTTCGGCGATTTCCTCGCGCATCGCGGGCCCGAGCGCATTGCGCGTCTTCGGATCCTTCAGCGTCAGCGTGGCGACGCCGTCCCGCATCTCGAAGTCGATTCGTTCCATCGGAATTCCTCTCGCTGATGAGTTCGCGGCGCCGACGATCAGCGCCCGCCAACCGCCACCGCGCCGCGGTATCGCTGCCGCAATTCGTTCTTCAGCACCTTGCCGGCCGCCGACAGCGGCAGCCCATCGACATAGGCGAAACTGCGCGGGCACTTGTAGCCCGCCAGCCGTTCGCGGCACCACTGCGTCAGCTCGGCCGACAGCGCGGCGTCGTCCTGTGGCTCGCCTCCCTCCACGACCACCACCGCATGCACGCGCTCGCCCCAGCGCGCGTCCGGCACGCCGATGACCGCGGCCTGCGCCACGCGCGGATGGCTGCGCAGCGCGGTCTCGACTTCGCCCGAGTACACGTTCTCGCCGCCGGAAATGATCATGTCCTTGAGCCGGTCGGCGATGAACAGATGGCCATCCTCGTCCATCCAGCCGCCGTCGCCCGTATGCAGCCAGCCATCGCGCAGCGCCTGCGCGGTCGCATCCGGCTGGTTCCAGTAGCCGCGCATCACCATCGGCCCGCGCACGACGATCTCGCCGACGGTGCCGCGCGGCACTTCCTCGCCTTGCGGATCGACCACGCGGATCTCGGCGCCGAGCCCGGCGCGTCCCACTGAATGCCGGTGGCGTTCGGCGCCCATGCCCGGACGATGATTGGCTGGCGGATTGATGCAGACCGCGGCGGCGGTCTCCGTCATGCCATAGGCCTGGAAGAACTCCGCGTCGGGCCACGCCTGCAGTGCGCGCGCCAGCAGGTCCGGCGGCATCGGCGCGGCGCCGAAGGCAATGCGGTTCAAGCTCTGCAGCCGCGCCGCGTCGAAGCCGGGATGATCGAGCAGCGACTGCAGCATGGTCGGCACCACGATGATGTCGGAGATCCGATGTGTCTCGATGGCGGACAGCACGATGTCGGCGCGAAACTGCGGCAGCGTCACGCAGCTGCCCCCGGCGATCAGCTGCCCGATCAGCCGGCCCAAACCGGCGACATGGAACAGCGGGGCAACCAGCAGCGATACGCTGTCCGGCGCATTGTTCAGTTCCGCGGCGCGCGAGATCGACGCGGCCCAGAAGTTGGCGTGCGACAGCATCACCCCCTTGGCGCGACCGGTGGTGCCGCCGGTGTAGAGGATCGCGGCCAGCGCATCGCCGCCGGTGCGCGTATCGTCGAGCGATTCCGCGCCGGCCGCCGCCGCGGCGTCGGCATCGGCCAGGAAGGTGTCGATCGGCACCACCGTGGCGAGGTCGTCGAGTTCCTCCGCCATCGCGGTCAGCTGGCGATCGGGCAGCAGCAGCCGCGCGCCGCAGTCGCCGATCGCATGGCGCAGCTCGGGCACGCTCCAGCGCGTATTGAGCGGACACGCCACCGCGCCGCGCCACCAGCAGGCCAGCAGCATCGCGATCAGGCCGTCGCCGTTCTGCGCGAGCAGCGCGACGCGGTCGCCGGGTCCCACGCCGTGACGCTTCAGCGCCGCGGCGGCACGCGCCACCCGCGCACCCAGTTCAGCGAAATCGGTGGTACGCGTGTGGCCGTCGGCCACGTGGCAAAGCGCAATCTTGGCGGGATGGCGCTGTATCGCGCGGTGCAGTCCCTGGGGCAGGTACATCGCGTGGGTCTCCGAAGCGGAAAACGGATCAGGCTTGCTGAAGCGGCTTGTCGAGGCGGCCGGCGTTGGCTTCGCCCAGAGCCGGCGCATCCACGGCCTCGGCTCCTGTCTCCACCGCACGGCACTGCTCCGCCTGAATCTCCCGCCAGAGCACCTTGCCCGTACCGGACTTCGGCAGCGCACTGCGGAACTCCACGGCCCGCGGCGCCTTGTACGCCGCCATCCGCTCCCGGCACCACGCGATCAGCTCGGCCGGCTCCAGCGTCGTGCCGGGCTTGAGGACGACGACCGCCTTCACCGATTCGCCCTGCCGCCTGTCGGGCACCGCGACGATGCAGGCTTCGTGGATCGCGGGATGCTGGTACAGCATGGTCTCGACCTCGGCGGGCCAGACCTTGTAGCCGCTGACGTTGATCATCCGTTTGAGCCGGTCGCGCATGAAGAAGTAGCCTTCCTCGTCGACGCTTGCCAGGTCGCCGGTGCGGAAGAAGCGCTTGCCGTCGCGCTCGAAGAACGACTCGCGGTTCGCGGCCTCGTCGTTCCAGTAGCCGAGCATCAGCTGGTCGCCGCTGGTCACCAGTTCGCCGACCTCGCCGGGTGGCAGCGGCGCCAGCGTGGCCGGGTCGACGATGCGCGAGTCGACGCCGAAGGCCGGAATGCCGAGGCACTGCCGCTTGGGCCGGTGCAGCGGATTGCAATGCAGGAACGAGGCGGTCTCCGTCATGCCATAGCCCTCGATATAGCCAAGGTCGAAGCGCGACTTCAGCATCGCGGCCACCGCCTCCGGCATCGCGGCGCCGCCGCCGTTCAGCAGCGTCAGGCTGGACAGGTCGCGCGCGCTCGCTTCCGGGTGCGCGAAGAAGTCGATCAGCATCGCCGGCGGCGCGCCCCAGGTCGTCACGCGATGGCGTTCGATCAGGCGGGCCGCGGTGGCGGCGTCCCAGCGCGGCAGCATCACCACCGTCGCGCCGATCGCGATCGGCATCAGCATCGCGTTCTGCATGCCGAGCAGATGGAACAGCGGCGCCACGCCCATCACCACCGCTTCCGCATGCAGGCCGCGCCAGAGCACCGCGGAGAAGGTCGACGCCAGCAGCGTGCGGTGCGTATGCATGCAGCCCTTTGGTTGGCCGGTGGTGCCGGAGGTGTAGGGCAGCACGCAGAGGTCGTCCGGGCTGGCCTGCACATCCGGCGCGGGCAGCGCGGCCGCCAGCGCATCGGCCCAGTACGTCAGGCGCGCATCGTCCAGCGCCGCGCGCGGGGCGCGCACCCAGTCGGGCACGTCGAGATCGGTATCGGCGTCGATCGCGTCGGCATAGTTGTGCACCACCACATGCCGCAGCCGATCGCCCGCCAGCGCGGGCCGCAGCGCCGGCAGCAGTTCCTGCGCGACCAGCGCGACCTGCGCGCCGCTGTCGCGCAGATAGTGATCCAGCTCGTTGGCGGTGCACATCGCATTGACCGGCACCACCACCGCGCCGCAGCGCACGATCGCGTGGAAGGCGACGACGAACTGCGGGCAGTTCTGGCTCATCAGCAGCACGCGCTCGCCCGGCCGCACACCGGCTTGGCGATGCAGATGGCCGGCCAGCGCCTCGGTCTGGCGGCGCAGTTCGGCATAGCTCAGGTCACGGCCGTAGAAGACGATCGCGGGCTTGTCGGGATAGCGGTCGGCCTGCACCGACAGGTTGTGGCACAGCGTGACGCGCGGCACGCGGATGCGATGCGGCAGCCCGCGCGGCCAACTGCCGAACCACGCGGCCTGCTCCGATGGGCTGGATGGCACTGCTTCGGATGTCATTGCCTGCTGGTCTCCTGTGGTTGGTCAGGCGGCCGCTCCGCGGCGACGCGCCGTTCGCCCCGATACCCCCGTACGCCGATACGCCGATACGCCGATGCGCCGATGCGCCGATACGCCGATGCGCAGATGCGCCGATACGCCGATGCCTCAGTCGTCCATCGCCCGCGCCACGATTTCCTTCATCACTTCGTTGGCGCCGCCATAGATGCGGCCCACGCGCGCATCGGTGTACATCCGCGCGATCGGGTATTCGTTCATATAGCCGTAGCCGCCATGCAGCTGCAGGCATTCGTCGATGACCTGGCACAGCGTCTGCGTGCTCCACCACTTGGCCATCGCGGCGGTCGGCACGTCGAGCTCGCCGCGCTGCAGCCGGCCGATGCAGTCGTCGACGAAGCTGCGCGCGATGGTGGCATGGGTCTGGCACTCGGCGAGCTTGAAGCGCGTGTTCTGCATCGCCATCAGCGGCTCGCCGAACACGTGGCGCTGCGTCACATAGGCGAGGGTGTCGTCGACGGCCCGCTGCATCGTGGCCGCGGCGCCGATCGCGATCAGCAGCCGCTCGCGCGGCAGCTGCTGCATCAGCTGCCGGAAGCCGCGGCCTTCCTCGTTGCCGAGCAGGTTCTCGGCCGGCACCATCACGCCGTCGAAGAACAACTCGACGGTGTCCTGCCCGCGCTGCCCGATCTTGTCGAGCAGGCGCCCGCGCTGGAAGCCCGGCAGGTCGCGCGTTTCGATCATCAGCAGCGACACGCCGCTGGCGCGCGCCTCGGGATCGGTCTTGACCGCCAGGCAGATCAGGTCCGCGTGCCAGCCGTTGGTGATGAAGGTCTTGGCGCCGTTGACCAGATAGTGCCGGCCATCGCTGCCGAGGATTGCGGTGGTCTTGATCCGCTGCAGGTCGGTGCCCGCACCCGGCTCGGTCATGCCGATCGCCGCAACCATCTCGCCGCGCGCCATTGCCGGCAGCCAGCGCTGCTTCTGCGCCTCGCTGCCGTAGGCGAGCAGATAGTGCGCGACGATGCCGCTGTGCACGTTGATGCTGAAGCTGGTGACCAGCGCGCGCTGCTGCTCCTCGCAGATCACCGCTTCGTGCAGGAAGCTGCCGCCGCCTCCGCCGTAGGCCTCGGGAATGCCCGAACACAGCAGGCCGAGCTCGCCCGCGCGGCGCCAGATCTCGCGGTCGCAATGCTTCTGCTCGACCCACGCGGGCTGGCGCGGCACGCATTCGCTCTCGAAGAAGCGCCGCGCGGTATCGCGCAGCAGCTCCAGTTCGCTGTTCATCCACGGACGGGATGCATGCTGGATCGTCATGGCGCGGTTCCGGTGCGAATTACGGGCGCCCGCCGCCGCAGACCAGCACCTGGCCGCTGACGTAGTTGGACTCGGGGATGCAGAACAGGTAGACCGCGCCGGCCGCTTCCTCGGGCGTGCCGCCGCGTCCCAGCGGAATCAGCGCCTCGGCGTTCTTCAGGATCTGCGGATTGACGCCGACCTTGATCTTGCGCCCCGCGATGTCGATGCTGGCGTCGGCCTGCGCATCGGCCTCGGTCAGCCGCGTCTTGATCAGGCCGAACGCGATGCTGTTGACGTTGACCTTGTAGCGGCCCCATTCCTTGGCCATCGCGCGCGTCAGGCCGTTGATGCCGGCCTTGGCGGCGGCGTAGTTGGCCTGCCCCGCGTTGCCGTAGACACCGGACGTCGACGAGATATTGACGACCTTGCGGAACACCGGCGTGCCGCGCTCGGTCTCCTGCCTGGCGGCCTCGCGAATGAAGCCCGACGCGGCGCGCAGGATGCGGAAGGGCGCGGTCAGGTGCACCGCCAGGATGTCCTCCCACTGCTCGTCGCTCATCTTCTGGATCACGTTGTCCCAGGTATAGCCGGCGTTGTTGACGATGATGTCGAGGCCGCCGAACTGCTCGAGCGCGGTATTGACGAAGCGGTCCGCAAAGCCCGCCTCGGTCACGCTGCCGACGCAGGCCGCCGCCTTGCCGCCGCTCGCGCGGATCGTCTCCACCACGTCCAGCGCGGGAGCCTCGTCCAGGTCGTTGACCACCACGCGAGCGCCTTCCGACGCGAGCTTCAGCGCGATCTCGCGGCCGATGCCCCGTCCCGAGCCCGATACCAGTGCCACCTTGTCCTGCAGCTTGTTCATGCGTCTGCTCCTGGCTGTATCTGTGTTATCCGTGCTATTCCGCCCCGGCCGACTGTCGTCAGGGCAGCGCCACCACCGCGTCGCCGGCCACCTTGACCTCGCCGTTCTGGTCCACGGTGCTCAGTTCGATCCGCACGCGCTTCTCGCCGTGCGCCTCCATCTTCTCGACCACGGTGCCGCGGCAGGTCAGCCGGTCGCCCACCTGCGTGATGGCGACGAAGCGCACGCCGAAGTCGCGCAGCGCCTGCTGTGGAACCCAGTTGGTCAGCAGCCTGCCGAGATAGGCCATCGACAGCATGCCGTGCGCGAACACGTCGGGCTGGCCCGCGGCGTGCGCAAAATCGGTGTCGACGTGGATCGGGTTGTGGTCGCCCGAGGCGCCGCAATAGAGCGCCAGCGTCAGCCGCGACACCGGTTCGGTCTCGAAGGCGGGCAGGGCATCGCCCACCTGCAGGGCGTCGTAGCGCAGCGTTGGCATCGGTCGGGCTCCCTTATCCATGGCGCATCACCGTGACCGTGCGCAGGTCGGCGACATGCGTCCCGTGCTGGTTGCTGACGCGCGTGCGGCGGACGACGAATTCGAGCGCGCCGCCCTTCTTGTCGTAGATGTCCTCGATGCATTGCTCGAAGGTCAGCCGGTCGCCCGCATAGGTCATCGCGTGATAGGTAAAGCGCTGTTCGCCGTGCAGCAGCCGGCGATAGTCCAGGCCCAGCAGTTCGCGGATCGCGGCCGGGTTGGGCGCGTCCATCTCCAGGCAGAACAGGAAGGTGGGCGGCACCGGCAGCCCCGGGTGGCCGGCATCGTGGGCGGCGGCCTCGTCGGTGTAGACGGGATCGTGCTGGCCGGTGGCCTTGGCGAACAGGCGCAGCCGGCCCGCCTCCACCGGCACGGTGAAGGGTGCCATCCGGTGCCCGATGTATTGGCGATCGATCATGGTTCAGGCCGCCTGATAGAGCGTCACCACGCAGGCGCCGCCAAGTCCGAGGTTGTGCTGCAGCGCGAGCCGCGCGCCGTCGACCTGGCGCTGGTCGGCCTGGCCGCGCAGCTGCCAGGTCAGTTCCGCGCACTGCGCGAGGCCGGTGGCACCGAGCGGATGGCCCTTCGACAGCAGGCCGCCGGACGGGTTGGTCACCACGCGGCCGCCGTAGGTGTTGTTGCCCTCGAGAATGAATTTCTCCGCGGTGCCCTCGGGGGTCAGGCCGAGCGCCTCGTAGGTGATCAGCTCGTTCGCGGTGAAGCAGTCATGCAGTTCGACCACGTCGATGTCTTCAGGGCCGATGCCGGCCATCTCGTAGACCTGCGCGGCGGCGGCACGGCTCATGTCGTAGCCGACCAGCTGGCGCATGTCGCGCTGGGCGAAGGTGCTCGGCGTATCGGTGGTCATCGCCTGCGCGGCGATGGTGACGCGCATGTCGAGCCCGTGGCGGCGGGCAAAGTCTTCGGAACACAGGATCGCCGCCGCGGCGCCGCACGTTGGCGGGCAGCATTGCAACCGCGTCAGCGGCTCGAACACCATCGGCGCGGCCATCACCTCGTCGAGCGTCACGGTGTCGCGGAAGACCGCCAGCGGATTGCGCGCGGCGTGCTGGCGCGCCTTGACCGAGATGCGGGCGAAGGTGTCGGGGCGGATGCCGTGCTGCCTGATGTAGTCGCGTCCCGCGCCGCCGAAGAACTGCGCGGCCCGCGGGGCGTTCGCATCAATGCCCTGCAGCTCGCCCATGGTCTCGGCGAAGCGCGCCATCGGCGAGGGGCGGTCGTCATAGGCGCCCTTGAGCGCGCCGGGCACCATCTGCTCGAAGCCGAGCGCAATCGCACATTCGACCGCGCCGCTCTGCACCGCCTGGCGCGCCAGGAACAGCGCGCTCGATCCGCTCGAGCAGTTGTTGTTCAGGTTGAAGACCGGGATGCCGGTCAGGCCGACGCGGTAGATCGCCGCCTGACCCGCGGTCGAATCGCCGTAGACGTAGCTGACGTAGGCCTGCTGCACCGCGTCGTACGGCACGCCGGCATCGTCGAGCGCCAGGCGCGCAGCCTGCTCGCCCATGACCATATAGGGCTCGCTCTTGCCCGGCTTGCTGAAGGGAATCATGCCGACACCGGCGACATGGACTTTGCGTGTCATGGTCTGGTCCTCGTTGTTTGCCTGCTGCGTGGTCCCACTGTGCCGCTCCCGCCGCGATGCGCCAATGGCCCGCGCAACCAAAGCGCCTGGCCGAAACGATCAGCGCCGCCTGCGTTTGCCGCGTGCCTGGCTGCAGCGCATTGCCTGTTATTGCAGCTTGACGCCGATCTGGCTCAGGAACACCTTCTCGCGCGCGAACTGGTCGATCGCGTACTGCCGATACTCGGCGCTGCTCATGTACATGTCGACCTGGTCGTAGTCCGCCAGCATGCGCTGGTAGTCGGGGTCGCGCATCGCCTTGCGCAGCGCGTCGTGCAGGGTCTTGAGCACGGCCGGTTCCATGCCCTTGGGCGCGACGATGCCCACCGGCGAATTGACCGTGATGTCGTAGCCCAACTCCTTCAGCGTCGGTACATTGGGGCGGCGCGGCAGCCGCGTGTTGCCCAGCGTCGCGAGCAGCCGGGCCTTGCCGCCATCGACCAGCGCGCCCCAACCGGGGTCCGAGATCACGTCGAGATGGCCGCCGAGCAGCGCGGTGGTTTCCTCGGCCATGCCCTTGAAGGGAATGAAGTTGAACTTGACCCCGGCCGCAAGCGCGAGCCGTTCCATCGCCACGTGGCCGCCGCTGCCGATGCCGGTGGAGCCGTAGCTGATCTGGCCGGGCCGCGCCTTGGCGTCGGCGAACAGGTCCTGCAGCGTCTTCCACGGCGCGTCCGCGCGTACCACCAGGCCGTTGGTGTAGCCGGTCAGGCAGATCACATAGGTGAAGTCGCTGAGTGGATCGAAATTGACCTTCTGCAGATGCGGCAGGCGGAACAGCGTGGCCGGGGCCACCGAGAACGTATAGCCGTCGGGCGCCGCACTGCGCGCCATCGCGGCCGGGCCCATGGTGCCGGCGACGCCGGGCTGGTTGACCACCACCACCTGCTGCCCCATTTCCCTGGACAGCGCGTGCGCCAGCGCACGCATCTGCACGTCGGTGGCGCCGCCCGGCGGGAACGGCATGATCATCGTCAGCGTGCGGGAGGGATAGCTGTCGGACTTGGCCAGCGCCACGGCCGGCCACGGTGACCAGGCGCCCAGCGCGCCGCCGGCCAGGGCCCACAGTGCGCGCCGGCGCGACTTCGATGTGTCTGCCATGTCTGTCTCCTGTTCTGTGTCCGCTGGTCGACGGTCCTGCCGCCACGGTGACCACAGTCTAGGAAGGCAGCGCGCACCGATACATGGCCGAAGCGCTGAATCGCATTGGCATGAACGATCAAGCCGGAGCGCGTGCGAACGCAGCGCGGCGCGCAGGTCCTTGCGGCTACGGGGAAACCCGCAGAGGAAGCGCCGATGCGCGAAGGCGGCTCAGTGCTCGCGCAGATGCGCCTGGCGATATTGGCCGGGCGCGACCCCGGTCCAGTGCTTGAAGGCGCGGTGGAAGGTGCTGGCCTCGGAGAAGCCCAGCAGGCTGGCGATCTCGGGCAGCGTCAGCTCGGGGCGCGCGAGGTATTCGATCGCGGCGTCGCGGCGCAGGTCGTCCTTGATGCCGCGAAAGCCCTGGCCTTCCTCGCGCAGCCGGCGGCGCAACGTCTGCGGCGTCATCGCCAACTGCTCGCCGACGTCCTCGAGCGTGGGCAGCTCGCCGGTCAGGTTGCGGCGCAGGATGCGGCGGATGCGTTCGGTGATGCTGGTCTGGTCGCGGTACTTGATCAGCAGGCTGGCCGGCGCGTGCCGCAGGAATTCGCGCAGGCTGGCCTCGTTCTGCACCACCGGCAGATCGAGCCAGCGCGACTCGAAGCGCCAGCCGGTGTAGTCGTGGCCGTAGGACGCCGGCGCCTGGAACAGCAGCGCGGCGTCGGGGCTGGGGCCCAGCTCCGAATCGGGGTAGTCGACGCCGATCAGCGGCACGCGGCGCGCCGCCAGCCAGCAGGCCAGGCCGTAGCCGAGAAACGCGAAGGCACGGGCCGCGTAGGCCAGGCGCGCATCGTAGGGGACGCGCGGCGACAGCGACAGCATCGCGATCTCGCCATGGCGGCGCAGCCGCGGCACGAAGTCGTCGATCAGCAGCCGGTAGTAGCGCAGCCCCGCCTGCATCGCCTCGCCCAGCGTGCGCGTGCGGACCAGCATCTGGCAGCACTGCGCAAAGCTGCCCAGCGGAAGCGGCCGGCTGCACAGGCCCCACATCTCGTCGCGCATCGCGCGCCGCATCGCGAACGCCAGCGCCGCGTACTGGCTCTGCGTGACGCGCGCCACCGGCGAATCGAGCAGCGCCGGCGCGATGCCGGCCCTGCGCAGCAGCGCGGCGATGTCGGCGCCGCGATGGCGCGCGCCCAGCAGCGTCTGCTGGACCTGCTGGATGGCGATCGTGTGGTGGGTGAAACTGGCAGTGTTCATGGGACCGGACCGGAGACCATGGATGCTGCTGGCTCGCACGGGGACTGCGTTCGAAGGAGGGCCGCGGCGGCCGCATGCCGCGGCAAGGCTCTGCCGCCGCGCGGCACGCAGGACCGCAGGCGCGGCGGGGTGCGGCGATTATAGACCGGCGTCGGATGGGGTCGGCCGGCGCTCGGGGCTTGCTCTGGCCATGCTCTGGCCGCGCTGCGACCGCGAGCTCAGCGCTCGCCCTGGCCTTGCCCAGACATTGGTCATGCCGCTTCACGCCGTGCTCAAGCCGTGCCTAGGCCGCGCTCGTTTCCCCGCTACGCCGTTGGCCGCCGCAGCCGTATCCGCGTGATCTCCGACGGCGCGCCGAAGCGCTTGGGCGGTCCCCAGTAGCCGGTGCCGCGGCTGACATAGACCCACATGTTCCGGTGGCGGTGCAGCCCGGCGACATAGGGCTGCTGCATCGGCACGAACAGGTTCCACGGCAGGAACTGCCCGCCGTGCGTATGCCCCGACAACTGCAGGTCGAAGCCGGCCTCGGCCGCCGCGATCGCGCTGCGCGGCTGATGGGCCAGCAGCACGCGCACCGCCGCATCGGCTGGCGCGCCCGCCAGCGCCGCCTTGGGATCGCTGCGATGCGCGGGATCGAAATGCCCGGCGCTGAAGTCGGTGACGCCGGCCAGCACCAGCCTGGCGCCGTCGCGTTCGATCGCCACGTGTTCGTTCAGCAGGACGCGCAGCCCCAGCCGCCGCAGCTCGTCGATCCACGCGTGCGCGCCGGCGTAGTACTCGTGGTTGCCGGTGACGACATAGACCCCATGCGGGGCGCGCAGCGAGCCCAGCGGCGCCGTGTGGTCCCTCAACTCCGGCACCTTGCCGTCGACCAGGTCGCCGGTGATCGCGATCGCATCGGCGCCCAGCGTATTGACGCGTTCGACGATGCGCTGCAGGTACGGCCGCTTGATGGTCGGACCGACGTGGATGTCGCTGAGCTGCGCGATGGTGAAGCCGTCGAGCGCGGCGGGCAGTCCGGCGATCGGCACCTCGACGTCGACCACGCGCGCGACCCGCCGCGCGTTCCAGTAGCCGAGCAGCGAGACCAGCAGCGCCAGCGCGACGGTGCCGACGGCGCTCCAGACCGCCAGCGCGGGCGGGTACCAGCCGGCCAGCGCGCAGGCCAGCAGCACCAGTTCGCGCAGCACCGTCAGGATCAGCAGCGTCGAGAACAGCCCCATCGCCAGCATGCCGAGCCAGGAAAGGCGATCGCCCCACGGCGGCTCGAAGCGGCGCGCCAGCAGCGCGGTCGGCATCGACACGGCGGAGATGGCCAGCCACAGCGCGGCCAGCGCTTTTGCCGCCAGCGGCCACGGCAGCGCGGGCAGCAGGCGCACGCCGATATAGACATGCAGCAGGGCGACGATCAGCGCGGCCGTCAGGATCGATCGGCGAGGGGTCATGGTGCTCCGGACAGGCGTGCCGCGTCGGCACGATAAGCCGCACGATACCGGGGATACGGCGTGCGCGCATGCGCGGGGCGCCGAGCCGCGATGGCGGCCGCGTTCCAGCCTCGCCGCATTGGCGGTGCCAAGCGCCGCCTTGCCCCCGCATTAGCGCCGCCTCACCGCCGCCGCACTACCGCCCTGGCTCTACCTCAGCGCCGCCTCGTCTCAACCCCATCCCGGCCCATCGCCTGGCTACCGTCCCGACCACACCTCGCGCCGCACGCCCATCGCCGTCACCGCGCCGTAGGCCGTGATGCCGAGCGCCACGCCGAGGAAATGACCGTCCAGCCCCATGCCGCCGACATGCGCCAGCAGCCAGCCGCCGCCGGCGGCGAGGCCAATCCGGGCGATGCCGGCGGCAATGGGCCAGCGCATCCGGCCTGCGCCCATCGACGCGAAATACAGCGCCATGCCGAGGCCGAAGCCGCCGAAGGCCGGCGCGATCCACGACAGCGCGCGCGCGGCGATCGCCGCCACTTCCGCGTCGCTGGTGAACCAGCTGGCAAAGCGAGCCGGCGCGAGCCCCACCGCGATGCCGATGGTGCCGGCCAGCGCCAGCGCCAGCAGCGCGCCGATCCAGGCGGTGCGCCGCGCCCCGTCCCAGTCGCCGGCGCCGACCGCACGGCCGACCAGCGCGGTCAGCGCCGAGCCCACGCCGAAGGCCAGCGGGATCATCAGGAATTCAAGCCGCGCAGAGATGCCATAGGCCGCCACCGCCGCGGTGCCGTAGGGGCGCAGCTGCGCGGTCACCAGGATCGTCGCCAGATTGGCCAGCGCGGCCAGCCCGCAGGCGACCAGCCCGACCGACAGGATGCGCTGGAACAGCGCCGCGTTCGGCCGCACGCGCAGCACCGGTACGAAGCCCGCGCCGCCGCGCATCACCACCACCGCCATGCCGAGCGCCGCGGCCCACGACACCAGCGCGAAGGCGGCGCCGATGCCGGCCAGGCCCATGCCGGCCGGCTCGGCCAGCGCCCACGCCAGCAGCGGGAAGGCGATCCACATCAGGGACAGCACGCGCGCCGCCAGTGCATGGCGGCCGCCGCCGCGCAGCACCGACGCCATCGTGTTGGACAGCCAGGCCGGTACCGCGCCGGCGCCGAACAGCCAGATCGCATAGCCGGCGGCGGCTTCGGCGGCCGTTTCCCCGGCCACCGCGCCGAGCACCGCATGCGGAAAGCCCGCCAGCGCGATAGCGAACGCCAGCCCGGCCGAGGCCGCGATGATCAGCGCGTGCAGCACCAGCGCGGAGGCGTCCTCGCGCTTGCCGGCGCCGAGCGCGCGGGCGATCGCCGACACCACGCCGCCGCCCATCGCGCCGGTCGACATCTGCTGCAGCAGCAGCGCGAATGGCAGCACCACGGCCCAGCCCGCCAGCGCCGCGGTGCCCTGGCGCGCGGCCAGCCACGTCTCGATCAATTGCGCGACGGCCTGCAGCAGCGCGATCAGGCTGGTCGGCGCGGCCAGCTTGACGATGGCCCGCAGCACCGCGCGCGGCGCGGCCGCGCCAGGCGCAGCCGCCATTGCGGCGCCCCGCGCCGCGGGTCCGGCGGTGGGAGCGGAAGTGGGCTCGCGGGAAGCGCGAGCGGAAGTGGGCTCGGAAGCGGAGGCAGGAGCGGAAGTGGGCTCGCAGGAAGCGCGAGCGGAAGCAGGAGCGGAAGCAGCAGCGGAAGTCGGGGTCAGCGTCGGGGCGCGGGCCGGAAACGCCCCGGCAGGGCCCGCAACGCGGACGGCGTCATACAGTTCGGTCATCGCCTGCCTCCGTGGCTTCGACGGTATCGGTTTCGGGCGCGAAGCGGCGGCGCAGGTGGTTGCCGGCGGCCGGGCCGGCGGTGACGCGCAGGTCGTCCAGCGTCACGGGGCTGCCGTCGGCGCGGGTCAGCGCCGGTGCGGCGATCTCGTCGCCGGTGCGGCGGTCCAGCAGCACCGTCATCGGGCCGCGGTCGGTCATCCAGCGATCGGCCCAGGCCTTCAGCGCGACGAAGGCCGGGAAGAAATCGCGGCCCTTGTCGGTCAACAGGTAATGGTGGCGCGCGCCGCCCTCGGCCGGCACGCGCTTGAACATGCCGTGCTCGACCAGCGTCTTCAGCCGCGCGCTGAGGATATTGGGCGCGATGCCGAGGTTGCGCTGGAATTCGTCGAAGCGCGTGCTGCCATAAAAGGCCTCGCGCATCAGCAGGATCGCCCAGCGCTCGCCCAGCACCGCCATCGAGCGGGCGATCGGGCAGGGCATGCTGGCAAAGTCGGTGTGGCCCACGTCTCCTCCGTCTGTTTCCGATTGGTCTTGCCAATGACTTCTACTTTCAATTTGCAAGCATTCTAGCTTGCAAATTGAAAGTGCGTGAGGATCGGATGGGCGGACTGGCTCGCCGCCGTCCGGCGCCGGGCCGGACGCGGTTCAGACTGAACCGTCGGGCGCGTCCCGGAACACCGGCAGCGCGGGAATCTGCTCGCGCAGGAAGTCGATCAGCGCCCGCGTCGCCATCGGCGGATGCGGGTTCGGCGTGGTGATCAGATAGAGCCGGTCGCCGAGCCCTTCCGGCCGCCAGTCGGGCAGCACCTGCACCAGCCGGCCCGCGTGCGCGTCCTGCCAGCCGGCATAGACCGGCAGCAGGCAGACGCCGTGTCCGGCCTGCACCGCGCGGATCAGGAAGGGGAAGTGCTCGGACTGCAGGCGCGGCAGCAGTTGCACCGCATCGCGTTCGTCGCCGCGCATCAGATGCAGCTCGAAGGGGCGGGCGAAGTAGGGCGGGCACAGGAAGTCGGTCGCGGCGAGGTCCGCCGGCACCCGGATCGGTCCGATCCGTTCCAGATAGGACGGCGCCGCATAGAGGCCCCATTCGATCGCGCAGACGTCGCGCGCCACATGGTCCAGCGGCGGCTGCGAGGTGACCTTCAGCGCCACGTCGATCTCGGCGGCGATCAGGTCGTTGACGCGATTGTTGAAGAAGACGCGCAGCGTGATGCCCGGATGCCGCTCGGCGAAGGCCAGCAGCAGCGGCGCGACGAAGGTATCGCCCAGGCCGGTCGGCACGCTGAGCCGTACATGGCCGCGCAGCGTCTTTCCAAGGCTGTCGATTTCAGCCTGCGCCGACGCGACCTCGCGCAGGATCGCCAGCCCGTGGCGGTACAGCGCGTGGCCGGGCTCGGTCAGCTCCAGCCGGCGCGTGGTCCGGCGCATCAATTGCGCGCCCGCCTGGACCTCCAGCTCGCGCAGCTGCCGGCTGACCTGCGAGCGCGTGACGCCGCGCCGGCGGCCGGCTTCGGCCAGATTGCCCGCGTCGACGATATCGACGAAGGCCTGGATCAGGTTCAGGTCCATGGTGCGTCCATCGGGGATTGCCTGGGGGATTGTCGCGCTGGGCTCAACATTGTGCTGCGCGGCCAGGCAATTGTCGATGGCGGTGCCCGCCGTTACAGTGACCGCTCAATATGACGGCGCCCGTGCCCGCACGCGCGCCTTGCGCACAGGAGCACTCGAATGGCGGCGGACCTCTGGTTCCAGGATCTACATCGCAGCGGCGACGAACTGCTGTCGCGCGGCAGCCGGCTGGCCGGCGGGCTGCGCGCGCTCGGCGTGGCGGAGGGCGACGTGATCGCGGTGCTGCTGCGCAACGACGCGCCGTTCGCCGACATCGTCCACGCCTGCCGTACCGCCGGCTGCTACTACTGCCCGATCAACTGGCACTTCACCGCGGACGAGGTGCGCTACCTGCTCGAGGACAGCGGCGCCAAGGTGCTGATCGCCCATGCCGACCTGCTGCCGGCGGTGCAGGCCGCGGTGCCGGCGGGCATGCCGGTGCTGGCCGTCGGCGAAGACGCCGCGCCGCCGGCGCTCGAAGTTCTGGCATACGAGCCCTGGCTCGCGGCCCAGCCGGCCTATGACGGCCCACGGGTCGCGCCGCGCGGTCACATGGCCTACACCTCCGGCACCACCGGACGGCCCAAGGGCGTGCTGCGCGAGGCCGTGCCGCTCGACCGGCTCGATGCGCAGCAGGCCGCAATGCGCTCGGTCGTGGCGCAGTCGATCGGCATCGTGCCGGGCTGCCGCGCGCTGATGTCGGCGCCGCTGTATCACAGCGCGCCCGGCGTGTTCATCCAGAACGCACTGCAGATCGCCGAGCGCCTGGTGCTGACGCCGCGCTTCGATGCCGAGGAGGTGCTGGCACTGATCGAGCGGCATCGCATCGATGTCGTCTACCTGGTGCCGATCATGTATGTGCGGCTGCTGAAGCTGCCGGATGAGGTACGCCGGCGCTACGACCTGTCGTCGCTGCGCTTCGTCGCCTCGACCGGCTCGCCGTGCGCGCCCGAGGTCAAGCGCGCGATGCTGGACTGGCTCGGCCCGGTGATCCACGAAACCTATGCGTCCAGCGAGGCGGGCATGATCACCGTCGCCACGCCCGCCGATGCGCTGGCCAGGCCCGGCACCGCGGGCCGGCCGGTCGACCAGGCCAGCGTGCGCATCCTGCGCGAGGACGGCACGCCGTGCGAGACCGGCGAAGTGGGCCTGATCTACGTACGCCAGCCCGCCTACCCCGACTTCACCTATCGCAACAACGACGCGGCGCGGCGCGCGATCGATGTCGGCGGCCTGGTGACGCTGGGCGACATGGGATACCTCGACGCCGACGGCTATCTGTTCCTGTGCGACCGCGCGTCCGACATGGTGATCTCGGGCGGCGTCAACATCTATCCGGCCGAGATCGAGCACCAGCTGGTGCGCTATCCGGGCGTGGCCGACTGCGTGGTGTTCGGCGTGCCTGATGACGAATACGGCGAGCGGCTGCTGGCGATGGTGCAGCCGATGCCGGGCGAGCGCCTGGACGAGGCCGAGATCATCGCCTGGCTGCGCGAGCGGCTCTCGGGCTTCAAGGTGCCGCGCACCATCGTGATCGCCGAGCAACTGCCGCGCGACGAGACCGGCAAGCTCGCCAAACGGCGTCTGCGAGACCAATACTGGCAGGGGCGGACGCGGCGCGTCTGAACGCGGCGGGCATCGCCCACCGGAACGCAGCACACCACGAAGCAGCACATAAGGAAGGAGACACCATGCAAGGCTGGAAAGCGGGAAGGCGGGCCCGGCGGGGCATCGCCGCGGTGGGGGCGAGATTGGCGCCGAGGTTGGCGCTGACGTTGGCGCCGAGGTCTGCGCGGCAATCGACGCTGAGGTCGGCGCTGAGGTTTGCGCTGAGGTCTGCGCTGGGTCTGGCGGCGATGCTGGCGGCGACATTCGGTGCGGTGACAACCGCAGGCGCGGCCTATCCGGACCGCCCGATCAAGCTGATCGTGCCATACACGCCGGGCGGATCGACCGACCAGTTCGGCCGCGCGCTGGCCGAGGGCATGAGCAAGGTACTGAAGCAGCCGGTGGTAGTCGACAACAAGCCCGGCGCGGCCACCATGATCGGCACCAACCTGGTCGCCCGCGCGCCGGCCGACGGCTATACGGTCGGCTTCGCGACCAACGGCAGCATGGTGCTGAACCCGATGCTGTACAAGAAGATCACCTACGACCCGCCGAAGGACTTCAAAATCTTCAGCATCGGCGCCGAGGTGCCGCTGGTGGTGGTCACCAATACGCAGGTGCCGGCGAACAACATCCGCGAGTTCGCCGCCTATGCGAAGAGCCAGGGCGGCAAGCTGAACTACAGCTCGGTAGGCCTGGGCAATGCGCTGCAGCTGGCCACCGAGATGCTCAAGACCGAGCTGGGTATCGAGCTGACCCATGTGCCGTACAACGGCAGTGCGCCGGCGCTGGCGGCGCTGCTCGCCAACGACGTGCAGCTGATGGTGGATGTAGTCAGCACCTCGCTGCCGCATATCAAGGCCGGCAAGCTGAAGGCGCTGGCGGTGACCAGCCGCAACCGGCTCGACGTGCTGCCCAATGTGCCGACGGTCGCCGAGAGCCATCCGAACTTCCAGGCGGCGACCTGGTTCGGGCTGGCGGTGCCGGCGCAGACGCCGCCCGAGGCCGTCGAGAAGCTGCGCGCCGCGGCGGACCAGACGCTGCGCGACCCGCAGTTCCGCTCGACCTTCAACGGCTTGGGCCTGCAGGTGCTGCAGCCGATGAGCCAGGCGGAGATCGACCGCTACGTCGCCGCCGACCGCGAGCATTGGGGCAAGGTGATCCGGGCGAAGAATATTTCGCTGGATTGAGGGGGAGGGCGGGCGCCGCGGGAGCGGGGCTCGGAAGCCGGTATAGTTGTGCGCCGTTGTCGCTCACGGCCGCCTGCGTCAGCCGCGCGGGCCCGCGGGCTCCGCGGGCGCTCGCGCATCGCCGTCGCCACGCCCGCTCAATGTGAGCCGCCGGCAACGCCCGCGTGGATCCGGGCGGGGCGATCGCTCGCGGCGGCGTCACATCCGGAACATCGGGCGGCCCGGCCGCTCCAACGCCCGACCCCAAAATCAGGAGTTTGAATGCGATTCCAACTTGCCGGCCTGGCTGTGGCCGGTTTTACCGCGGCCGGTGTGCTGGCCGCGGCGCCTGCAGTCCATGCGGCCAGCGCGGCCGGCGCGCAGTCGGCGAACGCCGCCAAGCCGGCCACTGCCGCCAACCCCGCCACTTCCGCGTCCCCTGCTTCCCCTGCGTCCCCCGCGACGCCGCCCGCGTCGCCCGGAGCCGACATGCTGGCGCCGCTGCTCGGCGCGCTGAAGATCGGCAATCCGATGCCGGATCTGCCGGACTGCGCGGACAAGCGCACCCCGGACGGCACCGATGTGACCGCCTTCTGCGTAGAAGTGCGTGGCGATGGCGCGATGCGCCAGGTCGGTGTGCCGCGCAAGCAGCGGCCGGCCTTCATGGACGGCCCGCATGCGCTGGCGGTGGTCGATCGCAATGCGCTGGTGGGCCTGATCGTGCCGACCGATGGCGTGCGCTCCGAACAGTCGACGCTGCGCACGCTGACCGCGCGCTATGGCAAGCCGTTCCGCGAGGAGCAGGTGGCGCTGCTGGACAAGGACGGCAAGACGGTCAACAGCGTCCATGCCGGATGGATGCAGGCGCCGCTGACCGTCGAGGTCTATTCGATTCCCGACGATCCCGACACGGGCAGCATCGAGCTGTTGCTGCCGCGGGCCCGCACCGTGATGGCGCAGAAGGATGCGGCCATCACGCAGCAGCTGAACCCGGGCGCCGCGTCGGCGCCGAGCGCGCCGAAGGCCGTGGTGCAGAAGCCGAAGAAGGGCGAGGGCGACGGCAAGCCGGGCAGCTGGTAAGCCCGGCCTGCGTCGTCCGCATTTGCTGTCGTTCCCGCGCAGGCGGGACCCCGGCCGGTTGATCGGGCGATGTGCCGGTTGCCGAGCAGAGCGAAAGTCGCCGGGCCTCCGCCTTTTGCGGGGCCCGGCGAACTTGGAGTCCCTGTCGGCGTACTGGGGGTCCGTGCCAGCCCATTCGGAGTCCCTGCCGGCCTACAGCCCTTCCATCACCTTGTCCAGGCCCCGCACGACGCCGCGCAGGGTATGCACCTTGCGGATCGCCAGCAGCGCGCCGGACACATAGGGCTTGGAGCCGTCGCCGGCCTCGTGCTTCAGATGCAGGCGCTGGCCGTCGGCGCCGAAGATCACCTCGACACCGAGCTGATAGCCGGGCAGCCGCACCGCATGCACCTGCGTGCCGGACATCGTGGCGCCGCGCGTCTCCACCGGTCCCTTGACCTGGTCCAGCGGCACCGTCTGCGTGGCGGTCTTGACCTGCCCGAGCCGGTAGGCCAGCTCGCGCACGGTGCCCGACGGCACGTCGACCTTGCCGGCCTTGGCGTAGTCGATGATTTCCCACTGGTCCAGATGGCGCGCGGCCATCTCGGCGAACTTCTGCAGCAGCACCACCGTGATGGCGAAATTGCCGCAGGCGAGCACGCCGCGGTCGGCCGCCCGAGCGGCGGCGTCGATCTCCGCATAGTCCTCGTCGGACAACCCCGAGGTGCCGACCACCACGTGCGCGCCCTGCGCCAGCGCCTGCAGGATGTTGTGCTTGGCGATGTCCGGCTTGGTGTTTTCGACGTAGACGTCGTACGGCGTGCCGGCCAGCTCGGCGATGCTGGCGACGGCCTTGCCCGGCGTGTCGGCGTGGCCTGTCAGCTGCGCCAGCGTCTGGCCGGCCGCGCCGCGCGACAGTCCAGCCACCAGCGTCATGTCCGGCGCGTGCGCGACGCCGCGCGCCAGTTCGCCGCCGGCCCAGCCGGTCACGCCGCCCACGGCGACACGGATTGGTGTGTTCATCGGGATTCCTCCTGAAGCGATGTTGCGATGCTGCGTTCTTGCGAACGGGCCGCCAGTTTGCCGCGTTTGCGCGATGTGCGCAGGCGGGCGCAGGGAGTGCGGGGCGGGGGCGCCGGGGCGCGAGGGCATCGGGACGCGGGAGCGCGGGGACGCGGGGGCAAGGAGACGCGCGGCGGGCGGGGACGCGGGGGCGCGGGGGCGCGGGCAAGAGAGCAAGAGGGCAGGAGCAGGGGCAGAGGGGAGGGGGCGGGGACGCCAAGGAGCCCCAATGCCGAAGCCGAGGCTGCCCGTCACCCCACCGGCCGCCGCCGGTCGATCTTGCGCGCCAGCACGATCGACGTGCTGGTGTGGTTCACGCCATCGAGCGCGCCGATCTCGTCGAGCAGCCGGTCCAGCCGCGCATGCGTATCGCAGCGGATCACCGCCATGTAGTCGACCGGCCCGCTGACCGAATCGAGCTCCACCACCTCGGGGAAGCGCTGCAGCGCGCGCAGTACCGTGGGCGCGGTCTTGGGCTGCACCGACAGCCCGCAGAACGCCAGGATCGCGTTGTCCTCCATCTGCTGGCCCAGCCGCACGCCATAGCCGGCGATCACGCCGAGCCGCTCCAGCCGGGCGATGCGGGCGACCACCGTGGTGCGGGCGATGCCGAGCTTGCGCGCCAGATTGGCGGCGCTGTCGCGCGCATTGGCCTGCAATAGCGACAGCAGGTGACGGTCGGTCTGGTCGAGGTCGGTCATGCGGTCTCCGTCTACGGGCTTCAGGCTGCGGGCTGCGGGCTCCGGGGCTCCGGGCTCCGGGCTCCGGGCTCCGGGCTCCGGGCTCCGGGCTCCGGGCTCCGGGCTCCGGGCTCCGGGCTTCGGGCTTCGGTCTGGTGCGGTGCCGGCGTCTCGTCGTTTCGTCGAGATACATCGTCGATTCGCCCGATTATGGCGGGTTTTCGTCATTGTTGTCTGTTCAATCCGACGGCGCGCGACACCATACTTTGGGTACGGGATGGCTCGATGCGCCGGCACCCGGCCATCCCGCGCGACATTGGCACGCTTCCATTTCCCGCGTCGGAGGACCGTCATGAACAACAACCTTTCCTTCCCTTCGGCTCGTTCCGGTGCGGCGCTGCCCGTCACCGTGCTCGGTGCCGGCAAGATCGGCCGCACCATCGCCGCCATGCTGCAGGACAGCGGCGACTACGCGGTGACCGTGGTCGACCGTTACCGCGACGCGCTCGACGCGCTGCCAGCGGGCGTCTCCACCCGCGTGGCCGACCCGTTGGAACGACAGGCGTGCATGGAAGCGCTGGCCGGCGCGGCCGCGGTGATCAATGCCTTGCCCTTCCATGCGGCGGTGCCGGTCGCGACGGTCGCCGCCGAACTGGGCGTGCACTATTTCGACCTGACCGAGGACGTCGCGGCCACGCGGGCGATCCGCGCGCTGGCCGCCGATGCGCGGGCCGTGCTGATGCCGCAGTGCGGGTTGGCGCCGGGCTTCATCGGCGTGGTCGGCCACGACCTGGCGCAGCGCTTCCTGCGCGGCGGCGGCCAGCTGCTCGACCTGCGCATGCGCGTCGGCGCGCTGCCGCGCTATCCGAACAATGCGCTGAAGTACAACCTGACCTGGAGCACCGAGGGGCTGATCAACGAGTACTGCAATCCCTGCGAGGCGATCGTCGATGGGCGCCGCGTCGAGGTGCCGGCGCTCGAGGGGCTGGAGAGCTTCGCGCTGGACGGCATTGAGTACGAGGCCTTCCATACCTCGGGCGGGCTCGGTACGCTGCCCGAAACGCTGGCCGGGCGCGCCCGCCACGTCGACTACAAGTCGATCCGCTATCCTGGCCATTGCGCGGTGATCAAGCTGCTGCTCGACGATCTGCGGTTGCGCGAACGGCGCGACTGGCTGCGCGAGATCTTCGACAGCGCGATTCCGCTGACCGAGCAGGACGTGGTGGTGGTGTTCGCCAGCGCCACGGGCCGCACGGCTGGCGAGGACGGACGCCTCGGCCCGCTGACGCAGGCCTCGTTCTCCGCCCGCATCGGCGGCGCCGAGGGCGAGCACGGCCATCTGAACGCGATCCAGCTGACCACCGCCGCGGGCGTCTGCGCCGCGCTCGACATGGTGATCGCCGGCCAGTTGCCGCAACGGGGCTTCGTCCGCCAGGAGGACATGCGGCTCGAGGCCTTCCTCGCCAACCGTTTCGGCAGGCACTACACCTGCCATCCGCTACAGGAGGCCCTCGCATGAAAGCCGACGCATTCGAGCGCTGCTGGCGCGCCATCGGCCAGCCCATTCCCTGGCGCGACGGGCCCGGCGGCCACGGCGCGCTGCCGGCACGCTCGCCGATCGACGGCGAGGTGTTCGGGCATATCGCCGCGTGCAGCGCCGACGAGGCGGACGCGCGCATCGCGCAGGCGCACGCCGCGCAGAGCGGCTGGGCGCTGGTGCCCGCGCCCGTGCGCGGCGAGGTGGTGCGGCGCTTGGGCGAGGTGCTGCGCGAACATCGAAGCGCGCTTGGCGAACTGGTCTCGCTCGAGACCGGCAAGATCCTGCAGGAAGGGCTGGGCGAAGTGCAGGAGATGATCGACATCTGCGACTTCGCGGTCGGCCTGTCGCGCCAGCTGCATGGACTGACGATCGCCAGCGAGCGGCCGCAGCATGCGATGCGCGAGACCTGGCATCCGTTCGGTGTCTGCGGCGTGATTTCGGCGTTCAACTTCCCGGTGGCGGTGTGGGCGTGGAATGCCGCGCTGGCGCTGGTGTGCGGCAACGCGGTGGTATGGAAGCCGTCGGAGAAGACGCCGCAGTGCGCGCTGGCGGTGCAGGCGCTGCTCGATCGCGTGATCGAAGCCACGGCGCCCGAGCACGTGGGCATCGCCACCGTGCTGTGCGGCGGGCGGCAACTCGGCGAACGGCTGGTCGCGCATCCCCATGTGCGGCTGGTCAGCGCCACCGGGTCGACGCGGATGGGACGGGAGGTGGGCATCGCCTGCGCCGGCCAGTTCAAGCGCAGCATCCTCGAACTCGGCGGCAACAACGCGGCCATCGTGGCGCCGTCGGCCGACCTGTCGTTGACGCTGCGCGCGATGACCTTCGCCGCGGCCGGTACCGCCGGGCAGCGCTGCACCACGCTGCGCCGCGCCTTCGTCCATGTCGACCTGTTCGACACGGTGCGCGAGCAGTTGACGCAGATCTTCGCGCGGCTGCCGGTCGGCGATCCGCTGGAAGCGGGCACGCTGGTCGGCCCGCTGATCGACCGCGCCGCGGGCGACAACATGGCCAACGCGCTCGCCAGCTGCCGCGCCCAGGGCAACGCGGTGCATGGCGGCGAACGGCTGCTGGCCGATCGCTATCCGCATGCCTGCTATATGCGGCCGGCGCTGGTGGTCACCGATACGCAGCACGACACCATGTTGACCGAGACCTTTGCGCCGATCCTGTACCTGATGCCGTACACCTCGCTGGAGGAGGCCATCGCGCTGAACAACGCGGCGGCGCACGGCCTGTCGTCGTGCATCTTCACCGAGTCGCTGCGCGAGGCCGAGCGCTTCCTGTCGTCGGCCGGCAGCGACTGCGGCATCGCCAACGTCAATATCGGCACCAGCGGCGCGGAGATCGGCGGCGCCTTCGGCGGCGAAAAGGCGACCGGCGGCGGGCGCGAATCCGGCTCGGATGCCTGGAAGGGCTATATGCGGCGGGCGACCAATACGATCAACTACGGCGACGCGCTGCCGCTGGCGCAGGGCATCCGCTTCGATCTGTGAGGCGGGCGAAGGCGGGCGAAGGCGGGCGGAGGCGGGCGGAGGCGGGCGGAGGCGGGCGAAGGCGGGCCGCTGCAAGGGTTAACGAGGGTTACCGCGGCGGCGCGTCCTTCTAGGTGCGTCTTCCCTCTCCGGTCCGTGTCCAGTCCCTGTCCGGTCCTATGCCGAACCGCGGTCGGGCTTGGCCCCCCGGCTTGTAGGGAACGGTAACGTGGGTTACAGGGCCCTGACCCCGTATTACCAAGCCGCCCCGTATAACGGCGTCATCGATTCCGTATAACAGGGGCAAAAAATGAAAGCGTGGTTGGCAGGTCTGGGGGCAGTGGCGGCGGCAGGCTTGTCCGGCTGCGCCGTCTACCCGGCGCCGGTCGATGCCGGCGTCACGGTCGGCGTGGGGGCACCCGTCTATGTCGCGCCGCCGCCGGTGGTGGTCGCGCCGCGGCCTTACTACTACGGCTATCCGTACCGCGGCTATTACCGCGGCGGACACGGCCACTGGCATGGGCATGGCCACGGCCATGGACGGGGGCACTGGCGCTGAGCGCGGAAGCGTAAAAGCGTTAAAGCGTCAGAACGGGAGGGTGGCCGCCGTGGCCGGCGAGGCGCCGCGATGCGTGCGGCTCAGATCTGTCCATTCAGGCCGGCCCAGCTCGGCGCCAGCGTCTGCGGCACATCGATCAGGTCGAGCACGCGGCCGATCGTATGGTCGACCAGCTGCGCGATGGTATCGGGCTTCTGATAGAAGCCCGGTACCGGCGGAAAGACGATGCCGCCCATTTCGGTGACGGCAGTCATATTGCGCAGATGCGCCAGGTTCAGCGGCGTCTCGCGCACCATCAGCACCAGCTTGCGGCGCTCCTTCAGCGTGACGTCGGCCGCGCGGGTGATCAGGTTGTCGGACAGGCCATGCGCGATCGCGGCGAGCGTGCGCATCGAGCACGGCGCGATCACCATCGCCTGCGCGCGGAACGAGCCGCTGGCGATGGTCGCGCCGATATCGCGCACGTTGTGCACCACGTCGGCCAGCGCCTCGGCCTCGGCCTTGCCGATGTCCAGTTCGTGCTGCAGGTTCATCACGCCCGCCGGCGAGATCAGCAGATGCGTCTCGACGTCGGCGACCGCGCCCAGCACCTGCAGCAGGCGCACGCCATAGACGGCGCCGGTGGCACCGGTGATCGCGACGATCACGCGCCGCGGCGCGGCGGCGGGCCCGGCGCTCATCGCGGGCTCCAGAACCTCAGCCCTTCAGCAGGGTTTGCAGCTCGCCGCTCTGGTACATCTCCATCATGATGTCCGAGCCCCCGACGAATTCGCCGTTGACGTAGAGCTGGGGAATGGTCGGCCAGTTGGCGTATTCCTTGATGCCCTGGCGGATGCCGTCGTCTTCCAGCACGTTGACCGTCATCGGCGCGTCGACGCCGCAGGCCTTCAGGATCTGGATCGCGCGGCCGGAGAAACCGCACATCGGGAACTGCGCCGTGCCCTTCATGAACAGCACGACGGGATGGCCCTTGACGATCTGGTCGATCTTTTGTTGCACGTCACTCATGATTTTCGCTTCGGAAGGTTGGCGCTGAGGCGAACCGCGCGCCATGGAATCGGAGACGCGCGCCGGCCGATGGGATGAAAAGCCGAAGGGTGGCGCGCGGGATCGGGAAGATTCTACCGGATTCGGACTGCGGCTTCAGGCGCTGGACCCGCGCCGGGGCCTCGTTGAACCCGGCCTCGGGCGCGTGGACGCCGGCCCTCTGCCCGGCCCTGTACCTGGCCGTCTACCCAGTCCTCTACCCGGCGTTCCCGCCCGGCCACCGCCCGCCGCTGCAGCGTTCGTTGCCGCCCAGGTCGCGCTCGGTGAAGACCTCGGCAAAGCCCGCATCGCGCAGCAATTGCCGGGCCGCCTCGCCCTGGTCGAAGCCATGCTCCATCAGCAGCCATCCTCCCGCTTCCAGATGCGCGCCGGCGCCGGCGACGATGGTCGCGAGGTCGGACAGCCCGTCCCCATGGTCGGTCAGCGCATCGACCGGCTCGAAGCGCAGGTCGCCGCTGGACAGGTGCGGATCGCCGGCCGCGATATAGGGCGGGTTGCTGACGATCAGCGTGAAGCGGGCGTCGGCCGGCACGGCCGCATACCAGTCGGATGCGAGGAAGCGGACGTTGTCGGCGCGCAGCGCCGCCGCGTTGGCGCGCGCAATATCGAGCGCGGCAGGCGAGATGTCCGTTGCCCAGACCTGCGCATCGGGCCGTTCGCAGGCCAGCGTGATGGCGAGGATGCCGGAGCCGGTGCCCAGATCCAGCACCCGCGGCGCCTGCGTGCCGGTCAGGCGCACGAGGGCCGCCTGCACCGCGATCTCGGTGTCCGGGCGCGGGATCAGCACCGCGGGACTGACGTGGAACGGACGGCCGTAGAACTCGCGCTCGCCGACCAGATAGGCCATCGGCTCACCCGCCAGCCGCCGTGCGAGCAGCGCGGCGAGCGCGGCATGCTGGGCGGCGTCGAGCGGCTGCGTATCGCGTGTGATCAGCTGGGTGCGGGTCAGGCCCGTCACGTGGGTCAGCAGCATGCGCGCTTCCAGCGCCGGCAGCCCGGCCTGCGTCATGGCGGCGAGGGCCTCGCGCAGCGTCGCCTGCGCCGGCAGGGGGCCGGCGGGGAGCGGTGCGGAGGACGGGGAATCGGTCATCGGAGCAGTCGGAGGTGAAGCGCGCGAGGGCGAGAGTATTGGCCGCGGCGCCAAGCGCCATGCGCCATGCGCCTTCAAAAGAGAAGAGCCCCGCCGGCGCACTGCCGTGGCGGGGCTCGGTACGGCGCGGGCGACGGCTTAGTTCTTGGTCGCTTCCTTGGCCTTGTCGGCGGTCTCGTTGACCGCGTTGCTGGCGGCGTCCTTGGCGTTCGCCATGGCGGCAGCCGCCTCGTCCTTGGCGCGCTCGGCGGCGGCGGACACGTCCGAAGCTGCGTTGCTGGCCGCGGCCTTGGCGGCGTCGGCGGCGGATTCCGCAGCCGCGGCGGCGTCGCTGGCGGCGGACTTCGCCGATTCGGCGGCGCTCGCCATCGCGCTGTCGACGTTCGACGAGGCGGGGGCTTCATCCTTCTTGCCGCAAGCAGCCACTGCAGCGGTGACCATCAACAACGCAAGCAGTTTCTTCATGATTTCGTCCTTTTGTCCGTTATCGAGAAAAGACTCGCCCGGTATTTGTGCCGGGTTAGCCGTTTCCGATTATAGCGACCAACCATGTCGTTACCATGGCTGTTTCAGGCATTTACAAGAAATACAAGTATTTTGCCGGCGGAAAACAACCGTAGCGATTATCGCCGCCGGTATTTACGCGTCTTTATGCCTCGTTACGCGTCTTCACCCAGCGCCGCCAACTGATCGGCCTGGTGCTCGGCCGCCAGCGCTCCCACCAATTCGTCGAGATCGCCGTCCATGATCATGTCGATCTTGTACAGCGTCAGATTGATGCGATGGTCGGTCACCCGGCCCTGCGGGAAGTTGTACGTGCGGATGCGGTCGCTGCGATCGCCCGAGCCGATCAGATTGCGGCGCGTGGTGGCTTCCTTCGCCTGCGCCGCGCGCAGTTGCATGTCCTTGAGCCGGGCCGCCAGTACCTTCATCGCCTTGTCCTTGTTGCGATGCTGGCTCCGGTCGTCCTGGCATTCGACCACGATGCCGGTCGGCAGGTGGGTCAGCCGCACCGCCGAATCGGTCTTGTTGATGTGCTGGCCGCCGGCGCCCGAGGCGCGGAAGGTGTCCACGCGCAGATCGCCCGGATTGATCTCGATCTCGCCGAGCTCGTCGGCCTCGGGCATCACCGCGACCGTGCAGGCCGAGGTATGGATGCGGCCCTGCGCCTCGGTGGCCGGCACGCGCTGCACGCGATGGCCGCCCGATTCGAACTTCAATCTGGAGAACGCCGCCTCGCCCGCGATGCGGACGATCACTTCCTTGTAGCCGCCCAGGTCCGACGGCGATTCGCTCATGATCTCGACCTGCCAGCGCTGCCGCTCCGCATAGCGCGTGTACATCCGCAGCAGGTCGCCGGCAAACAGCGCGCTTTCCTCGCCGCCGGTGCCGGCGCGGATTTCCAGGATCAGGTTGCGGTCGTCGTTGGGGTCCTTGGGCAGCAGCAGCGTCTGCAGGCTGGCCTCCAGTTGTTCGAGCCTGGCGCGCGCGGCATCGATCTCGTCGCTGGCGAAGGCCTTCATCTCCGGGTCGTCGAGCAGCGCCTGCGCGGTGGCCAGATCGTCCTGCGCCTGCCGGTAGTGCGCATATTGCTCGGCCACCGGCGACAGCTCGGCATGCTCGCGCGTCAGCTTGCGGTACTGCTCCATGTTCGCGGTCGCGTCCTCGCGCGCGAGCAGGGCGTTGACTTCGTCGAGGCGCTCGGCCAGTTGGTCGAGCTTGGCTTGCATGCTGGCTTTCATCGGAATCCGGATTTGGCGTCTTGGTGCGGGGCGCCGCCTGATGCGGGCGGATGCCGCAGGGGCGGGGCGCGGCGGTGCGGGCAAGGCCGCCGGCGCAAAGGCGCAAAGGCGGCGCGGACGCCCGCGGCGAGCGCGGCTAGCGCTCGGAGTGGCTGCTGTGGCGGAACAGGCCGGGCACCAGGCGCAGCAGCGCCTCGCGGTCCTCGCCCTGGGTGTGGTTCAGCGCGTGGGTCGGACCGTGCAGGAACTTGCGGGTCAGCGCGCCCGACAGCGCCTCGAGCACGGCCTCGGGATCGTCGCCGCGCGCCAGCATCTTGCGCGCGCGTTCGAGCTCGGCCTGGCGCATCGCCTCGCCGTTGGCCTGCAGTTCGCGGATCACCGGCACCACGCTGCGCGTCTCCAGCCAGTGCATGAAATGCTGGACGCGCGTTTCGATGATCGCCTCGGCCTGCGCGACCGCGGCCTGCCGCATCGCGTTGCCTTCGCGCACGATCGCGCCGAGGTCGTCGACGGTATAGAGGAAGACGTCATCGAGCCGCGCCACTTCGGGCTCGACATCGCGCGGCACGGCCAGGTCGACCATCATGATCGGCCGGTGCTTGCGCTGCTTGACCGCGCGTTCGACCGCACCCAGCCCGATGATCGGCAGCGAGCTGGCGGTGCTGGAGACGACGATGTCGAACTCGTGCAGCCGCGAGCCGAGCTCGGACAGGCGGATCGCTTCGGTATTGAGTCCTTGTGCCGCCAGCTGCTCGGCCAGCTTCTCGCCGCGTTCCACCGTGCGGTTGGCGACGACGATCTGGCGCGGGCTCTGCGCGGCGAAATGCGTCGCGCAGAGCTCGATCATCTCGCCCGCGCCGATGAACAGCACGCGCTGGCCCGAAATGCTCTCGAAGATGCGCTGTCCCAGCCGTACCGCCGCCGCCGCCATCGACACCGAATGCGCGCCGATCTCGGTCTGGCCGCGCACTTCCTTGGCCACCGCGAAGGTGCGCTGGAACAGCTGGTTCAGATAGGTGCCGAGCGTGCCGGCCTCGCCGGCGGTGCGCACCGCGTCCTTCATCTGGCCCAGGATCTGGGTCTCGCCCAGCACCATCGAATCGAGGCCGCTGGCGACGCGGAAGGCGTGGCGCACCGCCTCGGATTGCGGCAGCGCGTACAGGTGCGGAGCCAGTTCGCCGGCAGGGATGTTGTGGTGCTGCGCCAGCCAGCGCAGCGTGTGATCGAAGCCTTCCGAGCCGGACAGCACCAGGTCGGTGGCGCAGTAGATCTCGGTCCGGTTGCAGGTCGACAGGATCGCCGCCTCGGTGCCGCGCTTGCCGGCCAGCTGGGTGCGCAGCGCCCCCAGCGCCGGCTTGATCTGCTCGAGCGGAAACGCCACCCGTTCGCGTAGCGAGACGGGCGCCGTGTTGTGATTGATTCCGATTGCGAGCAGTTGCATGGTTTGGGGACTTGTCGCTGTCCGGCTGCCGGGCCATTCCGGCCTTGCGGCAGCTTGCCTGCGCTGGGCATGGCGGCGCACATATTGCTCTTGCATCGCCTGCGTACTGCCTGCGCAGGTTGCGGAGCGTCTTGAGCGTCTTGAATCTATTCGGGCCCTGGTCGAGCGCCGCCGGGACGGCTTGCATTATACCGCCCGGGCGCGATCCTTGCGTTCGGGGGCCGGCCGAGCCTGTCGGGTATCGGCCGGCGTTCCGAGTTGAGTTATCGTTACGCCGCTGCAGCCCGGGGGCGGCGGCAGATCGAGCGGATAGTCGAACAACGGAAGCGGGCGATGCTGGGGACGTTCTTGGTGGGCATGGTGGTCGGACTGGTGGCGCGCGCGATGCATCCGCGCGGACCGGGGCTGACCGTCGCGATGGCGCTGCTGCTCGGTGGCGTCGGCGCCCTCGCCAGCTTCTACCTGGGCCGCGCGCTGCGCTGGTTCATCGACGGGCAACTCAGCGGCTGGACCGCCGCGATCCTCGGCGCTGCGCTGCTGGTCGGGCTGGCCGGCCTGTTCGCCCGGCGCGGCCGCTGAGCAAAGGCAGGCCCGCCCTGGCTTGACGCCGTCCTCTCCGCGCAAGCGAGGACCTCGCGTCTTCCATCGCCGGCAGCAAGCCCGAATGTCACCGGATCCCCGTTTCGGGGCAACGCCATGGGTTTGCTACCGCAGCGTCGGCAGCAGCCGCCGGATCACCCCCTCGGAGTAATGACTGGCCACCTCGGCCAGGAACGCCGGGAAATCGACATGCGCGCTGTCGTCGGCCCGATCCGACACGGTCCGCATGACCGCGTGCGGCACGCCATATTCGTGGCAGACCTGGCCGACCGCGGCGCCTTCCATTTCGACCGCCAGCAAGCCCGGCAGCCGCGCCCGCAATTCCGCCACCGTGGTCGGCGCGCCGATGAACTGGTCGCCGCTGGCGATCATGCCCAGATGCAGGTTCGGCGCGCTGACGCCCGCAGTGACGCCAAATCGGGCACGCACCGCGGCCGGCACGGCGCTGGGCAGATCCTCCGCCAGGAAGGCCTGCGCCGCCTCGCGCAGCGCGGCCGTCAGCGCTGGATCGGTGGGGAATTCGTCCCGGCCCAGCAGCGGCACTTGATGGCGCGGAAACAGCGGACGCGCGTCCATGTCGTGCTGCACGGTGCGATCGGCTATCACCAGATCGCCAACCTGCACGCCCGCGCCGATGCCGCCGGCCAGGCCGGTGAAGACGATGCCGTCGACCGCGAACTCGCGGATCAGCGTCACCGTGGTCGCCGCGGCTGCCACCTTGCCGACCCGCGCCAGCACCACCACGCAGCGCTGCCCGTACAGCTCGCCGACGTAGTAGTCCCGCATGCCGATCCGATGCACGGTGGCGCGGGCGTGGTCGTGGCGCATCGCGGCGATCAGGCCGTCGATTTCGTCATGCAGGGCGGCGAGGATGCCGAGAGTCATGGTGTCTGGTGATCGAAACGGAAAACGGGATGGATCACGGTGCGGCTGAACGGGCAGCGGGAGCCGGGGGCCCGAACCGCAAGCCCGGGACCTAAGCCTTAAGCCCTGAGCCCTGAGCCCTGAGCCCTGAGCCCTGAGCCCTGAGCCCTGAGCCTTGCGCCCAGAGTCCAGAGTCCAGAGTCCAGAGTCCAGAGTCCAGAGTCCAGAGTCCAGATCCAGAGTCCAAAGTCCGGAGCCCGGAGCCCGCAGCCCGGAGCCCGCAGCCCGGAGCCCGGAGCCCGGTGCCCGGTGCCCGGTGCCCGGTGCCCGGTGCCCGGTGCCGCGGCCCGGTCCCGCGAACCGCAAGCCGTGAGCCGGAAAAGCCGACAGCATACCGGCACAGCCCGGTGCTTCGCTGGTTTGCGCCCCACCGCCTTTGACCGTGCGCCCACCACGGCGCTTTGCTAGAGTGCAGCCAACGCCTTTCCGGAGCGCTGCTCATCCCATGCCGACCGATCGCCAAGCCCACCCTCTGAACATCCGGCATGCCCAGCGGCGCGCGCTGGCGGACTGGTGCGCACAGGGGCGACTGGCGATGGAGCCAGCGCGCCAGGCCTGGGCCGATACCGAGCCGCGACTTGCCGACTGGCACCGCTGGCTGCAACGGGCGCTGCTCGCTCTTGGTGTGGCACTGCTCTGCGCCGGCGTGATCGTCTTCTTCGCCTTCAACTGGCAGGCCCTGCACAAGTTCACCCGCTTCGGCGTGCTCGCCGTGCTGATCAGCGCGCTGGCGGCCTTCGCCTGGCGGCGGCCGGACGGCGACGCCGCCGGCCGCGCCGCGCTGTTCGCCGCGCAAATGATCACCGGGGCGTTGCTGGCGGTGATCGGACAGGTCTACCAGACCGGCGCCGACGCGTGGCAACTGTTCGCCTGGTGGGCGCTGCTCGCCGTGCCCTGGGCGCTGGCCGCGCACGCCCCGCCGCATTGGTGGCTGGTGGTGGTGCTGGCCAATGTCGCGCTGCTGCGCTTCTTCAGCGTCGAAGTCGGCGCCGGTTTGCCTTTCACGCTGCTGTTCGGCGTGGAGGACGGCAAGCTGGTCGGCCTGTGGCTGCTTGCCGCCGCCTTGCTGCAGCTGGTGCTATGGCTGGTGCTGTCCGCCCACGTGCCGCGTGTCGGCGTGCGCGGCCAGGGCGGCGTGCGGCTGCTGGCGTTTCTCGCTTGCGCGCATGCGGTCTGGCTCGGTCTCGCCGCCTTGTTCGGCGACCGCTTCGACGGCGCGATGCTGATCGTCGCGCTGGCCGCCTTGCTGGGACTCGGCGCCTGGTTCTGGCGGCGCAACGTCGATCTGCTGGTGCTGAGCGGGATTGCGCTGTCCCTGATCGCGCTGATCGTCGCGGGGCTTGGGCGCCTGCTGTTCGAGGCCGGCGCGGAATTCGGCGGCTTCCTGCTGCTGGGCCTGCTGACGCTCGGCCTGTCGGCCGTGTCGGCGACGTGGTTGATGCGCTTGCATCGCGGTCATGCGCAGACGTCGCTGGCTAACGGGGAGCCGCGGTACCGTGAACAGGACGAGCCTGCGCGACCGGCGGCGGCCGCGCAGGCGCTGTGGCGCAAGCTGGCCGCCGAGGGCGCCGTCGAAGGGCAACCGCCGGCGGACACCGATGCACCCTGGTCCGTGCGTCTGTTGACGGGGTTGGCCGGCTGGCTCGGCGCGGTCTTCTTCCAGCTGTTCCTGCTCGGCACCGTGTTCGTCGCCGCGCGCGAGAACAGCGGCGCCATTCTCGTCTGCGGACTGGCGCTGATCGCACTGGCCGCGCTGCTGTACCGGCGCCGCGCCGGCCATACCGGCTTCGAGCAATTCGCGCTGGCCAGCAGCCTGACCGGGCAGGGGCTCGCGTTCTATGCCGCCGCCGACCTGCTCGGCCGCGCCCGCGCGGTAGAGACCGCGGCGTTCTGGTGCGGCATCGCGGCCTGCGAGATGCTGCTCTATGCGGCGATCGGCAACCGGCTGCATCGCTTGTTGTGCGCGCTTGCGGCGATGGTTTCGATTGCAATCGCGTTGACCATCGCCATCGCGATGGGGCCGTCCACGCCTTGGCAGGGGATTGGCTGGGCGCTGGTCTGGCTGGCGCCCGTCGCCGCGCTGAAGGCGGCGCTGTTCGCGGTCGCCGAAGTGCGGCTCGCCGCGCTCGGGCGACATCACCGGCTCGCCCCGGCCGCGGACGCCTTGCTGTCCTGCAGCCTGCTCGGCGCGCTGATCGTGACCGGCATCGGGCATCCCCTCGGCCTCTTCACCGAACCGGCGGCGCGCGGCGTGCCGCATTGGCTGGCGGGCGCGTTGTTTGCGGTGCTGCTGGTCGGCTTTGGCATCGTCGAGACGGCCCGACTGCAAGGATCGCCGCGCCGGCGCACCGCGGTCTGCGGTGTGCTCGCACTCTGTGCCGCGCTGATGATCGGCGCACCTGCCGTGGTGGCAGGCGTGCTCGCGACCGGGCTGGCCTTGCGAAGGGCGTCCCTGTCCTGGCTCGGGCTCGGCCTTGCGACCATCGGCCTCGGTTTCCTCTGGTACTACAGCGCGCTGCACTGGACGCTGGCGATCAAGTCGGCAACGCTGGTAGCGGCCGGCATCGTCGTGCTGTTTGCACGCGCCTGGCTGGCGCGCCCCGGGCCCCCGCTGGGCACCGCCGACGTCGCGGAGGAGGGCGGCCGATGAAACGTTGGATCCTGATTGCCTGGGTACTGACGCTCGCGGTCGCAGGCGTGGGCGTGATCGACAAGGAAAGGCTGCTGGCGCGTGGCGATGTGGTGCTGTTGCGGCTGGCGCCGGTCGACCCGCGCTCGCTGATGCAGGGCGACTATATGGCGCTGAATTTCGCCATCGGCGCGCCGATCCTGCGCGCGCTGGAGACCACCGACGACCGTATCCGCACCGCGGTGGTCCGGCTCGACGCGCGTGGCGAGGCCAGCTTCGTACGGCTGCATCGCGGCGAGCCGCTGGTCGCCGGCGAGCATCTGCTGCGCTTCCAGCTGCGGCCGTCGCGCTGGGGAACGGACCAGGTCCATATCTCGACGGATGCCTTCTTCTTCCAGGAAGGCCAAGGGCGCCGCTATGAGGGCGCGCAGTTCGGCGCGTTTCGTGTCGATGCACAGGGGCAGGCGCTGCTGGTGGAGCTGCGCGACGCCGAAGGACATCCGCTGTGAAGACGTCGAGCACCGCGCCCTCGGTCCCGCTGGTGCTCGGCTGTACCGCGCTGTCGATGCTCGCCTTCGCCGGCAATTCGCTGCTGTGCCGGCTTGCGCTGCGGGACACCACCATCGACGCCGCCAGCTTCACGACCGTGCGGTTGTTGTCTGGCGCGATCACGCTGTGGGTGCTGGTCCGGCTGCGTCATGGCGTCTCGCACGCTGCCGAGCCAACGCCCGAGGCATCGAGCGGCAACTGGCGTTCCGCGCTGGCACTGTTCGCCTACGCCGTCTTTTTCTCGTACGCCTACGCGCAACTATCGGCCGCCACCGGCGCGCTGCTGCTGTTCGGCGCGGTGCAGGTCACGATGATCGGCCGCGGCCTGTGGCTCGGCGAACGGCCTCATCTCGTGCAGACGGCCGGCTATCTGATCGCGGTCTCGGGACTGGTCGGCATGCTGCTGCCCGGCCTGTCCGCGCCTCCGCTGCTGGGCGCGCTTCTGATGCTGGCGTCGGGCGCGGCTTGGGGCGTCTACTCGATCCGCGCCAAGGGCGTACGCGATCCGGTGCGCGCCAATGCGGGCAACTTCCTGCGCGCCGCGCTCTGCTGCGTGCCGCTCTATCTGGCCGCGCTGCCGTGGGCCAGCCACGATGCCGAAGGCATGCTGTACGCGGTGCTGTCCGGCGCCATCGCCTCGGCGCTGGGCTATGCCATCTGGTACGTCGCGCTGCGGGGTCTGACGGTGACCACGGCTGGACTGGTGCAACTGAGCGTGCCGGTGATCGCCGCGGCGGGTGGCGTGGTCCTGTTGGGGGAGGCGGTGACGTGGCGGCTGGTGGTGGCGTCGGTGGCGGTGTTGGGTGGGGTGGCGGTGGGGATGGGGTATCGGCGGAGCAATAGGTGACGCGCTGCTGTCGCTGCCTCAAGTGTGTTGTGGTGTCAATGGCTGCACGTTGTTTATCGGAGCAACGATGTCCTCTGACCTCGCTGGCGCGTTCTTCGCCAAACTTATCCCTGCAATCCTTCCTGACCTGGCTCGAATCGCGAAACAGTCGCGGGGCGAAATGACCGTGGACGATCTACAAGGTGAAGCGTGGATTCTTGCAGACAAACTGAGCCGCGACCGCGACCCGCAGCCGGACCTGGCCGACAGAGACTTCCAACAGCAGATCCTTGCTCGGCTGTTCAATCGATTCGTAAGGTACGCGGATAAGCGTCTGCGTTTCGCAGTGAGACTGGATGAACAGAGTGAGGATGATGACGGCGGAACGCACGAAAACTGGTTTGCGGCGACGCTCAGCGCGCCTGAGGCCAACGAGCCGCACCGGATGCTCGAAACATACGAAGAGGAAAGCCAACAAGACAAGACGGTGTTGGGTCGTTTTGCCGAGGCGGTGGCCTATCTCCGCGTCTTTGCCAATATGGCCAACGATCTGACCGCCATTGCAAACCACCTGGCCATTTCGAACGCTACATTGCGCAAGCGGTTGGAGCGCGCCGAGCAAACGATGGAATTTCAGCCTTCACTATTCGACGGCGTTACTCAAATACATGAGGGTTTCCTGCCTCCCGCGTCACGAAGAAAACCCCGCATAGTTCAAGCCGCCGGGAGCCTTTCCACTTTGGCCAGCCAGTGTCGGCTTTTCCCCCGCGCTTACGTACCGCTTCGAGCAATCTAATTGCGGCGGTATGGGTAGTGCAAGCTGCATCTCAGTGGGCGAGTCTCGTTTTTCTACTGCATCAATCTCGGCAAATCTGCCGCCAGCGCATCGACCGCAAGCCGTACCTTGCGCGGGAGATGCGGCGTGCGCAGCCAGAGTGCGTAGGCGTCGTACAGGAACGTCGGTTCATTTGGCAGCAGCTGAAGCAGTGCTCCGGCGTGAATCCGATCGCGGACAAGCCAATATGGCAGCCACGCGACGCCCATGCCTTCCGTCGCCGCGTCGGCGATCGCATCGAGGTCGTCGAGCATCAGCCGGCCGGTGGGCCGCAATTCCACCGGCCGCCCATCCTCGCTAGGGAACAGCCACGGCGCGACGGGTCCGGAGCGGCGATAGACGATCGCATGGTGCTGGCGCAGGTCGTCGATCGATTGCGGTTCGCCTTGCCGGCCGAGGTAGGCGGGGGACGCGCAGACAATCATTCGCTGCCTACCCACCCGGCGCGCAATGGTGTCGGCCCGGTCCTGCAGGCTTCCGGTGCGGATCGCGAGGTCGTAGCCGTCTTCGGCCAGATCGATCAGCCGGTCGCTGAACGACAGCTCGAGTTCCAGCGCCGGATATTGCCGCGCAAGGTCCAGCAGGATCGGCATCGCGCAATGCCGGCCGAAATGCACCGGCATCGTGACCCGCAGCTTGCCCCGCGGCTCGGCCAGTTGATCGGCCGCCAGGGCGTCGGCGGCCTCGGCCTCGGCCAGGATCAGGCGGCAGCGTTCGTAATAGGCGCGTCCGAAGTCGGTCAGGCTTTGGCGGCGCGTGGTCCGGTTCAGCAGCCGCGTGCCGAGGCGCTCCTCGAGGAAGCGGACATGCTTGCAGACCATCGGACCCGTGATGCCGAGTGCGTCGGCGGCGGCCGCGAACGAGCCGAGGTCGACGGCTTTGACGAACACGGCCATGCTGGTCAGGCGGTCCATATTGAAAACCGGTGGTTTGTACCGTTGTGCCGGAGCGGCTATTTATCCGGGTTAGGCGCCAAATCATACTGGATTCCTCCTCTTCGATTTGGAGTCAAACCAACCATGCAAACCGCTCGTGTCGTTCGTTTCCACCAATATGGCGGGCCCGAAGTCCTGCGCATCGAATCGGCCGAGGTGCCGGAACCCGCGGCCGGCGAGGTGCGGATCCGCGTCAAGGCGCTCGGACTGAATCGCGCCGAGTCTCTGCTGCGTACCGGCCGCTATATCGAGACGCCGGACTTGCCGTCGGGGCTCGGGCTTGAGGCGGCGGGCGTGATCGAATCCGTCGGTCCGGACGTGGAAGGCCTTGCGCCGGGCGACGCCGTCAGCATCGTGCCGCCACGCTCGATGGTGCGCTGGCCGGCATATGGCGAACTGGTCCGCTTTCCCGCCGAGCTCGTGGTCAAGCATCCGCCCTCGCTGAGCTGGGAAGCCGCCGCGGCGCTCTGGATGCCGTATCTGACCGCTTATGGCGCGCTGGTCGATATCGCCGGACTCGGCAACGGCGACGTCGTGGCCATCACGGCGGCATCGAGCAGCGTCGGCCTCGCCGCGATCCAGATCGCCAATCGCGTCGGCGCCGTGCCGATCGCCATCACGCGATCGTCGGCGAAGCGGGCCGCCTTGCTCGACGCCGGTGCCCGGCATGTGGTGGCCTCGGACGAGGAAGACCTCGAAGCACGCCTAAAGGAGATCGCGGGAGAGCCGGGCGTGCGCGTCGTCCTCGACGCGGTCGGCGGCCCGATCTTCGAACCATTGACGGCCGCGATGTCGCGCGGCGGCATGCTGATCGAATACGGCGGCCTCAGCCCGGCGCCGACGCCGTTTCCGCTGTTCACGGTCCTGAGCAAGTCGCTGACGCTGCGGGGGTATCTGGTTCACGAGATCGCTGGCGACCCGATAAGGCTCGCCGCGGCGAAGGCGTTCATCCTGCGTGGTCTGGAGGAGGGCGAACTGCGGCCGGTCATCGCCAGGACGTTCGATTTCGACCAGATCGTCGAGGCACATCGGTATCTGGAATCGAATGAGCAGTTCGGGAAGGTGGTGGTGAGGGTTTGAAGGAGATAACCCAGCAGGCCCTAGAGCATGACCTGCTCGAACCGGCCCTTACCGGAAAAGTTGTACGGAACCTTGAACGCTGCGCCACCGCGAACGCCGGCCGATTGTTCGATGACGCGTGGCCACCATCGGACCAGGTTGCAGGCAATGTCCCAGAATCGATGGTTAGACCAACTCCGGTCCAGAAAGAACACAATCAGGCCCGCCCGACGCAGGGCTTCCCGTTCGATACCCTTGTTCAGCTTGTCATGCGTCACCACGGACCATCCGCCTTCCCTGGACAGACGTTCGATCCAGTCGGCGTCGGCGGTGTTCTCTGGAAACACGTCTCTTAGATGGGCGACGGAATGCCCATGCACGTCGGACAGCGCATGCAACGCCCGCGCCAACGCAGGGGGCAGGTTGTTGTCGACGAAGAATTTCACGCGGCAAGGCGTTCTTCGAAGGCGATGGCGGCGTCTACCGCGACAAGGGGAACCTCATGCAGTCTGGCGACAAACTGCCTGTCGTTCTCGGCGAGGAATGAGGCGTAAAGGATGGACGTCCTGACCTGACCCGCGGCCACGATTGGCTTGCCGAACGCGATTCGCGGATCGAGTACGACTGCCTTGCTGCAAGGCGACGGGTACCAGCGCAGCGCGGTATCGTCCGGGCCGAAGTCGATGCCTTGATACAGAGACGGTTCGATGATCTTCTGGAACGCGTACTGTCCTTGGATCAGGTCCAACAATTCGATTTCGCCCGTCTCACGCACCGCGGATGCAAAAATCGTCCGGCCATCTGTCTGAAAGCGACGCGACGTGAAAGGGTAGGGCAAGTTGAATAGCTGACGGGCCTTCTCGCTTGCCAGCCGGATGGTCTGCAAGCTGACACCGTGCTGACGAAAGGCGCGAACGAAGCGGACCTCGAGCAGATCGTGAAAACTGATCCCGTCGATTTCCGCGCGCGATAGCTCAGGTTCCCACAACGGACGGACCGGGACCGTGCCGCGATCTCTCTTGCGCCGATAGGCATAGCCATCGAGCCAGCGGCGCAGGTCGCGGGCCGGAATGCCTGTGAGTTTCGATGCTTCCTGGAAGGTGTAGAGGCCGATGCCGGTAAGGTCCACGTGTGCCTCCGTCTGGTTCAGTATCGGTGATCGCCACGTTACCCGCGCGGGACGAAAAATTCTACCGAAAAACGCCGCGATCCGAGTGCCACTCACGGTACGAATGGCAACGGCTGCTCAGGGGCAACAGGGACCCGCCATGGACCGGACGTTTGCGTTCGACCAGATCGTCGAGGCGCATCGGTATCTGGAATCGAATGAACAGTTTGGGAAGGTGGTGGTGAGGGTTTGAAGGCCGTTTTCGGAAGAGGTGTGCAGCGCGTTGGGGCAATCTCCTTCGCTTCAAATCATTCGCATCCCAAGGGAGAGACACCATGCGCATGCATAACCCCCCGCATCCTGGCGAGATCCTGCATGAGCTCTGGCTGGAGCCGCTGAAGCTGACCATCACCGAGGCGGCCGCTGCCTTGGACGTGTCGCGGAAAACGCTGTCCGAGATCGTCAACGGCCGTGCTCCGATCACGCCAGAAACGGCGGTGCGACTCGAAATGGCCTTCGGCAAGAGCGCGGAATCGTGGTTGGCGCATCAGGCCGCGTATGACCTGTGGCAGGTCGATCAGCGGCGCGATGGACTGCACGTGCGGCGGTTGAAGTCAGCTGCATGAACGCGGCCAACCCGTCAATTTCATCCGCCCCGCTATAATCCGACCTTCGTTAATCTCACCGAGGTATTCGTCCCATGCGCCATTGATGCCGCCGTCGATATGACGGCCAGTCTCCACCAGCCCCTGCAGCAGGGGGAGTGCTTGGCATCCCTGGAATTGAAGCATGACGAATCCCTATCTCACGCTAGAAAGCGTGTCCTACGCCCTGCCGGATGGCAGGACGCTTTTTTCCCAGCTCAGCGAAACCTTCGACCAGCGCCCCACCGGCCTGGTCGGACGCAATGGCGTTGGCAAGACCATCCTGGCGCGACTGCTTGCCGGACAGTTGGAGCCGGCCAGCGGACGGTGCCTGCGCTCCGGCAGCGTGCATTACCTTGCCCAGCAAATATCCGCTCCAGCCGATGCCACGGTGGCCAGCCTGGCCGGCGTGCAGCACACGCTGGAAGCGCTGCTGCGCATCGAGGCGGGCAGCAGCGCGCCGGAAGACTTCGACGCCGTTGGCGAGCGTTGGGATATTCGCCAGCGCCTGCGGCATGAACTGGAACGCAATGGCCTGAGCCATCTCGAGGCCACCACGCCGGCGAGCCGTCTCAGCGGTGGCGAGGCGATGCGCGTCTCCCTGCTCGGCGCCATGCTGTCCGACGCGGACTTTCTGATCCTGGACGAGCCCAGCAATCATCTGGATCGTCCCAACCGGCAAGCGCTGATCGAACAATTGCGGCGTTGGTCGCGCGGGCTGCTGATCGTCAGCCACGATCGGCAACTGCTCGAAGCGATGGAGCGGATCGTCGAGCTGTCCTCCCTGGGTCTGCGTAGCTACGGCGGCAGTTATTCGTTCTATGCCGAGGCGAAGGTGCAGGAGCGGCAGAATGCCCTGCAGCAGCTGGAGCGAAGCAAGCTGGACCGCCAGCGCGAAGAGATTGCCATCCGCGAACAGCGCGAGCGGCAGCAGCGAAGGCAGGCACGCGGCGACCGGCGCGGCAAGGAAGCGAATCAGGCAAAGATCCTGCTCGGTCGCCAGAAGGAGCGCAGCGAGAGTTCCGCCGGCAAGCTGCCAGCAGCAGGCCGCGGCCCTGCAGCAGGTCGCAGAGCGCATTCGGGAAGCCGCGCAGGAAGTCGAAAACGAGGCGCCAATCAGCCTGCATTCGCTGCCGGTCATGCAGGCAGCGCAGCGGCGCGTGGCGGAACTCGATGCGGTGGAGCTGCCGTTCGTATCGGAAGCCGCGTGCCGAATCAGCCTGATCCTGACGGGGCAGCAGCGCGTGGGCGTGGTCGGCCCGAACGGTTGTGGCAAATCGACGCTGCTCAAGGTGATGGCCGGCCATCTCGCCCCGTTGGCGGGGACCTGCAAGGTCACCCAGGAGAGCGCCTATCTCGATCAGCGCTTGGCCAATCTGCGTCCCGAGCAGTCGGTGCTGGAGCAGTTGATGGCGGTCAATCGCAGCACCAGTGAAGGCGATCTGCGCATGCGGCTGGCGCAGCTTGGGCTCGATGCGCAGAAGATCGCCGCGCCGACGGGTTCCCTCAGCGGCGGGGAACGGCTGAAGGGTGCCCTGGCCTGCCTGCTTTATGCCGAAGCCCCGCCGCAGCTGCTATTGCTCGATGAACCGAGCAATCACCTCGACCTGCCATCGATTCAGGCGCTGGAGGCGATGTTGCGCAGTTATCGAGGCGCGCTGGTGGTCGTGTCGCATGACGATGCGTTCATGGACGACCTGGCGCTGACGGACCGGTTGGTGGGAAGCGAAAAGGGCTGGCTGATGGAACCATGGTGATTCCATGGAGGCGCAGCCCCTTGAAGACGACTCGGCGTTGAAGTCGGGCGGTCAGACGTTGAACAAGAAGTTCATCACGTCCCCATCCTTGACCACATACTCCTTGCCTTCCGCCCGCATCTTGCCGGCTTCCTTGGCGCCCTGTTCGCCCTTGAAGGCGATGAAGTCCTCGAAGGCGATGGTCTGCGCGCGGATGAAGCCGCGTTCGAAGTCGGTGTGGATCACGCCGGCCGCCTTGGGGGCGGTGTCGCCGACGTGGATGGTCCAGGCGCGCACTTCCTTGACGCCCGCGGTGAAGTAGGTCTGCAGGCCAAGCAGGCTGAAGCCGGCGCGGATCACGCGGTCCAGGCCCGGCTCGTCCATGCCGAGGTCGGCCAGGAACACGGCCTTGTCCTCGTCCTCGAGGTCGGCGATCTCGGCTTCGATCGCGGCGCAGACGGCGACGACCGGCGACCTGGTGGTCTCGGCGTACTTGCGCACGGCGTCCAGGTGCGGATTGTTCTCGAAGCCGTCCTCGCGCACGTTGGCGACATACATGGTCGGCTTGGCGGTGATCAGGCAGAACGGGCGCAGCGCGTCCCATTCCTCGGGCGCCAGGTCCAGCGTGCGCACGGCCTTGGCCTGGTCGAGCACGGTCTGGGCCTTCTCCAGCACGGCGACCAGGCGCTGCGCTTCCTTGTCGCCGGCGCGGGCCGGCTTGACGTAGCGGGCCAGCGCCTTGTCGACGGTGGCCAGGTCGGCCAGCGCCAGTTCGGTATTGATGACCTCGATGTCCGACAGCGGATCGACCTTGCCGGCCACGTGGATCACGTTGGGATCCTCGAAGCAGCGCACCACGTGCGTGATGGCGTCGGTCTCGCGGATATTGGCCAGGAACTGGTTGCCCAGGCCTTCGCCCTTGGAAGCACCGGCCACCAGGCCGGCGATGTCGACGAACTCGACCGTCGCCGGGACGACGCGCTCGGGTTTGACGATCTCGGCGAGGGCCTTAAGCCTCGGATCCGGCACTTCAACGACGCCGACATTGGGCTCGATGGTGCAGAACGGATAGTTTTCGGCGGCGATGCCGGCCTTGGTCAGGGCGTTGAACAGCGTGGACTTGCCGACGTTGGGCAGGCCGACGATGCCGCATTTGAGGCTCATGGTGTTCCGGGCGGTAAGCGATGGCAAAGCCGGTATTCTAGCGGATGGCCGTCCGGACGCCCGCCCGTCCGAGCCGCCCATGCCACGGTGCTTGCCCGCCCGTCCGAACCGCCCATGCCAGGGGGCTTGCCCGCCCATCCGAACCGCCCGTGCCAGGGGGCTTGCCCGACCGTCCGAGCCCTCCATGCCAGGAGGCTTGCTCGCCCGTCCGAGCCGCCCGTACCAAGGGGCTCGCCCGTCCGCCGGGTGAGCACCGGGTGACCCCTCAAAGCCGCTGGCTATAATCGCCCCATGACCAGAGCCAGCGCGTCCACGCGGACCTCGTTTTCCCATTTCCAGATTGCCGTGGTTGGCGGCGGCATCGTCGGCAAGACTTGCGCGTTGCTGCTGGCGCAGCAGGGCATGCAGGTGGCGCTGATCGCGCCGCGGCCCGGAAACGGCTCGACCCCGGCGCCGGCGCTGGGCGAGGGCGAGTGGGACAGCCGCGTCTACGCGTTCTCGGCCAGCTCGCAGGCGCTGCTGAGCCGGCTGCGGATCTGGGAGGCGCTGGAGCCGGCGCGGATGCAGCCGGTGCGCGACATGCGCGTGTTTGGCGACGACACCGCCGCGCGCGACGATGCCGGGCTGACCGGCGATCTGCATTTCTCGGCCTACGCGGCCGCGGTGCCGGAGCTGGCCTGGATCATCGAATCGAGCCATGTCGAGCGCGTGCTCGACACCGCGCTGCGCTTCCAGCATCAGGTCCATTGGTACCAGCAGGCCGCCACCGGCTTCGAGCGCGACGAGCTGGGCGTCACGCTGACGCTGGCCGACGGCGCGCGCGTACGTACCAATTGCGTCGTGGGCGCCGACGGCGCGCGCTCCTGGGTGCGGACCCAGTGCCATATCGGCGTCAGCACGCGGCGCTACCGGCAGTCGGGCGTGGTCGCCAATTTCGCCTGCGAGCTGCCGCATCACGCGACCGCGTGGCAGTGGTTCCTCGGCGCGCCGCCCAAGCTGCTGGCCGACGAGGAGTCCTGCAACTGCGAAATCCTGGCGATGCTGCCGCTGCCGGGCAATTACCTGTCGATGGTGTGGTCGGCCGACGAGGCCCATGCGCGCGAATTGATGGCGCTGGCGCCGGAGCAGCTGGCACAGGCGGCGATGGACGCGGCCAGCGGTGCGGTCGGCCGCCAGTTCGGCGCGCTGCGTTGCGTGACGCCCGCGCAGGCCTTCCCGCTGGTGCTGCAGCATGCCGACTGCGTGGTGCAGCCGCATGTGGTTCTGGTCGGCGACGCGGCCCACGTGGTGCATCCGCTGGCCGGGCAGGGCATGAACCTCGGTTTGCGCGATGTCGCGGAACTTGGCCGCGTGATGGCCGCCAAAGAGTCGTTCCGCGACGAAGGCGACCTGCGACTGCTGCGCCGCTACGAGCGCGCGCGCGCCACCGACCTGCTGTCGCTGACGGCCGCCACCGATGGCCTGCATCGGCTGTTCTCGCTGCAGGGCGGGGTGGCGCGGATGGTCCGCAATACCGGCATGCGTGCCGTGGGCGCGCAGGCGCTGCTGAAGCGGTTCCTGATCGGACGGGCGCTGGGCTAAACGCCGGCGCCATCGAACCGGCCGCCTCCGCGTAACCCACGCATCCGACCGATCCCACTGATCCGACACTGATCCCGCTGATCCGAAATAAGCCGCGGCCAAGCCGCCAGCTCCACCCACATCCGAGCCAACCAGAACCCGGAGTCAACATGTCGTATTCCCTCGGGCGCTCCGCCCGCCCGAACCCGCTGCGTTCCATCACGCGGTCCAACGTGCTGACCGAGCGCGCCGCGCGCGCTATGGCCGTGCTGACGCTCGCCGTGGCCACTGCCGCCTTCGCGCATCCGGCGCTGGCGGCGGCCGATCCGACCGCGGAGCGCATCAAGACCAATGTGCAGAAGATGCTGGGCGGCCGCGCCGAGATCAAGAGCGTCGAGAAGACGCCGATCGCCGGACTCTACGAAGTCAATATCGGCGGCCAGCTGGTCTACGCCGATGCGAGCGGCCGCTACATCCTCAATGGCGAGCTGCTCGACACGCGCAGCGGCACCAACCTGACCGAGCAGCGCCTGGCCGAGATCAATCGCATCAAGTGGTCCGACCTGCCGCTGTCGCGCGCGATCAAATGGAGCAAGGGCGACGGCAGCCGCCAGGTCGCGGTGTTCTCCGACCCGAACTGCGGCTATTGCAAGCAGATCGAGCAGACCTTCCAGCAGATGGACAACATCACGGTCTACACCTTCCTCTATCCGGTGCTGTCGCCGGATTCGACCGCCAAGGCCAAACAGGTCTGGTGCGCGGCCGATCGCACCAAGGCGTGGCGCGACTGGATGCTGTCGAAGGTCGCGCCGAGCGGCGCCGGCAATTGCAAGACGCCACTGGAAGAGAACCTGGCGCTGGGCCACAGCCTCAATGTCACCGGCACGCCCGCGGTGTTCTTCACCGACGGCACCCGCATTCCAGGCGCGGCCGACGTCGCCACGCTGGAGCGCAAGCTGTCGAGCCTGAAGAAGTAAGAAACCCCGGAGGTCCGGCGCGGCGGGCCGGCATGGACGGCACGGCGTTCCGGCCCGCACGGTCGCATTGCGGATCGCAAAACGGATCGCAGACCGGATCGCAGACCGGATTGCAGAACGCACAACGGATCGCACAACGGATCGCATCCACAGGAGACACCACCATGACCTTCCGCGCGCTGCTGCTGACCCAGACCGACGGCGACAAGCCGTCGACCCGCGCCGAGATCTCGACGCTGCAGGATGACCAGCTGCCTGCCGACGGCGACGTGCTGATCGAGATCGACTATTCGACGATCAACTTCAAGGACGGCCTGGCGATCACGGGCCGCAGCCCGGTCGTGCGCAAATGGCCGATGGTGGCCGGCATCGACGGTGCCGGCACCGTGCTGGAGTCGTCGAATCCGCGCTGGCAAGCGGGCGACAAGGTGGTGCTGAACGGCTACGGCGTCGGCGAGACGCACTGGGGCTGCCTGGCGCAGCGTGCGCGCCTGAAGGGCGATTGGCTGGTGCGCCTGCCCGAGTCGCTGACGACGCGGCAGGCGATGGCGATCGGCACCGCGGGCTATACCGCGATGCTGTCGGTGCTGGCGCTGGAAGCGTCCGGCGTGCGGCCCGAGCAGGGCGAGGTGCTGGTGACCGGCGCCTCCGGTGGCGTCGGTACGATCGCGATCGCGCTGCTGGGCAAGCTCGGCTATCGCGTCGTGGCCTCGACCGGCAAGACCGGCGAGGCAGATTTCCTGAAGGCGCTCGGCGCGGCCGACGTCATCGACCGCGCAGAACTGTCGGCGCCGGGCAAGCCGCTGCAGAAGGAGCGTTGGGCCGCGGTGGTCGACGCGGTCGGTTCGCATACGCTGGTCAATGCCATCGCGCAGGTGCGCTACGGCGGCGTGGTGACGGCCTGCGGGCTGGCGCAGGGCATGGACTTCCCGGGCTCGGTGGCGCCGTTCATCCTGCGCGGCGTGACGCTGCACGGCGTCGACAGCGTGATGGCGCCGATGGCGCGGCGCGAGCAGGCGTGGGCGCGGCTGGCTCAGGACCTCGAGCCGGACCGCCTGGCGGCGATCACGCAGGAGATCGGCCTGGCCGAGGCGATCGAGGCGGGCCAGCGCATCATCGCGGGCGGCATGCGCGGGCGGGTGGTGGTGGACGTCAATCGTTGATGGCGGAGGCGGTGCCGCGCGCGGCGGGCGTACGGCGGCGGCACCAACACGGCGCCACCGCGCCACCAACGCGGCACCACCGCGCCACCAACGCGCCACCAACGCGCCACCAACCGCCACCAACGCGCCACCAACGCGCCACCAACGCGGCACCAACGCGGCACCAACGCGGCACGGACGCAGGGCCAACGCAGGGCCAACGCAGCGCCAACGCACTAGCGCACCGCTGCACCAGCGCATCCACGCACCACGGCATCAGTTCATCACCGCATCAGCGCCGCAGCCCCGCAGCCGCGCAGCGCCGGGCCCGCGTGCCCGTGACGCTACAATCGTGGCCATGAAGCCGATCCACTACGCCATTGCCCCGCTTCAGCCCGAAGCGCATCTGTTCGCGGTCACCGTCACGGTGGACGATCCCGATCCCGCCGGCCAACGTTTCTCGCTGCCGGCGTGGATTCCCGGCAGCTACATGATTCGCGAGTTCGCGCGGAACATCGTGCGCATCCGCGCCGATGTCGGTGCCGATGCGGGCGGCGATGCCGGCGATGACGCCAAGCGCCAGCCGGTGGCGCTGACCAAGCTCGACAAGCACACCTGGCAGGCCGAGCCGATCGACCCGGCGCGCGGCCCGCTGACGCTGTCGTACGAGGTCTACGCGTGGGACCTGTCGGTGCGCGCCGCGCATCTGGACCAGACCCACGGCTTCTTCAACGGGACCTCGGTGTTCCTCTGCGTCGAAGGCAAGGCCGACCGCCCCTGTACCGTCGATATCCATCCGCCGCAGGGCGAGGCCTATCGCAACTGGCGCGTCGCCACCGCGCTGCCCGAAGCCCCCGGCCGCGGCGGTGCGAAGCGCTACGGCTTTGGCCGCTACCGCGCCGCGGACTACGACGAGCTGATGGACCATCCGGTCGAGATGGGCGAGTTCACGATGGGCACGTTCAAGGCCTGCGGCGCGCAGCACGACGTCGTGTTCACCGGCCGCGTGCCCCAGCTCGACATCGAGCGCGTCTGCCGCGACCTGAAGCGGATCTGCGAGGCACAGATCCGGCTGTTCGAGCCGCGCAGCGAACGTGCGCCGTTCCTCGACAGCAATCGCCGCTACGTCTTCATGACGATGGTCACCGGCGACGGCTATGGCGGCCTCGAACATCGCGCCAGCACAGCGCTGATGTGCGCGCGCGGCGATCTGCCGGTGCGCGGCAATCCGGAAAGCAGCGAGGGCTATCGCGGCTTCCTCGGCCTGTGCAGCCACGAGTATTTCCATACCTGGAACGTCAAGCGGATCAAGCCGGCGGCCTTCGTGCCGTACCGGCTGCAGGCCGAAACCCATACGCCGCTGCTATGGCTGTTCGAGGGCTTCACCAGCTATTACGACGACCTGATGCTGGTGCGCAGCGGCTGCATCACCGAGCAGCAATACGTCGAGCTGCTGGCCAAGACCTGGAACGGCGTGCTGCGCGGCAGCGGCCGCACCAAGCAGAGCGTGGCCGACAGCTCCTTCGACGCCTGGACCAAGTACTACCGCCAGGACGAGAACGCGCCCAATGCGATCGTCAGCTACTACACCAAGGGCTCGCTGATCGGGCTGGCGCTGGACCTGACCATCCGCAGCCGCACCAACGGACGCCGCTCGCTCGACGACGTGATGCGGATGCTGTGGCGCCGTTATGGCCGCGATTTCTATGCCCCCGGCGCGGTGCAGCGCGGCGTCACCGAGGACGAGGTGCATGCGCTGATCGACGAGGTGGCCGGCGTGCGCGTGTCCACGCAGCTGCGGGCCTGGACCGAGGGCACCGGCGAATTGCCGCTGCCCGCGCTGCTCAAGCCCTTCGGCATCCGGGCCGAACCGCGCAAGCCGACGCGCGCCGCGGCGCTGGGCATCAAGACCAGGAGCGAGGACGGCTGGGTGCGCGTGACGCAGGTGCTCGACGGCGGCGCGGCGCAGGCGGCCGGCTGGTCGGCCGGCGATCTGCTGGCCGCGGTGGACGGGCTGCGCGTCACGCCCAACGGCGCGGGGCAGCTGGACAAGCTGCTGGCGCGCTATCGCGCCGGCGACACCGTGCCTTGCCACCTGTTCCGCCGCGACGAGCTGCACGTGCTGCCGGTCACCTTCGCGCCGGAGCCGGCGACGGAATATCGCCTGCAGCTCGAGGAAGGCGACGATCGGCGCCAGCGCGGCCGCCATCCATTGCGCGCGCGCTGGCTGGGCCAGTAAGCTACCGGCCCGGCCTTCCGCCGTAGTTTGTCCGCCGCAGTTCGTCCGCCGTAGCCGCCCGCCGCGCCCGCATGCAATACGCCCACGATCCCCGCACCTTCGTTTTTTCGCACTACGTCTATCGCGGGCTGCGATCGGCGACGGGCGTCATCGGCGCGACGTTGATCGCGCTGCAGCTGGCCGACCTGCCGACCGCGATGGTGGTGTCGATGGGCGCGCTGTGTACCAGCCTGATGGACCTGCCCAGCCCGGTGAATCACAAGTTCAACGAGATGCTGGCCAGCGTGCTGCTGTGTACCGCGGTGACGCTGATCGTCGCGCTGGTGACGCCGTTCCCGCGCGTGCTGCCGGTCGTGCTGGTGCTGGTCACCTTCCTGGCCGGCATGATGACGGTGTACGGCAACAAGACCATGCCGTTGCAGTTCTCGACGCTGTTCGTGATGACGCTGACGTTGAGCGAGGACTTCGTCGTGCGGCGGGCGATCGAGCACGCGCTGCTGTTCGGCGCCGGCGCGGCGGCGTACATGGCGTACGCGATGGCGGTCAGCTGGCTGATGGAGCGGCGCACCAAGCAGCAGATCCTGGCCGAGTCGCTGTACGAGCTGGCCGGCTACCTCGAGATCAAGGCCGGCTTCTACGATGCCGGCAACGACTACGACGAGCAGTTCAATGCGCTGGTGCGCCAGCAGATCGTGGTCGCGGAGCGGCAGCAGGCGGCGCGCGACCTGGTGCTGCGCGGCAACCGCACGCCGCACGACGGGCTGCTGGTGCAGGTCCATCTGCGGATGCTGGACCTGTACGAATACATCCTGTCGACCAATACCGACTACCCGCTGCTGCGCCAGACCTTCGCCGGCACGCCGGTGCTGGACGCGCTGCGGCGGCTGATCCGGCTGATGTGCGAGGACGTCGAGGCGATCGCCTACGACGTGACGCGCGGCCGGCCGTCGTATGCCGAGGTCGACTATCGCGAGGCGCTGCGCGCGGTCGCCGACGAGATCGCGATGCTGCGGCACCACCATATCGACCCGGCCGCGATGACGGCGCTGGGCGAGACGCTCGACATGATCAAGGGCGCGATCGCGCTGGTCGAGCAGCTGCACGTGGCCTCGCGCACGCCGGTCGAGCCACGCCAGGTGCTGCCCGGCCCCGACATGACGCCGTTCCTGACGCGCCAGCGCTACGAATGGCGCGTGCTGCGCGACAACCTGCACTGGCGCGCGCCGGTGTTCCGCTTCGCGCTGCGCGTCACGATGGCGGTCGCCGCTGGCCTGGTGGTCGCAAGCCATCTGCCCTACGCCTCGCACGGCTACTGGATCCTGCTGACCATCATCGTCATCCTGAAGCCGAACTTCAGCATGACCAAGCAGCGCTACAACGACCGCCTGATCGGCACGCTGATCGGCTGCATCATCGCGCTGGCGATCCTGCGCGTGGTGCACGAACCGCTGGTGCTGCTGGCTGTGCTGTTCGTCTCGCTGGTGGCCAGCGCGACCTTCGTCACGATCAAGTACCGCTACACCGCGATCGCGGCCTGCGTGCAGGTGCTGGTGCAGATCAATCTGCTGATGCCGGGCTCGACGGTGGTCGGGGAGCGGCTGATCGATACCGTGATCGGCGGGGTGATCGCGTCGATCTTCAGCTTCGTGCTGCCGAGCTGGGAATATCGCGCGATTCCGGCACTGGTCGAGAACGTGCTGAATGCGAACCGGCGCTATATCGCCGCCACGCGCGATCTGCTGCTCGGGCTGACGCGCGACGACTTTGCCTATCGGGTCGAGCGCAAGCAGTTCATGGACAGCCTGTCGGCGCTGATCGGCTCGTTCCAGCGCATGCTGGACGAGCCCAGGAGCCGGCACCGCGCGGTCGACAACCTGAACCGCTTCATCGTGCAGAACTACCTGGTCGCGGCCCATGTCGCCGCGGCGCGCATCCAGGTGCGCCAGCACGCCGACGAACTCGACCTGCCGGCCGCGCGCGCCGCGATCGAGGAAGCGACCGAGGCGGCGAGCCGCAGCCTGCGGCTGGCCAGCGAGCGGTTGCTCGAAGGCGATCGGGGCGAGGGCAGGGGCGCGGGGTTCATCCGCCGGCGGGCGGCGCCGCCCGAGGAGCCGGCCGCGGCCGCTGAGGGCGCAGCTGCGAAGGTCGCGGCGGCGGGCGAGCATGCCGAACCAGCGGCGGCGACAGCGGCGACGGTGGACGCAGGGGCGGCAGCGCACTCGCCTGCAGAGGCGGCGAAGGCAAAGCCAGCGACGGAGGTGGCGGAGGCAAGGGAGGCGGCCGCGATGGCCGTAGTAAAGGAAGCGACGGAATCTGCGGAAGCCGCGGTGGCCGCCGAAGCCGCCGTGGCCGCTGATACCCAGGCCGCCGACACCGAGGCGGCCGAGGCTGCCGATGCCGCGCTCGTTGAAGCCACCGAACGCCGTGCCCGGCTGGCCGATTCCGCCGACCGCTGGCATACCGAAACGCTCGTGCAGACCGCCGGCGCGCCGGAACCGGGCGGTACCGCGAGCTCGACCGGCCGCGCCGCCAACGCGGTGCTGGAGCGCCGGCTGCGCGCGCTGCGCGCCGACGCCGCCAAGATCGCGCTGCGCACCGGCGCGATCGGCCGGGCGATCCGCCAGCGCGCCTGAGAGCCCGAGGGGCGCAGGACGCAGGGCGCAAGCGCGCAAGGGCGCAAAGGCGCAAAGGCGCAAAGGCGCAAAGGCGCAAAGGCGCAAAGGCGCAAAGGCCCAAGGGCGCAGGACGCAAGGCGCCGGGGTCCGCGGGCGCAGGCTGAAGACCGCCCGCCTCGCGCGGGGGTGGTCATACCCGCGTCATCGCACTAGTCTAGGGTTGTACGGATGCACGGGTGTACGGACTCGCAAGGAGGAACGGCGATGGAAACCTGGCACATGGTGGCGCACGGCAAGGTGCAGGGGGTCGGCTATCGCGCGGCCTGCGAGGACCTCGCGATCGATCTCGGCCTGGGCGGCTGGGTACGCAACCGCAACGACGGCACGGTCGAGGTGATGGCGTACGGGCCGCCGGAGCGGCTGGCGAAGCTGCGCGAATGGATGGAGCAGGGCCCGCCCGCGGCGAAGGTCGAGCGGTTGGAGGTCGAGCCGGGCGAGGGCGAGTTCGAACTGTTCGAGTGGCGCTCCAGCGAGTGACCGGCGCCCGCCAGTGGTCGACACCCGAGAACGACCCGCGCCCGCGAGTGATCGACGCCCGAGAGTGACTGGCACCCGCAAGTGATCGAGGCCCGCGCCTGCGAGCGTCGGATCGGCGGGCGCGCCTAGGAACGACCGATCGGCGCCCGCGCCTGGTGCGCGCTCCAGTCGATCGGCTCGCGCTGGTGCTCCACCAGCCAGTCGTTGGCCAGCCGGAAATGCCCGCAACCGAGGAAGCCGCGATGCGCCGACAGCGGCGACGGGTGCGGCGCCTCCAGGATGCAATGCTCGCCGGCCAGCAGGTCCTTCTTGGCCTGTGCGTGGCTGCCCCACAGCAGAAAGACCAGATGCGGGCGGCTGGCCGCCAGCGCCGCGATCAGGCAGTCGGTGACCGCTTCCCAGCCGCGTTTGGCGTGGCTGGCGGCCCGTCCCTGCTCGACCGTCAGCACGGTGTTCAGCAGCAGCACGCCCTGGCGTGCCCAGCCTTCCAGATTGCCGGAGGCCGTGGGCCGCGCCACCGCCGGATCGCCGTACTCGGCGGCGATCTCCTTGAAGATATTGCGCAGGCTCGGCGGCACCCGCACGCCGTCCGGCACCGAGAAGGCCAGCCCATGCGCCTGCGGCACCTCGACGCCATCGACCACGCCGACGCCGTGATACGGGTCCTGGCCCAGGATCACGACCTTGACCGCCTCGGGCGGCGTCAGGTGCAGCGCGTGGAAGACGTCGCGCGGGAATACCGGCTTGCCGGCGGCGCGCTCGCCGTCGACGAAATCGGCGAGCCGCTGCCATGCGGGCGTGGCCAGGCACGGCGCCAGCAGCGCGCGCCAGGCCGGCGGCAGGGCGTCGGCCTGGGCCGCAAGCGGAGTCCACTGGAGGGGCGGCGCGCCGGCGGCGGCATTGGCCGATGCATCGGCCCGCATATCGGCCCGCATATCGGCCCGCGTATCGGCCCGCGCGTCGGCCTGTGCATCGGCCCGTGCAGCGGCTCGCGCATCGGCGCGTGCGTCGGTCCGTGCATCGGCGCGTGCGTCGGTCCGTGCATCGGGGCGCGCGTCGACCCCGGCATCGCTCGCCGCGCCGGCAAACAACTCGCCCTGACCGGTTTCGGCGGCAGCGGATCGGCTCGGACGGCGGCCCATCATGCGGCTCCCGCCGGCGAGCCGGCCCGATCCGCCTGACCGGCCTGCCTCGCCAGCGCATAACCGCGCGCGGCCTTGCTGCGGTCCGACGGCGTCAGCGCGGCCACCGCGCCGAGCCGCTCGCCGAGCGCGCGCAGCGTCGCTGCAGCCTGCGACGGGTCGCCCGACAGCCATTCCAGTTCGAGTTCGTGGATCGTCTCGCGCGCCGCTGCCGATGCCGATGCTGATGCCGATGCCGATGCCGATGCCGACGCCGGCGTGGTGCCATCCTGCGCCACCGCGGCGATCTCGCCGGCGTCCAGCGCCGCTTCGATCTCGGCTTCGATCCCGGTGCCGGCTTGCGTTCCGTCGGCGCCCGTCAGCGGACAGCGCAGCCGCCAGGTCCGCCGCACGAAATCGGTGCGGAACACCGGCTGCAAGCGGCCCAGCAACGGCTCGAGCAGCGTGCGGGCCTCGGTCTCCAGCCGCTCCGGCTCCAGCGCCTCGCCGGCGACCTCGCTTTCCCATTCGTTGCGCGTCGCCAGCCCGGCCTCGCTGCGTCCCGCGGTCTTCAGCGTCTGCAGCCAGCGGGTGCCGTCACGGCGCAGCCGCAGCGCGGCGCGCGCCTGCGCCAGCTCATGGGCCGGCGTGTCGAAATAGACGTTGAGCAGATGCGATTCGCCGACGGCGCGCGCATTGGCGTCGAGCCAGGCGACCAGCGCGGCCGCGGCGGCGGCATCGGGCACCGCCAGTTTCAGTTCGATTTCCTGGGCCATCGGTTCGGTCGGTGCGCCGGGGTCAGCAGAGGCGGGGTTCAGGCGAACAGCCGGGCCAGCTCGGCGCCGGGGTCCTTGGCGCGCATGAACGCTTCGCCAACCAGGAAGGCGTGCACATTGGCCTCGCGCATCCGCGCCACGTCGTCCGGTCCGAGAATGCCGGACTCGGTGACCACCAGCCGGTCCGCCGGCATCGCCGGCAGCAGGTCCAGCGTGTTCTGCAGCGAGACCTCGAAGGTGCGCAGGTTGCGGTTGTTGACGCCGACCAGCGGGGTCTTGAGCCGCAGCGCCGCTTCCAGCTCGGCGCCGTCGTGGACCTCGACCAGCACGTCCATGCCCAGTTCGTGCGCGCAGGCCTCGAGCTCGGCCATCAGGCCGGGATCGAGCGCGGCGACGATCAGCAGGATCGCATCGGCGCCCCAGGTGCGCGCCTCGTAGACCTGGTACAGGTCCACCATGAAGTCCTTGCGCAGCGCCGGCAGCGGACAGGCGCCGCGCGCGCGCCGCAGGTAGTCGGCATGGCCCTGGAAGAAATGCTCGTCGGTCAGCACCGACAGGCACGCCGCGCCGTGGCCGGCATAGCTCTCGGCGATCGCCTCGGGCACGAAATGCTCGCGCAGCACCCCCTTGGACGGCGACGCCTTCTTGATCTCGGCGATCACGCCGGCGTGGCCGGCCTCGATCTTCGCGCGCAGCGCCGCGCCGAATCCGCGCGGTGCCAGGCCCGCCTCGTCGCGCAGGCTTTCCGCTTCGGCGCGCAGGCTCGGCAGGTCGCGGCGCTTGCGCGCGGCGCTGACTTCGTCGGCCTTGACGGCCAGTATCTTCTGCAGGATGTCGGACATGCTTGCTTGCCTCTGATTACTGGAACTGCCGCGTGGCCTGCACGAACTCGTCGAGCTTGGCGCGCGCCGCGCCGCTGGCGATCGCCTCGCGGGCGCGGCCGATGCCGTCCTCGATCGACGAGGCGACATTGGCGGCGTACAGCGCGGTGCCTGCGTTCAGCGACACGATCTCGCGCGGGGTGCCCGGCACGTTGGACAGCGCCTCGAGCAGCATCTCCTTCGATTCGGCCGCGTCGGCCACCTTCAGGCCGCGATTGGAAATCATCGACAGGCCGAAGTCCTCCGGATGGATCTCGTACTCGCGCACCTCGCCGTCCTTGAGCTCGCCCACCAGCGTGGCGGCGCCCAGCGACACTTCGTCCATGCCGTCCTTGCCGTAGACCACCAGCGCATGGCGCGCCCCCAGGCGCTGCATCACGCGCACCTGGATGCCGACCAGGTCCGGGTGGAACACGCCCATCAGGATATTGGGCGCGTCGGCCGGATTGGTCAGCGGTCCGAGGATGTTGAAGATCGTGCGTACGCCCATCTCCTTGCGGATCGGCGCGACGTTCTTCATCGCGGGATGGTGGGTCGGCGCGAACATGAAGCCGATGCCGGTCTGCGCGATGCACTGGCCCACCTGCTCGGGCGTCAGCATGATGTTGACGCCGAGCGCCTCGAGCACGTCGGCGCTGCCGGACTTGGAGCTGACGCCGCGGTTGCCGTGCTTGGCGATGCGCGCGCCGGCCGCGGCGGCGACGAACATCGACGCGGTCGAGATGTTGAAGGTATGCGAGCCGTCGCCGCCGGTGCCGACGATGTCGACGAAATGCTCGCGCTCGGACACGGTGACCTTGTTGGCGAATTCGCGCATCACCTGCGCGGCGGCGGTGATCTCGCCGATGGTCTCCTTCTTGACGCGCAGGCCGGTCAGGATCGCGGCCGCCATCACCGGCGAGATCTGCGCCTGCATGATCTGCCGCATCAGATGCAGCATCTCGTCGTGGAAGATCTCGCGGTGTTCGATGCAGCGCGTCAGCGCTTCCTGGGGCGTGATGGGCATGGCGGTCTCGCAGGCGTGGGGTTCGTTCGATCGGTCGCGTGAAGGCGCAGGAGCAAGGGCGGCAAGGGCAGAGGCAGCAAGGGCAGGCGCGAGCGGGGCATCGAGCCGTTTCATCGCGCCACCTTCAGGAAGTTATCCAGCAGCGTGTGTCCGTGTTCGGACAGGATCGATTCGGGATGGAACTGCACGCCCTCGATCGCAAACTGCTTGTGCCGCACGCCCATGATCTCGCCGTCGGGCGTCCACGCGGTGACTTCAAGACAGTCGGGCAGCGTCTCGCGCTCGATCGCCAGCGAATGATAGCGCGTCACGTCGAACGCCTTCGGCAGGCCGGCGAACACGCCCTGCTGCGTGGTTTCGATGCGGCTGACCTTGCCGTGCATCACCTGCTTGGCGCGGATCACCTTGCCGCCGAACGCCTCGCCGATCGCCTGGTGGCCCAGGCACACGCCGAGGATCGGCAGCTTGCCGGCAAAGTGCTTGAGCACGGCCACCGAGATGCCGGCCTCGGCCGGGCTGCACGGACCGGGCGAGATGCAGATGCGCTCGGGCGCCAGCGCCTCGATTTCCTCGATCGTGATCTCGTCGTTGCGGTGGGTCCGCACGTCGGCGCCGAGCTCGCCGAAGTACTGCACCAGGTTGTAGGTGAACGAGTCGTAGTTGTCGATCATCAGCAGCATGATTCACCCGGCTTGATGTTGGTGGAAACGGAAGGCGCGTACGGCGTGCGTGGACGGACCGCGCATGGACGCATGAATGCACGAAGCGGCAAGCGTCCCCGGCGCAGGCATGCGCGCGGCGGAATTCGAAACGATTGAAGCGGGGGAGGGATTCGACGGCATCGGCAGATCTCCTGGGGTATCTAGGAGCCGCCGCACCGGTGAGCTGTCGGACCGCACGTTTGCCAACCGGAACGGCGGCAAGGTGCGAACAAGAACGCAACGACGTGCCGCTTCCTAGTGGAAGCGCCACCAACGGGACGAATGCGACGAAACGGTCGGAGCCCGGAAGGTCATCGTGGTTCTGCGTCAGGCGATTGGGTGATCGGGGATCGGGTGATTCGGGATGCGTGTAGGAGGTTACACGGAAAGCGACGCTCTGTGGGACACCGCGCATCCGGAACGAAGTCGCTACTTTAACTTGCCTCGCATGCCGGTGTCGAGCGCGAGCGCCGACCGGCGGCGGGCCCGTCCCGCAATCCCCGACCAAGGTAGGGGGCTGCGGCGGCGGAATTTGGCGTGTTTTCCATCGTTCACAATCGATTTTCAGCTTCTTCACTACACTTTGCGAAGTTTTGCGGCTCCGCACCTTGCGCTTCATTTGCGCTTGCGGTTGCACGACGCCATCCCTGCTGCGGATGGCCATCCGGCGCGGTTCTTCGGTGCCCGCCGGATCCCGTAGGTCCTCCCCCGTCGATCTCCGCAGGCGGGACAGACCCGATCGGGTTCCGTGCCCTCGTGCCGCCTCTTCCTAGCCGATAACGGACTCGCGTGCGCGCTTCGATGGCACGCCGCGGGCGCTTGACCATCACAGCGAGACAGGCTGCGGAGTCCCCATGGAGTCATTGATGACGCGTCATTCGCGCTCTCCTGCCCGCGTTCCGGCCGATACCCGCCGTTTGCAGACGTTGCGGCGGCGTACCCCGGTGCAGCTGGCCGTCGGGCTGGCGGCGGCGATGTCCTGCCTGGCGGTGCCGGCGCATGCCGCACCGGCGCAGGCCGACCAGCAATACGATGCCCTGATCCAGCGCGCCCGCGCCGGCGACCACGAGCCGGCCCTGACCGCGCTGCGCGAGCGGCTGGCGCAGGCACCGACCGATCGCCGCGCCGCCTGGGACCGCATGATCATCGCCGGCTGGGCGGGTCGCCCGGCCGAGGTTCTCGAGACGTACCGCCAGCTGGGCGACGCCGCGCAACTGCCCCCCGAGGCGCTGGCCGCGCTGGCCCGCGCGCATCGCGACGAGCGCCAGTGGGACGCGTCGCTGGCGCGCTACCGGGAAGGCCAGCAGCGCTTCCCGGCGCGCCAGGACTTCGTGCTGGGCGAGATCCTGACGCTGGCCGACAGCGGCCGCACCGCCGACGCCATCTCCGCCGGCCGGGCGCTGGTGCGCCGCCAGCCGTCGAACGCCGATGCCCGCATCGCGCTGGCGTACGCCCATATCCGCGCCCGGGAACCCTACGAGGCGCTGTACGAGGCCGACAAGGCCAATACGCTGGCGCCGCAGCGCAACGACATCGTGCGCGAATACGTCCGCACGCTGCAGCATGCCGGCCTGCCGGAGGCCGCGCTGCGCATCGCCGGCGAGCGTCCCGGCCTGCTGGACCGGATGGACTGGCTGTCGCTGCAGCTGGACGCGGTCGCCGAGCAGGTGCGTCTTGCCGACAAGCCGACCCGCACCGAGGCCGAGCGCTTCGCCATCGCCGACCGCGCGCTGGCGCGCTATGACGAACTGATGCCGCAACTGCGCGCGCTCGGGCCGCAGGGCGAGAGCGAACTGCGCCGCGCGCGCGTCGACCGGCTGGCCGCGCTGCATGCCCGCGTGCGCATGCGCGAGGTGGTCGACGAATACGAGTCGCTGCGCGCCGAGGGCGTGCAGGTGCCGGCCTACGCGCTGACCGATGTCGCCGCCGCCTATTTGTATCTGCGCCAGCCCGAACAATCCGAGCAGCTGTATCAGCGGGCGCTGAGCGAGGCCTATCCGCCGGAGGGCGACACCGAGGCGCGGCTGGCGGCGCAGACCGGGCTGTACTACTCGCACGCCGAGGCCGAGAAATTCCCGCCGGCCGGCGACGTGGTGCAGCAGGCGAGCGCCGAGCAGCCGCGCTGGCGCTGGGTGCAGGGCCAGCCGGCCGCGCAGCCGAACGACCTGTGGCTGGACGCCGCTCAGGTCCGTGCGCAATCGCGCCGGCAGGCGGACGACACCATCGACGCGCAGCAGCAGCTGGAGGAACTGGTGCAGAAGGCGCCGGCCAACTCGGGCCTGCGCGTCGCGCTGGCCGACGTCTACCGGGCGCGCGCCTGGCCGCGCCGCGCCGAGAGCGAGCTGAAGCTCGCCGAAACGCTGGACCCGCGCAGCGTGCCGCTCGAGGTCCAGCAGGGCCACGCCGCGCTCGATCTGCAGGAGTGGCGCCAGGCGGAGATGCTGCGCAACGACACGCTGGCCCGCTATCCCGAGGACCTGGCCGTCAAGCGCCTCGATCGCGAATGGAACGTGCACAACAAGGCCGAACTGCGCATCGAGGGCTATCGCGGCCTGGCAAATGACAGCGAGGTGGTCGGCAACGGCAACTTCGGCATCGAGGCCGTGCTGTACAGCCCGCCCATCAACTATGACTGGCGCGCCTTCGGCGGTATCGGCTATGCGACCGGACGCTTCGACGAGGGCAACGTCGACTACCGCTGGGCGCGTACCGGCGTGCAGTACCGCGTGCGCGACCTGACCCTCGAGGGCGAGGTTTCCACGCATTCGTATGGCGGCGGTGGCCGTGCCGGCGGCCGGCTGTCGGCGCAGTACGACATCGACGACCGCTGGCAGGTGGGCGCATCGGGCGCGCTGCGCTCGACCGGCACGCCGCTGCGCGCGCTCAAGCAAGGCATCTATGCCGACACGCTGTCGGTGTTCACGCGCTACCGCGCCAGCGAGCGCAGCGAATGGCTGTTCACGGTGGCGCCGTCGCGCTTCAGCGACGGCAACGACCGGCTCGAGGCCGGCGTGACCGGCGTGCAGCGCTTCTACACCGCGCCGCATCTGAAGGCCGATCTGCTGGTGGATCTGTGGGCCTCGCGCAATACGCGCGAGGACACGCCGTACTACAACCCGCGCTCGGACCTGACGATGCTGCCGTCGGTGCGGCTGACCCACACGCTGTACCGCCGCTACGAGACCGCCTGGGAGCAGCAGTTCCTGGCCGGCGTGGGCGCCTACGCGCAACGCGGCTTCGGCACCGGCGCCATGATGCTGATCGGCTACGGCCAGCGCTTCCGCGCCAACGACGTGTTCGACGTCGGCGCCACGATCACCGGCACCAGCCGCCCCTACGACGGCCGGCGCGAGCGCGAACTGCGCATCGTGTTCGACCTGACCTATCGATTCTGAACGGGATGCATGCCATGGACGCAACCTTGATGCGCCCCTATCGCGCTTTTCTGCTGCTCTTGCTGGCTGTCGCCACCATGCTGCTGGCCGCCTGCGCCAAGGACATTCCGGTGTTCACGCCGCCGGCCGAACGCCCCGTCGCCAACGCCGAGCAGCCCTGGCCGCGCAACCATGTCGCGGTGCTGGCGTACCACGACGTCGAGGACAAGGACGCCGACCAGGCCTACCTGAGCGTGCGCACCGACCATCTGATCGAGCAACTGGCGTGGCTGCGCGAGAACGGCTACCGGCCGGTCACCGTCGACCAGATCCTCGCCGCGCGCAACGGCGGGCCGGCGCTGCCCGACCGCGCCGTGCTGCTGACCTTCGACGACGGCTATCGCAGCTTCTATACGCGCGTGCTGCCGATCCTGAAGGCCTATCGCTGGCCCGCCGTGCTGGCACCGGTCGGCGTGTGGCTCGACACGCCGGATACCGAGCCGGTCGATTTCGGCGGCAAGCCCACCGAGCGCGATCGCATGCTGACCTGGCAGCAGGTGCGCGAGATCGCCGCCTCGGGGCTGGTCGAGATCGGCGCGCACACCGACGCGCATCACTACGGCGTGCTGGCCAACCCGCAAGGGAACACGCAGCCGGTCGCGGCGGTGCGCGCCTTCGACAAGCAGACCGGCAAGTACGAGACCGATGCCGCCTACGAGGCCCGCGTGCGCAACGACGTCAAGCGGATCACCGAGAAGGTTCACCGCATCACCGGCAAGCCGGTGCGCGTCTGGATCTGGCCGTATGGCGCCGAGGGCGGCACGGCGCTGCGCATCATCGGCGAGAACGGCTACCAGATGGCGCTGACGCTGGAGGACGGACTGGCCAGGGTTGATCGCATGATGTCGGGCGCCCGCATGCTGCTGGCCAACGATCCGGGCCTGCGCAGCTTCGCGCAGTCGGTGGTGGACATGGACGAGCAGCAGACCATGCGCGTCGCCCACGTGGACCTGGACTACGTCTACGACGCCGATCCGGCGCAGATGGACCGCAACCTGGACAAGCTGGTGCAGCGCATCTTCGATCTGAAGATCGACACGGTGTTCCTGCAGGCCTTCGCCGATCCGGATGCCAGCGGCCTGGTGAAGTCGGTCTACTTTCCCAACCGCGTGCTGCCGGTCCGCGCCGACCTGTTCAACCGCGTGGCCTGGCAGCTGCGCAACCGCGCCGACGTCAAGCTCTATGCGTGGATGCCGGTGCTGAGCCTGGACCTGGACAAGTCGATCGCCCGCGTGACGCGCTGGGATCCAGAGAGCGGCCGCACCGACGTCGACCCGAAGCAGTACCGCCGCCTGTCGCCGTTCGATCCGGTGGCCCGCCAGCGCATCGGCGAGCTGTACGAGGACCTGGCGCGCCATGCGATGTTCGACGGCATCCTGTTCCACGACGACGCGCTGCTGAGCGACTTCGAGGATGCCAGCGCGCCGGCCCTCGCGGCATATCGCAAGGCCGGGCTGCCCGACTCGATCGAGGCCCTGCGCGCGAATCCGGAAACGATGCAGCGCTGGACGCGATTCAAGAGCCGTGCCCTGGTCGACTTCACGCACGAGCTGACCGCCAAGGTGCGCGCCATTCGCGGCCCGGCGATCAAGACCGCGCGCAATATCTTCGCCGCGCCGATCCTGCAGCCGGAGAGCGAGGCCTGGTTCGCGCAGAACCTCGACGACTTCCTCGGCGCCTACGACTGGACCGCGCCGATGGCCATGCCCTACATGGAGCAGGTCCCGGCCGGCAAGGAGAACGCCTGGCTGGACTCGCTGGTCGACACCGTGGCCCGGCGTCCCGGCGCGCTGCGCCGCACGGTGTTCGAGCTGCAGGGCCGCGACTGGCGCAAGGCCGATGCGCCGCCGGTGGACAGCGCCGTGCTGGCGGGCTGGATGCAGCGCCTGCAGCGCCGCGGCGCCCGCAGCTTCGGCTACTACCCGGACGACTTCCATAACAACCAGCCTCGGCTCGACGTGATCCGGCCGGCGCTGTCCAACGCCTGGTATCCCGCGCCATGATCGAACGTCTATTTGCCCTGATCGTCCTGTGCATCGCGCTCGGCCTGCCGATCGGCCTGGCCGTGGTGGCGACCGGCGACCTGCTGCTTGCCTTCGTCTTCTTCTACCCGCTGTTCATGTCGGGGCTGTGGATGGCCGGCGGCGTCTATTACTGGTGGCACTGGGAACGCAAGTGGTCCTGGGATGAGGATCGCCAGCCGCCCAAGGTGGCAGGCGAGCCCTTCATCTCGATCCTGGTGCCGTGCTTCAACGAGGAGAAGAACGGCGAGGAAACGCTGCGCGCCGCGCTGGCGCAGCGCTATCCGAACTTCGAGGTGATCGCCATCAACGACGGCTCGCGCGACGGCACCGGCGCGCTGCTCGACGCGATGGCGGCGAAGCACGAGCGGCTGCGCGTGGTCCACCTGGCCCAGAACCAGGGCAAGGCGATGGCGCTGCGCATGGGCGCGCTGGCCGCGCGCGGCGAGTATCTGGTCTGCATCGACGGCGACGCGGTGCTCGATCCGGATGCCGCCGCCTATCTGGTCGCGCCGATGGTCGACAACCCGCGCGTCGGCGCGGTGACCGGCAACCCGCGCATCCGCACCCGTTCGACGCTGATCGGCCGCATCCAGGTGGGCGAGTTCTCCTCGATCATCGGGCTGATCAAGCGCACCCAGCGCGTCTATGGCCAGGTCTTCACGGTGTCCGGCGTGGTGGCGGCCTTCCGGCGCCGCGCGCTCGATCGCGCCGGCTACTGGAGCCTGGACATGATCACCGAGGACATCGACATCAGCTGGAAGCTGCAGCGCGACCACTGGTCGATCTTCTACGAGCCGCGCGCGCTGTGCTGGATCCTGATGCCGGAGACGCTGCGCGGGCTGTGGAAGCAGCGGCTGCGCTGGGCCCAGGGCGGCGCCGAGGTGTTCCTGAAGAACGTGCGCTCGATCTGGATCTGGCGCCATCGCCGGCTGTGGCCTCTGATGGCCGAGTACTGCCTGTCGGCGGGCTGGGCGTTCATCTTCGCGATGTCGATCATCCTGTGGGCGCTCGGCCATTTCGTCGACCTGCCCGACAACCTGCACATCGAGCGGCTGGTGCCGCCGGGCTTCACCGGCATGGTGCTGGCGGTGGTGTGCGTGCTGCAGTTCGCCATCAGCGTGGCGATCGACCGCCGCTACGAGCCCAAGCTCGGCCGTTCGATGTACTGGACCATCTGGTATCCGCTTGCCTTCTGGATGATCGGCATGCTGACCACGCTGATGGCCTTTCCCAAAGTCATGCTCAAGACCCGGCGCCGTGCCCGTTGGACCAGCCCGGATCGCGGCATCAAGTCGATGAGGTCGTGATGAATCCCGATGACATGATCGTTCGCACCCGGCGCACGCGGCTGGGCTGGCTGATCGATGCGCTGCTGACCGCGCTGGCGTGGATCGGCTTCGGCTACCTGTGCGTGACCGGGCTGCTGGCGGTGCTGCGGCACGCCAATGCCGGACCCGACGTGCCGTTCTGGTCGGCGCTGCTGCCGACCGCCGGCACGCTGTCGATCTACGTGGTGGTGGGACTGTTCAACGGCGTGGTGCTGCTGACCTGGGCGCTGTACAACCAGTACCGCTTCTCCGGGCTCGATCGGCGCAAGCCGATTCCGGCCCTGCGGGACGACGAGCTGGCGCGCAGCTTCAACGTGTCGGGCCAGCAGCTTCGCGCGCTGCAGCGGGCCAAGGTGGCCGTGGTCGACCATGAGGGCGACGGCACCATCGCCGACGTGCATCTGCCGCAGACCTTGGCCCGGGAGCCGGCGGCGGTGAAGTAAGGGCCGTCGTTTCCGCGCTGGCGGGAACCGGATGGCTTCGATGCGGCGGCGACGGGGCCGCTGGCCCCCGCGTTCGCGGGGGCGACGGCTTCTACCTGTCGCTTACGCGAAGTCCGAGTCCAGCCCGTCCTGGACCTGCTCGGCGGCGCGGATCACCGCGCGCGCCTTGGCCTCCGTCTCGCGCCATTCGGCATCGGGATCGGAGTCGGCCACGATGCCGGCGGCCGCCTGCACATAGAGATTGCCGTCCTTGACGATGCCGGTGCGGATCGCGATCGCCAGGTCCATCTCGCCGCCGAACGACAGATAGCCGACCGCGCCGCCGTAGATGCCGCGCTTGCGCGGTTCCAGCTCGTCGATGATCTCCATCGCCCGCACCTTCGGCGCGCCGCTCAGCGTGCCGGCGGGGAAGGTGGCGCGCAGCACGTCCAGGTTGCTGATGCCGTCCTTCAGCGTGCCCTCGACCGAGCTGACGATGTGCTGCACGTGCGAGTATTTCTCGATCACCATCTGGTCGGTGACCTTGACCGAGCCGGTTTCCGCGATGCGGCCGATGTCGTTGCGGGCCAGGTCGATCAGCATCACGTGCTCGGCGATCTCCTTCGGGTCGTTGAGCAGCTCCGTGGCCAGCTGCGCGTCGCGCTCGGGCGTATTGCCGCGCGGCCGCGTGCCGGCCAGCGGGCGGATCGTCACCACGCGGCGCGAGCGCGTCTCGCCCTGTTCGCTGGTGCGGCGCGTTTCCTGACGCACCAGGATCTCCGGCGAGGCGCCGACGATCTGGAAGTCGCCGAAGTTGTAGAAGTACATGTACGGCGACGGGTTCAGCGAACGCAGCGCGCGGTACAGCGACAGCGGCGCGTCGCGGTAGGGCTTGGTCAGCCGCTGGCCGATCTGCACCTGCATCATGTCGCCGGCCGCGATGTATTCCTTGGCCTTGGCCACCGCGGCCAGGTAGTCGGCCTTGTCGAATTCACGGTAGACCTCGGTCTGCACCGACGGGCTGGTGACCGGCACGTCGACCGGCTGGCGCAGCTTCATGCGCAGGTCGCGCAGCCGCTGGCGCGCGCGCGAATAGGCCTCGGGCATGCCGGGGTCGGCGTAGACGATCAGATAGAGCTTGCCCGACAGGTTGTCGATCACGGCCAGCTCCTCGCACAGCAGCAGCTGGATATCGGGCAGGCCCAGGTCGTCGGGCTTCTGCGTGTCGGCCAGCTTCTTCTCGATATAGCGCACCGTGTCGTAGCCGAAGTAGCCGGCCAGGCCGCCGCAGAAGCGGGGCAGGCCGGGGCGCAGCGCGACCTTGAAGCGCCGCTCGAAGGCGGCGATGAAGTCCAGCGGATTGCCCTCGTGGGTCTCGACCACCTTGCCGTCGGTCACCACCTCGGTGCGCTGCCCGTAGGCGCGCAGCAGCGTGCGCGCATGCAGGCCGATGAAGGAATAGCGGCCGAAGCGTTCGCCGCCGACCACCGATTCGAGCAGGAAGGTGTTGACGCCGCGGGTTTGCGACTGCGCCAGCTTCAGGTACAGCGACAGCGGCGTCTCGAGGTCGGCGAAGGCCTCCGCGATCAGCGGAATGCGGTTGTAGCCCTGGTCGGCCAGCGATTTGAATTCGAGTTCGGTCATGACGGTCCTCTGGGACGGCGCACGGGGGCTGCGGCAACGCGATCCCCGGCGGGCGATTCTGGGAGGGGCTGGATGGCCGAAGCACCGGCCCCGTCGGGCGGCTCGAGGGGGCATGCGGACGGTCCGATGGGCCGGTCGTTCCGCTGTCGCTCCGTGTCGAGCCAGGGGGGCGTAATGCGCGTTCGGGTAACGCTAGCAGGGATTGCCGGGAAGGGGAACCGGGCCGGCAAGGACCGCCGGTCTGATCGAAACGCCTCGCCGATCGAATCGGACGGGCGCGATCAGCGCAGTCGCGAACGCACTTTACGCCTGTTGGCAGGCGCGCCAGCGACGCCAGGGCCAGGCCTGCCGATCACTGTCAGTAAAGATGCGTTTGCGGTTCAGGAACATGAAATCGTGTTCGGGGTGTCTGCGCGGGATGCGGAGAGGGCGGTCTCGCGGATTGCCGGAGGCCCGGCGCCATTGCAATTGGAACGGCCGGGGCTGGCGTCGGAAACTGCCCGGAGACTACCGGTGTGCCGTCAAGACCTCAGCAGCCTTGACAAGCGAGCCGACTATACCATCGGCGTCGACGCCTTGTACAGGGTTGCCATGGTTGTAGCCATAGGGCACCAGCAGCACGCCGATACCGGCCGCGCGGGCCGCCATCGCGTCGTTTTCCGAGTCGCCGATCGCCACCATCTGCGCCGGTTCGAGGCGGAACGCCTCGCATACCTTCAGCAGCGGCAGCGGGTCCGGCTTGCGGAACGGAAAGGCATCGCCGCCGTAGACCAGCTCGAAATAGGGCGCGAGGCCGGACTTGTCCAGCAGCGGCGCGGTGAAGTCGTGCGGCTTGTTGGTGACGCAGGCCAGCCGCAGGCCGGCGGCCTTCAGCGCGGCCAGCCCCGCCTCGACGCCGGGATAGACCGCCGAGAACTGGCCGTTGATGCGCAGGTATTCGCGGTTGTACAGCGCCAGCGCGTCGGCGAACAGGCCGTTGGCCGCGGCGGGCGGAAGGCGCGTGTCGAGCACGCGCCGGATCAGGTTCTCCGAGCCCTTGCCGACGAAGCTGACGATCTCGGGCAGGGGCAGCGGGGCGATGTCCCCAAGCGCCGGATGCAGATGCGACAGCGCCTGCAGCATTGCGTTGACCGCCGCATGGAAGTCGCCCGCGGTATCGACCATGGTGCCGTCCAGGTCGACGATGGCCCCGCGGATGCCGCGCCAGTCGGTGCGCTTGAGCGTCGCCCCTTCCATCACTGGCCCGCCTTGGCCAGTTCGGCGCGCAAGGCCGACAGCACGCCGCGATAGCCGCCGTCGGCGTCGGGCTTGCCGAACACCGCCGAGCCGGCGACGAAGGTGTCGGCCCCGGCCGCGGCGATCTGCGCGATGTTCTCGACCTTCACGCCGCCATCGACCTCCAGCAGGATCGCGCGCCCGGTGCGGGCGGCGTAGGCGTCGATGCGCTCGCGCACCGCGCGCAGCTTGTTCAGCGTCTCGGGGATGAAGGCCTGGCCGCCGAAGCCCGGGTTGACCGACATCAGCAGGATCACGTCGAGCCGGTCCATCACGTGGTCAAGATGGTGCAGCGGCGTGGCCGGGTTGAACACCAGGCCGGCCTGGCAGCCGTGGTCGCGGATCAGCGCCAGCGAGCGGTCGACATGATCGCTCGCCTCGGGATGGAAGGTGATGATGTTGGCGCCGGCCTTGGCGAAGTCCGGGATGATGCGGTCGACCGGGCGGACCATCAGGTGCACGTCGATCGGTGCGGTCACGTGCGGGCGGATCGCCTCGCAGACCAGCGGGCCGACCGTCAGGTTCGGCACGTAGTGGTTGTCCATCACGTCGAAGTGGATCCAGTCGGCGCCGGCCTCGGTGACGCGGCGCACTTCCTCGCCCAGGCGGGCGAAGTCGGCGGACAGGATGGACGGGGCGATGCGGTAGGTGGGCGTGCTCATGATGGCGTGGGTGACGGCTTGGGTGACGGCTTGGGTTGCGGCTCGGGTTGCGGCTCGGGTTGCGGCGACGTGGCGACGTGGGTGGCGACGTGGCAAGGATGCAAGGGCGCGTCCCGCCGGTGCGGCCGGCGCACAAGGGCGCCATTTTACGCCGCCTTTGCAGCGGGCGAGGGCGGCGGGGCGGACGCCGGTCCGGGCCGGCCGCGGCGCCGGGCCGACTTGCCGCACCCCTGCCCTTGCCGCACAATGCCGCTACCCTTGTCCTGCCACAGGCCTTCCCCACAATGAGCGAGTACGCTTTTTCCGTTTCCGTGCGCACGCAGTATCTGCCCGATCAGTCCGACCCGGAACACGGACGCCATGCCTTTGCCTACACCATCACGATCCAGAACACCGGCGAGGTCGCGGCCCAACTGATCTCGCGGCACTGGCAGATCACCGACAGCGACAACGCCACGCAGGAGGTGGCGGGGCTCGGCGTGGTCGGGCACCAGCCGCTGCTCAAGCCGGGCGAGCATTTCGAGTACACCAGCTGGGCGACGATCTCCACGCCGGTCGGCTCGATGAAGGGCAAGTATTTCTGCGTGGCCGAGGACGGCCATCGCTTCGAGGTGCCGATTCCCGAGTTCGCGCTGGTGCTGCCGCGCATGCTGCATTGAGGCGCGGCGGGGAACCGGTTCGGGCCGCGGTGGGAATCGCCGCCGGAACCTAGGCGCCCGGCGCGTTGTCCTTGCTGTGCGCCTGGCCCGCGGCGTGGTTTGCCTGGCCCGCCTGCGCGGATTGGCCCGGCGCCGCCGCCGAAGGCGCGCGCGACGGGTGATCGGCCGGGGCGCGGCTGGGGCGCGGATGCTTCTTCGCCGTGCCCATCGTCCAGACGACGATGAAGATCAGCAGGAACAGCGCCACGCCGGCCTCGAGGGCGAACAGCAGCATGGGATGGTCTTGAAAGAATTCACTCATGGATGATTCCCGCGTTCGAGGCAAAGCCGGTCCGGCATGGCGGAATCCGCCCGCGGATTCGCCTGCGGAAATTGCCCGCAGAATTCTGTCCGAACCAGCCCGAGCATTGTATGGCATCGGCCTCCGGCCGGTCCGCGTCCGCGCCGCTGTGCGCCACCAACCTTGCCACTGTCCTTGCCGCCGCCGCCTCGCCGGGCGACAACCACAACGCAAACGATGACTGACCACGACTCCGCTTTCGCCATCCGCCGTCTTCCCCTGTTTTCCACCCGCTCTCCCCGCACTGCCGGCGTCGCCAGCCACCTGCCCGGCGCCCGCGCGCTGTGGGCCATCGTCGGTGCGGCCGCCGTGCTGGCCGGTTGCGTCAGCGGTCCGCCGCCGCGCATCGAAACCGGACAGCCGACGCCCCCGGTGACCGGGGCGGGCGGCAAGGGCCGCCTGCAGCCGGCAAGCTGGAGCGAGATCGGCGGCTGGACGCGCGACGACGTGCGGGCCGCGTGGCCGGCGCTGCAGGCCAGCTGCCAGGCGCTGAAGAAGCGCCCGGAATGGCGCGCCCCCTGCACGGCCGGGCTGATGGTCGATGCCAGCGATCCGCAGGCGCTGCGCGGCTACTTCGAGCAGCATTTCCAGCCGTATCGCGTCATCAACGGCGACGGCACCGACAGTGGACTGGTGACGGGCTACTACGAGCCGATCCTGCATGGGTCGCGCACGCGCCAGGGCGCCTACCAGATCCCGCTGCACCGCAAGCCGCCGCAATGGGGCAACCGGCCGCTGCCGCCGCGCGCGCAGTTGCTGCGCGATCCGGCGCTGCGCGGCAACGAGGTGGTCTGGGTCGACGACGCGGTCGAGGCCGCCTTCCTGCAGATCCAGGGCTCCGGCCGCATTCGCCTGGCCGACGGCACCATGATGCGGGTCGGCTTCGGCGGCACCAATGACCAGCCGTTCCGCTCCTTCGGCAAATGGCTGCTGGACCGGGGCGAGATCACGCCGGCGCAGGCCACCATGCAGGGCATCAAGGCCTGGGCGCGCGCCAATCCGGCGCGGGTCGAGGAGATGCTGAACGTCAATCCGCGCTATGTGTTCTTCCGCGAGCTGCCGCCGAACAACGACGGCCCGATCGGCGCGCTGGGCGTGCCGCTGACGCCGGAGCGCTCGATCGCCGTCGATCCGGCCACCATCCCGCTCGGCGTGCCGGTGTTCCTGTCGACCACGCGGCCGCTGTCGAGCGAGCCGATCGAGCGGCTGGTGTTCGCGCAGGACACCGGCAGCGCGATCAAGGGCGGCGTGCGGGCCGACTTCTTCTGGGGCGCGGGCGATGCCGCGGGCGAGACGGCCGGCCGCATGAAGCAGGCCGGCCGGATGTGGGTGCTGATGCCGCGCAGCTGAGGCGCGGTATCGGCGGGGCGCAGCGTGGTTCAGCGTGGTTGGCGGCCGTCGCGCCGATCAGCGTCGGGCAGCGCGCTTCAGCGTTGGTTGGCGCGGATTAGCGCGGGTTAGCGCGGATCAGGGACCGCAGCGCCCATAAGCGTGGGTCAGGGCGCTTCAGCGAGATTCGGCGCGATTCAGCGCGGCCGCTGGTCGACGATCCGCCGCGCCTTGCCGACCGAGCGCTCGACCCCGCCCGATGGCAGGATCTCGAGCGCCACGGTCACGCCGATATAGGCCTTGATCTCGTGCGTCAACGTATCGCGCGCCTGACGCACGGTGTCGGGCTCGACGCCATGCGCGCATTCGACGCGCACGGTCAGCGTATCGAGATGGCCCTCCTTGCCGAGCACGCACTGGTAGTGCGGCGCCAGTTCGGCGTGCTTCAGGATCAGTTCCTCGATCTGCGACGGAAACACGTTGACCCCGCGGATGATCATCATGTCGTCGGAGCGGCCGGTGATCTTCTCCATCCGGCGGAACGCGGGCCGCGCGGTACCGGGCAGCAGCCGGGTCAGGTCGCGCGTGCGATAGCGGACGATCGGCAGCGCCTCCTTGCTCAGCGAGGTGAACACCAGCTCCCCGAAGCTGCCGTCGGGCAGTACCTCGCCGGTGTTCGGGTCGATGATCTCGGGATAGAAGTGGTCCTCCCAGATGGTCGGGCCGTCCTTGGTCTCGGCGCACTCGTTGGCCACGCCCGGGCCCATCACCTCGGATAACCCATAGATGTCGACCGCGGAAATGCCCATGCGCCGCTCGATCGCCACGCGCATCTCGGGCGTCCACGGCTCCGCGCCGAAGATGCCGACCTGCAGCGAGCTGGCGGCCGGGTCGAGCCCCTGGCGCTCGAATTCGTCGGCGATCGCCAGCATGTAGCTGGGCGTCACCATGATGATCTCGGGGCGGAAGTCCTGGATCAGCTGCACCTGGCGCTCGGTCTGGCCGCCGCCGAAGGGGATCGCCGTCAGGCCCGCCTTCTCGACGCCGTAGTGCGCGCCCAGGCCGCCGGTGAACAGCCCGTAGCCGTAGCTGATATGGACCTTGTCGCCGCGCCGTGCGCCCGAGGCGCGGATCGAGCGCGCCATCACCGTGGCCCAGGTGTCGATGTCGCGCAGCGTATAGCCCACCACGGTGGGTTTGCCGGTGGTGCCCGAGGAGGCGTGGATGCGCGCGACCTGGTCCTGCGGCACCGCAAACATGCCGAACGGGTAGTTGTCGCGCAGGTCCTGCTTGGTGGTGAACGGAAAGCGCGCCAGGTCGGCCAGCGATTTCAGATCCTCCGGGTGCACCCCCGCCTCGTCGAACTTGCGCCGATAGACCGGCGAATGCTGATACGCATGGTCGAGCGACCACTTCAGGCGCTGCAGCTGCAAGGCCTGCAATTCGTCGCGGCTGGCGGTCTCGATCGGCTCCAGCGGCAGATCGGTCAGGCGCGTGCTCATCGTTCTCTCCTGCTATGGGTGGCGCTTGGGGGTGTGGCTACGGACGTGGCTACTGGTGTGGCCCCGGGTGTTGCCTGGGTTGTTGCCATGGGTATCGCTGCGGGCCGGCTGCAACGGTTGGGCGATGGAAGGCGGGCCGTTGTCAGCCCGCTTCGGGCGGCGGCACGACATGGCCCTTGATCTGCGCCGACTTGCCGCGGAACATCGCCACCACCTCGCCGTCGCGGTTCGTCACGCGGATGTCGTAGATGCCGTGCCGGCCCGACAGGACCTGCTCGCTTGCCTCGGCGGTCAGCACGTCGCCGCCGCGGACCGGCTTCAGGAACTCGATGCTGCAGCCGGCGGCGACCGTGTTGAGGTTGTGGCTGTTGCAGGCGAAGGCGAAGCACGAATCGGCCAGCGTGAACATCAGGCCGCCGTGGCAGATGCCGTGGCCGTTCAGGAATTCATTGCGCACCGGCATCGACAACCGGGCATAGCCGGGGGCGATCGCGTCGATGGTGATGCCGAGCCAGCGGCTGCAGCTGTCGGCCTCGTACATGCTGGCCGCGGCCGCTTCGGCCAGCGCTTGCGGATCGGGACTCAAGCGGATCTCCTGAAGAGAAGAAGGGGGAGGGGGCGGCGTTACTGACCGGTGAAACGCGGGGCGCGCTTCTCGAGGAAGGCGTTGACGCCCTCCGCGTAGTCGTGCGATCCGCCGAGCGCGCGCTGCAGGTCGCGCTCCATGTCGAGCTGCGCGTCGAGCGTCTGCGTCGCGCTGGCGTATATCGCGCGCTTGATCGCCGCCAGCGCGCGGGTCGGCTGCGCGGCCAGGTGCGTGGCCAGCGCCAGCGCCTGTTCCATCAGCAGCGGGTCGTCCATCGCTTCCCAGATCAGGCCCCACTTCTCGGCTTCGTCAGCCGACAGCTTGTCGCCGGTCATGGCCAGTCCCAGCGCGCGCGCCATGCCGAGCCGCTTGGGCAGGAACCAGGTGCCGCCCGAATCCGGCACCAGTCCGATCTTGACGAAGGCCTGGATGAAGCTGGCCGAGCGGGCGGCCAGCACGATGTCGCAGGCCAGCGCCAGATTGGCGCCGGCACCCGCGGCCGTACCGTTGACCGCGGCGATGACCGGCAGCGGCATCGACTGCAGCCGGCGCACCAGCGGATTGAAGGCGCTGTCGATCAGGTCGCCCAGATCGGTCATGCGGCCCGGCGTGAAATCCAGATCCGCCAGATCCTGTCCGGCGCAGAAGCCGCGCCCGGCTCCGGTCAGCAGCAGGGCGCGCGCGTGGCCCGCTTCCGCATGGTCCAGCGCCTGCACCAGCGCGGCATGCATCTCGCGGGTGAAGCTGTTGAGCTTGTCGGGGCGGTTCAGCGTGACGACGGCGACGTCGCCGTGCCAGGCGAGCAGTACCGGGCCGGCCTCGACGGCGGTGCGGTGCGACGGCGTGGGCGTGGCGTGCATGGGCTTGTCTCCTGCCATGTCCCGGTTGCGGCGACGCTGCAGCGGCCGCTCCGGAAGGTTGTTCTGGATCGGAGCCGGGTGGCGGCTCCGTCTGGCATTGTAGGGAAGCGCGACGGTCGTTTTAATTAACCGACCAGTCGGTCGGCAAATGTTAGCATTAATCTTTTGCGGTTTGCTATGGCCGGCCGCCGGTTTGCGAGCGTGTCGTGTCCGCGTCGTGCCCGCGTAGTGTCCGCAATAGCCGCGGGGCGGCGAAGCCGGGTATCGTTGCGGGTCGCAGCGATGCTTCCGGGCTCGCATTCGAGGCCCGCATCCCTTTTTCATTGGAGACAGAGGAAACCCATGGCGTACGAGAACATCCTGGTGGAAAACCGTGGTCGCGTCGGGCTGGTCACGCTGAATCGTCCGAAGGCGCTGAACGCGCTCAACGACGCGCTGATGGACGAACTGGGCGCCGCGCTGACGGCCTTCGACCAGGACGAGGGCATCGGCTGCATCGTGATCACCGGCAGCGAACGCGCCTTCGCCGCGGGTGCGGACATCGGCATGATGGCGAAGTACAGCTATATGGATGTCTACAAGGGCGAGTACATCACCCGCAACTGGGAGACGATCCGCCGCATCCGCAAGCCGGTGATCGCCGCGGTGGCCGGTTACGCGCTCGGCGGCGGCTGTGAGCTGGCGATGATGTGCGACATCGTGATCGCCGCCGACACCGCCAAGTTTGGCCAGCCCGAGATCAAGCTCGGCACGATGCCCGGCGCCGGCGGCACCCAGCGGCTGCCGCGCGCGGTGTCCAAGGCCAAGGCGATGGATCTGTGCCTGACCGCGCGCATGATGGACGCCACCGAGGCCGAACGCGCCGGCCTGGTGTCCCGCGTGGTGGCGGCCGACAAGCTGATCGACGAGGCGGTCACCGCTGCCGAGACCATTGCCGGCTTCTCGCTGCCGGTCGTGATGATGATCAAGGAGTCGGTCAACGCGTCCTACGAGACCTCGCTGAGCGAAGGCGTGCACCTGGAGCGCCGGTTGTTCCACTCGACCTTCGCCACCGAGGATCAGAAGGAGGGCATGGCCGCCTTCGTCGAGAAGCGCGCGCCCAACTTCCAGCACCGCTGAAGCGGCCGCCGCGCCGCCTGGCATAAAAAGATGACAAAGGTATTGCCAGGCGGCCGCGCCCTCCCTTAATATTCGCCCCCTCGCAGCCGAACGGCGGCGGGGTTGGCGGGGAAGGCGAAAGCGCTGCGGTGCTGGAGCCGCAGCAAAAAAGTGCTGACAACCTGTTGACGAGAAGCGAAACGTTCTGCATAATCTCGTTTCTCTGCTGCTGACAATGCAGCGACGCGAACGGCAAAGCCGGCGCGTGAGTTCTTTAACAAACGAACAACCGATAAGTGTGGGCGCTCGATAGCGGCAGTCACAGTCGAT
>NZ_JAIZPL010000008.1:0-227319 GCF_020418465.1 Cupriavidus sp. DB3 | reverse complement strand
GCCAGCGGGCTGGCGGCCAATGCCTCCGAGACCGCGGTCAAGGGCGGCGAGGTGGTGGGCCGCGTGGTGCAGACCATGGACGAGATCAACGGGGCCTCGAAGAAGATCGTCGACATCATCGGCGTGATCGAGGGCATCGCGTTCCAGACCAACATCCTGGCGCTGAACGCGGCGGTGGAAGCGGCGCGAGCCGGCGAGCAGGGCCGCGGCTTCGCGGTGGTGGCCGGCGAGGTGCGCAGCCTGGCGCAGCGCAGTGCCAACGCGGCCAAGGAGATCAAGGGCCTGATCGGCGATACGGTGGCGCGGGTGGACAACGGCTCGGCGCTGGTGGGCCAGGCCGGGCAGACGATGGGCGAGATCGTGCAGGCGGTCAAGCGCGTGACGGACATCATGGGCGAGATCAGCGCGGCGTCGGCCGAGCAGAGCTCGGGCATCGAGCAGGTGAACCAGGCGGTGGCGCAGATGGACGAGGTCACGCAGCAGAACGCGGCGCTGGTCGAGCAGGCCGCCGCCGCGGCCGGTTCGCTCGAAGACCAGGCCGCCCGCCTGCAGGCGTCGCTGGCCCGCTTCCGCCTGGCCGCCGACGAGCTGTTCGCCCCGTCGCTGCAGGCCCCGTCGGTTGCCAGGCCGATCGCCGCACCTGCCGCACCGGCATCGGCCGCAGCGGCAGCCAGCCGCCACGACGAGCCCGCTGGGGCCGATCGCGCCGACCGCGCAGAGCGTACCGAACGCACGGAACCGGCCTCGGCCAAGTCCGCCCCGCGCCTGCCGGGCCGTCCGGCGCCGCGCGCCGCGACAGCCGCTGCCGCCACCGCCGGTGCCGACAGCGACTGGAGCGCCTTCTGAACACCCCGCCGCGGCGGGGCGGGCGCGGCCGGCATGGCGCGCCCCCGACCATGACAGACGATGAACAGCGAAATCACCCTGTCCCTGCCGCGTGAGGCCGCGGACAAGCTGCGCGGCGAGTTTGACCATTTCGTCCGGCTCTCCACGGGGCTGGACCGGCAGTTCGTGCCGCCCTCGTTCGAGGACTTCCTGCGTGCGCGCGTGATGCACCAGGACGGGCCGCTGACCGAGCGCGCGGTCACGCGGCTGCTGAGCGGCGGCGAGTACGCGTGGGCCAAGCGTGTGTTCGACAAGCAGCTGCCGCACGCGCTGGCCAATCTGATGCGCGACGCCGAACGCTTCGGCTTCGGGCTCGCGGTGCGTTCGGAATGGTCGCAGTCCGAGCGGCTGGCGCAGGCGCGCAAGTGGGCGGTCGAGATTCTCGACCACGCCGGCGCCGATCCGGCGCTGGCCGATACGCTGGCCGAACACATCGCCAACGCCGCGGTCGACGTGCGCACGATCGAGGAACAGATGCAGACGCCCGCATGGCGCCTGGCGGACAGCCTGCGCCGGCGCGTCTACGACCTGCTGTACCTGGTGCAGACCGAACGCGGCACCGGCGCCGCGCTGACGCGGCTGGGCGAACTGCGCGCGATGGTGGGCCTCGCGCTCGACTACGGCGCGATCGACGCGCAGGAAGCGGGCCGTGTGATGGAGCAGATCGAGCATGCCCGCCCGCACCTGTTCCGCGACGAGCCGGACGATGTCTTCGCGCGGCTCGCGGCGTGGCTGCGCCGCGTTTTCAAGCCGATGCCGGCCGCGCCGTCAATGGTGGAAAGCGACAGGCGCTCGCCCTGAACGCGAAGCGTTTTCAGTCACGGGGAAATCGCCCTCGAAAACTGCGCGGAATTGCTGTGGAAGTGATTCGCGCAGCATGTCTGCTGTTACAGATTTGATCCAGATCACGTTACAAGGTTGTTACATCTTCCCGTGTCGTTTCGGCCATGTATCATCCGTACGACAATGCGCATCCCCAACGTAAGTAGGGATTGGCAGCGGCATGCGATTGCCGATATAAAGCGGACAGTCCATTTACATTCCGTAACATTTGTTACCAGATGTGAGTTTTGTAACTGGACCGGAGTAGTTCCGATCAGATGTAGTACCCGTCGCACACGCACTGAAACGATCTGGACGCCGGAGGTCTGCCACCGGTAAGCGCTGGACAAGCGGGCGAGGGTTCCTTGGTAGCGGGGATAAATTGGAAAGCAGTGAACTTCTGCAGGAGATCAGGGAGGTCAACCTCGCCTATCTGCTGCTCGCGCAACGCCTGGTGCGCGAAAACCAACTCGAAGCCATGTTCCGCCTGGGCGTCAGCAAGGAAATCGCTGACATCCTGGTCAAGCTGACGCCTGCTCAGCTGGTCAAGCTGGCGGCCTCCAACATGGTCCTGTGCCGCTTCCGGTTCGACGACCATGCGTTGCTCTCCACGCTGACGCATACCGCCAAGAGCCACGATATGCAGCAGATCCACGCTGCGATCCTGCTCGCGCGCCAGCCGGTGGAGTCGCTCAATTGAGCGCGCTGCTGCAGGCCCAACCGGCCCGGAGCTACACGGCCGCTCCGGCTGCCCCGCGCAAGAGCGTACTCCAGGATGCCAACCAGACCCAGCTCGCCATCGAGCTGATCGGCCTGGGCGCGCGCCTGCAGGTGCTCGAAGCCGAGACCACGCTCTCGCGCGACCGGCTGATCCGTCTGTACAAGGAACTGCGCGGCGTGTCCCCGCCCAAGGGCATGCTGCCGTTCTCGACGGACTGGTTCACGACCTGGCTGCCGAACATCCACTCGTCGCTGTTCTTCTCGGCCTACCAGTTCATGGTCGAGCAGGGCGAGGCGAGCGGCATTCGTGCCGTGGTCGCCGCATACCGTCTCTACCTCGAGCATGTGTCCCTGCTCGGCGGCGAAATTGTCTTAAGTTTTACGCGTGCCTGGACGTTAGTACGGTTCTTCGAGAGCAATATGCTGCAGCTTTCCAGTTGCACATGCTGCGGAGGACAGTTCGTCACTCACGCCTACGAGCCGAACGCGAACTTCGTCTGCAGCCTGTGCCGGCCGCCATCGCGCGCGGGCAAGGCAAAGAAGCCCTCGAAGGACGCCACGCCAGCGCAACCCGCCTGATTCACGCCGGGCTTGCGCGGCGAGCCAGACCGAGGCGGCACGGCGCGCAGCTTGCCGTGTCCTTCCGAGGTCCGACTCGCGCGTGTCCGACGCGTGTTTTTCTGACGGGGAATCGATCGTGCTAGTTGTTCTTGGCTATGTCGTCGTAGTGGCGGCGGTGCTTGGTGGTTACGCCATGACTGGCGGCCACATGGGCGCGCTATATCAACCGGCAGAACTGGTGATCATTGGCGGCGCCGCGGTCGGCGCCTTCATCAGCGCCAACAGCGGCAAGGCCATCAAGGCGACCTTGCGCGCGCTGCCGCAGCTGCTGCGCAGCAGCAAATACAACAAGGCGCTGTACATGGAGGTGATGGCGCTGCTGTACGTGCTGCTGTCCAAGGCGCGCCGCGAGGGCATCCTGTTCCTCGAGAAGGAAATCGCCGATCCGGCCGCCAGCAGCGTCTTCAGCCAGTATCCGCGCATCCTCGCCGACCCGGCGATGATGGAATTCCTGACCGACTATCTGCGCATGATGGTCAACGGCAACATGAATGCCTTCGAGATCGAGGCCCTGATGGACCACGAGATCGAGACCTTCAAGCACGAGGCCGAAGTGCCCGCCCACGCGCTGGCGCGGGTCGGCGATGCGCTGCCGGCCTTCGGCATCGTCGCCGCGGTGATGGGCGTGGTGCATGCGCTGGCCTCGGCCGACCTGCCCCCGTCCGTGCTGGGCGCGCTGATCGCCCATGCGATGGTCGGCACCTTCCTGGGCATCCTGCTGGCTTACGGCTTCGTCTCGCCGCTGGCCTCGCGGGTCGAGCACCAGGTTGCCGAGACGGTCAAGATGTACCAGTGCATCAAGGTCACGCTGCTGGCTTCGCTCAACGGCTATGCGCCGCTGGTCGCGGTCGAGTTCGGCCGCAAGGTGCTGTACTCGAGCGAGCGTCCGTCGTTCCTGGAACTGGACGACCACGTGCGCGAAGTCAAGAGCCTGACGTAAGCGCGCCGGCCAGCCAGTCCCCGAGCCAGTCCATTCGTCCGTCCAACGCAGGCCAAGCATGACCGATCACGCGCGCCCCATCGTCGTCCGCCGCGCTGCCGCCCACGGCAAGCCGCACGGCAACCACAGCTGGAAGATCGCCTACGCCGACTTCATGACGGCGATGATGGCCTTCTTCCTGGTGCTGTGGCTGCTGAGCACCTCGACGCCGAAGGACCTGGTGCAGGTGGCCGAGTACTTCCGCACGCCGCTGAAGGTGGCGATTGCCGGTGGGCAGAAGGTCAGCGAGTCGCCAAGCGTGATTCCCGGCGGCGGCATCGATCCGGCCAGCAAGGACGGCGAAACGCGCCGCATGCGCGAGGACGATCCGCAGTCGCTGCAGAAGCGCCGCGACCAGCTCGAGACCGAGCGCCTGCGCGCACTCAAGCAGCGGCTCGAGCAGCTGATCGAGAACAACCCGGTGCTGCGCCAGTTCCGTCCGCAGCTGCTGCTGGACATCACCAGCGAAGGGCTGCGCATCCAGATCCTCGATACGCAGAACCGGCCGATGTTCCGCACCGGCAAGGCCGTGGTCGAGCCCTACATGCGCGACATCCTGCGCGAGATCGGCCCGGTGCTCAACGAGATGCCGAACAAGGTCAGCCTGTCGGGCCATACCGATTCGTCCAACTACATGAACGGCGAGCGGACCTACTCGAACTGGGAGCTGTCGGCCGATCGCGCCAACGCCTCGCGCCAGGAGCTGATCGCCGGCGGCATGCAGGAAGGCAAGGTGCTGCGCGTGCTGGGCCTGGCCGCCACCATGCCGCTGGACAAGAACGACTCGCTGGCCCCGGTCAACCGCCGCATCAGCATCGTGGTGCTGAACCAGCGCGCGCAGGCCCGCTTCGAGGCGGAGAACGCCAGCGCGGCCGACGTCGCGGTGCGCGCCAAGGCCGGCGAGTCGGCGCAGGCGCTGCAGCAGGGCATGGAAGAGGCGACGGGCGCAGCGGCGCCCCAGGCGCGGCAGTAGCCGGCACTTAAATCAGTAACAAAATTTAATAAGACCGTCGGCGAGGTCGATAACCAGCTGGTAACGGCTCAATGCTTAGCAATCAGTGATTCAGGACGGTCATGTCTGTCGATATCGATATCACGCAGTTCTACCAGACCTTCTTCGAGGAAGCGGAAGAGCTGCTCGTTGAAATGGAGCAGTTGCTGCTCGGCCTCGACATCGAGGCGCCCGACGCGGAAGACCTCAATGCGATCTTCCGCGCGGCGCATTCGATCAAGGGCGGCGCGGCGACCTTCGGCTTCAGCGCGCTGACCGAAACCACCCACCTGCTCGAGAACCTGCTGGACCGCACGCGCCGGCGGGAACTGGCGTTGTCCAGGGCCATCATCGATACCTTTCTGGAAACCAAGGACGTGTTGCAAGACCAGCTCAACGCCTACCGCAACGGTACCGAACCCGATCCGCAGACCCTTGCGCGCATCTGTGCGGTGCTGCAGCAGCTGGCCTACGAGACCGGCGGCGAGGCCCCGGCCCCCGCACCGGTAGCGGCCGCGCCCGCCCCGGCCCCTGCTTCCGCTTCCCCCGCCGCGGCAGCTGCCCCGGCCGGCGGCGCGCTGAAGGTGCGTCTGCTCAACGTGTCGAAGGACGACCAGGCGCTGCTGCGCGAAGAACTCGGCAACCTCGGCGAGATCCTCGGCGAGACCCAGGGCGACAGCGAACTGGCGATCGAGCTGGCGACGCAATGCAGCCCGGATGACATCGTCGCGGTCTGCTGCTTCGTGATCGACGGCGAGCAGATCGTGATCGAGCCCTCGACCGGTGCAGCCGCGGCTGCGCCTGGCCCGGCGCCCGCGGCCGTGGCCGAGGCGGCGGCTGCTCCGGCGCCGGCCCCCTCCGTGCCCGCACCGGCCGCCGCCCCCGCCGCCAAGGACAAGGAGCGCGCCAAGGCCGGCGCCGCGGCCGCCCATCAGGAATCCGGCTCGATCCGCGTGCCGACCGAGAAGGTCGACCAGATCATCAACCTGGTCGGCGAACTGGTGATCACGCAGTCGATGCTGGCGCAGACCGCGTCGTCGCTCGACCCGGTGCTGTTCGACCGCCTGTTCTCCGGCATGGGCCAGCTCGAGCGCAATGCGCGCGATCTGCAGGAAGCGGTGATGTCGATCCGCATGATGCCGATGGACTATGTGTTCTCGCGCTTCCCGCGCCTGGTGCGCGACCTGGCCGCCAAGCTCGGCAAGCAGATCGACCTGGTGACCTTCGGCAAGGCCACCGAACTGGACAAGAGCCTGATCGAGCGGATCATCGACCCGCTGACCCACCTGGTGCGCAACAGCCTGGACCACGGCATCGAGACGCCCGACAAGCGCGTCGCCGCGGGCAAGGACCCGACCGGCCAGCTGATCCTGTCGGCGCAGCACCACGGCGGCAACATCGTGATCGAGGTCAGCGACGACGGCGGCGGCCTGCGCCGCGACAAGATCCTGGCCAAGGCGATGCAGAACGGCCTGCCGGTGTCGGAGAGCATGAGCGACGAGGAAGTGTGGCAGCTGATCTTCGCGCCGGGCTTCTCGACCGCCGAGGCCGTCACCGACCTGTCCGGCCGCGGCGTCGGCATGGACGTGGTCAAGCGCAACATCCAGGAGATGGGCGGCCATGTCGAGATCAGCTCGCGCCCGGGCAACGGCACCACCACCCGCATCGTGCTGCCGCTGACGCTGGCGATCCTCGACGGCATGTCGGTCAAGGTCGGCGAGGAGACCTTCATCCTGCCGCTGAACTGCGTGATGGAGTCGCTGCAGCCGAAGGCCGACGACGTGCGCACCGCCGCCAATACCGAGCGGGTGATGCACGTGCGCGGCGAATACCTGCCGCTGCTGGAGCTGCACCGCGTCTTCAACGTCGAGAACGCCGTACAGGAGCCGACCCAGGGCATCGCCATCATCCTGCAGGCCGAAGGCAAGCGTTTCGCGCTGCTGGTCGACCAGCTGATCGGCCAGCACCAGGTCGTGCTGAAGAACCTGGAGACCAACTACCGCAAGGTGCCGGGCATCTCGGCCGCGACCATCCTGGGCGACGGCAGCGTGGCGCTGATCGTCGACGTCGCCGCGCTGCAGCGCACCGGCGTGCGGCGCCAGGAGCCGGCGCTGGCTTGAGGCGAAGGCAAGAATCAACAAGGAGCAACACATCATGGCCGGCATCGGACATAGCGACACCCCCGGAAGCGAGGCGGCGGGCCAGGAGTTCCTGGTGTTCACGCTGGGCTCCGAGGAATACGGCATCGACATCCTGAAGGTGCAGGAGATCCGCAGCTACGACGGCGTGACGCGGATCGCCAATGCGCCGGACTTCATCAAGGGCGTGACCAACCTGCGCGGCGTGATCGTGCCGATCGTCGACCTGCGCATGAAGTTCCGCCTGGGCAACGTCAAGTACGACCACCAGACCGTCGTCATCATCCTGAACATCGCCGGCCGCGTGGTCGGCATCGTGGTCGATGGCGTGTCGGACGTGCTGACGCTGACCGGCGAGGCGATCAAGCCCGCGCCGGAGTTCGGCGTGTCGGTGTCGACCGAGCACCTGACCGGCCTGGCGACCGTCGAAGGCCGCATGCTGATCCTGCTCGACATCGAACGGATGATGACCAGCCCCGAGATGGCGCTGATCGAGGGCGAGGTCGCCTGAGCGGGCCTGGGCCCCAGCTGGCCCGCCGCTCGGGTTCGCCAGCCCTTCGCTACATCACGATCCCGCCGCCGTACCGCAGCCAACTACGTCCCACCCTCGTCGATCCACCGCAGACATGACGCCGCATCGAACCCCCGCTCCCCGCGCCGCGGCCCCCGCCATGCCGCTCGCCACGCTGCGGGACGACGCGCGCGACTTCCTGCTGACCGACCGCGACTTTGACAAGGTGCGGGCGCTGATCCACCGCCGCGCCGGCATTTCGCTGGGCGCGCAGAAGCGCGAGATGGTCTACAGCCGGCTGGCACGCCGCCTGCGCGCGCTGCATCTGAACGACTTCGCCAGCTACCTGGCGCTGCTGGAAGGCGACGAGTATTCCGGCGAGTGGGAATTCTTCACCAACGCGCTGACCACCAACCTGACCTCGTTCTTCCGCGAGGCGCACCATTTCCCGCTGCTGGCCGAGCATGCCAAGCGGATCGGCCGGCCGTACTCGGTCTGGTGCGCGGCGGCATCGACCGGCGAGGAACCGTATTCGATCGCGATCACGCTGGCCGAGGCGCTCGGCGAGCGCGCCGCGACGGTGCTGGCCACCGACATCGACACCCAGGTGCTGGCCAAGGCGCGTACCGGCGTCTATTCGGCCGAGCAGGTCGCGCGGCTGTCGCAAGAACGGCTCAAGCGCTTCTTCCTGAAAGGCACCGGGCAGCGTGCCGGCCAGGTCAAGGTCAAGCCCGAGCTGGCTTCGACGATCGCCTTCGAACCGCTGAACCTGCTCGCGCCAGACTGGGGCATCCGCGAGCGCTTCGATGCGATCTTCTGCCGCAACGTGATGATCTATTTCGACAAGCCGACCCAGGGCCGCATCCTGGAGCGCTTCGTCCCGCTGCTCAAGCCGCATGGCCTGCTGTTCGCCGGCCATTCGGAGAACTTCTCCTACGTGACGCGCGCCTTCCAGCTGCGCGGGCAGACCGTCTACGAACTGGCGCCGGGCGCGGCCAGGGCCGGAGCCGCCTGATGCAGACGCCGCACCTGCCGGAGGCGATCGCCACCCGCACCTACTTCGACCGCGAGTTCGGCAAGCAAGCCATCAAGCTGCTGCCCAACGAGTACTACGTCACGCGCGAGGACGTGGTGCTGACCACGGTGCTCGGCTCCTGCGTGGCCGCCTGCATCCGCGACGAGAAGGCCGGCGTCGGCGGCATGAACCACTTCATGCTGCCGGACGACGAGAACGCCGGGCCCGACCGCGTGCTGTCGGCGTCCATGCGCTACGGCTGCTATGCGCTCGAGGTGCTGATCAACGAGCTGCTGAAGATGGGCGCGCGCCGCGAGCGGCTCGAGGCCAAGGTGTTCGGCGGCGGCGCGGTGCTGGCCAACATGACCACGCTGAACATCGGCGACCGCAACGCCGAGTTCGTGCTGCGCTATCTGAAGACCGAGGAGATCCGGGTCGCGGCGCAGGACCTGCGCGGACCGCACGCGCGCCGGGTCAGCTATTTCCCGCAGACGGGCCTGGCGCTGGTGCGCCGGCTGACGCGCCAGGACGACCAGGCGGTCGTCGAACGCAGCGAGCGCGCGCTGGCGCGCGCCATTTCCGCGACGCCGGTACGCGGCGGCGTCGAGCTGTTCGGGCGGCGCGGCACCGCTTCCACCGTTTCCTGAATTCGAAGGACCCGTTTTCGACATGACCGCCGCCGCCAAGATCAAGGTGCTCTGCGTGGACGACTCCGCGCTGATCCGCAGCCTGATGACGGAGATCATCAACAGCCAGCCCGACATGGAGGTGGTCGGCACCGCGCCGGACCCGCTGGTCGCGCGCGAGATGATCAAGCGCCTGAACCCCGATGTGCTGACGCTGGACGTCGAAATGCCGCGCATGGACGGCCTCGATTTCCTCGAGCGGCTGATGCGGCTGCGGCCGATGCCGGTGCTGATGGTGTCCTCGCTGACCGAGCGCGGGTCCGAGATCACGATGCGCGCGCTGGAACTGGGCGCGGTGGACTTCATCACCAAGCCCAAGCTCGGCATCCGCGACGGCCTGCTCGAATACACCGACACCATCGCCGACAAGCTGCGCGCCGCCTCGCGCGCGCGCCCGCGGCCGGCGGCGGCGCCCGGCGCCCAGCCCGCCGAGCCCGCGCCGATGCTGCGCACGCCGCTGCTGTCGACCGAGAAGCTGATCATCGTCGGCGCGTCCACCGGCGGCACCGAGGCCATCAAGGAATTCCTGATGCCGCTGCCGCCCGATGCGCCGGCGGTGCTGATCGTCCAGCATATGCCGGCCGGCTTCACGCGCTCGTTCGCGCAGCGGCTCGACGGCCTGTGCCGCATCAAGGTCAAGGAGGCCGAGCATGGCGAACGCGTGCTGCCGGGCTACGCCTATATCGCGCCGGGCGACCAGCATCTGCTGCTGGCGCGCAGCGGCGCCAACTATGTTGCGCACCTGTCGCAGGACCCGCCGGTCAACCGGCATCGGCCGTCGGTCGACGTGCTGTTCGATTCGGCCGCCGTGCATGCGGGCAAGAACGCCATCGGCGTGATCCTGACCGGCATGGGCCGCGACGGCGCGCGCGGCATGCTGCGGATGCGCGAGGCCGGCGCCTACAACCTGGCGCAGGACGAGCAGAGCTGCATCGTGTTCGGCATGCCGAAGGAGGCGATCGCCGCCGGCGGCGCGCACGAGGTGGTGCCGCTGTCCGCGATGAGCCAGCGCGTGATGGCACGGCTGGCGACCTTCGGCACACGCGCGCAGCGCGTTTGACAACCACGCGGACGCGGCGCGGCTGGCCTGCGCGGCGCGTCCGGATAGACGCAATCATCCACAACCGTAATGGAGCCGTAGAGTGGACAAGAACATGAAGATCCTGGTGGTCGACGACTTCCCGACCATGCGCCGCATCATCCGCAACCTGCTCAAGGAGCTGGGTTTCGCCAACGTCGAGGAAGCCGAAGACGGCGCCGCCGGCCTGGAGAAGGTCAAGGACGGCAGCTTCCAGTTCGTGGTCTCGGACTGGAACATGCCCAACATGGATGGCCTGACCATGCTGCAGGGCATTCGCGCCGATCCGGCCATTGCGAAGACGCCGGTGCTGATGGTGACGGCCGAGGCCAAGAAGGAAAACATCATCGCGGCGGCGCAGGCCGGCGCCAATGGCTATGTGGTCAAGCCGTTCACCGCGGCGACGCTGGACGAGAAGATCACCAAGATCTTCGAGAAGATCGCCAAGGAAGGGGCCTGAGGCAGCCGCTATGTCCACCACGTCGAATATCAATATCGAGTCCGCCGAGCAGATCATCCAGCGCATCGGCAGCCTGACGCGCATGCTGCGCGACAGCATGCGCGAACTGGGCCTGGACAAGGAGATCGAGCGCGCGGCGCAGGCTATCCCCGACGCGCGCGATCGCCTGAGCTACATCGCCAACATGACCGAGAAGGCGGCCGAGCGCACGCTGAACGCCGTCGAGCTGGCGCAGCCGATCCAGGCCGACCTGGAGAAGCACGCCGAGGCGCTCGACAAGCGTTGGGAGGACTGGTTTGCACGGCCGGTCGAACTGGCCGACGCGCGCGAGCTGGTGCTCGACACGCGCGCCTTCCTGACCGAGGTGCCGACGCAGGCCCGCGCCACCGGCAGCCATCTGCTCGACATCATGATGGCGCAGGACTTCCAGGATCTGACCGGCCAGGTCATCAAGAAGATGATGGACATGATCCAGACGCTGGAGCAGGAACTGCTGCAGATGCTGATCGACAATGTCCCGGCCGAGCGCCGCGTCGAGGCCGGCCCGGCCACGCTGATGAACGGACCGCAGGTCAATCCGGAAGGCAAGCACGACGTGGTATCGGACCAGTCGCAGGTCGACGATCTGCTGGCAAGCCTGGGGTTCTGAGCGGCCTGTCGCTGGGCTATTCCGGCAGGTCCTTTCGCTTGCCGGAGACCGCTGTGCCGTCGGGCCGGTCCGGGGCAAAATGCGCGCCGACATGATCGATGAAGCGGTGCCAGCGCGGGGCATCGCCGGGAATATTGTCGGCCAGTGTCGCCAGCAGACTGGCCTGATCCTGCGATGGGCATGTCTCGATGAGGCGCGGCCAGGCATCGAGGGTCGGTACCGGGGTCTTCTGTTGCTGGGCCTGGGCCGTGCGAGCGCGATCCAGTGCCGCCGCCACGGCGTCGAACGGCATTGTCGACGGCGGTGTCAGGTGCGGCTGCAACAATGTGCGCGCGCGCTTGTCCAGCCCGGGATAGAGGTGCTGCACCCGCTGCTCCAGCCTGCGGAACAGCGCGTCCCGCAGGCCGGCGGGCGCGGCCAGCACGCCCCGGATGGCCGCTTCGAAGGCCGATACGCCGCAAATCCAGCGAATCCGTTCGGCCAGGCGCAGGGGTTCGAGGATGTCGCGGTGCAGCGCAGCGTTCATGCCGCGGCAGCTCTGGCTCAGCGCAAAGGCGTCGGTCCGGCGCAGGTAGCGGGCCACATGGACCAGGATCTCCACGGGCATCGCGTCCAGCCGCCGCCGGCCGGCTTCGCCTTCCGGCTGGACAGTGGCGTCGGACGGGAGGGGAGCCGGAATGTCGGGCGTGGAACGCGGCGCGGGCAAGGGGAACAAGGTACCGAAAGGCATCGGGAAGCTCGAAGAAATGAGGAGGACGATGGGGTGGGTTGCTACCGTGCGCGGACGTCGACGCGTGCCCGTGGCCTCCGGCATGGGAGCGGCAGGTGAGCGGCAGGTGAGCGGCATTGGCATCGAACCCTCGACCAAAGCGGCGAACTTCGCGAGGGTCTTTCCGAATCGCGGCCGCATTACCGCTCTCGCTTGCGCCCTTGCCCACAAAAGAAAACCCGCACGCTGCCGTTAACTCGCTGACAGGACCGTTCCCCCGGCCTCCGCTGCGCAACCCCCCATCCCATCGCCCAAATAGCGCCGCAATCCCCCGCCTATTCGGCCTAATACCCGCCGCCGCCGACTCCGATAATCGACCCCGTCGAAGGGCGGCATGCCGCTTCGCCACGGAGCGGCCATGTCCGAAGAAAGCGATCTCGAAAAAACCGAACCCGCCTCACCCCGGCGCCTGGAAAAGGCGCGCGAGGAGGGGCAGGTGGTGCGTTCGCGCGAGCTCGGCACCTTCGTGATGCTGATGGCCGGCGTGGCCGGCCTGTGGGGGCTCGGCGGCATGCTGGGCCGCAAGCTCGATACCGTGATGCGCGCCGCGCTGTCGTTCGAGCCCGCCGTGGCCCACGATCCGGCCCGCATGCTGGCCGGCTTCGCGCAGCTGGTCTGGGAATCGCTGCTGGGCGTGCTGCCCCTGCTGCTGCTGTTTGCCGCCGCGGCGCTGCTGGCGCCGATGGTGCTGGGCGGCTGGCTGTTCTCGACCAAGTCGCTGCTGCCCGATTTCTCCCGGCTGTCTCCGTTCAAGGGGCTGGGCCGGCTGTTCTCGGCGCAGTCGCTGGTCGAGCTGACCAAGGCCGTCGCCAAGTCGCTGCTGGTGGGCGGCGTGGGTTTCTGGGTGCTGTGGCGCCATCTGCCGGATGCCGTGGCGCTGATGAACGCGCCGGTGCAGGAGGCGCTGCTGCGCCTGCTCGAACTGGTGCTGCTGTGCTGCGCGCTGGCCGCCGGTTCGCTGCTGCTGGTGGCGGGCATCGACGTGCCCTGGCAATTCTGGGACTACTTCAAGAAGCTGCGCATGACCAAGGAAGAGGTCAAGCAGGAGCACAAGGAAAGCGAGGGCAACCCGCACGTCAAGGGCCGCATCCGCCAGCTGCAACGCCAGATGGCGCGGCGCCGGATGATGGCCGAAGTGCCGAAGGCCGACGTGGTGGTCACCAACCCGACCCATTTCGCCGTGGCGCTGCGCTACGAGGAAGGCCGCATGGGCGCGCCCCGCGTGGTCGCAAAGGGCACCGAGGAGGTGGCCGCGCGCATTCGCGAGCTGGCCGCCGAGCATCGCGTGCCGATCCTGTCGGCGCCGCCGCTGGCGCGCGCGCTGCACCGCCATGTCGAACTGGGCCACGAGATCCCGTCCGGGCTGTACACCGCCGTGGCGGAAGTGCTGGCCTGGGTCTACCAACTGAAACACTGGCACCACGCCAACGGGCCGCTGCCCGAGGCCCCGACCGGCCTGCCGGTGCCCGATGAACTTGCCGTACCGGAAAGCCGCGCATGAATGCATTGAACTCGCTGTTCCGACTGACGGGCGGGCAGTCCGCCGGCCAGCTGAAGGCACTGGCCGGGCCGCTGCTGATCGTGATGATCCTCGGCATGATGGTGCTGCCGCTGCCGCCCTTCCTGCTCGATCTGCTGTTCACCTTCAATATCGCGCTGTCGATCATGGTGCTGCTGGTCGGCATGTACACGCAGCGTCCGCTGGACTTCGCCGCGTTTCCGGCCGTGCTGCTGTTCTCGACGCTGCTGCGGCTGTCGCTGAACGTCGCCTCCACGCGCGTGGTGCTGCTCGAGGGCCATACCGGCCCCGACGCGGCCGGCAAGGTCATCGAGGCCTTCGGCCACTTCCTGGTCGGCGGCAATTTCGCGGTCGGCATCGTGGTCTTCGCGATCCTGGTGGTGATCAACTTCATGGTGATCACCAAGGGCGCGGGCCGTATCGCCGAGGTCGGCGCGCGCTTCATGCTGGACGCGATGCCCGGCAAGCAGATGGCGATCGACGCGGATCTGAACGCGGGCCTGATCAACGAGGAAGGCGCGCGCAAGCGCCGCGCCGAGGTCGCGCAGGAATCGGATTTCTACGGCGCGATGGACGGTGCCAGCAAGTTCGTGCGCGGCGATGCGATCGCCGGCCTGCTGATCATGTTCATCAATGTCTTTGCCGGCATGGTGGTCGGCATGGTGCAGCATGACCTGGACTTCTCGACGGCGGTGCGCAACTACACGCTGCTGACCATTGGCGACGGCCTGGTCGCGCAGATTCCGGCGCTGGTGATCTCGACCGCCGCCGGTGTCATCGTCTCGCGCGTGTCGAACAACCAGGACGTCGGCGAGCAGCTGACCGGCCAGCTGTTTTCCGATCCGCGCGTGCTGTACATCACCGGCGGCATCATCGGTTTGCTCGGCATCATCCCCGGCATGCCGCACATCGCCTTCCTGCTGCTGGCGGGTGCGCTGATCTGGTTCGGCACCTATGTCGGCAAGCGCCAGCAGGCGGCCAGGCAGACCGCCAAGCGCGAAGAACGTGCGCCGGCGCTGGCCAACGAGAACACCGAGGCCACCTGGGACGACGTCACGCTGGTCGATCCGCTGGGCATGGAAGTCGGCTACCGGCTGATTCCGCTGGTCGATCGCGCGCAGAACGGCGAACTGCTGGGCCGCATCAAGAGCATCCGCAAGAAGGTGGCGCAGGAGATCGGCTTCCTGGTGCCGGTGGTCCATATCCGCGACAACCTGGAACTGAAGCCCAACGCCTACCGCATCACGCTCAAGGGCGTGGAGATCGGCTACGGCGAGGCCGTGCCCGGCCAGTGGATGGCGATCGACCCGGGCCAGGTCAGCGGCACGCTGCCCGGCACGCCGACGCGCGATCCGGCCTTCGGCCTGCCGGCGGTCTGGATCGACAGCGGCATCAAGGAACAGGCGCAGGCGCTCGGCTACACCGTGGTCGACGCCAGCACCGTGGTGGCCACGCACCTGAACCATCTGATCCATCAGCACGCGGCCGAACTGCTGGGCCGCCAGGAAGTGCAGCAGCTGCTGGACCGCATCGCCAAGGAATCGCCGAAGCTGACCGAGGACCTGGTGCCCAAGACGATCACGCTGACGGCGCTGCAGAAGGTGCTGCAGAACCTGCTGGACGAAAGCGTGCCGATCCGCGACATGCGCACCATCCTCGATGTGATCGCCGAGCATGCGCCGAAGATCAGCGACCCGAACGAGCTGACCGCGCTGGTGCGCATGGCGCTGGGCCGCGCGATCACGCAGCAGTGGTTCCCGAACGGCGCCGACCTGCAGGTGATCGGCCTGGATGCGGGCCTGGAGCGCGTGCTGTCGCAGGCTTTGAACTCGGGCGGCAGCATCGAGCCGGGCCTGGCCGATGCGCTGCTGCAGCAGGCGCAGGGGGCGGTGGCACGTCAGGAGCAGATGGGTCTCGATCCGGTGCTGCTGGTTCCGCATGCGCTGCGGCCGCTGCTGTCCCGCTTCCTGCGGCGGACCATGCCGCAGCTCAGGGTGCTGTCGCACGCCGAGGTGCCGGACAACCGCAATATCCGCATCACCGCGATGATCGGCGGCGCGGGCTGAGTCCGCCCGGTTTCGCGTTTCGCGGCGGTACCGATCAAGGCGAGGGCGCGCTCACCGTAGCGTTCACAGCGGCGTTCACAGCGGCTTTCACTGCGGCGCCCCCTTCCGTTTGCGCGAGCCCGTCGCAACGGCAACGTCCTCGGCGGGCAGCGCCCACATCTCGGCGAGCCACCGATCGCGCGATGGCTGGTCCTTCAGCAGGCGCTCGATCAGCGAACTGAGCATGAACGAAGACGAGGCGCGTGCATCGGCCGGCAGTGCCCGCACCGCGCTCTCCAGCAGCGGCAGCAGCGCGCGGGCGTCTGCTTCGTTGCGGCATCGCAATGCCACCGCGCGCAACACGTTGGCCACGATGCCGATGCCATGGTGCTGAAGCGGGGCAAGCTTCAAGGCCTCTTCCAGCAACCAGCGCGCACGCGGGACGCTCCACTGTTCGGCGCCCCAACGGCCCTGCATCGGTGACAGCGACAGCAGCACGGCGCCGCGATGGGCCAGCGGCAGCAGGGTCAGCATTTCCGACAGCGCGTTGAGCGCCTCGGCGAGCGTGCGAGGCATCCTCGCGCAGAGCAGCTCGCCCGGATCCGCGGCAACGTCATCCGATGCCTGCACAAAGACCCCCTGCGCCGGGTAGTCGAACAGCACGGTGGCCAGCTTGCTTGCAAGCATTCGCCGGGCGGCACGCGGCAGATCCTCCAGCTCGGCGATCTGCATGCGCCACCTGTGCGGCGTGATGTCGCGCGTGGTGGCCATCGCGGCGGACAGGCGGCCGCGCTCCTCCACAGGCAGCCGTACACCGATCCGGACCAGCGCGGCATGGTGCTGGGGCGGCAGCGGCGCCAGGCCGTGGCTGGCCAGTTCCAACAGGACCGGCAGCATGGCCCCCGGGTTCACGGCCGTCTCGGCGCAATGCGCCAGCGCATGCCAGCGGTTCTCCTGGATGTCGATGGGCAGGCAGGCGACCACGTTGGCCAGGTCGCTGTACACGGCCACGGCGTGCTCCGGCGGCACGGCCGCGGCGGCGACGAACACCTGATCCCATCGCGCGGCCATTCCCGGGTCGTCGGGCGGGGTGTAGCGCAGCACCCGCGCCAGCAACGTCACGCGCCATTCCCCGGGCAGCGCCTGGGCAGCCTGCGCGATCGCCTCGCGGATCGGTCTTTCCAGTTGGTTCGCTTCCGCCTCGTCGTCGTCGTCCAGGCCGTAGTCTTCCAGGCGGTTATGCTCGGCGAGCCGGCCGAGGATCATGGCGACGTCGGCCGGCGGCAGGTGCGAGCCCACGTAGCCGATGAACGCCTGCCAACGCGGGGCAAGCTGCGCCGGCCTGTCCGCCGGATCGGCATGGTCGCGATGCACGAATTCGGTGAGCTCGGCAAGGACGTTTCGCTGCGCGGGCAGCGGAAGGCGGCGCGTCAGCGATTCGATCTCGTCCCAAGCCTGCGCGAGCCGGGCGGCCTGATCACGGGGCGCGTCCCAGACCAGCCGTTTGGCCAGGTTCGCCAGCACGTTGGCGTGGTCCTCCGGCAAGGGCATGCCGGCAGCAGCCGAGTTTCGCACTGCTGCCAGCACAATGGCCTGCGCGTGCGCGTATTCGGCTTCCTGCTTCGGTATGCCATTGGCCATCAGGGCCAGCATCCGGCCGCGCGCGTTCGGCGGCAAGGCGGACACGATACGGCTCCATTGACCGACCGCCGGCAACGGCGTGCCTGCCGTGCCGAACCACCGCAACAGCAGGCGTACCCGTGTCTCCGGCGGCGAGGCGAGCACCCGCTCGAGTAATTCGCCATGGGCCTCCGTGCAGCTGCGCGCCTGGGCGAGACGCTCCCGCGCCGGGTCCTCGGCCGCATAGAGCTCATCCCACCAAGGCCTGGCGCACGCCTGCAGCTGGGGCGCCAGCAGCTCGCCCGACGGTTCCGTCAGCAGGGGGTGCAAGGCTTGCGCGCGCTGGGCAACGGCATGGAACAAGGCGGGGCGGCTTTCCGCCGGCGCCGCCAGCACGCCGCGAATCGCGCCCTGGACGCCGGTCAGGCTGTTGATCCAGCGGATCCGCTCGCCAAGGCGCAGCGGCTCGATGACGTCGCGGCGCAACGCCTCGAATATCGGCCAGCAGGCGCGGCCAAGGGCCAGCGCCGCATTCGGCCGCAGGTAGCCGGCGATGCGTACAAGGATCTCGGTGGGCAGCAACACCAGCCGCAGATCGTCGGCGCCACGCCTGTGGGCCCGCATGACGCCGGATGGCACGGTGGCAGTCGGGAGGCAGTCGCGCGGTGTCGAATCGCAGGGGCGGACGGACAAGGGGGGCGAGGTATCGAGCGGCATGGCGGGCTGGTCGCGATCGAGCGGTCGATCGGCGGGAATCGTGAAAAAGCAGCGAGTCTGTCAGGGGCGAACGGTCACCACTTCCAAAAAGATCCGCGCTGTCGACGCAACGGAGAGCCTTCCTTGCCGCCTGCCAGCCATCGTGGGCGAAATAAAACCGCATGGCTGCCGTTAACCGGTAATCAGACCGTGCTGCCGCGATTCGCCCGGCCGGCGGCACCGTCATCGTCCAAATAGCGCCGCAATCCCCCGCCTATTCGCCCTAATAGCGCCATGCCCCCGCTCGGATAATCGAGACGTCGAAGGGGCAGGCTGCCGCTTCGCCGAGCGGCGCGCGGCGACCACACGAGAGTCGCCCCACGGCCGCCGATTCGCCGGTGCACCGAAACACCGGCGCAGGGAAAGCGGGACGGCCGACCGTTCACCTCGATCCGAACCGCTTGCTTGCCGGCGGGCACATGGCCGCCGCGCAAGACGTTGTTCCGGCCCACCGTACCGGAGCCGGACCACCGGAAGATCGGAATCGTTGCCATACCGGCGTTGCCGCGGGAACCCACTGAATCAAGGGTCGCAAGACATGAGCGTAGCCAAATTTGTGGCGGCCACCGGCCGCGAAGCCTTGCGCCAGGTGCGCGAAGCCATGGGGCCGGACGCCGTGGTGCTGTCCAACCGCACCGTCGACGGCGGCGTGGAAATCGTGGCGATGCGCGATACCGATCTCGGTGCGATCTCCGACAGCGCGCCCCGGTTCCAGCCGCCGGTGCGCGAGCCGATCCAGGTCGCGGCCGCGGAAGACATCGACGGCATCCGCGGCGAATTGCAATCGATGCGCGCGCTGATCGAGCGGCAACTGTCGGGCATCGCGGTTCCCGCCGTGCCGGCCGCCGCCGCGGATCCGCTGCGCGAGTCGCTGTTCGAATGGCTGGTCGGCGCGGGCTTTTCCGCGCAACTGGCGCGCACGCTGCTGGCGCGGCTGCCGGCCGGCTACGACCGTCCGGCCGCGATGGGCTGGATCCGCCAGGAGATCGCCAGCAAGGTGCCGGTACTGGCCGACGAGGACGCGCTGTTCGGCCAGGGCGGCGTGCTGGCGCTGGTCGGGCCCACCGGGGTCGGCAAGACCACCACCACCGCCAAGCTGGCCGCGCGCTTCGTGCTCAAGCACGGCGCCGACAAGCTGGCGCTGCTGACCACCGACACCTTCCGTATCGGCGCGCACGAGCAGCTGCGCATCTATGGCGACATCCTTGGCGTGCCGGTGCATGCGGTCAAGGACGCGTCCGACCTGCGCCTCGCGCTGGGCGCGCTGTCGCAGAAGCATCTGGTCATCATCGATACCGTCGGCATGAGCCAGCGCGACCGCAATCTGTCCGAGCAGATCGCGATGCTGGCGGACGCGCCCGCGCCGGTGCAGCGCGTGCTGCTGCTCAACGGCGCCAGCCACGGCGATACGCTCAACGAGGTGGTGCACGCCTACCGCCACGACGCCGCGCCGGGCGCCGGCATCGACGGCTGCATCATCAGCAAGCTCGACGAGGCCACCCATCTGGGTTCGGTGCTCGATGTCGTGATCCGGCATCGGCTGCCGGTGTTCTACGCCTCGACCGGCCAGCGCGTGCCCGAACACTTGGAACTGGCGCGCGGCGACGCGCTGGTTGAGCGCGCCTTCCTGATGCCGCGGCGCGGTTCGGTGTTCGCCGACGCGCAGGCCGCACGGCGTGCGCTGGCTGCTCAAGGTGCGGACGACGCCGCCGATGCGTGCCGGGGCGCGAGCAACGAAGCGCACGACGTGCTGCGCTCGATCGCGGACAGCGGCCACGCCGTGGGCGCCTGCGTCAACGCACTGCGCGACGGCTCCTATGGCTTTGCGCTGCTGCGCGAGCTGTGGGCGAGCCGCGCGGCGCAGGCCGAGCTGCGTCCGCTGGTACGCCAGGTCCGCGATGCGATCTGCCAGGACGCAAGCCGCCATTGCGAACACTTCGTGCTGTCCGCCTCGGTGACGCTGCCCTGCGCGGTACCGGGCCGGCGCGCGCCGCAGCCGTGGCAACACACGCTGTGGCTTGGCGATCGCGACGGCATGCCGCTGATGGCCACCGTGACGCCGCTGGCGCGCGCGCAGCAGGCCGGCGGCTGGGACGCCGAGATGGCCGACTGGCGCGCCGCGCTGGCCGCGCGCCGTACCGTCGTCCATCTGCTCGACACGATGCCGGCCGGCGCCACGCTGCAACGCTGGCAGTCGAGCGGCGAGCGCTGGCTGGCGTCCGTGCGCAAGAGCGCGCGCGTGCTGTGCGATGGCACGGCATGGAAGCTCGACGCGCTGGCCGACACGCTGACCTTCCACGCGCAGGCCGAACTGCGCTGGCGCGACCGCGACGCGGTGCAATGGATGGCGCAGACCCGCGTGCGCGTGGTCGAAGGGCAGGCGCGCGCGGCGCGCGGCGCCACCAGCGAAGGCGGCATCGATGCCGTGCTGCTGGCAGTGCGTACCATCGAGCGCGACAGCGGGCAGACGCTGGCCGTCGACTATCTGCTGGCCGATCCGGCGCTGGCCGGGGCCGGCGCGCAGCTCGCCCAGTGGGCGCGCTGGGGCGATGCCGCGGCGCTGCAATGCCGCACGCTGCGCCATGCGCTGGACCACCTCGGCCGCCCGGCCGGCACCTCGCCGCAAGTGTTCGACGTCGACGCGCTGGTCGCGCTGCAGGCCGGCATGACCGCCTTGCGGCTGGCCCATGCGCCGGCCGCGGCGGCGATCGATTGCCTGGCCGGTCTGGCCGGCCGCGCCGCCGCCAGGGACGCGGCGCCGGGCGCCGCCGCGCTGCTCGAAGGCCTGGGCCGCCTGCTGGCCTTGCTCGACGTGCTGGAGAACTTCCCGGGCCGCAACGCCGCGCCAGCGTCCAATGCGGTGGCGAACGAGAAGAAGGCGGGGCTTGACGCCATCGCCGTCAACAACGCCCCCACGGACGCCGTGACTACCGCCGCCACCACTGCCGTCACTTCGGCTGCCACTTCGGCTGCCACTTCGGCTGCCACTTCGGCCGCCACTTCGGCCGCCAGGCATGCCACCACGGAACCGATGCTGGCGACGCCGGCCTTGCCGGAATCCGCCCAGCATCTGGCGCAACGGATGACGCAGACGGCCGCGGGCGCGCAAGCCAACGCGTCGGCCAGGTTCGACCTGGCCGCGCTCGGAGACTGACCCAACATGCTCGCCGTCGATCAGGCCGAAAGCCTGCGCCGCATGCTGGCGCCGCGCGCCACCCGCCGTATCGCCGTGCTGGGTTGCGAGCCCGGCGCCGGTGCGACCACGGTCGCGCTGGGGCTGGCCCATGCGCTGGCGTTGCAGGGCGAGCGCGTGCTGCTGGTCGATGAAGACCTGGCGCACGCGCGCGCCACGCGCCTTGCCGGCGCTTCGCCGTCGGGCACGCTGGCCCAGGTGCTCGCCGGCGCCATCGCGGCCGAGGCCGCGGTGGGGCGCCGCGAAGCCGGCATGCCGGCGCTGCTGCCCGGCGATGCGTCGGCGTGGGGCCCGCTGCAGGCGCTGCAGGGCTTTCGCACCGTCGTCAGCGATGCGCGTCTCGGCGCCGATGGCGCGCTGTCGCGCTTCTCCGGCGCCGCGCACAACCTGGTGGTGGTGATGCGGCCCGAACGCGAATCGCTGACCGCGGCGTATGCCTGCATCAAGCGGCTGCATCACCGCTATGCCTGCCGGCAGTTCGAGCTGGTCGTCAATGGCGCCGCCAGCGAAGCGTCGGCGATGGCGATCGCCGGCAATCTGGCGCGCACCGCGGGCCAGTACCTGGGCGTGCAGGCGCGCTGCGCCGGCGTGCTGCCCGCCGACCCGCTGGTCGCGCGCGGCACGGCGCTCTCGCGCGGCGTCGTCGATGCCTTCCCTGGCGCGCCGGCCACCGCCATGCTGCGCCGACTTGCCGCCAGCATCGCTGGCTGGCCTCTTTCACCCGATCCCGAACCGATGCCCGCCGCGGGCGCGCCGGGCGCAGCGACTGCTGCCGCCGGCGCCGCGCCGCCCGCATCGGCGATGGCCTGCTAGCACTCGCGAGAATTCCACCATGTACACGATCCAGGGAAAGCTCGAACAGACCGACACCGTCCAGACCCATGCGCCGCTGGTACGGCGCATTGCCCTGCAACTGGCGGCGAAGCTGCCGGCCAGCGTGCAACTGGACGACCTGATCCAGGCCGGCATGATCGGCCTGCTCGACGCCGCCCGCCGCTACGAAGACACCCACGGCGCGCGCTTCGAAACCTACGCCAGCCAGCGTATCCGCGGCGCGATGCTCGACGAGGTGCGCGCCAACGACTGGCAGTCCCGCAGCCTGCGCCAGTCGACGCGCCGGATCGAGCGGACCGTGCGCGCGCTGGAGCAGAAGCTCGGCCGCACGCCGCTGGACTCCGAGGTCGCCGAAGAACTGGAGATGCCGCTGGACGAATACCAGAGCATGCTCAACGAGGTCTATGGCTGCCAGCTGCTGCACTACGAGGATTTCGAGCGCTCCGGCGAGGAGGATTTCCTCGATCGCCACCTGACCGTCAGCGAGGACGGCAATCCGCTGACGCTGCTGATGGAGAGCGGCATGCGCGGCGCGTTGATCCGCGCGATCGAGCGCTTGCCCGAACGCGAGAAGCTGGTGCTGTCGCTGTGCTACGACCAGGAACTGAACCTGCGCGAGATCGGCGCGGTGCTCGAGGTCACGGAGTCGCGCGTGTGCCAGATCCGCAGCCAGGCGATCAACCGTCTGCGCAGCCAGTTGCGCGGGCTGCTGTGATGGATCGCATGCCAGCTCGCCCGGTCCGGTGGTGCCGCGCGCTGCGGCGCCCGATCTCCCGGCCGATGGTGGCGGTTGCAACGGTGGCCGCGGCGACGGTGGCGGCGATGATGGCGGCCCCCGTCGCCGCCTCGCCGCTGATCCACACCAACTTCGGCGGCGAGTCGCGCCATGCCTGGACCGCCTCGGTGGTGGCGCCCGCGCTGCATGGCCGCGGCGTGCGCGCCTTGTCGGCGCCTATCCTGCCCAGCGGCTATCTGACGCAGTCCGAAGGCGTGATCACCGCGGTGCGCTGGCGTTACCGTTTTGCGCGTGTGCCACCGCCAAATCTGCAAGCCTATCTCTGTAATGCCAATCGCTGCGTGCTGCTGCCCGGGGCCGAAGGCAAGACCGATGCCTTCCGCGGCGACGACGCCGACAAGGGCTTTGTGTTCGCGTTCCGCATACCGGGACAGGGCCCGCTGACCCCCGTGTTGCAAGGCCAGGCCAGCCAGGTCACGGTCAGCTATCGCTGATGGCGGGGGCCGCGGGGACGCGGCAAGGTGACCTCGAAGTCGCCGTCATGACGATGTGATTTGCGATGTTCTTGCCGGCCCGCTACGGGTGGCATTGAATGTGCTTGTTGCCTACCGAGAATATGGCAGCGAGACATCGAAATGAGCCCCAACCGAACCAGCGGTAATCGCATCCGCCTGCTGGAAAACGGCGACGAATATTTCCCGCGTGTGTTTGCCGCGATCGCCGCCGCGCAGACCAGCGTCCTGCTGGAAACCTTCATCCTGTTCGACGACCGCGTCGGCGTGGCGCTGCGCGAGGCCTTGATCGCCGCGGCCAGCCGCGGTGTGCATGTGGCGATCACCGTCGACGGCTACGGCTCGCCCGATCTGCCGCCGGAGTTCGTCTCCGGCATGGTCGCGGCCGGCGTGCGCTTCCATATCTTCGCGCCGCGCCGGCGGCTGCTGGGCGTGCGGACCAATCTGTTCCGCCGGCTGCATCGCAAGCTGGTCGCGATCGACGGGCGCATCGCCTTCATCGGCGGCATCAACTTCTCCGCGCAGCACCTGACCGATCACGGCCCGCAGGCCAAGCAGGACTATGCGGTCGAGGTCGAGGGGCCGGCCGCCGCCGAGGTACATCGCTTCCTCGTGCAGACGCTGCCGCCGGGCGATGTCGACGTGCCCTCCGTACCGCCCGCGCCGCCGGCCGGCAACATGGCCGCCTGGCTCGTCACGCGCGACAACGACGCGCATCCGACCGACATCGAATGGGAGTACCTGCAGGCGATCCGCGCCGCGCGGCATCAGGTGGTGATCGCCAACGCCTACTTCCTGCCCGGCTATCGCCTGCTGCATGCGATCTGCGAGGCGGCGCAGCGTGGCGTCGACGTGCGACTGATCCTGCAGGGCAATCCCGACATGCTGTGGGTCAAGCGCATGGCCGACATGCTGTACGCCCATCTGCAGGACGCCGGCGTGCGCATCTTCGAGTATTGCGAGCGGCCGCTGCACGGCAAGGTTGCCGTGATCGACCGCGACTGGTCCACCGTCGGCTCCAGCAACCTGGATCCGCTGAGCCTGTCGCTGAATCTCGAGGCCAATCTGGTGATCCGCGACGCCGGCTTCGCGCGCGAGCTGCGCGCCAACCTCGACACGCTGATGGCCAATGCCTGCCGCGAGATCCCGCCCGATCGCGAGACGCCGCGCGCGCCGCTGCAACTGGCGGCCACCACGCTGATGTTCCACTTCCTGCGCCGCTTCCCCGCGTGGGCCGGCTGGCTGCCGGCGCACACGCCGAAGCTGGTGGTGGCCACCGCCGAGCCCCCGCGCCGGCCCTGGCGATTTCCCATCCTGAAGCGGGGCGCCGAATAGATGACGGCAAGACAGGCGAGTCATCCCACGGGAGCACGGCGGCGCAGCCGCTGGGCGCAGGTGCGCCGCATACTCGGCATCGCCTTCGTGGCGCTGGTGGTGGTGCTGGTGGTCAGGAAGCTGGCCGAGGTCGAATGGGCCGAGGTCTGGGTCACGCTGCAGGAATACGACTACCGCACGCTGACGCCGGCGGTGCTGCTGGTGATGCTCAGCTATTTCTGGCATTCGGCGTTCGACCTGCTGGGCCGCTGGTATGCGCGGCATCGGCTGTCGTCGCCGCGCGTGCTGGTGATTGCCTTCGTCAGCTATGCCTTCAACCTGAACCTGGGCGCGCTGGTCGGCGGCCTCGGCATTCGCTACCGGCTCTATTCGGGGGCGGGACTGTCGGGCGCACAGATCGCCTCGGTCTATACCATCGGCGTGGTCAGCAACTGGATCGGCTATCTGGCGCTGCTCGGCGCGGTGCTGGCCGCGCGCACGGTGGTGCTGCCGGTCGAATGGGGGCTCAATGCCACGTTGCTGCAGATCGCCGGATTTGCGCTGCTGGGCGTGGTCGCCGCGTATCTGGTCGCCTGCGCCAAGGCCAGGCGGCGCCGCTGGACGGTACGCGGGCATGCCTTCCATCTGCCGCCGCTGCGCTTCGCGGTGATGCAGTGCGCGCTGTCGATCACCAACTGGCTGACCATCTCGGCCATCATCCAGACCCTGCTGCCGTCGTCGGTGCCGCTGCTGGTGGTGCTGGGCGTGGTGCTGATCGGCAGCATCGCCGGGGCGGTGGCCCATATCCCGGCGGGCCTGGGCGTGCTGGAGACCGTGTTCGTGGTGCTGCTGGGCGACCGCGTCCCGCACCACGCACTGCTGGCGGCGCTGCTGGCCTATCGGGCGATGTACTACCTGTTGCCGATGCTGCCGGCGACGGTGGGATATTTCCTGCTGGAGGCGCGCGGACGGCGCGCCAGCACGGTCGAGCCGACCGCGTGAGGGAAGGGCGGACGCTTTAGCCGCTGGCCAGGCTGACGCCGCGCGGGCCGGCTTGCGCGCGGCCGTTGCGGCCGTAGACCGTCGCCGTGTCGCCGCGCTGGCGCAGCGTCTGCAGCGCGTCCTGCGTGTATTCCAGATGCGCGGACACCACGGCCCCGCTCAGCGCATTGGCCTCGGCCGCGCCGCGCGCGGTCAGCACCAGCGTGCGCCACGCGGTGGCGACGCCTTCGTCGATATGCAGTCCCACCAGCTGCCGGCCGCCGCCCACGCGAATGCCGAGCGCGGCCATCTGCGCCTGGCGCGCGGTGCCCAGCTGGGCGATCTGCTGTGCCAGTTCCTGCTTGTGCTGCACCAGCTCGCCCAGCGACTGGAAGTCGCCGGTGCGAATCGCGTTCCGTTCCTGCTGCAGGGCATCGACAAAGGCCGCGATGGCTTGCGTTTCGTGCTGCATGCTGGCGATCAGGGCTTGGCTCATGGGCGCGAAGTCGAAGGAAGTCGGTGGGGAATCGGGGGCCGGGCGGCGCGGATATCGGGATCGAACGCAGGATCGACGCAGGATCAACGCGATATCGATGCCTGCTCAGCGGCCGTTGTCCTGCGTCAGTTCGCGCAGCGTGGCCAGCAGACCGTCGGCGATCTTGCTGGGGTCCATCTTCAGGCGGCCCTCGGCGATGGCCTGGCGGATCTCGTCCACCTTGGCCTGGTCGATATCGCCGTCGGCCTCATGGGCGAGGCGCGTGCCGATATCGCGAACCTGGGTACCCAGCGGGCTCATGGTCAGGCCGCCCGCGGCCGGTGCGGCGCCCGCAACGGGGCTCGACGCGGTGCGTCCAGTGCTTTCAGCGGCACCTTCGCCGGTGCGCGGCAGAGTCGATTGGTGGATCTTCACGGGATGTCCTTGCTGGGTTTGCTCAGCTTAACGGCGCGGGGTCGCCAAACTTTAGGACGCGAATTGTGACACGCTGTAACGAAGTCGGGGGCTTGGGGGCTATTGCTGCAGCACCACCGTGTCCGCGTCCCGGACCAGCCCGTTGACCACCTGGCCGCTCTTGAGCCGCACCTGCACGGTATTGCCCGCGGCGGCGTCGGCCAGGATCTTGCCCTCGCTGCGGATCTGGAAGGCCTCGCCTTCGATGGTCACCGAGACCATCTGGCCCTGCTTGACCGCGATCGCCTTCCTGACCATGTCCATCCGCAGCGGCGAGCCGGCGGCGATCCGGTTGGCCGTGACCGCGCCTTCGAGCTGGGCCGGGTCGGTGACGACCGCGCGCGGCAGGCCGGCCAGATCGCCCTGGCGCTGTTCCAGGTCGGCCGGACCGATCGGCTGGCCGGGCGCCAGCGCATGCGCGGCGACATAGTAATCGGCCACCACCGAGACGCGCGCCTGGACGTAGCGTGTCCACGGCCGCTCGCCGCCGCAGCGCACGCCGACCGAGACGCGGCCCCAGGCCGCCGCGCCGCCCGGCAGGAACGGCTGCGGCGACACGCATTCGCGCGCGCGCCCGCCCGACGGCGGCACCACCTGGATGCTGGCCTTGCCCGGCAGCCCGGCGGTCTCGCGCAGCAGGAACTGCTCGACCGCGACGCGCACCGGATCATCGGTGAACGGCGACGGCTGCGCAGCGTGCGGCGGCGCGGAGGACGAGGGCGCGGGCGGCACGGGCGTCGTCGTGGCGGTCGCCGCCAGCGCGGCGGTGCAATGCAGCGCCGCGCAGAGCGCCACCAAGGCGAGGCGGGCCGGTGCCGATCGGTTCGAGCGATGGTGCGAGCGACGGAGCGAGCAGCGGGGCGAGCTGGACATGGCGTGATCCCGGCAGGCGGAGCGAAAAAGAAAACGGGGAAGCCGGGCGCAGGCACGCGCGTAGCGCGTGTGGGGGCGCGTGTAGACGCGATGAGCCCGGCAACGAGACCTCATTGTAGGCAGCGGCCCGCGCGCCCTCGGCCCGAAATGCGCAGATTTCCCCGTCCTATTCGTCCGATTGCACTGGCCACCCGCCACCTAAGATGGCACCCGTAAAGAAGGCCGGGTCCATTCCCGGCCGCCCTCACGCCCTTGCCGACGCAGGGGCGCGTGGTTTCGTCACACGTTCCTCGATAGCGAGAGATAGCGAGATACGGACATGATCGACAGACTCGATGCGTCGTTCCGTTTCCAGCAGGAAGCGTTGAACTTGCGCAATCAGCGGCAATCGGTAATCGCCGCCAATATCGCCAATGCCGATACGCCGGGCTTCAAGGCCCGCGACTTCGACTTTGCCAGCCAGCTGTCCGAATCGGTCGAGCGGGGGCGGCAGGCCAACGGCGTGTCGCTGTCGACCACGTCGACGCGCCATCTGCCGGGCCAGGCCTCGGTCGCCAGCGAGTTCGAACTGGCGTACCGCATTCCGATGCAATCGAGCATCGACGGCAACACCGTCGAAATGGACACCGAGCGGGTGGCCTTCGCCGACAACGCGGTCAAGTACGAGTTCGGCCTGACGGTGATGAACGCGAAGATCAAGGGCATGTTGTCCGCCATCCAGTCGTGAGGAAACCATGCCGGCAATGAATATCTTCGACGTGACGGGCTCGGCGATGGCCGCGCAGTCGCAGCGCATGAACGTCACGGCCTCGAACCTGGCCAACGCGGACAGCGCGGTGGCGCCCAACGGCCAGCCGTATCGCGCCAAGCAGGTCGTGTTCGGCCTCGCGCCGACGCCGGGCCAGGCCGATATCGGCGGCGTGCAGGTGCGTGGCGTGATGGAAGATCCGTCGCCGCCCCGCATGGTGCACAACCCCACCCATCCGCTGGCCAATGCCGACGGCTATGTGGTGATGCCCAACGTCAATCCGGTGGAGGAGATGGTCAACATGATTTCGGCGTCGCGGTCCTACCAGGCCAACGTCGAGGTGTTGAACTCCGCCAAGAACATGATGCTCAAGACGCTGACCATCGGTCAGTGATTCCGCCATATCAACGGGACCAACCGGACCAACGGGACCAACGATGACCACCACGCCACCCGTCAGCAACAACAACAGCGCGTCGAATCAGCTGGCCAACAGCGCGTCCAGCGCCGCGGACCTGCAGAACAACTTCCTGAAGATGCTCGTCACGCAGATGAACAACCAGGATCCGCTCAAGCCGATGGACAACTCGCAGCTGACCTCGCAGCTCGCGCAGATCAGCACGGTCAGCAGCATGCAGACGATGAACGCGACGCTGGGCCAGCTGCTGGCCCAGGTGAGCGCCGGCCGTGCGATGGACTCGGCCGCGCTGATCGGCCGCACGGTGATGGTACCGGGCAAGGAAGTCGCGGTTTCCGGCGGCAAGCCGAGCCAGTTCGGCATCGACCTGCCGGCCACCGCCGACGCGGTCACCGTCGACGTGCTCGACAAGGACGGCAACGTGGTGCGCACCATCGACCTGAAGGGCCAGACCGCCGGCGTGCACGACGTGACCTGGGACGGCAAGAACAACGCCGGCGGCACCGTGCCGGACGGCGAATACACGTTCAAGGTCAGCGCGACCGCGGACGGCAAGAGCGTGGAGCCGGTGGCGCTCGTCTACGGCAAGGTGCAGGCCATCAGCGGCGACGCCAATGGCGTGCTGGTCGATATCGGCGGCGGTCATACCGCGCTGGTCGACGACGTCCGCAAGATTCTTTAATCGGTAATCGGTATTCAACAGAACGCCAGCGCGGCGGTGCCATCGGCGCCGGCGCGGGCAACTTCGTACGACGCGTAACAAGGGGAAATCATGGGTTTCGGTCAAGGAGTCAGCGGCATCAATGCCGCGGCACAGAATCTGGACGTGATCGGCAACAACATCGCCAACGCGAACACCGTCGGCTTCAAGCAATCGACCGCGCAGTTCGCCGACGTGTACGCCGGCTCGAAGGTCGGCCTGGGCACGCGCGTGAACTCGGTGGTGCAGTCGTTCACGCAGGGCAATATCGAGGCGAGCGGCCGCTCGCTTGACGTGGCCATCACCGGCGGCAACGGCTTCTTCCGCATGGTCGGCACCGACGGCTCGGTCTTCTTCTCGCGCAACGGCCAGTTCCTGCGCACCGACGACGGGCGCATCACCAATGCGCAGGGCCTGCAGCTGACCGGCTACCCCGCCGGCGTGCAGCCGGGCGGCGGCGTGCAGCCGCAACCGCTGGTGGTGTCGAACGCCCAGATGCCGCCGAAGGCCACCGACCGCATCACCGCGCAGTACAACCTGGACTCGCGCGGCACCGCGCCGACCGTGCCGTTCGCCACCTCGGCCGGCAACCCGCCGGCTGCGGCGATGTTCAACTACAGCAGCACCATCGAAGTGTTCGACTCGCTGGGCAACGCGCAGCAGGTCACGGCCTACTTCCGCAAGGGCGCCACCGACGCGACCGGCACCGACTGGCAGGTCTACGTGACCGACGCCACCGGCGCGCAGCTGTCGGGTCCGAACGCGATGCGCTTCGACCTGAACGGCGCGCTGGTCACGCCGGCGCCGGGCGCGACGATTCCGGTGACCGTGCCCGCCGCCGGCGGCGCCGCCGCGATGAACATCCAGCTGGATCTGGCCGGCACCACGCAGTTCGGCGACGACAACGATCCGAAGTCGATCGTGCAGAACGGCTATACCACGGGCGCGCTGCTGGGCTTCTCGATCGAAGCCGACGGCACCATCCTGGGCAGCTACTCGAACGAGGAAACCCAGGCGCTGGGCCAGGTCGTGATGGCTTCGTTCGGCAACGTCGAAGGGCTGAAGCCCGAAGGCGACAACGTCTGGAGCGCCACCGGCGCCTCGGGCCAGCCGCTGCTCGGCTCGCCGGGCGGCAGCATGGGCCAGCTGCAATCGAACGCGGTCGAGGCTTCGAACGTCGACCTGTCCGGCCAGCTGGTCAACCTGATCATTGCCCAGCGCAACTACCAGGCCAACGCGCAGACCATCCAGGCGCAGGACCAGGTGCTGCAGACGCTGGTCAACATCTGATCGGCATGATCGGCATGATCGGCATCACCGCGCAACCACGGAAAGCCGCAGCAGTGGCCGCAAGCATTGGATAGGAATCGCAGATGGACCGCCTGATCTACACCGCCCTGTCGGGCGCCAAACAGACGCTGGACCAGCAAGCCGCGGTGGCCAACAACCTGGCCAACGTGTCGACCACGGGCTTTCGCGCGCAGGTCAACATGTTCCGCGCGGTGCCGGTGGTCGGGCAGGAGACGCCCACCCGCGCCTTCACGCTGGCCAGCACACCTGGCGCCGACATGAAGGCCGGGCCGCTGACCTATACCGAGCGTCCGCTCGATATCGCGATCAAGGGCAACGGCTGGCTGGCGGTGCAGGGGCGCGACGGCGCGGAGGGTTATACCCGCGCCGGCTCGCTGCAGGTGGGCCCGGACGGCCAGCTGCTGACCTCGAACGGCCTGCAGGTGCTCGGCGACGGCGGCCCGATCGCGGTGCCGCCCGGCTCGACGGTGACCATCGGCAGCGACGGCACCATCACCGCGCGCGGCCCCGGCGAGACCGCCAATGGCCTCGCGCAGGTGGGCCGGCTGCGGCTGGTCAATCCGCCGCCCGATGCGATCGCGCGCGGCGACGACGGCCTGTTCCGGCTGCGGCCGGGCGCCGCGCCGCTGGAGACCGACCAGACCGTGCGCGTGATCGCCGGCGCGCTGGAAGGCAGCAACGTCAATCCGGTCGAGGCGATGGTCGACATGATCGCCAACGCGCGCCGCTTCGAGATGCAGATCAAGATGATCCAGGGCGCCGACGCCAACGAGCAGCGCGCCAACGCGCTGCTGTCGAACCGCTGATCGCCCGCCCTGAGCGCCCACGCCAGGCGCCCACCAATGAATCGACAGGGCACGCCGCCGCGCGTGCCCGCCACCAAGGAACACCATGAACCGCTCTCTCTGGATTGCGAAGACCGGCCTCGATGCGCAGCAGACGCAGATGGACGTGATCTCGAACAACCTGGCCAACGTGTCGACCACGGGCTTCAAGCGCAGCCGCGCGGTGTTCGAGGAACTGATGTACCAGACCATCCGCCAGCCGGGCGCGCTGTCGTCCGACCAGACCACGCTGCCGTCGGGCCTGCAGCTCGGTACCGGCGTGCGTCCGGTCGCCACCGAGCGCATCCACACGCAGGGCAATCCGCAGCAGACCGGCAATGCCAAGGACGTGGCCATCATCGGCCAGGGCTTCTTCCAGGTCACGCTGCCGGACGGCACCACCGCGTACACCCGCGACGGCTCGTTCCAGGTCGATCAGAACGGCCAGCTGGTGACCGCCAGCGGCTTCGTGATCGAGCCGGCCATCGCCATCCCGGCCAACTCGACCTCGCTGACGATCGCGCGTGACGGCACCGTGTCGGTGACGCAACCGGGCAATGCGAACAACGTGCAGGTTGGCCAGCTGCAACTGGCGACCTTCATGAACCCGACCGGTCTGGAAAGCCTGGGCGAGAACCTGTACGTGCAGACCGACGCGTCCGGCGCACCGAACCCGACCGTGCCCGGCCTGAACGGCGCCGGCATTCTGCAGCAGAACTACGTCGAAGCGTCGAACGTCAACGTGGTCGAGGAGCTGGTCAGCATGATCCAGACCCAGCGCGCCTACGAAATCAACAGCAAGGCCGTACAGACGTCCGACCAGATGCTGCAACGCCTGACTCAACTGGGTTGAACATGAACGCCATGCTGTTCCGTCTGGGCCGGTCGGCCTGCCGTCTGGCCTGCATTCTCGGGCCGCTGCTGGCCACCGGCTGCGCGCTGGTGCCGCGCGAGCCGCTGGTGCAGATGCCGACCACGGCCCGGGCCGAGCAGCGGCCGACGATCGCGCCGACCGGCTCGATCTATCAGAACTCCTACGCCGGCAACCCGCTGTTCGAGGATCGCCGCCCGCGCAATGTCGGCGACATCCTGACCATCGTGATCAGCGAGAACGTCAACGCGTCGAAGAACTCGGGCACCAACGCCTCGCGCACCAGCAACGCGGCGCTGGCCTTCGACGCGGTGCCCCGCGCGCTCGGCGGCCTGTTCGGCGCCAGCCAGAACGCCAACATGAGCGGCGAGAACGGGATCCGCTCCAGCGGCGGTTCCAGCGCGGCCAATACCTTCAACGGCACCATTACGGTCACCGTGATCGAGGTGCTGGCCAACGGCAACCTGGTGGTCTCCGGCGAGAAGCAGATGGCCATCAACCAGGGCGCGGAATTCATCCGCTTCTCGGGCGTGGTCAATCCCCGCACGATCACCGGCGACAACGCGGTGCCGTCGACCCAGGTGGCCGACGCGCGCATCGAATACACCGCCAAGGGCTATATCGACGAAGCGCAGAACATGGGTTGGCTGCAGCGCTTCTTCCTCAACGTTTCACCGTTCTGAATCGCGTCATGTCTTTGCGCCTGGCTGTTTGCCTCCGCGGTAGTTTCCGCTCAAGCCGTCCCGGCATCTCGACGCCGGGCTTCCTGCCGCTGCTCGCGCTGGCGCTTGCGCTCGCGCTCGGCCTGCTGCTGCCGGCAGGCGCGGCCCATGCCGAGCGCCTGAAGAACCTGGCCACCATCCAGGGCGTGCGCGACAACCCGCTGGTCGGCTACGGCCTGGTGGTCGGTCTGGACAACACCGGCGACCAGACCATGCAGACGCCGTTCACCACGCAGAGCCTGAGCAACATGCTGTCGCAGCTGGGCATCACGTTGCCGGCCGGCCGCAACATGCAGCTCAAGAACGTGGCCGCGGTGATGGTGACCGCGACGCTGCCGCCGTTCGCGCAGCCGGGCAGCCAGATCGACATCGTGGTGTCGTCGATGGGCAATGCCAAGAGCCTGCGCGGCGGCACGCTGTTGATGACGCCGCTCAAGGGCGCCGACGGCCAGGTCTATGCGATCGCGCAGGGCAATCTGCTGGTCGGCGGCGCGGGCGCGTCCGCCAACGGCAGCAAGGTGCAGATCAACCAGCTGGCGGTCGGTCGCATCGCCAACGGCGCCATCGTCGAACGCGCGGTGCCGGCGTTCCAGGCGGACAACGGCGTGCTGACGCTCGAGCTCAAGAGCTCGGACTACGGCACCGCCGAGCGCGTGGTCGAGGCGATCAACCGCAACCTGGGCGGCGGCGTGGCGAGCGCGCTCGACGCGCGCGTGGTGCAGGTGCGCGTGCCGCAGGCCTCGTCGCAGCGCGTGGCGATGCTGGCGCGCATCGAGAACATCGACGTCACGCCGGCCCGTGCCGCGGCCAAGGTCATCCTGAACGCCCGCACCGGCTCGATCGTGATGAACCAGGACGTCACCGTGCAGGACTGCGCGATCGCGCACGGCAACCTGTCGGTGGTCATCAATACGCAGCCGGTGATCAGCCAGCCGGCGCCGTTCAGCGGCGGCGAAACCGTGGTGGCGCCGGTCTCCGAGATCAACCTGAAGCGCGACGGCGGCTCGCTGCAGCTGGTGCGCGCCGGCGCCTCGCTGTCGGCGGTGGTGCGCGGCCTGAACTCGCTGGGCGCGACACCGGCCGATCTGCAGACCATCCTGGAAGCGATGCGGGCGGCGGGCGCGCTGCGCGCCGAGCTCGAAATCATCTGATCGCACGGGCCATCGCATGAGCCAACCGATCCACGCTCAAGCCGATCTGTCGCAGCGCTTCGCGCTCGACACGCAGGGATTCGAAGCGCTGAAGCAGAGCGCGCGCGACGGCAGCGCCGACACGCTGAAGGCGGCCGCCAGGCAGTTCGAGGCCGTCTTCACGCAGATGGTGCTCAAGAGCATGCGCGAGGCGACGCCGCAGGACGGACTGTTCGACAACGAGCAGACCAAGCTATATATGTCGATGCTGGACCAGCAGCTGGCCCAGCACCTGTCGTCCAAGGGCATTGGCCTGGCCGAAGTCATGGCGCGCCAGCTGGCGCGTGCCAGCGGCCAGCCGCTGCCGCCGGAGGCCACCGCCGCCAGCCGCATGGACGAGGTGGCCGGCACGCTCGGTCCTCTGCTGGACGGACGCAGCACCGCAGCCGCCGGCGACGACGAGCAGGTGCCGCGCGCCGGCACCGTGGTGCCCGGCGGCAACTGGAATCCCACCGCCGGCCTGCGCCAGTACCAGGCGCAGCAGACCGGCCAGTGGCAGGGCGGCGCGGCGATGCCCGAGGACACGCCCGCCCATATCAGCGCCTTCGTCAGCCGCATGGCCGGGCCCGCGGTAACCGCCTCGCGCGCCAGCGGCGTGCCGGCACGGCTGATCCTTGGCCAGGCCGCGCTCGAATCCGGCTGGGGCCGCCGCGAGATCACGCATGCGGACGGCAGCACGACCCACAATGTGTTCGGCATCAAGGCCGGTGCGAACTGGAAGGGTCCGGTTGCCGAGATCACCACCACCGAATACGTCGACGGCCAGCCGCAGAAGATCAAGGCGAAGTTCCGCGCCTATGGCTCGTACGAGGAAGCCTTCTCCGACTACGCGCGGCTGCTCGCCAACAACCCGCGCTATGCCGGCGTGGTATCGGCCGGCTCCGCCGAGGAAGCCGCCCACGGCCTGCAGCGCGCCGGCTATGCCACCGATCCCGAGTACGGCGCCAAGCTGGTCCGGATCATGAAGAAGGTGCCGGTCTAAGGCCGGCTGCCGGTGCCCGGCCGAAGGCCACCACCGGTTCTCGCCGCTCTCCCGTCCGCGGGAGAGCGGCGGGGGAGAGGGCAAGTGACGGCCGCTGTGCCGCCAGGTCCAAAAAGCAAGCCCCGATCCCTAAAGTCCGCCGCCAAAACTGCCGTTACCACCCTCATCCACCGCCACGGTCGCGACTGCATCGCGCGGCCATGGCGACCAACAGAATCCGGGGCTAGTGCATGTCTCTCTTCAATATCGGCCTGTCCGGCCTGAACACGGCACAGAACGCGCTGACGACCATCGGCCACAACGTCAGCAACGCGGCGACCGCCGGTTACACGCGCCAGAACACCATCATCGCCTCGTCGGGCGGGCAGTACACCAGCCAGGGCTTCTTCGGCCAGGGCTCGACCACCACCACGGTGATGCGGGTCTACGATGAATTCCTGACCAGCCAGCTGCGCAGCGCCGAAACGTCGAGCGCCCATCTGGCGACGTACTCGGAACAGATCAGCCAGATCGACAGCCTGCTGGCCGACCAGAAGGGCGGCATCGCGCCGCTGATGCAGAAATTCTTCGCCGCGGTGCAGGGCGTGGCCGACAAGCCGGGCGATACCGCGGTGCGCCAGAACATGCTGAACGCCGCTCAGTCGCTGGCCGGCCAGCTGCGTTCCGCGGCCTCGTACTTCCAGAACCAGCAGGAAGGCATCAACAGCGAGATCCAGAGCTCGGTCACGCAGGTGAACGCCTATGCCAAGCAGATCGCCTCGTTGAACAGCGAAATCGCCAAGGCCACCGCGGCCAGCGGCGGCCAACCCCCCAACGACCTGCTGGACCAGCGCGACGAGGTCATCGCGCAGATGAACAAGGTCGTCGGCGTCAAGGTGGTCGCGCAGGACGGCGGCAGCTACAACGTGTTCGTCGGCAACGGCCAGCCGCTGGTGGTCGGCGCCAACTCGTACGACCTGAAGGCCGTGCGTTCGTCGGCCGACCCGTCGCGCATGGGCATCGCCTATACGCTGCCGGACGGTACCGCGATCGAGATGGATGACACGCTCTTCAGCGGCGGCAGCATCGGCGGCCTGATGCAGTTCCGCAGCGAGACGCTCGACGCCGCGCAAAACGCGATCGGCCGCCTGTCGCTGGCGATCGGCCAGACCTTCAACGCGCAGCACCGCCTCGGCATGGACCTGAAGGGCCAGATCGGCGGCGACATGTTCGCGCTGGGCTCGCCGACGGTGATCGGCAACACCCGCAATACCGGCACCGGTACCGTTGCCGCCACGATTGCCGATGCGACCGCGCTGACCACCAGCGACTACACGGTGACGTACGACGGCACCAGCTACAGCCTGGTGCGGATGTCCGACAACGAGGTGGTCGCCAGCGGCGCCGGCCCGACCTTCACGGCCGACGGCCTGAGCATCACGGTCGGCGGCACCATGGGCGCCGGCGACAGCTTCCAGATCCAGCCGACCCGCAATGTCGCGGGTTCGTTCGACCTGATCATCACCGATCCCGCCAAGGTCGCCGCCGCCTCGCCGGTGCTGGCCGAAAGCAGCGCCTCCAATGTCGGCACGGGCACCGCCAAGGTCAGCAACGTCGCGCAGGGCTTCAACGTGCCGCCCTCGAAGATCGTCGCGACCTTCGACGGCACCGCCTATACGTTCGCCGACGCCGCCGGCAATCCGGTGACGCCGGACGCCGGCCCGGTGACCAACGGCAGCGCGGTCGAATATACGTTCGACGGCGTGACGGTCAGCTTCGACGGCGCGCCCAAGGTCGGCGACAGCTTCACCATCGGCTCCAATGTCGGCGGCTCGTCCGACAACGGCAATGCGCTGGTGCTGGCCAAGCTGCAGACCGCCAAGACCATCAACGGCGTGTCGAGCTTCAATGACGCCTACGCCCAGCTGGTCAACGACATCGGCAGCCGCACCAAGTCGATCAATATCGCATCGACCTCGCAGAACAGCATCACGACGCAGGTGCGTACCGCCCAACAGTCGGTCTCCGGCGTCAACATGGACGAGGAAACCGTCAACCTGCTGCGCTTCCAGCAGCTCTATCAGGCGAGCGCCCAGGTGATCCAGACCGCCTCGTCGCTGTTCGACGCCATCATCAATATCCGCTGACGGGCCGCCCGCCTACCGAGACCAGGAAACCATCATGCGTGTCGCCACTTCCACGTTCTACCAGCTCGGCCTGTCCGCGATGAACGGCCAGCAGTCCTCGCTGCTGCACGTGCAGCAGCAGCTCGGCACCGGCCGCCGTGTGCTGAACCCGTCCGACGATCCGATCGCCGCCACGCGCGCACTGGGCGTGGCGCAGGCCGGCGCCGTCAACGAGCAGTACGCGACCTCGCGCACCCAGGCCAACATCAGCCTGGCGCTTGAGGAAAAGACGTTGCAAAGCGTGATCACCACGATCCAGAACGTGCAGACGCTGATCGTCTCCGGCGGCAACGGCACCATCAGCAACGCCGACCGGGCGTCGATCGCGGCCGAACTGCAGAGCTACTACGAGCAGCTGCTGGGCCTGGCCAATGCCGACGACGGCAACGGCCAGTACCTGTTTGCCGGCTTCAAGTCGGGCACGCCGCCGTTCGCCGCCAATGGCGGCACGGTGCAATACGTCGGCGACACCGGTTCCCAGCTGCTGCAGGTCGACGTCGCCCGTCAGATGGCGGCCGGCGATAACGGCCGCGATGTGTTCCTCAGCGTCACGGGCTCGGCCGACTACGTGATGACCGCCGACGGTGGCAACACCGGCACGGCGCTCTACGGCGCGCTGTCGGTGACCGACCCGACCGACCCGCTGTACGGCCACGCGTTCTCGATCGACTTCACCGTCGACGGCAGCGGCAATACCACTTACACCGTCACCGACAACAGCGCCGTGCCCCCCACGGCCATCGTGCCCGCGACCCCGTACGTCGCCGGCGATGCGATCCAGTTCGGCGGCGTGTCGTTCACCGTCAAGGGCGCGCCGGCCAACGGCGACTCGATGACGCTGGCCCCGGCCAAGCAGGCCGGCACCGACATCTTCGCCAACATCAAGGCGGCCATCGATGCGCTGAAGCAGCCGGTGACCACAGAAGCCGATCGCGCGCGGCTGGACAACGCCCTGGCGACCGCCAACCGCAAGATGTCCAACTCGCTCGACAACGTGCTGACGGTACGCGCGTCGGTCGGCTCGCGGATGCAGGAACTCGATGCGCTCGACACCATCGGGGCCAATCGCGACCTGAACTACGAGCAGACGCTGTCGGGATTGCAGGATCTGGACTATGCGTCGGCCATTGCCGAGTACTACCAGCGCCAGACGGCGCTGCAGGCGGCGCAGCAGTCGTTCATGCAGATTCAGGGGATGAATCTGTTCAACTATCTGCGGTAAGGGCAGGGACCATCCGTCCGGGGTGGTCCTCTTGCACGACAGGTGGGGCTGGCATCAGACCAGCACCTTTTGCATCACGCCCTGCTCACGCCCCACACGCCCCACACGCCCCACACGCCCCACTCACGTGCCGGACGGCCCGCCCGCGGGCGCCTGCTCGCCGGGGCGTTGCGCGGCCACCGACATCAGGCGCGCCTCGATATAGATGCGCCTGACCGCAGGGTAGCGAGCGCGGATCTGCCGCTCGACCCGCTCCACCGCACGCGCCATGTCGTCGCGGCCGGCGTCGGCCATGAACTGCACATCGAGCGTGACCAGTACGTCGTCGGGGCCAAAATGCATGGTCAGCGGCCTGCCTGCACGTTCAATGCACGGATCCTCCTGCGCGAGACGCTGGATTCCCAGCGCCATCTCCCGGTTCACGCCCTCGCCGACCAGCAGGCTGCGGCTCTCCACCACCAGCACCGTCGCGACGCCGGCCAGGAGCACGCCGATCGCCACTGATGCCGCGCCGTCGAGGACTGGCATGTTCCAGCGATGACTGGCGTATACGCCGAGCGCGGCGAGCACCAGGCCCGCCAGCGCGGCCGCATCCTCGGCGAGCACGGTGACGGTGGTGGGGTCCTTGCTTGCGCGCAGGGCGGTCCAGAACGGCACGTCGCCCTTTTCCCGCTGGAACTGGCGCAACGCAATGCCGAAGCTGATGCCTTCGAACACCGCGGCGCTGGCGAGTACGACGTAGTTCCAGTGCGGGTCGCGCAACGGCTCCGGATCCATCATGTGCAGGACGCCCTCGTACGCCGAGATGCCGCCGCCGACGCCGAAGATCAGCACCGCCACGATCAAGCTCCAGAAGTACAGTTCCTTGCCGTAGCCGAACGGATGCTGCGGATCGGCGGCGCGGCGGCTGCGCGCAATCCCGATCAGCAGCAGGACCTCGTTGCCGGTGTCGACCGTGGAGTGAATGGCTTCCGAGATCATTGCCGAGCTTCCCGTGACGCCGGCCACGATGAACTTCGTGATCGCGATGGCGGAATTGGCCGCGATCGCTCCATAAATGGCGACGGGAGATTTCGCGGATTTGCCCGTTGACGACGGCGCGAGGTCGCGAGGCGGGGAGTCCTTGTAGCCGATCATGGTGCCCATTTGCCAATTGACCATTTGCCCATTGCTCGGCGGCGCATTCGCGATGATGCCGCCGCTCGGTGTGCGAAGGTGGTCGTCCACCCTGATGAATGGGTCGTGATGCAACAGGCGTTCCCGAGCGGCCCTTGGCCTGCCGGTGCGGCACAGAGCGGGGCGGCACCGACTCAAGGCCGTCCGCCGCCCGGTAAATTGTTCTTGTTGCGATGTAAAACGTACGTCGGGGCAGGGCCTGCCCGTGTTCCGCGCGCCAGGATGACGGGCGGACATCTTCGACTTGCGCCGGTATTGCGCCCTGCGCGCAGGCCGGCGCCCCGCGGTTGATAGTCAGCTGGCTGCCTTTTCCTTGCGATGGGACTTCGCCTTTTGCACGGCATGGTGCGACCGCTTGTGCTTCGCCTTCGCGGTCTTGGTGGCATGGTCTTTCGTTGCAGCCGGCGCAGCGGGCTTTGCTGGCGTGGCCGGGCTGGCAGGCGTGGCTGGTGTCGCCGGGGATGCCGCCTGAGCCTGGACCGTGCCAGAAACCAGGAAGGACATGGCGGCGGCGAATACTGCCAGTTTGCCGATGGACGGAATGCGCATGACGTCTTCTCCTTGGTCGAAGGGAGAACTGCAATACGAAACGGCCGACAGCGTCGGCTTTCGGATGTCGCGGGGAAGCGCCACGGGCACCGCCCACGCGCTCCGTCCCGCTTCGATGCCGAAATCGGGACCGACAGTCCGATAACGCGCGCGTCGCGTCGAACGTTGACGGCTTCCGCATGGCGGCGGCCCGCGGAACGCATCCGGGGCGGGTCTTGGCCCGCCCTCACCTCGGCGGCATTGGGGCCGCACGCCTGCGATCAGAACAACAGGATGCCCCCCAACGCGCCGCCCCGCTGTCTTGCCGACAGCCCGTCGAACGACTTCGATCGCGTCTCGCCGACCTCAGCGACCAGCGTGATGCTCTTGGTCAGGCTGTAGTACAGGCCCGCGGTGAGATTGGCGTTGGACTTGAGGCCGGTCCCGGGGTTGTCGCTGTTGCGGCTCTGGCCATAGCCAAGGCCCAGCTTGATCCGGTCCGTTGCCTTGTAGGTCCCTTGCACAAGGTAGGCCGAACTCCGCACGTCGCCCTGGTCGGCGTCCGAAAGGATGCCCAGGCCCTTGCCGGTCTGGAAGTTTGCCAGCAGACCAAAACGCCCCGCGTTCACGGAGCCGCCGACTTCCACTGCAGTCATGTTCAGCGATCTTCCGGCAGCATCTTCGAGCCGCTGGGACTTGCCGCCGAGCCACAGCTTGTACTGGTCGGCGCCGAAATTGACGCGGCCCTGGAACTGCGGCGTGTTCTTTGCCGTGTAGTCGGGTACGCCAATCACGGGCTGCTGGTCGACCGGGCTCATCACCGCCACGTCGAAGGACAAGCCGCTGAAGGACGGCGTGGTGTAGACGAACTGGCCATAGGTGCCGACATAGGCGTAGCCCGCGCCGATATGACCCAGCGATACGCGACCGCGCTGCGTGGCACGCGTCGCGGCACCGACGCCGAGCAACGTCATGTCGTTGATGATCGCGTTGTAGCCGTACAGCCCATAGTCGCGACCGAGCTTGACCGTGCCCATGCTGCCATTGCCGAACGTCAGGTAGGCCTGGCGCACGTCCACCACGTTGTTCTGCGAGATGGCATCTCCGGTGGCAGCCGCGGCGCCGATACCGATCAGCGCGGCCACATCGTATTCGTCCTGGCGCGACTTCGCGCCAACGGACAGATAGCTCGGCAGCAGGCCATTGCCGATGACCGTGCTGTTGTCCTTGCCGCCGCAAGCGAGCGCGCGGCTGCCAAGCGCGAGGCCGCCGATGTTGTCGCCCGAGCACGAGTTTGTCGTATAAAAGGCATTGATGTTGCCGCCTACCGTCAGCGTCCAGTCGCCGGCCTGGAACTCCGCCGCGCCCGCATGGCTGGCGCAGGCCAGCGCACCGATGACGCAGGCAAGACGAATGGACAGCTGGCGCGGTTTCCGCACCGGGTGTTGGTGATGCATGGATGTCTCCTCTTGTGTTGTTGATCTGATGCGGCCGGTTCGCCGGCCGGGCGCATTGCGCAAGCGGCGTGCCGGAGCAGTGGAAGAAGAGGAGCAGATGGAAGGGTTGTGGCGCGGTGAGGCAGCGATGTGCACGCTTGAAGCAGCCGTGCCGATCGATGCGGAAAAACGAAACAGTACACTCGCCATGGGCGTGGCGAGGCGCCGCGTTCAATGACCGGCCGATGCGCCGTCCGAGAACAGTTGTTGCGGAATCGGTCAGCGACGCGCCGGCACGCCGGACAGGCGGTTCGCAACGTGCCGTGTGTCATTTCCGCTCACTGTGCTGCGCGACGAAACAAGCCGGAACAAGGATGCGATTCCGGCCGATCAGGTACAGTCAGCGGATCGAAAAGCGGAGGGAGACATGATCGTCGCTAACCGTTCGGCGGGACTGGTGGTGGTGCGCCGGATAGAAGACGAATGGCGTTGCCTGGTCCTGCGCGCGTACCGCAATTGGGACCTTCCGAAGGGAAGGCCGGAGCCTGGTGAGGCGCTGTTGGAGACGGCGCTGCGCGAGACCGCCGAGGAAACGGGTTTGTCGGCGCTGGCGATGCCTTGGGGCGATGACTATCGTGAGACCGAGCCCTACGCCAAAGGCAAGGTCGCGCGCTTCTACATTGCCTTGTCCTGCGAAGGGCAGGTCAGCCTTCCGCTCAGCGCGGAGCTCGGACGGCCGGAACATCACGAATTTCGCTGGGTGTCGTTCGCCGCGGCGCTCGAACTGCTGCCGCCGCGCTTCGGACCGATTCTGCAATGGGCGCAGACGGTGGTGGAAGCCAGCACTAAACAATATACGCAGTAAGGGATGGCAGCCGGGAAACTCACGCGGGCCAATATCGTCCAACCCGGATTCCGACCGAATTGAGAACCGTCATGCAGAAAATCTTCCTCAGTGCCGCCAGCCTTGTCTTGCTGCTGGGCGTTGTGTCCGGCTGCAGTAGTACCGGTGCCCCGGGCGACCGGCAATCCGGCATCACCATGTACGGCACCGTCGACGCCGGCGTCAGCGTCACGCGGGACAGGTAGGGCGGGACCAGCCCGTCCCGATTCGTGTTCATCCGACTGTCTGTCCGAACCGCAGTGCGTCGAGCCATTCGCCGATGACGGCACGCGCGGCGCGCTCGAGTACCGAACCATGCCGCGCCGCATCCGCGCGGATCGCCGCGATGTCCAGTCGATGCGCCGCCAGTTCATGCGCATGGCCGATCAACCAGGGCTCGATCTGCCGGTGATCGGCCTCGAGATGAAATTGCAGGCCGAGAATATGCGGCCCTAGCGCAAATGCCTGATTGGGGAATCCCGCGGTTTCAGCCAAACGCGATGCCCTCTCCGGAATCGCGAACTGGTCGCCATGCCAATGCAGTACTGGAATTTCGCCGACATGCCGCAATGGCGAGGCTCGGCCTTCCCCGGTCAGAGTCAGTGCCCCGTAGCCGATTTCCACCTTGCCTGTCGGCGTCACCGTTGCCCCCAACGCTGCCGCCATCAGTTGCGCGCCGAGGCAGATGCCCAGGGTCGGCTTGTCCAGCCTGAGCCGCGCCGCGATGGCGTCCTTCTCCGCGGCGAGAAAGGGGTAGCGATCGGTCTCGTACACACCGATCGGGCCACCCAGCACCACCAACAGATCCGCCGCCGTCACTGTCGCGCTGTCGATCGCGTCGACACCGGCCTCCAGATAGCGGACCGTATAGCCGCGCTCGATCAATAGCGGTTCAATGATGCCGAGGTCTTCAAAGGCAACATGACGGATCGCCAATGCGGTGCGATGCATGCGGTTCTGCTCCATTCAATCAAGCGATTTGCGATATTGGCTGGCAATTCGATCGGCGGGGCGGGGGCGGATGCTCCGGCCGCCCCGACGCCATGGCGAGCCCGCTTACGCCGCGGCGCGCAGCTTCACCGCCGGAAAGTCCACCGGCACGGCGAATGCCACATTGACGTAATTGGTGAACAGGTTCAGCGCCACGTGCGCGAGGATCTCGACGATTTCCTCGTCGCTGAAGCCTGCCTCACGAACGGCCCGCACATCGGCATCGTTGACCTGCCCGCGCGCCTCGACGACTCTCAACGCGAAGCGCAGGGCCGCGGCGGTCTTGGGATCGGTGGATTCGCCACCCTGCGCGGCGGACATGTCCTCGGCGCTGGCGCCCGCCTTGCGGCCCAGCGCCGTGTGGGCCGCGAGGCAGTATTCGCACGCATTGCGGTTCGCTATCGCCACGGCGATCTGCTCGCCAAGCCGAGCCGGAATGACGCCGCTGCCGAGCGCGCCGAAGCTGCCCCACATGCTCCGCAGCGCGGCAGGAGAGTTGGCCACGGCCTTGAACATGTTCGGCGTGGCGCCGAACGCGCCATGGATCTGCGCCAGCAGCGCCTGGCGCTCGGCGGTGGTGTGATTGGGATCGATCAGCGGGACGCGAGACATGTGGTCACTCCTTGAGGTGGAAGGCTGCCGTCCGAATGGAGCGGTCGGAATCAATGGTAGGTAGAATGGCTGGACGCAAAGTGCAATAACGTCCATGAAACTTGTCCTTCCATCCGAAACGCTCGCGCAGTCCACGGCCGATCCGGTGGATCGGCTGACCGCATTGCTGGACCGGTTCCGTGTCCGCACCAGGCTGTTCCATACCGGCAAGCTGTGCGGACGATCGACCTTCGAGCCGCTGCCGGGTCGCGCCTTCCTGCACGTCCTTCGCCGTGGCGAGATGGAGGTACGGCACCGGCCCGGCGACACAGATGTGCCGCGTTTCCACCTTGCCGAGCCGACGCTGCTGCTCTATCCCCGGCCCGTGCACCATCAGTTCGTCAATCCGCCCGAGGACGGCTCGGATTTCACTTGTGCGACGCTGGATTTCGACGGCGGCGAACGCAACCCGATCGTGCAATCGCTACCGTCGCTGGTGCGGGTGCCGCTGGATGCGGTGGAAGGGCTGCGGCCTGCGCTGGACCTGCTGTTCGCCGAGGCGGATCACGTCCGCTGCGGCTCGCGCGTGCTGGCCGACCGATTGTTCGAGGTCGTGCTGATCCAGCTGCTGCGCTGGATCATCGACCATCCCGCGGAGGTCGGTGTGACGAGCGGATTGATCATGGGGCTGTCCGACCCGCGCCTGGCGAAGGCGCTCGTCGCGCTGCATCGTTCGCCGTATGAGGACTGGTCGCTGGCACGGATGGCCTCGACCGCGGGCATGTCCCGCAGCGCGTTTGCCGCGGCGTTCAAGGACGCGACCGGTACGACGCCAGCGGCGTATCTGACGGACTGGCGGCTCAGCCTCGGCGCATCGATGATGCGCTCCGGGCGACCGGTGAACCTGATCGCCACGGAGCTCGGGTTTGCCAGCGCGTCGTCTTTCTCGAAGGCATTCCGGCAGCGGATGGGGATGTCGCCGCGAAAGTGGCTGGCGGAGTCCCTGTAGCGAGCGCCGCCGTCAATCGGGCGACGAGGCGGGCTTTCGCGTTCCGCCCACGCGTTGCCTTGCGAGTTTCTCTGCAGGCGAGCGCAATACCTGGGTCAGCGAACCACCGCGGCGCGGCCGCGTATGGCCGCCAGCACCAGCACGGTCGCGCACGCCTCCAGGAACGCCACGAAGTACAGGCCCGACGACAGCTGGCCGGTATTGGTCTTGAACCAGCCGATCATGTACGGCGCCACGAATCCAGCAAGGTTGCCGATCGAGTTGATCAGCGCGATGCCGCCGGCGGCAGCGGTGCCGGCGAGAAAGGCCGACGGCAGCGACCAGAACACCGGGAACGCGGCCAGGATGCCGATCGACGCCAGCGTCAGCGCCACCAGGGCCAGCATCGCACTGTGCAGCCATAGACCGGTCAGCGTCAGGCCAACGGCCGCCAGCAACGTCGCCATCGCGCAGTGCATCCGGCGTTCGCCGCTGCGGTCCGAGTGAATGCCGTTGAGGACCATGGCGATGGTGCCGGCGATGAACGGGATGGCCGATACCAGGCCGATTTGAAGATTGCCCTGCACCCCCAGTTCCTTGATGATCGACGGCGACCAGAACGCGATGGTGGCATTGCCGCTGACGACGCAGAAGTAGATCGCGGCGCAGATCCACACGCGGGAATTGGCGAACGCGGCTTTCAGCGTCGAGTGCTTGGCCGGATCGCGATTCTCGGCCTCGATGGTGCGCGTGACCAGTTGCTTCTCGGCGTCGGACAGCCAGCGCGCGTTTGCCGGCTTTTCCGGCAGGTACATCATCACGGCGATGCCGGCGAGCACCGACGGAATGCCTTCGAGCACAAACAGCCATTGCCAGTTGGCAAGCCCGTCGACGCCATCCATCGTCGTCATGATGAAGCCGGCCAGCGGGCCGCCGATCACGCCGGCGATGGCGAACGACGTCATGAACAGGCCGTTGATGCGCGCGCGCCGTGCCGCCGGGAACCAGTACGTCAGATACAGCACGACGCCGGGGAAGAAGCCCGCCTCGAACACGCCCAGCAGGAAGCGCAGCGCGTAGAACTGCATCGGCGTCTTGACGAAGATCATCGCCATCGACGCGAGTCCCCACAGGATCGTGATGCGAGCCAGCGTCTTGCGCGCGCCGATCTTCTCGAGCAGCAGGTTGCTCGGCACCTCGAACAGGAAATAACCGAGGAAGAAGATGCCGGCGCCGAAGCCGTACACCGCTTCGCTGAATTGCAGATCCTGCAGCATCTGCAGCTTGGCGAAGCCCACGTTGACGCGGTCGATCCAGGCGAGGATGAAGAGAAAGACCAGAAAGGGAATCAGGCGGATGGCGATCTTGCGATATGCCACTTCGCATTGCCGCGCCACCTCGGTGGGCTGCAAGTTCTCTAAGGCGCCCGCGGCGCCGCTCATCACGGAAGACATCGGTGTTGCTCCTTGGGTGTGGTGGGCGGGGCTGCGCTGCATTGGCGCAGCCCTCGGAGGGTCGCTGTGCTGGGGGGCACCGCAGTGGCGGCGCGGTCTTCTCTCTGCCGCGGCGTGCCGCGTGCGGCTGCTGGATCGCCGCGATGGGGCGCGACTGCGCGCCTGCCGCGCCTACCGCGGTTGACTGCGCGCCGACCGCACGCAGGGCCGCATCAGCGCAGCAGCGGCTCGATCGATCCGGCGACCTGCAGCACGCGGGCGTCCTGGCCATGCAGGCCGCAAACGCCGAGACCGATGCCGGGTGCGACCGGCAATGACACCGCGCAGCCGTCCAGGAAATTGATCACGCTCGGGTTGCGCAGCACCAGTCCGTTGGTCGCGAAGAAGTCCTCGTCACGGTCCAACGCATCGAGCCGCGGCGGGCGCATCGCGACGGTGGGCATCAGCCACGCATCGGCATCGCGCAGCCGCTCGGCGGCTTGGCGCTGCATCGCGCGACGCTCGGCGAGCAGCGTGATGTAATCTGCCGCGCTCAGTTGCTCGCCGCGCCGGATGCGCTGCGCAACCCGCTGGTCGTAGCGATCGCCATCGCGCGACAGCCACTCGCGATGCAGCGCCCACGCCTCGGCCGCCGTCAGGCCGCCGGCCGCGTTGATCTCGGGCAGGCGACGCAGCTCGGGGAAGTCGAACGGCACGATGCGCGCGCCTTGCGCCGACAGCCGCGACAGCATGTCCTCGAATGCCTGGGCGACCTCGGCCTCCAGGCCATCGCAAACGAAATCGCGGGTCACGTAGAGGCGCAGCCCTGCCAGCGAAGCCGGACGCGCGTCCAGTGCTTCGCCGCTCAGCACGGCATCGATGGCCGCGCAGCACGCAACCGATCGGGCCAACGGGCCGGCAGAATCCAGCGACGTCGACAGCGGGACGGCGCCATCGAGCGGCACGCGGCGCGCGGTCGGCTTGAAACCGGTCAGGCCACAAAACGCCGACGGAATGCGGATCGAGCCCCCGGTATCGGTGCCTAGCGCGGCCACCGCCATGCCGCCTGCGACGCTGACCGCGCCGCCAGAGGTGGACCCTCCGGCGATCCGCTCGGTGTCGAGCGGCGTGCGCGGCGTGCCGTAGTGGGGGTTCAGGCCCAGTCCCGAGAACGCGAACTCGCTCATATTGGTGCGACCGATCAGCACCGCACCGGCAGCACGCAGGCGCGCCACGGCGGGCGAGTCCGCGGTCGCCGGTGCATTGCCGTCGAGCACGCGCGAGCCGGCGCGGGTCACTTGTCCGCGCACATCGAACAGGTCCTTGATGGACACCGGCAGGCCGGCGAGAGGGGAGGCCACCAGGCCGGCGGCGCGTGCCTGGTCGGCGGCGCGCGCAGCGGCGAGCGCGCCGGCCTCGTCCACTTCGATAAAGGCAACACCGCCGGCACGGCGATGGCTGTCGATGCGCGCCAGCGCCTGCTCGGTCAGCGCGACGCTGGTGGTCTGTCCGGCGGACAGCCTGTCCGCCAGCGCCGCAATGGTCGACTCGTTCATTCGGCCACCGCCAGGCTTTCGACGCGATACGCGTGGCGCAGCGTGCGGTTGCGCACCGGGTCATGCAGTTCGACCTCGAAGGCCTCGCCATGGCCCAGCTCGCCGATCACCGCCTGGGTTCCGCAGAACATCGCCGTGCCAGCCGGCAGCGACGACTCGCCGGTCAGGCGCTGGATCAGCTCGCGCGGGTCGAGCAGGCGCGTGACCTTGCCTTCCTGGTACAGCGCGCGCTGGCCGTCGCGCACGCGCCAGCAGCGCATCTCGAGGCTGTCCCAGTGGTCGGCCACTTCCTCGAAGCGCCAGACCTGCTTGCCGACCGGCTTGTCGCACATCTGCTTGGACACCGTCACGTCATAGGCCTCGACCTTGCGGTCGGTGTGGTCCGAGCCGACGCCGACGTACAGTCCATCGCCCGCCTGCAGCAGCACCACTTCGATTTCGCCGGAGGAGTCGTCGCGCGGCACCTCGATGACATCGGCCGTGGTCAGCAGCGACGCCGCCAGCGGATAGAAGGTCGGCACGCTGGCGGGCGGCTTCACGCCGATGGCCTGCAGCTCTTCGATATGGTGCTGGACGGCCTCGAGATCGCGCCCGGTCCATCCGGCGATGATCAGACGTTGAATGTCGAGGGCGAGTTCGCCCCCGCCGGCGACTTGGAAATGCAGTGTCGGCATTGCGTACTACCTTGATTGGGGAAAAGAGGGGGTTAGAGCGTCCGGATGATGTTCTTCCGGAATTCGTCGATATGCGTGCGGACCGCTTCCCGCACCGCCGGCACATCCCGGCGCTCCAGCGCGTCGACGATCTCCAGGTGCTCCTGGTAGACGTTCTCGAGATGCTGCGGGTCGGACAGCGACAGGAACCAGAAGCGCGCCTGCTTTTCGTGCAGGCCGCGCAGCAATTCGGCCAGTACCCGATTGCGGGAGGCGGCGGACATCGCCCTATGGAACTTCAGGTCCAGCGATGCCAGCGCGGGGATGTCACGACCGGCGATCAGCGGGGGCGAGCGATCGACGATGTCGCGCATTGCCTTGAAATCGCTGTCGTGGCCGCGCTCGCAGGCCAGCGTGGCGCACAGCACCTCGTTGGTGGCGCGAACCTCGATCATGTCCAGCACTTCGTTCAGCGACAGCGGGGTCACCAGCACGCCCTTGCGCGGCATGATCGACACCAGCCCTTCGACCTCCAGCCGATGCAGCGCCTGATGGACCGGCGTGCGGCCCAGCCCGAGCATGGCCGCCACCTGGGCCTCGTTCAATGGCTCGCCAGGCCGGAATTCGCATGAAATGATGCGCCGCTTGATTTCCGTATAGGCCAGTTCGCGCATGGCCGCCCCGGTCTGGGAGGCGGTCTGCTTGCCACTGTCGTCGTCGGTTCCTACCAGTCGAATGGATGTCGCCACGGTCCGGTTCTCGTTCTCTCTGAAGTTGGAGTGATACTAGTGTGATATTTCACAGAGAACAAGAGCCGGATTTATCAGGGTTTACGCGGAGTTGCCTTCAGGCGGGCGGTTCTCCCCGCGCGGCGTTATGGGCGCCGAGGTCGATAAAGACCTTCCCGCCCTGGACCCGCACCGGATAGCTGCGAACGCCCTCCGTCACCGGCGCGCACACGGCCGCACCGGTCCGGACGTCGAACTTGCCCTGATGCAACGGGCATTCGATCTCGTGTCCGTCGAGGAACCCGTCGCACAGCCTCGCGTGGCCATGCGTGCAGAGGTTGTCGGTGGCATAGATCTCGCCATCGACGCCGTACAGCGCGATCTCGCGTCCGCCCACATCCACGGCGATCACATCGTCCTGCGGCACACTCGCAAGCGGAGCGGCCTCGGTCCAGCCTTCGGTCATCGTTGTCTCCAGCATCAGATCGGATAGATCAGCGAGTTGGGGATCATCTCGCTGTCGAATATGCAAAGCCGCGAGGCGAAACGCAGGCCATCGGGCGTGCGCACGACGGTGTCGAGATAGCGGCCGGCGTTCAGCACATCGGTCAGCTGATCGGGTTTGGTGCGCAGTACCGCGTAATTGGCCTCGGACACGATGCGCTCGCCGTCGGCGCTGCGCACCAGCGGCGCGCCGACGATGTGGCGCTGGTAGTAGGGATCGTGGAATAGCGTTTCGCGAATGCCGTAGATGCGATCGCGCAGCATGGCCTTGCTTTCGAACGACAGCGTCGCCAGCGGCAGGCCGCGTTCGTGGTTCTCTCGCGGCTGGACCTTGTAGATACAGTCGTCGGTGAAGAAATCGGGCCAGCGGTCCCAGTCGCCGTTGTCGACGACGCTGGCGTAATCGGCGTACAAGGTCAGCAACGCGTGGTAGTCGGCGAATTCCATCTTCAGACCTCCATTACCTTGCGCCAGTAGGCGTACATGCCGCGAATCAGCGTCTCGGTCACCATATGGTCCGTGTTCTCCGCGGTGCGTCCGCCCAGTTCGGCCAGCACGCGATGCCATGGCTTTTGCGCAAAGCCTTGCTGCGAGCATTCGATGGCCTCGCCGTCGTCGGCAGAGACGAAGCCGGCGGGGCCGAACAGATTGGCCTGGCGCAGGCGCCGGCGCGTCATGGTCTCGTCGTCGTCCTCGAAGCCGAAGTGTGTCCAGACGAAATCGAAGGTATCTGGACCGCGCGGCTGGATATGCCGCGTGGATACCGAATTGACCTGCTGCTGGAAGATCACGCTGGGAAAGATGGTCATCATCACCGCGGTGGGTTCGCCCCACCAGGGCTCGTGCACGATGTCGAGCAGCCGATCGTCCTGCAATGTCATCTGGTCCTTGAAGCTGGCGACGCCCGAAGTCACGTCGCTCTTTCCGCCCTGTCCGCGCGTCGAAACCATCGCGGCGTGACGCAAATGCGAGTCCATCACCAGGCGCGCCTTGTTGTCGGCGCGCCAGAGGCCGAAGGTCACGAACCACGTATGCAGCAGGCCGGGGTGGTAGGGGTCCTTGATGTTCTCCTGCATCAGCTTCCAGTTGCCCGGGATGCGCTGTTTGTTGTAGCCGAGCAGCTTCAGCTTGCGGCCGTTGAAGAGACGATCGAAGTAGCCGAGGATGTCCGGGCCGAGATAGGTCTCCAGCGGCTCGACCTCGTGATCGAACGACGCGAAGACGACGCCGCCGCGCGTAGCGACCTTCAGCCGGGTCAGGCCGTGTTCCTCCGGCCGGAAATCCGCGGGCATGCCGCCGTTGATCTTGCCGTCCTGCTTGACCCCGCGCCGAAACGGCACGCCCTGCAGATTGCCCTTCAGGTCGTAGTTCCACTGGTGATACGGACAGTGGAAGTCCTTGCGATTACCGCTGCGCTCGCGGCAGAACTTCATGCCGCGATGCGCGCAGACGTTTTCGACCACATTGATATCGCCGTCCGCATCGCGGATCACGATGACGGAGCGCTCACCAATCGCGGTGCGCTTGAAATCGCCGGGATTGGGAATCTCGGCCTCGAGGGCGACATAGTTCCAATGGCCGCGATAGAAGCAGCGCTCCAGTTCGCGCTGGTAGAGCTGCTGGTCGGTGTAGACGCGAAATGGGATGCGGCTGATGCCGTCGTCGGTCCATATCGGGTCGCTGCGTGGGGCGTTGCTGTCCATGCGATGTCTCCTGTTCTTGTTGGACGGTTGGCTGTCGTTGGTCAGTGCATTCGGGGCGCGGGTGGATCAATCGTTCGATGCGTAGAAGGCGTCCGCGTAGATATGGTCGCCGCGGATGCCGCGATCACGCAGCAGTACCGTCGCGGCCTCGACCATCGGCGGTGCGCCACATAGATAGGCACGCCATCCGTTCAAATCGGCGTAGTCGTGCGCGACCGCTTCCGTGACGAGCCCGGTGCGCAGATCGCGGTCGCTGCCCGTCTCAGTGGAAACCACGTCGATGCGCAGGCGCGGATGCCGTTGCGCCAGTTCGTTCAACCAGTCCAGCCCATACACGTCGCGCGGCGATCGAATGCCGAAGTACAGATGGATTGGATTCGAGAGCCCGGCGGCGATCGCGCCTCGCACGATGGCGAGCACCGGCGCCAGGCCCGTTCCTCCGGCAATGCAAAGAATGGGATCGCCATTGCGCGTGCGCAGATACGACGTCCCAAGCGGTCCGCTGACGCGAACGGTATCGCCGACCTTCAGCTGTTCACGGATATAGCCGGTGACGCGGCCTTGCGGAACCATCCGCACATGAAATTCCAGTTCCCCATCGCCCGGCAGCCGTGCCATGGAGTAGGGGCGAATATGGTCCGGCGTGAATTGCAGCATCGCGTATTGGCCCGGAGTAAATGACATCAGCTTGGCCGGCGCGATTCGAATCAGCTTGATGTCGTGCGTCAGGTCCGCCAGTGCGGTCACCGTGCCCTTCACGATGCGAGCGGGGTGGACGACCACCTCGTCGGGCTCGGGGATCTCGATGGTACAGGGACCCATCACCATCGATTGGCAGGCGAGCAGGGCACGTCCGCCCTGCTCATCGTCGTTGATGGGGGCGTGGGCGCTGTCATCGCCGGCTGGCCGCGCATCGCCCTCGACCAGACGACAGCGACAGGTGCCGCAGCGGCCCGCCATGCAGCTGTACGAGATCGGCACGCCATGCTGCTGCAACGCGCGCAGCAGATTCTCGCCCTGCGGCACGTCCAGACGCTGTCCATGGGGTAGGACGCGGACTTCCATGTCGTCTCCGGTTCGTCGTTGTTGTTGTGGTTGTAGTGGGGGTGGTCGTTATAGTCCGGACCCATCATCGGACATCGGCAGTGATAAACCAATAGAATCCCGCTTATATGACCCATTCACCAAAGTGATAACGAGAGAGGGGGAGACATGCGGCTGCAGGACGTCGATCTGAATCTGCTCGTCGTGTTCGAGCACCTGCTGCGGCTGCGTACTGTGTCCGGAACGGCTCGCGAACTTGGCCTGACGCAACCGGCAGTCAGCAACGCGCTGGCGCGATTGCGGCGACTCTTCGATGACCAGCTGTTCGTGCGCAGCGCCAAGGGGATGCTGCCGACGCCGGTGGCGGAGGACCTCGCGGAGCCGGTCGCCTATGCATTGGATGCGTTGCAGTCAGCCCTGAACCGCAAGGTCGAGTTCGACCCATTGCGCAGCGACCGCAGCTTCCAGCTGGCGATGACCGATATCGGCGAGGTGCACTTCATTCCCAGGCTGATGAGCGCGCTGCGCGAGAGGGCGCCGGGCGTGTCGATCGCCACCGTGCGCAATACCGCGATCGACCTCGCCGACGCGATGAGCGTGGGGCAGGTCGATCTGGCGGTGGGCCATCTGCCCGAACTGCCATCAGAGTTCTACCAGCGCCGGCTGTTTCGCCAGCGCTACGTCTGCATGTTTCGCGCGGGCCATGCGCTGGACAAGCGCACCGTGCGACTGCAGGACTTCGAGCGCGCGGACCACGTCGTGGTAACCGCGGCCGGCACCGGCCACGCCCGCGTCGACGAAATCCTCGCCAAGCTCGGGGTCCGCCGCAACATCCGCCTGCGCGTGCCGCATTTCGTCGCGCTGGCCGATATCGTCGCCACCACGGACCTGGTGGCGACCGTCACCGAGAAGTTCGCCGAGCGCAGCGCGGCGTATTTCGGCCTCAAATCGATCCGCCATCCGGTCGATCTGCCGGACATCCAGATCAATCTGTTCTGGCATGGGCGCTATCACCGGGATCCAGGAAATCAGTGGTTGAGGGATTTGATTTTTGAGTTGTTTGCGGAGGGGTGAGCGCGCCCCGCAAGGCAAGATCGGCGCCGCGGCTGGAGCATTTCGAGACCCGACTTCAGTAGGGCAAACTTCGTGACTTCGACACGTTAAGAAGTTGCGATAACGCGGAATGAATCTATTTCCGTAAACCTTCCTACTAATCGGGGGTACTGCGGTTCTCTAGCCTGCGCAACCATTCTGACTCGCCGCCGGCAATGCGATCTGATTAGTTGCCATGCGGCGCCCCGGCACGGTGGTGATGCCTACCGATGTTCGAGCATGTCCATGAGAACGCCGGGCGATAGGCACTTTAATGAGGCGTTAAGGAAGTGGCGAAGCTACTGAAGGATGGAAATCTCAGTGGTATAGCGATCGCGATGGCTCCTGTCGTGGGGGTTGCATTGGTATTTTCCGTGGTCTATTGGCTGGAGAGCTATCTGGGACGCTTGATAAGCTTCTCGATTGGATTGACCCTCGTCGCCGCAGCGGGATATGCCGGGCGAGCAAAAGCAATTGGATTGCGCTCCTTAAGAGGAACGGAATGGCATTAGATGAAAAGAACTTATGATGATAATAATTGAGATGGCTAAAACATCAGCGTCAGCCTGAGATTCTATGGTAGGAGAGGACATAATGCCGGTAAATAAAAAGGATCTGCAGCAGTTCGATCGGGCAAGGTGGACGTTGATTGTGGTTTCGGTATTTATATTTTGCTTATTTTTTGCCGGGTTTGCCGTCTTCGATTCCCCTATTTTTCACACCGTATTGGTTGTTGCTTATGTGCCTTGGGGAATATTCTTTGTCCGCAAAAACTACCGCTGCCCGAAGTGTCGTGCGATTCCCCGGTTACCACCTTTTATGGCCATAGATCTTGGCCCAAAGATATGTAGAAAATGTGGCCTGGATTTCGGTGGATGTGAGCCCGTGGAATCACGCGAATAGAGGGCGGCGCAATGGCGGTTTGGGTACGCAGCCCATCGCCATTTAGAGCGATAGTGAGCGGACGTTACGCCAATAAGAAGATTTGCGGAGCGAAATAGATGGATATCGGGATCGGTGTGGTCTTGATTTGTGTTGCTTCAATGTTTATAACTTGGCTTGTATTTGGTAAAAATTTAACAGATACAAGAACAACCAAATTCTTGTATTGGATTAAGTCGAGTGTATTTATGGGGGTGTTGGTTTTTGCGTGGATGGCCTATAAAGAGCCGGCGTTAGGATTTGTGCCAACCATTGCGATCGCAATGGCGCTGTCTGGGTTTGTTAATCTCGTTAGATCACAATGGGTTTTCCTGTTTCCGTAGAGTTTGCTTCCGCTCCGATCCCGGCCTGATTTCATTTTGACGACATGCAAATTAGGCCATTGGTTGCAATAGGGAAATCTTGAAGCCGGCCTTCTTCCCCAACATCCTGATCATCACCGGCCTGATGGCCGCCGGCAAATCGTCGGTGGCTCAGGCCATCGCGGAGCGGTTGCCAAAGTCCGTCCACCTGCGTGGCGACACGTTCCGCAAAATGATCGTGAACGGCAGAGCGGAGATCACAGCCGAACTGACGCACGAGGCCCTGCAACAACTCTCGCTGCGCTACCGCCTGGCGTGCGACGCGTGCGAAGCCTATGCCGATGCGGGCTTTACCGTGATCTATCAGGACGTGATACTCGGCGAGTATCTGAACGAGGTCCACACGAGGCTGTCCCGCTGGTCCCCCGGCGTACTGGTGCTCAACCCCACGTTGGACGTGGTCGCGCGGCGCGATGCCGAACGGCGCAAGACCGCCTATGCCGGTGATTGGACCCCTGCGTCGCTGGCTGCAGGGCTGGAGCACACGCCGCGAATCGGCTTGTGGCTCGATACATCGGCCATGACGGTGGAGGAAACCGCCGACTTCGTATTGCGCCACGCAGAGGCAACCAGGATCGCCGAACGCTAGAGTGCGAATGCGACCACCGTCGTCGCAATCAATCGGGCCGCATCCCAAGAAAGGCCGTCATTATCTAATTGCCTTACCATTCGATCATTGCAAAGCGGCCAACTCCGCCGCATCCAACGATCGAAGACAAGCCATGGCACTGACAATCACCCCCGGAACGACGACCCGCACGCTGATTCGTGGCGAGGCTGGCGATATCGAACTGCTGATCGACTCGCCGAAAGACGCGGTGCAGGGCATTGCCGTGGTCGGCCATCCGCATCCGATGCAGGGCGGCACTGCCGACCACAAGGTGCCGCACCAACTGGCCCGTGAATTGAGCGCGCACGGTTTTCTCGCCGTGCGGCCCAATTTTCGCGGCGTCGGTGCGACGCAGGGCGAGCACGATGCCGGTGTTGGCGAGACGAACGACATGCTGGCGGTAGTCGACCATCTGCGCGGGCAGTACCCGGGTCTGCCGCTGGCGCTGGCGGGCTTCTCGTTCGGCGCCTTCGTTGCGGCGCTGGCATCGGTCCAGCTTACGCAACGCGGCGTCGCGATCGATCATCTGATTCTGACCGGCATGCCGTCCGGCCCCGTTGCGAATCACCGCAGCTACGATACGCCGCCGGTCCCGGCGAATGCCCTGGTGATTCATGGGGAGAACGACGAGCGCGTCGCGCTGTCGGCCATCTTCGATTGGGCCCGCCCGCAGCAGTTGCCGGTCGTGGTGGTGCCCGGCGCGGACCATTTCTTCACCGGCAAGCTGCCGGTGCTGAGGCGCCAGGTCGCGAGATATCTGGAGCGTCCGCCCGCATCCACCGAGGCGTGAATCGGCCGCGTGGGCCTCGTCAGCCCCGGCGCAGCTGCGCCGATCAGCCGCATGGGCTTCGCCTAGCCCGGCGAAGCTCCACCGATCAGCCTGACCCCCTTCCACTGCCCGCTCGCGACCATCTCCGACACGATGGTCTGCAGCGCGGCCTCGACGCTGCGGCACGCCAGGCTCAGGCTTGCCGACGACGACAGGCACAGGCTGACGCGCCGCTCCAGCGTCGCGTCGGCGATCGACATCGCCGCGAGCGCTTCATCTTCGTCGCCGGCCAGCGCCGACCACGGCAGGATGGTCCATCCCAGTCCCTCGCGCACCACGGACAGCAGCACCGATACCGCGCTGGTCTCCGCGACCAGGCGGCATTGCAGGCCGGCACTGACCAGCGCGCGGTCGCACAGCACGCGGACCGAATTGGGGAAGCTGGGCAGCAGCAGCGGCAGCGCCGCGGCCTGCGCCAGCGTGATGGTGTGGGGATGTCCCGGATGTCCCGGACGTCCTGGAATCGGCCGGCCGACCAGCATCAGCTGTTCGTCGAGCAGCGGGGTCGATTGCATGTTGGGGCGCTGTTGCACGTCCATTGCCACGGCGAGATCGAGCTTCTGCAGCGCCAACGATTCGGCCAGATCGGCGCTGGAGCCTTCGACGATCTCCAGCGTGATATCGGGGAAGTGCTCGGTCACATGCCGCAGCAGCGGCAGGGCCAGCACGCGGGAGGTGCTGGTCGGCAATCCCACGCTGACGTGGCCGCACGGCACGTCGCGGCCGTGCTGTACCGCGGCCTTGGCCTCTTCCATCTGCCGCAGCACCATCTTGGCGTGGCGGTAGAGGATAAGGCCGGTGTCGGTGGGTCTGGTGCCCGAGGGGCCGCGCACCAGCAATCTGGCGTCGAGTTCGGCTTCGAGGTTGGCGACGTGCTGGCTCAGCGAGGGCTGGGCGATATGGAGCGCATCGGCCGCGGCGGTGATGCTCTCCAGTTCGACGATGCGCGCGAAATAGCGCAGCTGCTTCAGGTCCATATTCGGCGAGGCGGTGGCATGGTGGCCCACGCCAATCGGTCGCGAATGCGGCCGGATCGGCGGCGGGGCACGCCGGCAATGTAGCATCCGCCGGCGCCCCGCTGCGCGTTCCGCAGCGGGGCCCGCCACAGGACCAGCCGCGGGACTAGCGGCGAATCGGCAGATCGAGATACGAAGCCAGCTCGCCGCCGAGCCGGATCGACAGCCGCGGCGGACGGCCGTGCGGCACCTGCGGGAAGTGCCCACGGTCCGCGCCGGCGATCGACAGACGCAGCCGGCTTCCGGCGGCCAACGTCCACGCGACGGGCAGCATCGCAAAGTGCAGGCGCTCGGTCCGCCCCGGCACCAGACGCGCCGCGTCGGCCTTCGCGAACGTGCGGTAGGGCCACGTGGTGCGGTATTCCGGCGGGCACGGCGCGGTCTTGCGATGCAGCGCGCGCAGCATGCCTTCGGTGATGTAGCGCACCCGCCCGGACGCCTCGACCTCGGACAGGAAGACATGCAGCGCGGCGTCGGGCTGCGAGCTGGCGAGGCCAATGTTCAGCACGACATGGCCGGCGATCGACAGCGGCGCCGTCAGCACCGCGCCATCGAAGGACAGCAGGTCCTGCTGCCGTTCACTCCAGTCCGGGTAGTAGTCCTCGATATTGGCCGCGCCGAGCCGCTCATAGCGGGTTTGGCGGCCGGTGGACCAGTTGAAGTCGGCCATCGTGTCGCGGTCCGATTCCGCCGCGGGACATGCCGGCGACAGGCTTTCCGCATCCTCAGACAGATACAGCCGCTGCGTGTCCTGCACCGGCGGCCACGTCGCGGCCGCATGCCATTGCTCGTCGTGCACGCTGTAGTAGTGGACGCGGGTCTCCCGCTCGAGCCCGGTCGGCAATTGCATCAGATGATGATCGAAGAAGCGCAGCACCTCGGCCAGCAGCGGGAAGTCGGAGGCGGCGTGGTTGCGCCACGGCGAAATATTGGTGCGCGCGCCGTGGTCCCAGGGGCCTAGCAGCAGCCGGCTGTCGTGATTGGGCAGTGAAAGGAAGCGGGTGATCGCGCCATTCGCATAGCCGCCGCCGTCGTACCAGCCCGAGATCGAATACACCGCGACGTCCTCCGCAATGCCGTCGAGATAGCGATAGGGGCTGCAGCTGCCCGAATCGAGCGCCGGGTCGTGCTGCGTGGCGCCATCGCGGAAGGCGAACTCCGGCGCCAGATCGGCCAGCGCGAAGTTGTTGCGATGCTGCTCGATGGCCGCTTGTACCAGGCTGCCGTCGGTGTCCGCGTCGACCCGCTCCGGTCCATCGAAGCGCGGATCGTTGAAGTAGGGATAGCGGGCCAGCAGCGCGCGATCGTCCTGATCGAGCGCGACCATCAGTTCGTCATAGGCCTGCACCCAGACCTTGGACAGCAGGCCGCCCGGGTACAGCTGCTCGCTGTAGATGTCGGAGACCGCGAACAACGGGGCGATCGCCTTGACCGCGGGATGGCCCGTGCTGGCCAGGAAACAGGCGGCCGCGCCCAGATAGGAGATGCCGGTCGAGCCGATGCGGCCATTGGACCAGGGCTGCGCCACGATCCAGTCCGCGATCTCGAAATAGTCGTCACGCTCGGTCGGCGAACGCAGCGCGTCACGCGTGCCGAAGCTGGCGCCGGTGCCCCGTACGTCGACCACCACCACGGCATAGCCCTTCGGTACGAAGGCGTCGCGGTATTTCGCGGTATTGGGGCTCGGTTCCGCACCGGGCTCGCGCAGCCGGAAACGGCGGAAATAGGGCGTGAAGATGACGATGGTCGGATAGCGCGCCGGCGCATCGTTGTCGCGGACCTGCCCTTCGGCCTCCAGCGGCTGCGGCACGAAGACATCGACCGCGAGCCGGCATCCGTCGCGCATCGTCACATAACAGGACAGCGGCGCATCGGGAATAGAAAAGCGCGAGGGGCGCGTTTCGAGATAGGCGCTGGCCGGCGTTTTCCAGGCATTGCCGCGGAGATCGATATCGGACATGAATCTTGCGTTGAGGTCGGTTGGCTTGCGGCAATGGTAAGCAGCGCCCCCCGAGCCCCGGAAAGACGAAATGCCGATATGGATATAGGGCTGGCCTATGGCATGCTGCGCCGCGGCGCGCAAGATCGGCCGCGAGCGCATCGAGATGCGCCAAAGCGGGGCCGAATGCCGATGCAAAACGCGGGGCATGCACCGCGGCGATTCCCGATGCCCCCGGGAGGGGCAGCCCGGAATCCGCCATAGGTTCGACCTATGGCGACATCGAGATTCCGTATTGGTTGGCACTCGCGCGAATTCTTACCATCGCTCTACAAGCCGGATCGATGGCGGCGCATTGCGCCGATGGAGGTCGCGTGGCGCGCCGGTGCGAATGCAGCCAGCGAAACGCAGCCAGCGAAACGCAGCCAGCGAACTGAGCCAACGAGTCGCAGCCAGCGAAACGCAGCCAGCGAACTGAGCCAACGAGTCGCAGCCAGCGAAACGCAGCCGTCGAGACCATTTCAATTCGCATGATTGGGGAGAACTGCAGATGTACCGTTCCTTGATGGGCACCGCGATGGCGGCCCTGATGACGCTGTCCGGCGCCGCGATGGCCCAGGATGCCTATCCCAACCGTCCTGTCCGGCTGATCGTGCCGCAGTCGGCGGGCTCGGGCGGCGACGTGGTCGCGCGGATGCTGGGCGACAAGCTGAGCCAGGAGCTGGGTCGGTCCGTGGTGGTCGACAATCGCGCCGGCGCCAACGGCATCATCGGCACGTCCTTCGTGGCCAAGCAGCCCGCCGACGGCTACACGCTGCTGCTGACCGGTGTGTCGCAGGTCAGCTTCAACCAGCATCTGTACAAGTCGCTGCCCTACGATCCGCAGAAGGACTTCACCTTCATTGCTCCCGTGGTCGATACGCCGTTCGTGCTGGTGACCAGCAAGGCCAGCGGCATCACGTCGATGGCCCAGTTCATCGAGAAGGCGAAGGCCAAGCCCGGCGGACTGACTTTCGGCAGCGCCGGCGTCGGCAATTCCACTCATCTGGCGATGGAGATGCTGGCCGACAAGGCCGGCATCAAGCTGACACACGCCGCCTACAAGGGCTCGGGTCCGGCGCTGACCGGCGTGATCGCCGGCGAAGTCGATGCGATGGTCAGCGTGGTGGGTTCGGCGCTGCCGCAGATCACGGGCGGCAACGTGGTGCCGGTGGCGATCGTCGGGCAGAAGCGCGCCAAGGAGTTGCCCAATGTGCCGACGGTCAAGGAAGCGGGTCTGGACGTGCCCGTGATGCCTGGCTGGTACGCCTTGCTCGGGCCGGCCAATATGGATGCCAAGGTGGTGGCTCGGCTGAATGCGTCCGTGCAGGCCTTCCTGTCGGATCCGCAGGTCAAGAGCAAGCTGGCGTCGCTCTATCTGGAGCCGCTGGCAGGGTCGGCCGAGGCGATCAAGCAGCGCGCCGTGACCGACGCCAAGGTCTGGGGCGAGTTCATCAAGCGGCGCGGGATTCAGAACTCGTGACGGTCGGACAGCTCAAGGGCGGCCATGCAAGGGCCATTCGAGAGGCTATTCGAGGGGCTATTCAAGGGGTTATTTGAGCCCGCAGCCCGGCGGCGTCGAATAAGGTCGCTGTCGCCCCCCGCACGCGGGAGCCCGGTGACCCGACTTCGCACACCGCCGAACTCCCGCACGGCCGGGGAAGACCAGCCTCTCGGGCGGCAGCGCGATACCGCTAACTCTGCAACTCCGGCACGTTGCCGGCTTCCTCGTGCACGGTCAGGCGATCGTCGACATCCTGTACGCCCGCGATGGCCCGCACGGCTGCGATCAGTGCCTCGTGTTCGGCCGACAGGATGTGTCCGCTCAGCCAGACTCGCCCGCCCACCACGGCCACGTCGATCGCGCCGGGATGGCCCACGAGACGGCCCATTTCCGCGCGGACGCGCTCGGCGATGGTGTTGTCATCGGCCGAGTGCTTGCCCAGGCCGGTCGCGCTGCGCACCTTCGCCGCGATGCCCTGCATCCGGTCGGTTATCCGTTTTGCCTGCTTCTCCGCGAGATCCTGCATGTCGTGGCGGCTTGCCTCGGCCTTGTCGCGCAACTCCGCGCGGCGCCGGCGGCCCGACTGCGGATCGAACAGGTACATGATCGCCGCGCCAACCGCCGCCGCGACCGCAAATGGCAGCAGGCCCGGCTTGCTGCCGTGCGTTTCGCGCTGCATGCCTTCCCGCCGCTCCTCGTGCATTCCGTCGTTCATTTGCGCCTCCTTGAGAACAATGGCTACACCCCCCGCCCGGCGGCGGGGAAGCGATTAAAGCGGGGAGCATCAGGTGTGCCAGTTCGACGGTGCGGAAGGAGAGCCGGCGTGGTGGGCGAAAGCGGCGTGCGAGCTCGCAGATAAAGCGATCCGGCGCCCCGGCGGGGAGGTGAAATTTACCGATGGGGAAATCAGTGTTGCAGAGACGCCTGCAGAGGGGCCTGCAGAAGGGCGTGCAGAGCGGGCCTGCAGAGCGGGCCTGCAGAGGGGGGCCTGCAGAGGGGGCCTGCAGAAGGGCTGGTAGAAGGGCTGGCAAGAGGGCCGGCAGAAGCGCTGACAAAAGCGCTGGCAGAAGGATTTGCAGGGAGGCTTTAGGGACGCGGCTTCGCCGCGATTCGACGTGGTGCCGCCTTTTCCGCCTCATTGACCCCGTCGTTCTCCAATACTTCGGCCACGCGCGTCTTCAACATCGGCACCACCTCTTCACCGAACCACGCGTTCCGCTGGAACCACGCCACATTGCGCGGCGAGGGATGCGGCAGCGGAACATATCGCGGCCCATATTCCGCCCACGCCATCACGGTCTCGGTCAGCGACGGCTTGTTCGCGGCGCCGAGAAAATACCGCTGCGCATGGAGGCCGACGAGCAGCGTCAGCTCGATGTGCTTCAGCCCGGCCAGAATCCGGTCCATCCACATCGGCGCGCACTCCGGCCGCGGCGGCTTGTCGCCACTGGCAGCGCGGCCGGGATAGCAGAGGCCCATCGGCACGATGGCGAATCGGGTCGGGTCGTAGAACGTCTCGGCATCGACGCCCAGCCACTCGCGCAGCCGCTTGCCGCTGGCGTCGTTCCAGGGGATGCCAGTCTGGTGGACCTTCGTCCCCGGCGCCTGGCCGACGATCAGGATGCGGGATTGCGGCGAGGCCTGCAGTACAGGGCGGGCGCCGAGCGGCAAATCCGGTTCGCAGGCCCTGCAGGCCCGGACTTGGGCCAGCAGCGCGCCGAGTTCTATTGTTCGGTGAATCTTCATACGTCCGGTATTACGAGTGGCGCGATGGCTTTACAGAGGAACTCTGCTAGCGCCGTACTTTTTGTGACGGGGAGAAAATCCGCGATAGTGCCCTTTCGCGACACTACGTCGGCCCTTAGTGTCGCAAATTCCCCGATTCCCGACACTACCCGAATGTTTAATGTCGCGATTCGAGCGTTTCCCGACACTACGACATGCTTGATGTCGCGATTCACGCGTTTCGCGACACTACGCGGTGACGAGTAGCCCGGCGTTGACGGGGGCCGTCGTGGGCCCAGGGCGGTGCGAGCAGCACCTGAACCTTTTACAATCTGCGTTGCAAAGTGATGTACGGCTCACAACGTGCCAACCGCGTACCGGCAGTATCGCGGTTTGAGAGCGCCCACCGGAGGACCGGGGCCCGACGGCATGCTTCTTGCCCCGCCCCGGTCATCAGCGAACCACCAAAAGGCCCGCATGAAGCCACGGCAAGACGGTCGCAAGGGAGGCAAGGCAATGAAACGCATCGGCGAGACCGCCCGGTTGCGCGACACTCTGGAATCGGCCGACGACAGGACGGCGGCCAGCGGGGCCGTGCCGGTGCCGCCGGCCGAAGCGCTGACCGGCGAGGTTTGGCGCAAGGGTGCGCGTGTCACGCTGCCCGTCAGGCAATTGCGGCCCACGCAAATGACCGTTGGCCTGTATCACGTCCAGAGCAAGATGGACGTCACCCTGCGCCATCAGGGCCGCAAGCAGATCGAGCTGATGGAGCGGCATCGCATCCATGTCGTGATCGGGCCCGGCCCGGCCTTCTACGTCATCGACCACCATCACTGGGCGCGCGCCTGGTATGAGCTCGGCATCGAAAGCGTGCCGGTGGTGATCAAGCACAACTGGAGCGCGCTGCCGCCCGATCGCTTCTGGCTGGAGATGGAGGCCCGGCATCTGGTCCATCCCTACGATCAATACGGCGAGCGGCAGGGGCTCGCCGCCCTGCCGCATTCGCTGGCCGAGATGCGCGACGATCCGTACCGCAGCCTGGAGGCCTTCGCCCAATTGGCCGGCGGCTACGACAAGGTCAAGCAGGCCTATCCCGATTTCCGCTGGGCCGATTTCTTCCGTCGCCATATCGACGGGCGCCTCGACACGGTGCCCGGTTTCGCGCTGGCGCTCGCGCATGCCGTCAAGCTGGCGCGCAGCAGCAAGGCGCGCGGCTTGCCGGGTCATCTCGATGACCGGGAGGATGGCAAGACTCGCGGCAAGGCTGGCGGCAAGGCTGGCGGCAAGGCGAAGCTCGGTTCCATCGGCAAGGACAAGGGCACCAAGTCCAGTAAGTCCGGCGGCTCCGGCAAGTCCGGCAAGTCCGACGGAAAGGCGTGATGACGGCGCGCGCGCAGGCGAGCACGATCGCGCCGGCGGCGGCCTTGCCCGAGCGCCTCGATGGGCTGCCCTGGTCGCGCTGGCACTGGCGCGTGGTGATCGCGCTCGGCGTGGCATGGGTGCTCGACGGTCTGGAGGTCACGCTGGTCGGTTCGCTCGGCGGCGTGCTGCAGCGGCCCGATACGCTGGGGCTGTCGGCCGCGCAATTCGGCTGGTCGGGTTCGATCTATATCGCCGGCGCGGTGCTCGGCGCGCTGATCTTCGGCCGCCTGACCGATCGCCTTGGCCGCAAGCGGCTGTTCCTGCTGACGCTGGCGGTTTATATGGGCGCGACGCTGGCGACCGCCTTCTCGCCGAACTTCGCGGTCTTTGCGCTATGCCGCTTCGTCACCGGCCTGGGTATCGGCGGCGAATACGCGGCGATCAATTCGGCGATCGACGAACTGGTGCCGGCACGCGTGCGCGGCCGCGTGAGCCTCGCGATCAATGGCAGCTTCTGGCTGGGCGCGGCACTCGGTGCGGGCCTGAGCCTGGTGCTGCTGGACCCGCGCGTGCTCGGTCCCGAACTGGGCTGGCGCGCGGGCTTCGCGCTGGGCGCGATCCTGGCCGTGGCGATCCTGCTGGTGCGGCGCGACGTGCCGGAGAGCCCGCGCTGGCTGCTGACGCATGGCCGCCCGGAAGAGGCGCTGCGGATCGTCGAGCGGATCGAGGCCGAGGTCTACGGGCATTCGGCGCATACCGCCCGCGACGACACCGTGCTGCGAAAAATGCCGCGCACCGCGGGACAGGCGACGCCGTGGCGCGAGGTCGCCGACGTGATGCTGCATCGCTATCGGAGACGCACCGTGGTCGCGCTGGCGCTGATGATCTCGCAGGCCTTCTTCTACAACGCGATCTTCTTCACCTACGCGCTGGTGCTGACGCGCTTCTACGCCGTGCCCGATGCCCGCGTGGCGCTCTATCTGTTTCCCTTCGCGCTCGGCAACGTGCTTGGCCCATTGATCCTTGGCCCGCTGTTCGACCAGGTCGGCCGGCGCAGGATGATCGGCCTGACCTATTGCCTGTCCGGCGTGGGGCTGGCGCTGACCGGCTGGGCCTTCGTGCAGGGCTGGGTCGAGGCGCGCGGCTTGGCGCTGTGCTGGTCGGCGGTATTCTTCCTCGCGTCGGCCGCGGCAAGCTCCGCGTATCTGACGGTCAGCGAGGTCTTCCCGCTGGAAATCCGCGCACTGGCCATCTCGATCTTCTTTGCGATCGGCACCGGCGCCGGTGGATTCGTGGCGCCGGCGCTGTTCGGCATGCTGGTCGAAACGGGCAGCCGGGAAGCGGTGGCGATCGGTTATGCGATCGGCGCGGCGCTGGTGATCGTCGCCGGGCTGCTGGCGTGGCGATACGCGATCGACGCCGAACGCAAGCCGCTGGAGGCGGTGGCGGCGCCGCTGCGGCCGTATCGCGACTGAGCACGACTGAGCACCACTGAGCACGACTGAGCACCACTGAGCACGACTGAGTGCGACTAAACGCGCCGGCACGCCGCCGTCACCCTCACCAGCCGTTGTGCGCCGCGCCGCTATCCACGCGCCGGTGCGCGGCAAAGCGTTGCAGCAGGAAATCGACCAGCGCGCGCGTCTTCGCCGACAGATGGCTGCGCGTCGGGAACACGATGTAGATATCGGCGTTCGGCAGGCTCCATTCCTTCAGCACCGGCTGCAGCTCTCCGCTGCGCAATAGCGGCGCCACATCCCATTCCGAACGCACCAGGATGCCATGCCCTTCGCGCGCCCAGCCCAGCGCCGATTCCCCGTCGTTGGTGCTCAGTGGGCCGCGCACCTTGACGGTCTCCTGCCGCGTGCCGCTGCGCAAATGCCAGGTGCCGAACGTCTCGTCGCTCTCGCGAATGAAGATGCACTGATGCCGCGTCAGGTCCTGCGGCGTGGCCGGCATGCCGGCGGCCTTCAGATACGCAGGGGTGGCGCACAGCAGGCGGCGATTGTTGGCCAGCAGCCGCGCAGTCAGCCGCGCGTCCGGCAACTCCCCGAAGCGGACCGACGCATCGAAGCCCTGTTCGACCAGATTGACCGGGCGGTCGCTCAGATGCAGCTGCACCTCGACGCGCGGATGCAGCCGCGCGAAGGCGGACAGTGCCGGCGCGATATACCGGCGGCCAAAGCCCAGCGTCGCACTGATCCGCAACAGACCGTGCGGCGTCGCGCCGCTGCCCGCCACGGTGCGCTCCAGCGCCTCCAGTTCGGCGAGCACGCGCGCGCCTTCGACCAGATAGGTCTCGCCCTCGGGCGTCAGGCTGAGCCGCCGCGTGGTCCGTTGCAGCAGGCGCACGCCGAGGCGCCGCTCGAGCGCGGCCAGGCGCTTGCTGACCGCGGGGGGCGTGACGCCGAGTTGCTGCGCGGCGGCGGCCAGGCTGCCGTGCTTGTTGACGGTGGCGAAGAAGGCGAGATCGGAGAAGCCGTCCATGAAGGGTGGATCTGGTGGAGGGGGAGCCGAGCGACCGACGGGAGTGGTGATTCGTGAATCGCAGTTAATCAAGCATGATCCGGCCGGAAATTATGCTGGTTTTCATCAATGATACGATGCCTTCCACAACAAGACCAATAACGAAACCAATAACGAAACCAACAACGAACCCCCGAGTGGACGGAGACAACGATGAAACTGCAACTCCTTTGCGCCGGCCTGACGCTGGCTTTCGGTAGCACGGTCGTCGCCGCGGGCGCGTATGCGCAGGGCTATCCCGAGCGGCCGATCAAGCTGGTGGTGCCCTACGCGCCGGGCGGCAGCGCCGATATCGCGGCGCGGCTCGTCGCCGACGAATGGGCCAAGGCGCTCGGCGGCACCATCGTGATCGAGAACAAGGGCGGCGCCGGCGGCAATATCGGCGTCGATGCGGTCGCCAAGGCGGCCGGCGATGGCTACACGATCGGCCTGCAGACGGTGTCGCTGGCGATCAATCCGTCGCTGTTCGCGAAGATGCCGTACGACACGCAGAAGGACCTGGCGCCGATCGGCATGGTGGCGAGCTCCCAGCATGTGCTGGTGGTCAACAACCAGCTGCCGGCCAAGGACCTGAAGGGGCTGCTGTCGATGCTGAAGGCCCAGCCCGGCAAGTACACCTATGGATCGGCGGGCCCGGGCAGCACCTTCCACATGGCGGCCGAGCTGTTCAAGAGCGTGGCCAATGTGCCGATCGAACATATCCCGTATCGCGGTGGCGGTCCGGCGCTGATGGACACCATCGCCGGCCAGGTCAACATGAGCTTCCCGGTGCTGTCCGCCGCGCAGCAGCAGGTGCAGGCCGGCAAGCTGCGCGCGATCGGCGTGACCGGACCCAAGCGCTCGCCGCTGATGCCCGATGTGCCCACCATCGCCGAGGCGGGCCTGCCGGGCTATGCCTTCGAGACGTGGTTCATGGTGTTCGCCCCGGCCGGCACGCCGCAGCCGGTGATTGCCAAGCTGAACGCCGCGCTCAATACCGCGTTGAACGCGCCGGCACTGAAGGCCCGCATGGTGCGCGAGGGCTTCGATCCGATGCCGTCCACGCCGGAGCAGGCCCGCGCCCGCCTCGCCAAGGAAATGCCGCTGTGGGCCAGGCTGATCAAGGAGCGCGGCATCTCGGCGGAGTAAGCCATAAGCCAGGCACATTGCCCGCGACAGGCGCCGCGGAACATCGCGGCATGACATATCGCCTCATTCGGAACCCTGCATGATTCCCCGCACGCTATATCGCAAGCTGGTCGATTCGCATACGGTCGCCAGACTGGACGACGACAACGTCCTGCTGTTCTGCGATCTGCATCTGATGAACGAGTACACCAGCCCGCAGGCCTTCGCCGGCCTGCACGAGCAGGGCCGGCCGGTGCTGATGCCGGGGCAGAACGTCGCCGTGGTCAGCCATATCATCCCGACGCATCCCGGCGCGATCCGCGTGATTGCCGACCCTGCGTCGGCCCTGCAGGCGAGCAACCTGAAGGCCAACTGCGACCGGCACGGGATTGCGCTGTTCGATACCAACGACCGGCTGCAGGGCATCGAGCATGTGGTCGCGCCCGAGCACGGCATGATCCGGCCCGGCATGGTGGTGATCTGCGGCGACAGCCATACCACCACCTATGGCGCGCTGGGTGCGCTCGGCTTCGGCATCGGCACCTCGGAGGTCGAGCATGTGCTGGCGACGCAGACGCTGGTCTACCGGCTCGCAAAGGACATGCGGATTCGCGTCGACGGCACGCTGCCGGCCGGCACCACGGCCAAGGACCTGGTACTGATGATCATCGGCCGGATCGGCGCGCAGGGCGCACGCGGCTATGTGGTCGAGTTCTGCGGCAGCGCGATCGAATCGCTCAGCGTCGAGGCCCGCTTCACGCTGTGCAATATGGCGGTCGAGGCCGGCGCGCGCGGCGCGCTGATCGCGCCCGACGCCACCGCCATCGAGTACGTGCTGCAACGCGCGCCGGATATCGATGAGGAACTGCAGCCGCAGGCGCTTGCCGCCTGGCGCGCACTGCGCAGCGATGCCGACGCGGCCTTCGACGTCGAACACCGTTTTGATGCCAGCGACGTGGCGCCCCATGTCACCTGGGGCACCAGCCCGGATCAGGTCGTGCCGGTGGGCGGACGGATCCCCGATCCGCTGGAACAACCGGAGGGCCCCGCACGCCGCAGCACCGAACAGGCGCTGTCCTATACGCGCCTGGAGCCCCGCGCGCCGATCGCCGGCACGCCGATCCAGCATGTGTTCATCGGCTCCTGCACCAACGCCCGCATCGAGGACTTGCGTGCGGTGGCCCAGGTGGTGCGCGGCCGGCGCGTGGCGGACGGGGTACGCGCGATGGTGGTGCCCGGCTCGGGCGCGGTCAAGGCGCAGGCCGAGGCCGAGGGCATCGCCGCGCTGCTGATCGACGCCGGCTTCGAATGGCGGCAGCCGGGCTGCTCGATGTGCCTGGCGATGAACGACGACGTGCTGGAGGCCGGCGTGCGCTGCGCCTCGACCACCAACCGCAATTTCGAAGGCCGGCAGGGCAGGGGGGCGATCACCCATCTGATGAGCCCTGCGATGGCGGCCGCCGCCGCCGTGACTGGCCGCATCACCGATGTACGCGCACTGGAGCGCCACCATGACTGAACCGCTTCGTATCGACGGCAAGGCCGCGGCGATCCGCATCGAGAACCTGGACACCGACCAGATCATGCCGAAGCAGTTCCTGCGCGGCATCGACAAATCGGGGCTGGCGCAAGGGCTGCTGTACGACCTGCGCTTCGACGCGAAGGGCGAGCCGCGCGCCGACTTCGTGCTCAATCGCCCGCAATACGCCGGCACGTCGATCCTGATCGGCGGCTCCAACTTCGGTTGCGGCTCGAGCCGCGAGCATGCGGTCTGGGGTTTGCAGCAGTACGGCATCCGCGCGGTGATCGCGCCGAGCTTCGGCGAGATCTTCTATTCGAACGCGATGAACAACAGGCTGCTGCTGGTGATGCTGCCGCCGGAGCAGGTCGCCGCGCTGATGGAGATCGTCGAGGCCAGCGACGGTGGTCCGGTCGGCATCGACATCGAAGCGATGCGGGTGCACGCCGAGGGCTTCGATGCCGGCTTTACGCTGTCGGCGCGCCATCGCGAGATGTTCCTGCAGGGGCTGGACATCATCGGCCTGTCGCTGGCGTATCGGCAGCAAATCGAGGCCTTCGCCGAGCGGCGCTGGGCCGCCGAGCCTTGGACGCGCGACATCGCCGCGGTGACGCGCCGACGGCTCGGCGGTAGCGCCGGGTAAGCATCGATTGCCTGCCGCCTGCCTATACTCAATGCAGCCCGCCGGCCTTGACCGGTGTCGCGCCGGCGGCGCCTGGGCGGACCTCGATCCGCCATTTCATGCAGGCAGCGTCAGGAGGCAGCAATGGGACGCAAATATATCGATTGCCGGGAAATTCCCAGCGACACCAAGTGCACGGTGGCGATCAGCGCCGACAGCGAGGAAGAACTGCTGGAGGCCGCGGTGCAGCATGCGGTGGAGGTCCATCATCATGACGATTCGCCGCAGCTGCGCGAGCAGCTGAAGGCAGCCTTCAAGGAAGGCGCGCCGCCGGCATGATGGGCGCCGGCAGCGCCGATGGCGATCACGATGACCCGCCGGCTTCGAGCCGGCGGTTTCGTTTCTGCCGGCGCGACGTTGCGCGCGGCCGGTCTCTCAGGCCGGGGTCGCGGCGAGCGCGGCGTTTTCGCGCTTGAGCGTTGCGCGGGCGCTGGCGACGGCCCGCCGCCGCGCCGCGAGTTCCGCGGCGGCCGCGTCGAGCTCTGCCTGCATCGTGACGAGACGCGCGCGCACCAGCGTGGGCGACGGACCGCCGGCGGCCATGCGGGCGCCGACACCCTGCACCGGGTCCAGGCAGCGCTGCACCGCCTCTTCGCTCAGGCCGATCGCGCGGCCGATCTGCTGGCGCGCGGCGATGTCCACCATGTCGCTGGTGATGCGGTCGGCGGGCAGTTGCGCGTCCAGCGCCTGGCGCACCACGGCGCCGACGATATGGTGCGCCTCGCGGAATGACAGATCGGCCTCGCGCACCAGCGCATCGGCAAGATCGGTGGCCGCGGAGAAGTCCCGGCGCGCGCGCAGCAGCATATTGTCGCGCAGCGGCGTGGCCGAGCCGATCACCAGCGTCAGCAGCCGGGCGCTGCGCAAGCATTCGTCGGCGCATTCCCAGAAGCTGCGCATGCTCTCGCGGTTGCCGTCGCCGGTATGCGAGAAGTTGGTGCCCTTGACCGTCGACAACGCGGCGGTCAGCAGGCCGGTCAGATGCGCGCCCTTGCCCTTCAGGTATTCGAGCACGACCGGGTTCTTTTTCTGAGGCATGATGCTCGACGTCCCGGCCACGCTGTCGGGGAAGTCGATCAGGCCGAATTCCGGCGTCGACCAGACGAAATAGTCCTGTGCGATGCGGCTCCAGCCGACGGCGGCGATCGTCATCGCCGACATCATCTCCCAGGCGAAATCGCGCGATGCCACCGCGTCGAGCCCGTTGGCGACGCAGCGCGAGAACCCGAGCAACCGTGCGGTTTCCTCGCGCTGGATCGGGAAGGCGGTACCCGCGAGCGCGCCGGCACCGAGCGGGCAGGCATCGAGCGCATCGAGCGTGCGCAGCAGCCGTTCGGCATCGCGGGCAAAGGCGTCGGCCAGACCGACGAGGTAATAGCCGTAGGTGATCGGCTGCGCCGCCTGCAGATGCGTGTAGCCCGGCATCACCGTGTCGGCGTGCTGCCGCGCCATCGTCAGCGTGGTCGTGAGCAAGGCCTGGATGGCCTCGAGCAGCGCCAGCCCGGCATCGCGGGCGCGCAGCCGATCATGCGTGGCGAGGATGTCGTTGCGGCTGCGTGCCACATGGAGCCGGCCGCCGGCGTCGGCGCCCGCGGTCTGCATCAGCTGCGCTTCGTAGTTGAAGTAGGCGTCTTCGCGCGCCGGGTCGAGCGGCACCGCGTCGGGGCCCGCGCGTTCGATCTCCTCCAACGCCCGCGCGATCCGCGCCGCCATCGCGCGCGGCACCAGCCCGGCGGCATGCAGCATCAGCAGATGGGCCTGGTTGATGTCGGTGAGATAAGGGAAACCGCTGGCGAAATCGCGGTTCAGCCGTGGCAGGTAGATCAGCTCGCACACTTCGGGAGCGGTGGCCTGCTGCAGGCGGCGGCTGACTTTGGAAGCGGTGTGGTTTGCGGTGCTGTTGGTGGCGCTGCTGGCGCTGTTGGCGCCGTAGGTGGTGTCGATTGCGTTCGTGTCCATATGGCCCGGGGGGATAGGGGAATTGGCATTGCGTTGTGGGCCAGTATGGAAATCGTCCCCCATATCGTCAAATCACAATCTGCGGTTGGCGCATACCAATTTGATATACCATCGCCACGCGCCTTCTCCACCACGACACGATGAACTTCAAGCAGATCGAAACCTTCCGCGCGGTGATGCTGGCGCGCTCGATGACCATCGCCGCGGAGCAACTCCATACCTCCCAACCGAACGTCAGCCGCGTGATCGCGCAGCTCGAGCGCGAGGCCGGCTTTCGCCTGTTCGAGCGCATTGCGGGCCGGCTGGTGCCGACCGTCGAGGGCGAGGCGCTGTTTCGCGATGTCGAGCGTGCCTTCGTCGGCCTGGATACGCTGCGCGATTCGGCGCGTGCGATCCGGCAGCTGGGAACCGGCGCACTGCGCATCGGCGCGGTGCCATCGATCGCGATGAGCGTGATGTCGCCCGCGATCCGCGAATTCCGCAAGCGGCATCCGGACGTCGCGATCTCCGTCCATACCAGCGATTCGCCGATGGTCGCCAAATGGACCGCGACGCGGTTCTGCGATTTCGGCCTGGTGTCCTACGTGGTCGATACGGCGGGCGTCGAGGCGACTTTGCTGCGCGATGTGCCGGGCGTCTGCATCGTGCCGGCCGACCATCGTCTCGCGCGCAAGCGCCGCATCGTGGCCAGCGATCTCGATGGCGAGACCTTTATCTCGCTGACCCATGGCGACGGCACGCGCGCCGCCATCGACGCCGCCTTCGTCCCCGATCGCCGCAAGCTGACGCTGGAGACGCCATACGCGGCGACGATCTGCACGATGGTCAGCATGGGTCTCGGCGTCAGCGTGGTGAATCCGGTGGTGATCCGCAGCCTGCGGATTGCCGGCGTCAAGGCGCTGCCGTTCGAGCCGGCGATCGTCTTCAACAGCTACGTGCTGCGCGCCCGGCAGCATCCGGAGCCGGCGCTGGCGCGGGCGTTTCTCGATTGCCTGCGGCGGGCGATCGGCTGAGTGCAAGACCGGCAGACGCCGCCGTCGCTACAATGACCCACGGTGATCCCACCGCCATCCGACCAACGCAACGGAATTCACGCCATGCCAAAACATATCGGCATCGTTGGCTGCTCCGCCGAGGGCGCCGCGCTGTGCTATCGGACCATTTGCGCCGAAGGCGCGCAGTTTCTCGGGCCGCACGGGCATCCCGAGATCTCGATGCATACGCCTTCGCTGGCCGACTATGTTGCCTGCCTGGATCGCGGCGACCTGCGCGGTGTCGGCGAGCTGATGCTCGATTCCGCCAACAAGCTGGCGCGGGCCGGCGCCGATTTCCTGATCTGTCCGGACAACACGATCCACCAGGCGTTCGAACATGTCGCGCCGCATTCTCCGCTGCCGTGGCTGCATATCGCCGAGGTGGTCGCGGACGAAGCGGCTCGGCGTGGTTATCGCAAGGTTGGCGTGACCGGTACCCGGTGGCTCGTCGACAGCGAGGTCTATCCGGAAAAACTGGCGGCGCGGGGCATCGAGGCGGTACGACCTGGTTTGCAGGAGCGCGCGGAAATCGGCCGGCTGATCATGGACGAGCTGGTCCGCGGCGTGCTGCGAACCGAAACCACCGCGTACTTCCAGAGCGTGATTGCCGGTCTGAAGGCACAGGGCTGCGAGGCGGTGGTGCTCGGCTGCACCGAGATTCCACTGATCATCAGCGATGCCAATTCGCCGCTGCCGACGCTCGACTCGACGCGGCTGTTGGCCCGCGCTGCGTTGCGGCTCGCGGTGGAGCCGGACAAATGAAGCACAATGTTGTGGCGTCCATGCCACAAATCTGCCGTCGCAGCGCGGGGTATTTGCAGCGGACTTGTTGCGTCGCAGCAGATGGTATATAGTCGAGTCTGTCTCCTCCACCACCTCGGTGGATTCCAGCCGCGCGAAACTTCGCGCGGTTTTTTTTCGCCCCTACGAAGGCGGCGAGCCGTGCCTGGTCGGGTCGGTTTCCCCGGCGATTTCCGCATATCGTAAGACGCGCCGCGAGAATGGCGGCTTGCGGGCGTCACGCTGCACCACACCGGCGATCCGCCCGCACCATCGCGCGGCAAGCCCGCACCACCGCGGCGAATACACGGTCCCGGCCGTCAATTTATTGCGTTGCAACATCGAATCTCATAGAGTGGCTGAAACGTCGATTTCCGCTACCCGATGCGCGTTGTATCCGCTCTGACTCGCCCAGTTTCCGCCGTCGCCGCCGCCATCCTCGCCACCGTTCGCGAGACGGCCATGAAAGCCCGCGCCGGGGGCCTGTGCCGCCGCGGCGTGGTCTATGGCGCCTCCTTTCTCGCCCTGGCCACGATGGGCTGGCTGGGCGCCGACCAGGGCCTGCTATGGTCGGCCACCGCTTCGATCTGGACCTGCCTCGCCGATCCGGGCGGCACCGCGCGAGACCGGTTGCCTCCGCTTGCCGCGGTGGGCGTCGGTGGGGCGCTCGCCAGCGCGCTCGGGGGTGCATTGGCTGGCAGTCCCGTGGCCGCCGTGGTGGTGGTGCTGACGGCCGGCCTTGCCGCCGGCATGGTCGAACTGCGCGGCACGGCCGCTGCGTTGTCGGCCAAGTTGCTCTACGTGGTGTTGATCGCGGCCTGCCTGCAGCCGGTGGGCGAGGCGAACGCCGCCACATGGGCGCTGGCGTTGGGGCGTGACTATCTGCTTGGCGGCGTGTTTGCCTGCGTGGTGTCGCTGGCGCTGCTGCCGTCTGCACGCGATACGCGGCCGCGGCCACAGATGGTGGCGATCTTCGCGGCGCTGGAGGCGCTGGCTCGCACGCTGGCCGCAGCGGCCGCGCTCGCCGGCGACCCGAACTCCGGTACGCACGACGATGGGCGGACCGATATCGGCAAGCGGCGCGTTCGCGAACGGATCGAGCAGGCGCGCGAACTGATCGCGACGCAGCGCTCGTGGTTCGATCCGGCCACGTTGCTGTATTACCGCTATCTGATTGCGATGGCCGAGGCGGTGTTCGCCCTGCTGATCGTCGCTTCCGAGTTGCGCGGCAGGCTAGGCCATGAACGGCTGCCGCTGCGCCACCTGCATCGCTGCCTCGACGACCTGCGCGAGCAGATCGAGCAGGGTCTGGCGCGCCACGTGGCCGATCTGCCCGCGCTGACGCGGTCGATGTATCTGCAGCTCAAGCGCCTGCACGGCCAGGTCGCCAATGCCAGCGCCCCGCCGTTGTATCACGCCGCGCTGGCATCGCTGGCGCGCTTTCCCGACTTTGCCGCATGGCGCGCGTCTTTCCATTGGCCGCGCCGCTCGCTATGGATCGGCCTGCGCGCGTGGGGAACGACGCTGGCCGAGCTCGGTGCGCGCGATGCGCGCGTGACGCGCCACGCGGCCCGGCTGGCACTGGCCGGCGGCCTCAGCCTGCTGCCCGGTCTGGTCTGGCAGCTCGATCATGGCTACTGGGTCGCGGTGACCGTGATCATGGTGCTGAGCCCGCAGCTGCAGACCACGCGCCGTATTTCGCTGCAGCGCTTCGCCGGCTCGCTGGGCGGCGCGCTGCTGGCCTGCATGGTGGGGCTGCTGCATCCCACCGCCCCAGTCGCGCTCGCGATCAGCGCGGTGTCGCTGTCCGCTGCCTATGTGGCCCGCCTTGCCGGCAGCCCGGGCCTGTTCGCACTGATGCTGACGCCGGCGGTGATCCTGTTTTCGTGGATCGGCGAACCTGCTTCCGACAGCAGCCACGTCGCAATGCTGCGCGGCGCCGATACCGCGTTCGGCTGCCTGATCGCGCTGGCGAGCTATCTGGTGCTCGCCCCGCGCGCCGAGTTGTCACGCGCCCGCCGCCGCGCGCGGGAAGCGGTGGCCATCCATGCGATCTATCTGCGGGCGGCCTTTGCGCAGGCACTGTCCGATGCCGAACTGGAACCGTCCGAGACGCGGCTGGAAGCGCTGCGCGTGGCCGCGGGCCGCGCATCGGTGCGCGCGGAACAGGCGCTCGAGCAGGCCGGCGCCGAACTGGGCCCGGCCATCGTGGCGGAATTCGCGCGGCTGCATGTGACCGTGCGGAAGATGGCGGCGCTGGCCGGCGTGATTCGCGCGGAGGCGGTCGGCAGCGAAGCGCCGGTACCGGCGAGCGCCGACACGCGGCGTTGGCTTGCGCAGGTGCAGGACGAACTGGCGACGCTGGCGGCGAGGCCAGGGGAGGCTGCAGCGACCGACATCGCCGTGAAGAGCGAAGACACCAAGCACGACGGCACCCATCAAGCCGCGCCGCCATGGCGCGACCGCTTCCTGCTCGAACAGGGGATGCTCGCCCGCCGCTATGCCGCGCAGGCGCACGCCGGCGTGACGGCGATCGCCACGATGGTTCCCGCGCGCGGCGGCCGCTGGCGCCGCGTCCTGGCGGCCGGCTGAACGGCTCATGAACGGCTCATGAACGGCTCATGAACGGCTCATGAACGGCTCTTGAACGGCTTCCTGGCCGGCATCGACCGGTTTCCGAGCGGCTTCCTGCCCAACCAGCAAAAAAGCCCGACGGCAGGTCGCCGTCGGGCTTCGGGAATTGCCGGCGCGAGGCCGGCATCGGACGCTATGGCGTACGCTTACGCGCCGATCGGCTTGCCGTCCTTGTGGCGAACCACGATGGTCGACGAGCGCGCCGGCAGGCTGGCGCTGGGCCATGCGCCGTTCGGGTGCTGGATGTTGATGAAGAACGTCGTCAGGTCCGGCGTGTAGGCGATGCCGGTGATCTCGCAGCCGTGCGGGCCCACCAGGAAGCGCTTGCACTCGCGGGTCTGCTGGTCGACGTAGTGCATCGAGTTGGCACCGAAGATGTCGGTCGTGCTGCTGCCGGTGCCGGCATCGGTCTGCACCCACAGGCGGCCCTTCGGATCGACGCGGATGCCGTCCGGGCTCGAGAAGGTGTCGCCGACGATGTTGCCCTTCAGGTTGTCCGCGGCCAGCGACGGGTCGCCGGCCAGCAGGAAGATTTCCCAGGTGAAGGTGGTCGCCAGCGGCGAGTCGCCCTGTTCCTTCCAGCGGACGATGTGGCCGTGCGGGTTGGTGGCGCGCGGGTTGGCCGCATCGGTGACGCGGCGGCCGCCGTTGTTGGTCAGCGTGCAGTAGACGGTCTTGTCCAGGCCCACGGTGATCCATTCCGGACGGTCCATCAGCGTGCCGCCGGCGACGCGGGCCGCGGCCTTGGTCTTGATCAGCACGTCGGCCTGGGTGTTGAAGTCCACCGTCGTCGGCGCCGGCGGCGTGGTCGACTGGGTGTAGTTGCCCGGATCGCTGGCGCCGGTGACCAGGCCGTTCTTGCCTTGGGTCAGCTCGACCCACTGGCCCGAGCCGTCGGCGTTGAACTTGGCCACGTACAGCGTGCCCTGGTCGAGCAGGTTGGCGTTGGCGGCGCGGTTGTTCGGATCGAAGGCATTGCTCGGGATGAACTTGTAGATGCAGCCCGGGGTGCCGTCGTCGCCCATGTAGAACGCCACGCGGTTGCTGGCGTCCGTCATGTACGCGGTGTTCTCGTGGTCGAAGCGGCCCATCGCGGTGCGCTTGGTCGGCGCGCCCAGCTGGTTCAGCGGGTCGATCTCGACCACCCAGCCGTAGCCTTCTTCCGGGTTCGACTGGTCGAGGTAGTTGTCGGTGGTCTCTTCGCAGGTCAGGTACGTGCCCCACGGCGTGGCGCCGCTCGAGCAGTTGTTCAGCGTGCCGACCACGCTGCCGCCGAGCGCGGCAGCGGCCGGGCCGCCCACCTTGTAGATGGTGTTGCCGGTATAGCGCTTGTTGTACTGCGAGTCGCGCTTGACGCGCCACTTGCCGTCGGCGAATTCGATTTCGATGATCGACACGCCGACCGACGACAGCGCGATGCGCTTCTGCTCGGCCGTGGCCGTGGCTTCGTCGTAGCTGGTCGGAAACAGGATGGCCGAATCCATCGCTTCGTGATTGATCGCCAGCAGGCCGCCCTTCTGCGGGTCGACGCCGGGGATCTCGAAGAAGTGCATGCCGTCGTGGTTGCCGCCGGCCTGGCGCTCGGTTTCCGCCGAGCTCTGGAATGAGCCGCTATAGCCGACCGAGCCGATTTCGACCGGATCGCCGGCGGAGAACAGGACCTCGTACGAGTAGTTCTCGGGCAGCGTCACCGTGTCGGCGGTGACCTTGTCCGCCACCGGGTTGAAGCCGATACTGTAGTCCAGTGGCTGGCTCGGGGTCGGGCCGGGGGCCGGAGCCGGGGCCGGCGCGGGATCGTCGTCGCCACCGCAGGCAGCCAGCAGGCCGGTCGAACCGAAGACCGACAGCAGCGACAGGCTCAGGCCGCCACGCAGGACCTTGCGACGGGCCGGGTTGGCGGCGACGATCTCTTCGAGCGTCTGGCCGGGAACGGTGATGTAGCCTTCAGCCGCACGGCGCGGCTCGCGCGCCTTATCGGTGATGTAAGACATGACGGGGGGACCTCCCTTTGTTGGATTGAATGCCGGGCATCGCATCGCGGCCTTATCGAGGTCTTATCGAAGCCTTATCGAAGCGATATCGAGGGCAATCGAAGACATTTCGCGGCCGCATCGTGCCAATGCGATGAATGCAGCGGCAAGTGCAAATTGACGGCGAGGTGGATGCTAGGGGCGGTCCGTGACGTCGCGATGAAAAGATGTCTGATGCAATGGCATCAAGTGCGGCGGAAGGCGCGGCCGGCGGCCTTGGCGACGAAACTTCATCGGGATTTCATCGGCGTGTCATCGCGCCGTCATGCCGGCGTGTTTCAGCCGGCCTTGCGGAAGGTCAGGTTCAGGCGAAGCGTCCCCAGCAGCGGATGGTCGCCGTCGGCCAGTGGCGCGATGCCGTGATAGAAGAGCCGGCTCGGCCCGCCCCAGACGACGATATCGCCGTGCGCCACGCGGATGCGGGCGGGACGGTCGGCGCGTCGCGCGCCGCCGAACAGAAACACCGCCGGCAGTCCCAGCGAGACGGAAACGATCGGCGCATGCAGATCGCGCTCGTTGCGGTCCTGATGCAGCGACAGCCGCGTGCCGGGCGCATAGCGGTTGATCAGGCAGGCGTCGGGCGCAAAACCGGGATAGCCGGCCGCCGCGGCGGCCTCGCGTGCCAGTTCGGTGAAGACCGCCGGCATCGCGGGCCAGGGCCGGCCGCTGTCCGGGTCGTTGGGGTCATAGCGATAGCCGCGCTCGTCCGACACCCAGCCGAGCGTGCCGCAATTGGTCATCGCCACCGACATGCGAAAGCCGCCGGGCGTGACCAGATGACGGAAGGGGGCTTGGGCGTGGACCTGTTCGATTGCCTGGCGCAGCGCCAGCGCGCGGGACAGCGCGAAGCCGCGCAGCACCACGGCACCCGGCCCGATCGCTTCGCTGTGTTCCCCGCCGCGGCTGTCGGGCTCGGGCAGGTTGTCGAACAGGTCGAAGGTCATGGGGGGACGGCGCGTGTCGATTCACTGGGAGAGGGAATGATACGCCGGCGGGTGGAATCGCCCGCAGGTTGACTTCCCTCTCCCGCGCGCGGGAGAGGGGTTGGAGGAGAGGGAGCCCACCCAGCTGACTATCCGCCTGCTCAGGCGAACGTATCGACCTCACCCAGCGCCACGCGACGCGGCGCCGCCGGTGCCGTCGCCGTCTGGGCCGCGCCAGGCTGCTGGAACTCCGTCACGCCCTGGGCGAAACCCTGGCCGCGATGCTGCGGGGCCTGCTGTTGCCCCTGGCCCGGCTGGCCGGCGAACTGCTCGGCGCCGACCGAGGTCTGGCCGAGCTGGATGCCGCTGTCGGCCATCGCATGGCGCAGTTGGGGCAGGGCGGCTTCGAGCGCCGCGCGCACGCTGGCGTGCGGCGAGACGAACTGGGCCTGGGCCTGGTCGTTGACCACATTGAGCACGACCTTCAGCGGACCAAGGTCGGGCGGGTTCAGTTGCAGTTCGGCGGTGTGGTTGCCCTGCGTGGTCAGGCGGACCATCTGCTGGCCCAGGGCCTGCGGCCACTGCGGATCGCCGACGCGCGGGGCCAGCGGCAGCGTGACTGCGGCTTGCGCGCCCGATTGCGCACCGAGCGTGGTGGCGGTGCCGTGCGCCAGCGGCGTGGCACCCTCGATCGGCGCGGCCATCGCGCCGTTGTCTTCACCCGGTGCCTTGGCGGCGGCCGACGCGGCCTGCAGGGCGGCCTGCAACGCGGCCGTCGGCGATACGGTGGTGCTGCTCGCCGCCGCAGCGGGCTGCTGTGCAGGGGCAGCGAACTGGCTGGCGGCGCCGTCGCGGCCGCCGGCAGCGCCGTCCTGCTTGCCGCCGGTGTCGGCGGATGCCTGCCCTTGCGCGGCGGTCAGCGCGGACCTGGCAGCCGCGTCGAACGACACGGCGGGCTTGCCGGCATCCGCATCGGCCGGCGTGGCGGGCTTGGCCGCGGCCGCGTCCGGCGCGGTGGTGGTCGTTGCCAGCGCCGCGCGTTGCGACGCGATGGTGTTCAGGGTGTCCTCGGCCAGCGACGATGCAGCTTCTGGTGCGGGGGCCGCAGCCGGCAACTGGCCGGCGATGGCAGCGTTCGCCGCGACAGGCGTGGCCGTGCCAGCCGCCGGGCCCGTGCCGGCCGCGGCCGCAGCCGCCGCACCAGCCGGACCAGCCGCGGGCGCGGCCGGCAGCATCGCCCCCAGCAGCGTCGCGGCGGCCGCGGCTGCGGCGTTGTCGTGGGTGCCGGTCTCGTCGTCGGCCAGATCGGTGCTGTCCTTCCGGCCTTCGGCGGCGCCCTCGGCCTTGCCGGTGCTCCCCTGCGTCTTGCCGGCATCGGCGCCGGCGTCGGCCGGGTCCGCCTTCTTGCCGGTCTCGGCAGCGTTCTTGCCTGCGCTGTCGGCCGTTTTGCCGCTCTTGGCCGGCTGCTGCTGTTGGCTGGCCGCGCTCGCTTCGCCGGCCTGCGTCTGGCGTGCGCGCGCCAGGGCATCGCCGAACTCGCTCGCGCCCGAAGCGGGCTGCGGGTTGCGCGGAGCGTTGGCGGGTGCGGCGCCGCCGCTGACGATTTGGCTGATGTCGATCATCTGTACTTGCTGGCTTATTGGTTGTGTCCGCTGCCTACCTGCTGCCGGGACAGGCGCGCGGCGTACTCATCGGTGGCCCGCTGCTCGCGGCGCGCGGCAATCTGCTGCTCGCGCGACTCCGCACGCGCAATCAGCGTGTCGAACGAGTTCAGGCGCTGCTTCTGCTTCTGCCAGTTGGCGCGGCCGGCCAGCAGCTGCGATTCGGCCTTGGCGAGCGCCTCCGTCTGCTGGCGGATCGCGGCGTCGAGCGAATCGAGGAACTGGGAGAAGTCGTGCCAGCGCGCCGACGGCATGCCGTTCTGCATCAGGGCCTGCATGCGCGCGCGGTATTCCTGCCGGTACTGGGTCAGCGCGGCGAGCTGCTGCTCGGCCTGCGTGCGCTGGCCCTGCAGCCGTCCGAGTTCGCGCGCGGCGGTGTCGGTGTCGTTCTGGGCCAGGTCGGCCAGCGTGTTCAACGGGGAGGTCTTAGCCATTTGCGCTCCTGTCGAAGAGCAGATGCAGTTGATCGATCGATTCGCCGTACCCCGCGCGCTCGTGAATGTCCTGCTGCAGGAAGGCTTCCATGCGCGGATGCAGGCGGATCGCCAGATCGAGTTCGGGGTCGGCGCCCGGTACGTAGGCGCCGACGCTGATCAGATCGCGGTTGCGCTGGTAGCGCGACATCAATTGCTTGAAGCGGCGCACCGAGCCGAATTGCTCCGGCGAGATCAATGCGGTCATCGCGCGGCTGATCGAGGCCTCGACGTCGATCGCCGGATAGTGGCCGGCCTCGGCCAGGCTGCGCGACAGCACGATATGGCCGTCGAGGATCGCGCGCGCCGAATCGGCGATCGGATCCTGCTGGTCGTCGCCTTCGGCCAGCACGGTATAGAAGGCAGTGATCGAGCCGCCGCCCTCGGCGCCGTTGCCGGCGCGCTCGACCAGCGTCGGCAGCTTGGCGAACACCGAAGGGGGGTAACCCTTGGTTGCCGGCGGCTCGCCGATGGCCAGCGCGATCTCCCGCTGGGCCATCGCATAGCGCGTCAGCGAATCCATGATCAGCAGCACATGGCGGCCCTGGTCGCGGAAATACTCGGCCAGGCGCGTCGCGTAGGCGGCGCCCTGCATGCGCAGCAGCGGCGAGGTGTCGGCCGGCGCGGCGACCACCACGGAACGGGCACGGCCTTCCTCGCCGAGGATGTTCTCGATGAAGTCCTTCACTTCGCGGCCGCGTTCGCCGATCAGGCCGACCACGATCACCTCGGCGCTGGTATAGCGCGCCATCATGCCGAGCAGCACGCTCTTGCCGACGCCGGAGCCCGCGAACAGGCCCATGCGCTGGCCGCGGCCGACGGTCAGCATGCCGTTGATCGCGCGCACGCCAACGTCGAGCACCGTATCGATCGGGGCGCGCGACAGCGGATTGATCTGCGAGCCGGCCAGCGGTACTTCGCGCGCGGCCTGCAACGGGCCGAGGCCGTCCAGCGGCCGGCCCGCGGCGTCGAGCACGCGGCCGAGCAGCCCCTCGCCGACCGGCAGCCGCTTGGAGCCGGGCTCGCGCGGGGCGCTGTCGCCGCTGGGCAGCGGCGACGGTTCGAGCGGATAGACGCGCGCACCGGGCACCAGGCCCAGCACGTCCGATTGCGGCATCAGATAGAGGCGGTCGGCACCGAAGCCGACCACTTCGGCCTCGGCCATGCGCGGACCCTGGCCGCTCACGCCGGCATGGCCGGGGATTTCGATCAGGCAGTCGCTGCCGACCGGCAAGCGCAGGCCGACGGCCTCCAGCACCAGCCCGGCGGCGCGCGTCAGCCGCCCGCAGCTGCGCTTGCTGTCCAGCTCGGCCACGTTGGCGGCGGCGCCGGCCAGCGCATCGCGCCAGCGCTGGCCATGCAGCTGCGGCGCGCTGCTCGGGGCGGGGTTTGCCGCAGGGGCGGCAACGGGCTCACGCATCGGGCGCTTCCCAGGGATCGTTGCGGCCGAGGGCCTTGACCACGCGGCTCCAGCGCGTGGCCAGCGTCGCATCCAGCTCGCCGCTGGCGGCGCTGGCGATGCAGCCCCCGCGCGCGACCGTCGCATCGGCGCGCACCGACCAGCCGGCCGCTTCCAGCTCGCCGGCCAGGTGCGTCTGTACCAGCTCGATATCGTCGGGATGGAGCAGCAGGCAGGGCGCGCCGGACAGCGCCGGCTCGTTGGCCAGCAGCTCTCGCACGGCGGGCAGCAGCACGGCCGGGTTGTGCGCGACGGTGTCGTGCACCAGCTTGCGGGCGACGTCGAGCGCCAGCGCGATCAGCGTCTGGCCGACCTCGTCGTCGATGCGGCGCAGCGCGGTGGCGAAGGTGCCGGCCAGTTCCTGCAGGCGGGCGGCCTCCTGGCGCGCGGTCTCGAGGCCGCGCGCATAGCCTTCGCGATGGCCGTCGCCGTAGCCCTGGGTCTGGCCCTGCGTGTAGCCCTGGGCGTAGCCTTCCTTGCGGGCGCCCTCGCGCATCGCGTCGAGCGCGGCGAAGTCGATCGGCGGCGGCGCCGGTTCGTCGGGTTCGGCTTCGAACTTGGGCGGCGGAGGCGGCGGCGCGTCGAAGGCCGACATCTTCCAGCGGCGCCAGCCGTTGCTGTCGCGGCCACGGTCGCCAGGCTTGCCGCCGGCGGCCGGCATATCGGTGCCGAACGCGTCGAAGCCTTCGAAGCCCGTGCTGTCGCGGCCGCCGCGCAGGTTCAGCCCGGCGGAAGGGGCCGACGAAGGGGCCGACGGAGCGGCGGACGAAACGGCGGACGAAACGGCGGACGAAGCGGCGGACGCGGACGGCACCGCGGCGCGGGCCTGGGCGCGCGGCTCGTAGCGCGCGCCGAAGCCGTCGTCGCGATCGTCGTCGAGCGAGCCGCCGAGGTGGTGGCCCAGCGCCTGCCGCGCGTAGGGATTAGACATAGGCATCGTCGCCGGCTCCGATCTGGATTTCGCCGGCGTCGGCCAGGCGTCTTACCACCTGCAGGATGCTCTTCTGCTCGGCCTCGACCTGCGACACGCGCACCGGGCCCAGCGCTTCGAGGTCCTCGCGCAGCATCTCTCCCGCACGGGTCGACATGTTGCGGATGAACTTGTCGCGCAGTTCCTGCGGCGCGCCCTTGAGCGCGACGATCAGCGACTCGGTGGCGATTTCCTTCAGCACGCGCTGGATGCCGCGATCGTCCACTTCCAGCAGGTTCTCGAACAGGAACATCTCGTCGATGATCTTCTGCGCGAGGTCGCTGTCGTGCTGGCGCACGCCGGCGATCACCGCTTCCTCGTGCGTGGTGTTCATCAGGTTGATGATCTCGGCCGCGGTGCGGATGCCGCCCATGCGGCTGCGCTTCAGGCTCTGGCCGGCCAGCAGCTTGGTCAGCACGTCGGTCAGTTCCTGCAGCGCGCCCGGCTGCACGCCGCCGAACGTCGCGATCCGCAGCACCACGTCGTTGCGCAGGCGGTCGGTGAACAGTGCCAGCACCTCCGAGGACTTCTGGCGGTCCAGGTGGATCAGGATGGTGGCGATGATCTGCGGATGCTCGTCGCGGATCAGCTCGGCCACCGAGGTCGCGTCCATCCAGTTCAGCGAGTCGATGCCGCTGCCCGGGTCGCGCGATTCCAGGATGTCCTCGATCACCGACAGCGCGCGTTCCTCGCCCAGCGCCTTGTTCAGGACGCTCTTGATGAACGTGCTCGAGTCGACCGACAGCGCAAGGAACTGCTCGGTCTCGCTGCGGAACTCGGCCAGCACGGCCGCCATTTCTTCTCGCGTGACGGCGTTCAGCGACGCCATGGCCGAGCCCAGCGTCTGTACTTCGCGCGGCGACAGGTGCTTGAACACCTCGGCCGCCGCATCCTCACCGAGCGACATCATCAGGATGGCGCTCTTCTGCAAGCCCTCACCGTTCATCGCTAGACATCCAGTTCTTGATCACACTGGCGACCAGACGCGGGTCGCGTTGCGCGGCGTCGCGCACCAGGGCGAGATCGCTTTCGTATTTGGCGGTCAGGCGCAGCACTTCCGGATCCGGCTGCTGCTCCTCGACCGGCAGCAGCACGGACTCGGCCGCGTTGGCCTCGGCGGGCGGCGGCAGCGGCGGCGCGGTGTACTTGCGCACGATCGGCCGTGCCACCTTGAACCACACGAACAGGGCCAGCAGTGCCAGCAGCAGGTATTGCGCGGCGGTCTTGGCCAGCTCGATCATTTCGGGTTGCTTCCACAGCGGCAGTTCCGGTTTGATTTCCTCGCCGGAAGTGAACGGGCTGTTGACCACATTGAGCGAGTCGCCCCGCGCCGGCGAGAAGCCCATGGCCTCCTTGGCCAGGTTCTCGATCTGCGCCAGTTGCGCCGCGGTCAGGGGCTCGCTGGTGATCTTGCCGTTCGCGCCGGCCACCTGGCGATGATTGACCACCACCGCCACCGACAGGCGGCGGATGCCGCCCGGTGCCTGCTGCACGTGGCGCACGGTGCGGTCCAGCTCGTAGTTGGTCGTCGAGTCGCGGCGGGCGCTGCTCGGGCCGGCCTGTGCGCCGGCGAGCGCGGCCTGCGTGTTGGCGGTGCCGGCTTGCTGTCCCTGGGCCTGCTGGCCGGTCTGGCCTTGCTGTCCTGGCTGGCCCTGCTGCCCTTGCTGGCCCGGCTGCTGCGTGACCACCGGTGCGGCGGCCTGCAGCGGCGGCTGGTTCGACAGCGCCCCCGGCACGCCGCCGACCGGCGAGCCGCCTTGCTGGTTCGACTCGCTGGTCTGCTGGCTGCGGATCGCCGCGCGGGTCGGATCCTGGTTCGGCTTGAACGACTCGTCGGTGTGCTCGACGATATTGAAGTCCACGTCGGCGGTGACCTGGGCCTTCACATTGCCCTGGCCGACGATGGGCGCGAGGATCGACTCGACGCGCTGCACATAGGTGCGCTCGAGCGTCTGCACATACTTGAGCTGCGTGGCATCGAGCATGCGCTCGTTGCTGCCGTTGCCCGACAGCAGGTTGCCATGCTGGTCGACGATCGAGATCGACTTGGGCGTCAGCTCCGGCACGCTCGACGACACCAGATGGCTGATCGCCGCGACCTGGCCTTCGTCGATGGCGCGGCCCGGATGCAGCGTCAGCACGATCGAGGCGGTCGGCTTCTGGCGCTCGCGCACGAACAGCGTGGGCTTCGGAATGGCCAGATGCACGCGCGCGGACTGCACCGCGGCGATCGATTCGATCGAGCGCGCGAGCTCGCCTTCGAGTCCGCGCTGGTAATTGACCTGTTCGGCGAACTGGCTGATGCCGAACTTCTGGTTGTCCATCAGCTCCATGCCGGCGTTGCCGCTCTTGGGCAGGCCCTGCGACGCCAGCCGCAGCCGCATCTCATGGACCTTGTCGGCCGGCACCATCACCGCACCGCCGCCCTCGGCGAACTTGTACGGCACGTTCATCTGCTGCAGCGACGCGATCACCGCGCCGCCATCGCGTTCGGACAGGTTGCTGTACAGCACCTTGTAGTCGGGGCTGCGCGACCACAGCACGCCGACCGCGATCGCCGCGGCCAGCGCGGCGCCGCCCAGCATCAGCGGCAGGCGCGGATTGCCCTTGAAGCGCTCGATCAATTCCGAGCGGTTGCCCAGCACGGCTGCCGCATTCATGCGCGGGCCTCCGTATTGGCCGACCCGCCGAGCCGGCCGGGCAGGGGCGAACCTTGCCGGGGGCGCAATGCGCCGCCCTGGCGGTGGCCGATGTCGGCATGGCTCAGATCACGCAGCAGACAAAACACGCGTACTCTCCGCGATAGTTAAACAAAGGGGCGCCGGTGTCGTTAATGCATTCGCTGGCAGCAAACCAGGGATGCGGGTGGGGAGCGGCAAGGCGACAGCCCGCCAGACCCGGCACGGTAGCGATGATCGGTTACCGAGCGCACAGACAATCCGGGGAATAGGACGGCTTTTCGGTCCGATTTCGGCCTATGCCGGGCCGGACGCGGCAGGTACGCTTCGGCTGCTGGATTGGGCGGGGCCCGCGTTTGGCGTTCCCAAGCCCTTCCGATCGACCCATTCAGGGGTGCCGGCCTCGTTTCGGCGCCTCGCCAATCACGGAAAAGACAGACCGATGAGTTCGATTGCATCCATCGAAGGCATGCTGCAGCAGCTGCGCGGCCTGGCGCAGAGCGCGTCGGGCACGACTTCCCAGACCGCCCCGGCCGCCGCCTCCGGCTTCGCCGGCGAGCTGCAGCGCTCGCTGCAGAAGATCAGTGGGGCCCAGGAACGCGCCTACGGCCTGGCCGAGGCGTTCGAGCTCGGCAAGCCGGGCGTCGCGCTGAACGACGTGATGATCGAAATGCAGAAGGCCAGCATTTCGTTCCAGACCGGCGTGCAGGTGCGCAACCGGCTGGCGATGGCGTATCAGGAAGTGATGAATATGGCGGTGTAAGCGTCGTGCTTGCACGCGGTAGCGCCGCGCCGCGCTTCGCTCCCTTTTTTCAGACTTCTGCCTCCGGCCACAGCCGCGGAAAGACGAAACGAAGGCTTTGTAACGGCAGTGCGAAGTGCAGATCATCGCGGTGCGATCCCGATCGCAGGATGCCGAAGTCGATCAGGGAGCGCGTCACGCGGCGTGTCGTGGCCGCGCTTTCACCAAGAATCTGAGCGAACTCGCCTCGGCTCAGAGGACGCATCAGCGCCGCAGTCTCCAGGGCCAGCAGGGTTTTTTCCGGCTTGATCAGTGATTTTTCCGAGCCGATTTGCCATGGGTTGGCATGCAGATAGGCCAGCAAATGATGCAACCTGGATCGCAGGCCCGCAAAATCCATCATGCCCAACATGAAGTCGATTTGGTCCAGGCAGCAGTCCAGGAAATACAGCACGAAGTTGACCAACTCTTCCTGAGACAAATTCCCGCGGCCGTCGAGGTCATTCCGGCGTTGGAGGTCGGCATTGGCCAGTCTTGCGTAATACGTTTCCTGGCTTCGCGCGAAGGCCCGCAGCGGCGACCATAGTCCCTGCGTCAGTCCGATGCGGTGAAGTATCAAATGGGTATGCAGCCGACATACCCGGCCGTTGCCATCAATAAATGGATGAACCCACGCGAGCCGGTGGTGGGAGCAAGCCGTGGCGATCAAGATGCTCTCCAGTCCACGTATGCGCCGGTAGCATCCGCTCCATTCCCTCATCAAGCGCGGAATGACAGCCGGCTCGGGCGCGATGTGTTTTCCTACGCGAACCGACTTTCCACGATATTCGCCCGGGATTACGTTTTCGCCTTGCTCGCTTTGCCGGTATTCGGCCGGCATGGCGTCAAAGAACAGGCGGTGAATATGCTGGACAAAGACAGGGTCGAACAAATCTTCGATCTGCATGCCGGCCAAGCGCTGTTCCAACGCCTCCTCGGTACGGATGTGCGCGATGGCGAGCAGTTGCTTGGTTTTCTCGTCGCTGTCTGTTGAGTACTGCCGTCGCAATGCCTGCTCGATATTGGCGGGCGTCGTGTGCTGCCCTTCAATCTTGTTCGAGTAGTAGGAGTTCATGCTCCGCAATAACGGCGCCACTGCTTGTCCGACAGGTGTCTTCTGGTATGCCGAGAGAACCTGGACCTTCTGTAGAAGCGTACTTGTCCGCTCTCGTGGTTCTGAGAGCACCCGTTCTTCGGGGAAAAGCGGCTGGAACGACGAAGTGTCGAGCATGGTGCGCAGGGAGAACGGCGATTGAGCGGATGGTCGGAGCGATTGTTGTGGGGTTTTATATCCTACAAGTCGTTGAAAGGAAAGGAATTTCCTTAAAAGCCTGTAGAGATCGTAGTAGGGATGGGTGGTGAGAGAGCAGCCGATAGCTTGCCGCCCCGTGGTGGCCCGGTCGATGAGACGGCTCTGAAAAATGCCTAGGAGCGTTATTCGATCCGCACGATTCCGGTATCGACTTCCAGTCGATGCAGCCACGCCAGCAGTTCGGCCACCGCCGTGTAGAGCTGAGGCGGGATCTGGCTGTCGAGGTCGACCTGCATCAGCAGGTTGACCAGCGTCGGGGAGTCGTGGACATAGACGCCGGCCTCGCGGGCCTGCGCGATGATCGAGTCGGCGATCAGGCCGTAGCCCTTGGCCACCACCCGCGGGGCGGCATCGTTCTGGCGGTACGACAGCGCGACCGCCGCGCCGCGGGGCGAGTCCTGCTGGCTCATGCGGTGCCCTCCGCGTCGGTGTCCCGGCGGATCGAGAAATGCAGCAGGTCGATGCCGCGCGCGCCGAGGTTGTCGCGCAGCCGGCCCTGCGCGCTATCGAGCATCCGCACGATGCGGTCTTCCTGTACCGCCAGCCGGGTTTCCAGGCCGTTCGGCGTCAGCGTCAGGCGCGCTTCCACCGTTCCCAGCTGAGGCAGTTCCAGCACCAGGCGGCTGGACCATGTGCGCTCGTCCGCGGTGTCGCCGTGCTCGCCGGAGGACCCATGCTCCTGCTGCCGTTCGGCGATGTCCCATTGCATCGGCGTGCCGGGCCACGCCTCGCCGGCCCAGCGGAACTGCTGGGTGGCCAGCAGTTCGAGCTGCTGACGGACGATGCCTTCGGTATTCGGATGGATGGCGGGCGCGGCTTCCGCTTTCGCCAAGTTGGGCGTCGCGTCGGGCCGTGCCTGTGCGTCGTCGGTGGTCACGCTCAGCAGGGTCTGCGCGCCGGCCTGACGGGCGGCGTCGTTGGCGGCGGCCCGGTAGGCCTGCGCGGCTGCCTGCAGCGAGCGTGGCGTTTCGTTGCCGCGCAGGGCATCTGCGCCGCGCGCGCCGGTGTCGCCCGCGGTCGCGGCGGGATCGTCGGCGCTGGCTTCGGGTCCCCCGCTCGCGGCCGAGCGGGCGGCATTCAACGCGGCGTCGAGCACGGCCTGCGAGGGTTCGGCGGCAGCCAGCGCCTGGATCGCGCTGCTCAGGGCCTGGGCGTCGGTGGGCGAGGCGGGAAGCAGGTTCGGCAGGGGAGCCGTGCTCGCCGGTTGCATCGGCGCACCGGGCTGCTGTCCGTAGGGCCCCGTCGCGGACCCTGGAGTAGACGCGGCCCCACTCTGCAGTGCCCCGCCGGCGCCAGCCCCGGGATAGGGATGTCGGCCGATTCCCGCCTGCGGCTCGCGCGCCAGACTGGCCAATCCACGTTCGCCGGCGATCCATTGCGCCAGATGCGATTCATAGAACAGGCCGCTGTCCTGCACCAGATGCATCAGCGCCTGCCGAACCTGCGTGGTTCCCTCGGGCAGGCGCGTGGGCGGCACGGCCAGCAGCGGTCCGGCGCTGCGCAGCGGCGCGGCGGAGCCCTGCGCCAGCAAGGTAAGGATGGTACGGGCGGCGAAGCTCAGGGTTTCGCGGGTGGAGCCTGTCGGCGTGGTGGCCGGAGGCTGGCCCGGTGCGCCGGCGCGTACCGGCAGTTCGACGGCCCCGGTGGACGTGCCGTCGGATTGCCGCACCGTGGCGCCGCCGGGACTGGCGGTTGGAATCAGCGCGGCCAGCTTGTTGGCCGACACCTGCGCGCGCAGCGTGTTGGCATCGAGGCTTTGCCCTGACGGCGAACCGGGCGGCAGATGGATCGCGGTCATGGGGAGGGTTCCGGATGGTCCGCTGGGTCACCGGTTTGCCGGCGACGGCCAGCGGGACCCGGCATGGAGTCAGGCAGGGCTGCCGTAGGCGTGCGAAAGATTCTGGCGGCGGCGCGAGTCGCCCAGCAGCTGGCCCAGACGGGCCAAGTGCGGCAGCATCAGGTCGCGGATGCGGGCGTCGTACGCCAGGATCCGGTCGAGCAGCGCGTGGCGGCGCATCCGTTCTTCGGCCGAGACCGGAACGTTGTGCTCGAGCTCACGCAGGCGGTCCACGACGGCCAGGTAGACCTTCTGCACGTCGTTGAACGCGGTCCAGTTTTCCGCCTCGGCGGCTTCGAGCATCTGCTCGGACAGCACCAGCAGTTCCTCGTAGTTCAGCACGGTGGGAGACACGGCGTGCATGATCAGTTCTCCTGTGCTTCGGCGACGGCTGCCGGCTGCACGGCATTGTCGCCGGCTTCTGACTCACCGATCTGCGCCCATGCGGTGGCGAGGTTTTCCAGCAGCGCGTCGACCTCGTTGAGCAGCGTGACATCGCTGCGTACATTGGCCAGCAGCAGGCGGCGGGTCATGTAGTCGTACAGCGCTTCGAGATTGGCGGCGATCTCGCCGCCGGTGTCGTGGTCCAGCACCGCGCGCAGGCCGTTGTCGACGATGTCGATCGCCTTCGAGATGGCGTTGCCGCGCTCTTGCACGTCGCCGGCATCGAGATGGAACTTGGCCCGCGCAATGGCCGAGCGGGCGCCGTCGTACAGCATGGCGATCAGCTTGTGCGGGCTGGCGCTCATGGCTCCGGTCTGCACGCCGACCCGTGCGTAAGCGTTGATTGCTTGGCGCGCATACATGATGGCGATCCTTGCCGTTGGTTACTTCTTGGTCTGGTTGGCCAGCGCGGCGAATTGCTGGTTCAGATAGCTGCTGGTCTGGTTCAGGTTGCTGACCAGCAGATCGAGCTGCGTGAACTGCGCGCGGTAGCGCTCGATGGTCGCGTTGACGCGGTCCTCGACCTGCGTGTAGCGGTCTTCCAGATCCTTCAGCGTATCGGTCAGGCCATCGGTCGCAACCTTGATCGCGCCGTTGGTTTCGTTCAGGTCGTCGATCGCGTCGGTGATCTGCTTGCCGAAGCCGCCGGTGCCGGTGGTATGCGAGAACATCGATGTAATACCGCCGAGGTCCTCATTTATCGCCTTCGTCAGCTTGGCATCGTCGATTGCCAGCGTGCCGTCTTTGGTGAACGCGACACCGATCTCAGACAGCGTGATGGTGCCGCCGTTGCCGTCAGGCTGCGGCACGTTCAGCATGCTGCGCAGGCGCGTCTGGATCGAGCGCAGCGTGCTGTCGCCGTTCAGCGCGGCGCTGCTGCCGGTGGTCGTGTCGAACGAGGTCAGCGACTTGGCCGTGCTCTGGATATTGTTGTAGGCGGTGACGAAGCCCTGGATCGCGGCCTTGATCGCGTCGTTGTCGCGCGTCACGGTCAGGCTGCTCGTGCCGGTCTTGTTTAGCGTCAGCGTCACGCCCTGGGCCGCATCGGTAACGGTATTGCTCTGGCTGACGACGTCGATGCCGTTGATCTTCAGCTTGGCGTTGGTCGCTCGCACCGTTTCCTGCATGCCGCTCGGCTGGGTTGCCTGAGTCGGGTCGAAGCCAACCAGATTGCTCAATTCGGGGCTGTCCGCCGTAATCCGCATGCTGGATTTCTCGCCCGTCGTGTTGGACGTCAGCACCAGGCGATAGGGCGTGCCGCTGCCGTCATTGACGATGCTGGCGGTGACGCCGACGTTCGCTTTGTTGATGGCATCGCGAATGCCCTGCAGCGAGTTCTCACCGGGTTTGATTTCGACGGTCTTGGTGCGCGCCGCATCGGCGGTGAAGCCCAGCGGATCGGTATAGCCGCCGGTGCCCTCGTTGTAGCCCTGGCGCTCGCCGAATTCGAAGGTGATCTTGCCGGTGCCGATCGCGGTGGTCTGGCTGGCTACGTTGGTGCCAACCAGCGATTGCGCCTGCGCGAGGCTGGTGACGTTGACCGAATAGGTACCCGGCACGGCGTTGGAGCCTGCAGCGGCCGACATGACGTCGGTCGACCCAGCCACTGCCTTGGCTGCTCCGAACGTGGCAGCCTCGGACAGCTTCTTGGCGGCGCTTTGGTAGGCCGACAACACGCTCTTCAACGTACTGAACGCCGAGAGCTTGGCTTGGTAACTGGACGCCTGGCTTTCGAGCAGCTTCAGCGGAGCCTTCTCGGCGGTCTCGAGCTTCTCGAGCAGCGAGCCGAGTTCCAGTCCGGAGCCGATACCGATGTTGGAGATGGTAGCCATAGTCTTCTGCCTTTGTTGTTCAGCTTGTCTACGATGCGCGGGTCGTCATGCCGCCTGGCGGACGAACATGCCCTGCAGCCTGTCCAGCGCGCGGGCGAACCGCAGCACTTCCTCGGTCGGCATCTGACGGATCAGCTCGCCGGTTTCCTTGTCGATGACCTTGGTCACGACGCGGTGGGTAACTTCGTCGATCTCGAAGCGCAGGCCGATTGACGTGGTCCGAAGCACCTCGGTCAGCTCTCCGATCGCTTGGCGGATGTCGACCGCTGCCTCCCCGGCCTCGCCTTCGACGGCCGGCGGGATGGCCGGGTCCGCGCCGCCGGCGACCGGCGGCCATGCAGCGGCCGTGCGCTGCGGCACGGCCGACAGGGCCACGCCGGAGGCCGTGGCGACGGGCGAGACGGTGGGAGGTGCCATGGTCGATTCCGCTTCGGTTCGGTTCGATCTGGGCGCTTCCGAAGAAACGCTTTGCAGGCAGCGAACTGCCTGCAAAGCATTCCCAGCGGAAAACCAGGCCTTGCGGCCCGGCCTTCCGCGCCGTTGCGAATTAACGCAGCAGCGACAGCACGTTTTGCGTGGTCTGGTTGGCTTGGGCCAGCACCGAGGTACCAGCTTGCTGCAGGATCTGCGCGCGGGTCATGTTCGACACTTCCGTTGCGTAGTCAGCGTCCTGGATGCGCGAGCGCGAAGCCGACAGGTTGGTCACGGTGGTGCCCAGGTTCGAGATCACCGAGTCGAAACGGTTTTGCACCGCACCCAGCGAGCTGCGCAGCGTGTCGACCTTGGAGAGGGCGGCGTCGAGCTTGGCCAAGGGGCTGGCAGTCGCGACACCGGTGAACTGTGCGGTCGGGGTGGCGGCAGCGTCACTGATATCAATCGTGGCTGCGGCACCGTTGCCGTACGACGTTCCGGCACCTACGGTCGAAGTCACAGCGTAGTTGCTGCCATTTACCGTCGCGTACGTCGCCGGGGCGTTGCCGGCGGCGCCGTAGCTGACCTTCACGAACTCGGTGAAGGCCTTGGCGGTAACGGTGTTATCGGTGTATGTGCCGGAAACCGTAGCGAGCGTGATTTCATCGGCATCACCAGCGCCTGCGCCCAAGGCGGTAGTTGCGGCATAGTACTCGTCGCCGACCTTAAGGACGTAGGCGTCCGCTACTGCGGCACCGGTCTTGTCCTGCACTTGATGCAGCGTAACGGAGTTGATATCGACGGACACGCCAGCATCCTTCAGCTGTTGGAGTGCACCGGACATATCAATGCCGGCGTCGCCTAGGCTGGTGGGGAGCTGAGTGGTGAGATCGATTGCGGCACCAACGTTCAACGCGGTTTTTTTGACGGTAAAACCTTCGAGACCCAGGGTCTGCGCGGTAATCTCTTTCAGACTGATATCGATGGTCTCGGTGTCGTTTGCGCCGACTTGTACTTTCAGCGTGCTATCTGCAGCCAGAACCTTAACTCCGTTGAACTGGGTTTGAGCCGACACGCGGTCGATCTCATCGAGGCGCTGCTTGATTTCGTCCTGGATCGACTGCAGGTCGGAAGCCGAGTTCGAACCGGTGGCGGCTTGTACGGCCAGTTCACGGACACGCTGCAGGTTGTTGTTGACTTCCGTCAGCGCGCCTTCGGTCGTCTGCGCCAGCGAGATGCCGTCGTTGGCGTTGCGCTGAGCTTGCGTCAGGCCGCGGATGTTGGCGGTGAAGCGGTTAGCAATCGCTTGACCAGCCGCGTCGTCCTTGGCGCTGTTGATACGCAGGCCCGAGGACAGGCGCTGGATCGCGGTGTTCAGCGCCGATTGCGACGTGTTCAGGTTGTTCTGAGTCATCAGAGACAACGAGTTGGTATTAATGACTTGCGCCATGGTACGACTCCTATTTGCAATGTTTTATGCATTCCGGCGGGTGCCGTAACGTTGGCTGCCTGCACTGCAGGGCGTGAAGTGCCTCCGTTGCCAAGGTTATCGACCGGGCTGCCGAAAGGTTTAGAGTGATCTTCGGGCGTCGGCGCGGAAAGCTGTCATTGCTATGCTGCGGGCGGCTCCGGAGCAGGCTCAGGCGCGCCGCCGCGGCCGCGTGCGGGGGGTGAAGAGGCGGACGAACTCGGGCGGCACCTCGTCGCGGGGAAACTCGATCGGCTGCCCGTCGACGTTGGCCGGGGTGATCGCCGCGATCGCGTGCTTGTAAACGACCTGAGGCGCCGGGTCGCCCGGGGCGGTGGCGAGCAACACCATATAGGTGTCGGCGCCCACCACGACCCCGTGCAGGCGCACGCCGCTGGTCAGGTGGAGCACCACCGGATGCCGGCTGGCGCGGTGGAAAGCCAGTTGTCGGTCCTGTAGCTGACGGCCCGGGCGAATACTTCTGATTTCCTGAAACTTCACGACTTCTCCGGTCGAGCCCGATTGGGTTCTGTCGGCAGACAACGGTACGGGGATCAGGCGCGAGCCGGCGCGGATGCGGCGTGAAGGTATCCGTATTGGCGAGAGCCTGATCGTGGCGAGGGATGAAACATTCGCTCTCGGTACCGGCGCGAGGGGAGTCATCGCGTGTCCTTGCGGCCGTGGCGCTTGTTGTTCGCGGATGTTCTGCCTCGACGGTCGGACTGGCGGTGCTGCCAGAAGAGAAGGGGAATACTTCGACCCGGAGAGTAACAAATTTTTACAACTTGGGGATCGAAGGGGCTCGGTCAACCGTCTAGAGGTAAACCTCTAATTAAATACTTGCATACATCTGCCGATACACGAGACGGTGCGCTGCCTGAAGTGCTTTTAGAGTCGCGCTGGTAGGGATGAGGTGCATCGAAAGCCGGTTTCCCTCCGAGTAGGTACTCACCTCGGCGCTTTTGGGCGTGTCGCCCGACGGTCTGTCCCTGTTTTATTTGTAAAACAAAGTAAGCGTCACTATCGGCATTTACCCTGATGGAAACTCTATTTACACCTCATCTAAGCACCGCTATAGTCGGCCACGAGCCAATCGGCTCTAGCAGTCCTGGAAAGCCTACGAGCACCCCGCGCGTGGGCTTCTTTTTTTGCCGCGTCCTGTGCAATGCCGGACGTCTTCGCCGCCTCAGGCGGAATACCGGATGCTCGGCGTCAATTGGACACCTGTCCCGTCTCGAGCGATCGGTGGAGCTGACGGGGTTTTTGCCCCTTGTTTTTCATTTGGCATGGCATCCGTGCCCACCGCTTGTTTCCTGACATCTCCGCCTGACGCCCGAAGCCGGGCCCTATCCGGCTTGATCCCGCCGTATCGGTTTGCCCATCAAGAAAGCGCCCCCTTCTGCCGTTAGCGATGCACCGTCGCGCATGCGCGCGAGGCGTCGACTACGAGAGAAAAAGGGGGCGGTATGGGAGGATGGAAGCATTTTGGCATTGGCGCGCGGCTGGCGGGGGCCTTTGCCGCGATGGTGGCGCTGCTGGCCGTGGTGGCCGGTTTCGGACTGATCGCGCTTGGCGACATGAACGCGTCGATGCGGACGACCGTCGAGCAGCGTCTGCTGAAGGTGATGGAACTGGACGGCGTCAAGGAGGGCGCGCAGGCCATCGGCATCATGGTGCGCGACGCGGTGCTGACCGAGGATCCGGCCGTGGTCCAGCAGAACGTCGGCCGCGTCAACGAGCGCCGCAAGCAGATGAGCGCCACGCTCGACGAGCTCTCCAAGCTGATCGCCGCCACCGATAACGCCGGCCTGAAGCAAACCTTCGATGAACTGGGCAAGCATCGCGCCGCCTATAACGCCCAGCTGGACCAATTGCTGACGCAGTTGCAGGCTGGCGAGTTCGTCGCCGCGCGCGCCGGTTTGATCGTCACGCTGCCCGCGGCGCAGGCGGCGTACTTTGAACGCCTGGACACGCTGATCGCCTCGGGTCGCAAGATGGCCATCGAGGCGGTGGAGCAGGCCCAGGCCGACTATCTGTTCACGCGCAATCTGCTGCTCGCGCTCGGCGCGGTGTCCGCGCTGCTGGCCGTCGGCCTGGCCGTGGCGATCACGCGCTCGATCGCCGGACCGGCGCGGCAGGCGCTGGCTGCCGCCGAGGCGCTTGCGCAGGGCGACCTGGCCTTCGCCATCCGCGCCAAGGGCAACGACGAGATGGGCCGGATGCTGAAGGCAATGCAGCGCGCCTTCGCGGAGCTGTCCGTGCTGGTGCGCGGCATCCAGGGCGCCTCGGGCGCGATCGACGGCGCCACGCGGGAGATCGCCAAGGGCAACACCGACCTGTCGCAACGTACCGAGGAGCAGGCGGCCTCGCTGGAGCAGACCGCGGCCTCGATGGAGCAGCTGACCTCGACCGTGCGCCAGAACGCCGACAACGCCCGCCAGGCCAACCAGCTCGCCGTGAACGCCTCGGCCGTGGCCGCCGAGGGCGGACGTACCGTGCGCAGCGTGGTCGAGACGATGCAGGGCATCTCGCAGTCGTCGGCCAAGGTGGCCGAGATCATCGGCGTGATCGAGGGCATTGCCTTCCAGACCAATATCCTGGCGCTGAACGCCGCGGTCGAAGCCGCGCGCGCCGGCGAACAGGGGCGCGGCTTCAGCGTGGTCGCGGCTGAAGTGCGCAGCCTCGCGCAGCGCAGCGCCGCGGCGGCCAAGGAGATCGGCGAGCTGATCAACCGATCGGTGGAGCAGGTCGAAGTCGGTGCCCGCCAGGTCGAGCAGGCTGGCGGCACCATGGACGGCATCGTGGAAGCCGTTCGCCGCGTGACCGACATCATGGGCGAGATCTCGGCCGCCAGCGCCGAGCAGTCGACCGGCATCGAACAGGTCAACCGCGCGATCGCGCAGATGGAAAGCGTGACGCAGCAGAACGCCGCGCTGGTCGAACAGGCGGCGGCCGCCGCCGAGAGCCTGCAACAGCAGGTCGCCGGGCTGGTGCAGGACGCGGCCAAGTTCCGCGTCGAGGCGTCGCCCGCTGCATTGCCGCGTGCCGCGGAACCGGTCCGGGAACGGGCGCTCGCCATGGCGGCGCCGTTGGGGAAGTCGTCGGCGCAAGGGGTCATGTCGACCGCGGCGCGGAGCGAGCCCGCTGCCGACAGGCGCCACCGCGAATCCAGAGCCGGCAGTGCCGCCGCAACGCCTGCGAAGGCCCGACCCGCGGCGCTACGGCCGTCCGCCTTGGCGACGGAAGCTTCCGGTGCTGGGGCCGACGACTGGCAGAGTTTCTGAACATATCTCGCCAGGCGAAAGCAGGCCGATGGCATAGCTCATAGCTCCCAGGACCACTGCGATCCTCCGTTTGTCGCGCACAATCGACAAGCAAAGGAGGCCAGAAATGAATCGCGCTTTAATAGGCAATGCCATTCGCCAGCAACGAATGGCGCTTGGCTTGACGCAGCAGATGCTGGCCAGGATGGCCGACATCTCTCGACAGACCGTGAGCGGCATCGAGCATGGCCGTATCAACTTCACGCTCGATATGCTTGGTCGGTTGGGCGATATCCTGGGGCTAACGCTACAGGTTGCGGAGATTCATCCGAGGGCCATCGGGCCCTTGCGGAGTTCAGAGGGTAGCGAAAGCGTGCAGAAACGCACACTTTTAAGCAAGCGCCTACAATGACCTCCTGTCCTTCATTAGAAAAGCCGGTCCGACCAGTGGGGTCGTGCACCGGCTATGTTGTTTCTCCTTGCCCGCCCGATGATCGCTCCCGCTCGTTCTGGCCTGCGCCTTGTCGGCGCGGCTGCCTCCATTGCGGCCTCCGCAGATTCTCCGACGTCGCCTGCGGCGTCATCCCTCCCGCCAAGGCCTCTTCACCCCGGCGAGCCGACCGGGTCTCCACCGGTCCCGGTGATGCAGGTCATCTTCGGCCTGATGCTGGCGATCCTGCTCGGGGCGCTCGAGCAGTCGATCGTCGCCGTGGTGCTGCCCGAGATCGCCCTGCGCCTGAACGGGTTCGACGTGATGGCCTGGGTCGTGTCGGCCTACCTGATTGCGTCGACGGTCGCCACGCCGATCTACGGCAAGCTGTCCGACGTGCTCGGCCGGCGCTCGGTGCTGTCGTTCGCGATCGTGCTGTTCCTGGTGGCCTCGATCGCCTGTGCGCTCGCGCAGACCATGCCGCAGCTGATCGTCGCGCGCATCCTGCAGGGGCTCGGCGGCGGCGGGCTGATCTCGGTATCGCAGGCCGCCATTGCCGACGTGGTGCCGCTGCGCGAGCGCGGCCGCTATCAAGGCTATGTCAGCGGCGTGTGGGCGGTCGCCAGCATGGCGGGCCCGGTGATCGGCGGCTACCTCGCCCACTATCTGTCGTGGCGCTGGATCTTCTGGATCAACCTGCCGCTGGCCCTGCTGGCGCTGGTCACGGTGCGCCGCGCGCTGCGCCATCTGCCGGCCGGCGGCGGCAGCAAGCATCGGATCGACTATCTCGGCGCGCTGCTGTTCGGCGGTGGACTGACCGGCGTGCTGGTGTTCCTGACGCGCCTGGGCCAGGGGCACGACGTCTGGCGCGCCGATTCGCTGAGCCTGCTCGGCGGCGGCCTGGCGGCGCTGCTGCTGTTCGTCTGGCAGGAGCGCCGCGCGGCCGATCCGGTGATTCCCTTGGCGATGCTGCGCGTCCCGACGGTGGCGATCTGCTGCATCACGCTGTTCCTGTGCTTCTTCCAGTTGATCGCGATGTCGGTGCTGCTGCCGCTGCGCTTCCAGGTGGTCGGCGGCGCGCAAGCCGACAGCGCGGCGCTGCGGCTGGTGCCGTTGACGCTGGCGATTCCGTTCGGCGCCTTCATCGCCGGTCGGCTGATGACCTGGAGCGGCCGCTACAAGCCCTTGCAGCTGATCGGGTCGGCCGCGGCACCGCTGGTGATCGCGGCGCTGGCCTTCGTCGATCCGGGTGCGGTGGTGCTGACCGCGATCGTGATGGTGGCGCTGGGCCTGGCGATCGGCCTGCAACTACCGAGCGCGCTGGTGGCGACGCAGAACGCGGTGCCGCCGCAGCAGGTCGGCGTCGCCACCGCGCTGACGGCGTTCTCGCGGATGCTCGGTGGCGCGGTCGGCGTCGCGGTGCTGACCACCGTGCTGATCGCGCTGCTGCGCCACAGCGGCATGGCGGTCAGCCCGCTGCCCGGCGGCGAGGACGTGCTGATGCATCTGTTCCGCGAGGTGCTGTCGCTGGGCGATGGCGCCGAGGCCGCCGTCGTGCGGCAGACCGCCGAGCGCGCCTTCCGCGCGCTGTTCCTCGCCAGCGCCGCGGTATCGCTGCTCGCGCCGCTGCTGGTCGTGCGGCTGCGCGAGGCGACGCTGCGCGGCAGTCCGGTCAAGGCGGCGGCGAGCGTCGAATAGCGGCCGAATCATCGGGGCGCGCCGCGTCATTCGAGGCGGCACACCCCGATGGCCCATCTCGCTCAATCCCGCTCACTCGCGCTCAATTGCACTCAATCCGCGTCCCATCCCACCCGATCCCGCTGGGTCAGTCCAGATCGACGACCTCCAGATCGACGACCCGGCCCGGGCAGAGGATATGGTTCGGATCGAGCGTCCGCTTCAGCAGGCGCATCACGGCCAGTTCCTCGGGCGTGCGCGAGCATCCCAGGAACGGCTTCTTGTGCGTGCCGATCCCGTGCTCGGCGGAAATGCTGCCGCCGAACTCCTGCACCACGCGATAGACCACTTCGCTGATCGCGTGCTCCGGAAAGTCCGGCAGCGCGACCCCGGGCAGATAGACGCTGACATGCAGATTGCTGTCGCCGACGTGCCCGAAGTTCACCAGCTCGGCGGTCGACCACCGGTCCAGCACGGCGGCGCGCAGGGCTTGCGCGAACTCGCCGATCCGGCCGATCGGCAGGCTGACGTCGAAGGCGGCGTTGGGCGCCCACATCACCGGAAACTCGGCCACGGCGTCGCGCAACTGCCAGAAGCTCTGCGCCTCCTTGTCGCTGGTCGCGACCGCCGCGTCCTGGATCAGGCCCGCATCCATCGCCGTCTCCAGCATCGACTCGAAGGCGGGCGCGTCCTGGCCGGTGTCGTCGCCCTGCAGGTCGAGCAGCACGTAGAAGGGATGGCCCGGAGGCAGCGGCGCACGTACGCCCGACACGCGCGTGGTCACCAGCTCGTAGAAGTCGGCCCACATCACCTCGAACGCGGACAGCCTGCCGGCCAGCTTGCGCTGCGCATGGCGCAGCAGCTGCACCACGTCCTCGTAGCGGGACAGCGCGCACAGCGCGGTCTGCGTGCTGGCCGGCAGCGGCGCCAGCTTCAGCACCGCACGCGTGATCACGCCGAGCGTGCCTTCGCTGCCGATGAACAGCTGGCGCAGGTCGTAACCCGCATTGTTCTTCAGCATCTTGTTCAGCGACGTCAGCACGGTGCCGTCGGCCAGCACCGCTTCGAGTCCCAGCACCTGGTCGCGCATCATGCCGTAGCGGATCACGCGATTGCCGCCGGCATTGGTGGCGATGTTGCCGCCGATCTGGCAGCTGCCGCGCGCGCCAAGGTCCACCGGCAACAGCCATTCCGCGGCGCGCGCGGCCTCCTGCGCGGCCTGCAGCGTGGTGCCGGCCATCACGGTCATCGTGCCGGCCTGATCGTCGATCTCCTCGACGCCGCGCATTCGTTCCAGCGACAGCACCAGTTCGCCGCCGGCGGGCGTCGCGGCGCCTGCCAGTCCGGTCAATCCGCCCTGCGGCACCACCGCTTGCCGATGGCGATGGCAGATCGCCAGTACCGCGGAGACCTCGGCGGTATTGCGCGGCCGCGCCACCGCGATCGGCGGCACCGGATCGAGCGGGGCGTACCAGTCCTTGCGAAAGCGCGTTTCGATGGCGTCGCCGGTCTGCAGGCCGGCGGGGTCGAGCACGGCGGCCAGTTCGGACAACAGGGCGTCACGGCTGCTTGCCGCAGCGGGTTGGGTTTCAGTGATCGAAGTGGTCATGAACGGTCTGGTAGCGGGGTCGGATGGACAAAGAAAAGGGCGCGGGATTCGGCTTCGCGCTTGGCTCTGCGCTCGGTTCGGCGCTCCGCTCGGCACTCGGCTCCGCGCTCACGCCCCGCTCCACGCCTCGCGGTTGATCTTGACCGGCGATTCGCGTCGCGGCGCCTGCGTGCGGGCCAGATGCTCCATCGCCGGTTCGATGACCTCGGCGAGCTTGCGGAACGACGGCCCGATCTCTTCCTCGGGCACGCAGGCATAGCCCATCAGCAGGCCCTGCCGCGCCTGTGTCTCGTCGCTGTAGTAGCGTGACAGCGGCCGCGCGCTCAGGCCCTGCGTGCGTGCCGCCATGCTGATGCCCAGATCGTCCGCGCCCGGCGGGAGATGCATCACCAGATGCAGTCCGGCCTCGTGCGTGGAGGTGGGCCAGTCCGCGCCGAAGCGCTCGGCGATCGCCTCGCGCAGCAGGCTCTGCCGCTGCGCATAACGCAAGCGCACGCGCCGGATGTGGGTGGCGTAGTGCCCCTCCTCGATGAAGTCCGCCAGCACCGCCTGCTGGATCAGCTGCCCCTCGCGGAACAGCTCCGACAGCCCGATGGCGAAATGCGGGGCCAGCGGCTTGGGCAACACCATGAAGCCCATGCGGATGCCGGGAAACAGCGTCTTGGAAAACGTACCCATGTAGATCACGCGATCGTGCTCGTCGAGTCCTTGCAGCGACGCGAGCGGGCGGCCCTCGAAGCGGAATTCGCTGTCGTAGTCGTCCTCGACGATCCAGACCCCGCGCTGACGCGCGTACTCGAGCAGCATGCGCCGGCGCGACAGGCTCATTACGGTGCCGAGCGGGTACTGATGCGACGGCGTGGCAAAGATGAAGCGCGGCGGATTCTGCAGCGTCGCCGCGTCCGGCGCGATGCCCTCGCCATCGACCGGCACGGGAATCGGCTCCACGCCCGAGTTCGACAGCAGGCTGCGCGTGCCCCAGTAGCCGGGGTCTTCCATCCAGGCCTTGTCGCCGGGGTCCGCGAGCAGCCGTGCGATCAGGTCGATCGCCTGATGGATGCCCGTCGTCATGATGATCTGTTCGGGATCGCACCGTACGCCGCGCGCCAGGCGCAGATGCTCCGCGAGGACGCGGCGCAGCGGCAGATAGCCGCCGTTGTGCGCATAGGTCAGCAGCTCGGGACGCGGCTCGCGCCAATGCTTGTTCAGCAGGCGGTTCCACACCGCGCGCGGAAACAGCGAGACGTCGGGCACGCCGGCCATGAACGCACCCCATTGGCGATCGGACGCACCGGCATGCGACACCAGATGCTGGCCGCGCCGCGACAGCGCAAAGCGGTTCGGGTTTTGCTGCGCTGCAGGCACGGTGATGGTGCCATTCGCGGCGCCAACCTTGTGCAATGCACTATGGTCGGGAAAGGTGTGCGACACAAAGGTGCCACTTCCCGTCGATGCCGTGACGTAGCCCTCGGCCAACAGCTGCTCGTAGGCATACAGCACGGTGTTGCGCGAGACCCCGACCTCCTTGGCCAGCATCCGCGAAGCGGGCAGCTTGCACCCCGCGGGGATCGTACCGGCAAGGATTTCCTGGCGAATGATCTGATAGACCTGCCGGTTCATATGCGTACCGGCCTTGTCGGCGCTGCCGTCGGCCGGCCGTTCCAGCCGTTGCAGCAGCAGCTCGGACAGAATGGACTCTTTCAAAAATGGCTCCAGCAAAAACGGCAAATATGGACCTATCTATGGTGCCAACTGTGCGCTAATTTCCCACCCATCGCGTGCCGGTGCAAGCAGTTTTCACATCGGCGAGCCTCGCAGCCCGGCGTTCCAAGGAGCCCCCATGCAAGATTCGGCAAGCCAACTCAGTACCTCTGACATCGCCGGCGCCGTGCGCTCGCTGTTGCCCTATATGGTCCAGACGCTGTCGGGCTTTGTCGCCGCCGCCAGCCCGTCGGGGCAGGAGCAACCCGCGGCGGAATTCATCGAGCAGGCCTTGCGCGATCTGGGACTCGAATCGGAGCGCATCCATCTGCGCGCCGATGCCATCCGGCATCTGCCGTTGTTCTCGCCGCCGTGCTGCCCCGATGGCGGCCGCTACAACCTGCTGGCCACCCATCGGCCCGTCGCGAAGGGTGGACGGTCGGTGCTGTTCAACGGCCATCTCGACGTGGTGCCCACCGGCCCCGAATCGATGTGGCGCAATCCGCCGTACACGCCGGTGGTCGAGGACGGCTGGCTCTATGGCCGCGGCTCCGGCGACATGAAGGCCGGCATCGTTTGCGCGCTGGCCGCGTTCAAGGCGCTGCGCTCGCTCGGCGTGCAGCCGGCCGGCGCGGTCGGCTTCAACGCGGTGCTCGAGGAAGAGAACACCGGCAATGGGGCGCTGGCGACCGTGGCGGCGCTGCGCAGCGCGGTCGGCGCCGGCAAGCTGGCCGCCTTCGATACCGTGATCATTCCGGAGCCGCTGGGCGAGGGCTTGATGAGCGCGCAGGTCGGCGTCTACTGGATGTTCATCGAGCTGACCGGAAAGCCGGCCCACGCGGCCTACATGACGTCCGGCGTCAATCCGGTCGAGGCGGGCGTGGCCGTGATGGAAGACCTGCGCGAGCTCGAGGCCGAATGGAACCGGCCCGAGAACCGCCCGCCGGTATATCGCGACCACGCGCACCCGATCAACTTCAACCTCGGGCAGATCCGCGGCGGCGAATGGAATTCGTCGGTGCCGTGCACCTGCACGCTCGGCGTGCGCATCGGCTTTTATCCACATATGGACATCGACGAGACCAAGGCCATCGTCGAGGCGCGCATCCGCGCCACCGTCGCGCGGCTCGCCAGCAATCTCGAACTCGCCATCCGCTACGAGGGCTTCCATGCGCCGGGCTGCGAGTTCGATCTCGACGTGCCGAGCATGCAGGCGCTGGCCGAGGCCCATCGCAAGGTCCACGGCGAGCCGGTCAAGCGCGAGGCGACCACCGCCACCACCGATGCGCGCCATTTCCGCCTGATGCTCGATACCCCGGTGACGTGCTACGGGCCGGTCGCCCGCAACATCCACGGCATCGACGAATCCGTGTCGCTCGACAGCATGGTGCGGGTGACCACCACGTTGGCGCAGTTCCTGCACGACTGGTGCGGCGTGGAGCCGATTGCCACGGCATGACGATCCAAGTGCAAGCAGTGCCCTCAGTACCCGCTGTTCACAACGACAAGGAAACGAGCCGATGAAACGAGTTACGACGCGCTTTCAACAGCGCCTGGCTTCGCTGGCGATCGCGGCGGCAGGCCTGTCCCTGTTGCCGCTGGCGCTGCCCGCCGGCAACGCCGCCGCACAGACCACCGGCGGCACGCTGTCCGGCATCGTGCAGCCCGAGCCGCCGATCCTGGTCAGCGCGCTCAATTCCCAGGCGCCGACGCAATACATCGCCGGCAAGATCTATCAGGGCCTGCTGACGTACACGCCGGACCTGAAGCCGCAGCCGGAGCTGGCCAAGTCGTGGAAGATCTCGCCCGACGGCCTGACCTATACCTTCGAGCTGCAGAGCGGCGTCAAGTGGCACGACGGCAAGCCGTTCACCTCGGCCGACGTGGTGTTCTCGATCGACAAGCTGCTGCGCGAGGTCCATGTGCGCACGCGCGCGGTGCTCAACAAGTACATGGCGTCGATCCGCGCGGTCAACGACACCACCGTCGAGATCAAGCTGAAGGAGCCGTTCCCGCCGTTCATCTCGATGTTCGAGACCGGCACCATGCCGATGATGCCGAAGCATCTGTACGAGGGAACCGACTACCGCAACAACCCGGCCAACCAGAAGCCGGTCGGCACCGGCCCCTTCATGTTCAAGGAGTGGAAGAAGGGCGCCTATATCAAGCTGGCGAAGAACCCGAACTACTGGAAGAAGGGCAAGCCGTATCTGGACGAGCTGGTCTTCTACGTGATCCCGGATTCCGCCTCGCGCGCGGTGGCGTTCGAAAAGGGCGACGTGCAGGTGCTGCGCGGCGGCGATGTCGACAACGTCGACGTCAAGCGCCTGCGCGCGCTGCCCAACGTGGAATACACCACCAAGGGCTGGGAGCTGTTCTCGCCGATGGCGAGCATGCTGATGAACCAGCGCAAGCCGCCGTTCGACAACGTCAAGGTGCGCCAGGCGGTCATGCATGCGCTGAACCGCAAGATGATCGTCAACAACATCTTCTTCGGCATGGGCAAGCCGGCGGTCAGCCCGTTCGCCTCGACCACGCTGTTCTTCGACAAGAACATGCCGGCGATGGACTTCAACCTGAAGAAGGCGCGCGACCTGATCAAGGAATCGGGCGTCAATGTCGGCCAGTACCCGATCAAGATCCTCGCCACCTCGTATGGCGCCAACTGGGACCGGCTGGACGAGTACGTCAAGCAGATGCTCGAGCAGCTGGGCTTCAAGGTCAGCATCGAATCGGCCGACGCCGGCACCTGGGCCGCGCGGGTCAGCAACTGGGACTTCGACCTGACCACCACCTACACCTACCAGTACGGCGATCCGGCGCTGGGCGTGGAGCGGCTGTACGTCGCGCGCAATATCGTCAAGGGCACGCCGTTCGCCAACGTGCAGGGCTACAACAATCCGAAGGCGGACGAACTATGGGCGAAGGCGGGTGCCACCATGGACCCGGCCGAGCGCCAGAAGCTCTATAGCGAGGTGCAGCGGATCCTCGTCAACGACGTCGCCAACGCCAACCTGTTCGAGCTGGAGTTCCCCACGCTCTATCGCAAGAACGTGAAGAACCTGGTGACCACGGCGATCGGCCTGAACGAGTCGTTCGACAACGTCTCGATCGAGAAGAACTGAGCGCTGTAGCGCCATCCGAAGCGCCCCCGGTGTTCTCCCCCTCTCCCGCCAGCGGGAGAGGGGCAGGGGTGAGGGTGACCGTCCCAACGAAGTGCTGTCCGCCGCCGATCGCCCGCGTGGAGCCTGCCGTGAATTTCCTTTCCTTTCTGATCTCGCGTCTTGGCAAGGCCATCGTGGTCGTGCTCGGCGTCGTCATCATCAATTTCTTCCTGATCCGCCTGGCGCCCGGCGATCCGGCCACCGTGATGGCGGGCGAGGCCGGCGCCGGCGATGCCGCCTTCGTCGGCCAGCTGCGCGAGCAGTTCGGCCTGGACAAGCCGCTGCTGACGCAGCTCGGCATCTATCTGAAGGGCGTGGCCCAGCTGGACCTGGGCTATTCGTACCGCAACCATCTGCCGGTGCTGGACCTGATCCTCGACCGCCTGCCGGCCACCTTCCTGCTGATGAGCGGCGCCTTCGTCTTCTCGATCGTGCTGGGCGTGCTGCTTGGCGTGATCGCCGCGCGTACCCGCTATGAGAACCGCCGCCGCTGGATCGACAGCGCGGTGATGTCAGGCGCGCTGCTGCTGTATGCGACGCCGCTGTTCTGGCTGTCGCTGATGGCGATCATCCTGTTCTCGGTGGTGCTCGGCTGGCTGCCGGCATTCGGCATGGAGACCATCGGCGCCGGCTACACCGGCATGGCGCGCGTCAAGGACGTGGCGCTGCACATGATCCTGCCGACGATCTCGCTCGGCTGCTTCTTCATGGCGGTCTATGTGCGGCTGACCCGCGCCTCGATGCTGGAGGTGATGGGCATGGACTACGTGAAGACCGCGCGCGCCAAGGGCGTGCCGGCCAACCGCGTGATCCGCGTGCACGTGCTGCGTAACGCGCTGCTGCCGGTGATCACCTTCGCCGGCATCCAGCTCGGCCAGATGGCCGGCGGCGCGGTGCTGACCGAGACGGTGTTCTCGTGGCCGGGCATTGGCCGCCTGATGTTCGATGCGCTGCTGCAGCGCGACTACCAGCTGCTGCTGGGCATCTTCTTCGTGACGTCGGCCCTCGTCGTCTTCTTCAACCTGCTGACCGACGTGCTCTATCGCTTCATCGATCCGCGCATCTCGGTCGGCGGCAAGGGAGCCACCGCATGAAAGCCTTCCTGCAACGCTATTGCCGCAACTACGGCGCGGTCATCGGCGCGCTGGTGCTGCTCGCCGTGATCGCCTTCGCGCTGTTCGCCCCGGTGCTCTACGAGGATTCGCCGTGGCTGATGGTGGCCGATCCGCTGGTGCACCCGTTCGCCGATCCGGCCTATCCGTTCGGCACCGACATGCTGGGCCGCGACATCACCGCCGGCATGCTGTACGGCGCGCGGGTATCGCTGCTGGTCGGTGTGATCTCCACCGCGGTCGCGCTGTTGTTCGGCATCCTGATCGGCGCGGTAGCCGGCTACTGCGGCGGCCGTATCGACGACGCGCTGATGCGCTTTACCGAGTTCTTCCAGACGATTCCGCAGCTGGCGATGGCGGTGGTCATCGTCGCGATCTTCAATCCGTCGATCTATTCGATCGTCGGTGCGATTTCGGTGGTGTCCTGGCCGCCGGTCGCGCGCCTGGTGCGCAGCGAATTCCTGTCGCTGAAGCAGCGCGAGTTCGTGCAGGCCGCGGTGGTGATCGGCCAGAAGCCGCTGCGCATCATCGCCACGCAGATCCTGCCCAATGCGATGTCGCCGATCATCGTGTCGGCCTCGTTCATGGTCGCCACCGCGATCCTGACGGAGTCCGCGCTGTCCTTCCTGGGGCTGGGCGACCGCAACATGATGAGCTGGGGCTTCATGATCGGCGCGGCCCGCACGATGATCCGCGAGGCATGGTGGATGAGCGTGTGGCCGGGCGTGGCGATCCTGCTGACGGTGCTGTCCATCAACCTGATCGGAGAAGGCTTGAACGACGCCATGAATCCGCAGCTGCGCCGCCGCGGCGAATGAGGGAGCCAGCCATGCCTGTCCAACCGATGCATCCTCATCAAAGTTCCCACGGCGACCACGGCGCCCACGCGGCGCAGGTTTCCGCGCCGCTGCTGTCGATCCGCGACCTGACCATCGCGCTGCCCAAGGGCGGCGACCGCCCTTACGCGGTGCGCGACATCTCCTACGACCTGCATGCCGGCGAGATCCTGTGCATCGTCGGCGAATCGGGCTCCGGCAAGTCGATGAGCGCCAACGCCATCATGGGGTTGCTGCCGTCCTACCTGAAGCCGCAGGGCGGCCGCATCCTGTTCCGCGGCAAGGACCTGCTGGCGCAGGACGAAGCCACCTTGCTGGCGATGCGCGGCAAGGACATGGCGATGGTGTTCCAGGAGCCGCTGTCCGCGCTGAATCCGGTGATGACCGTCGGCGACCAGATCGCCGAGGTCATGCGCGTGCACCACGCCTATCCGGGCGAGGCGCGCATGCGCCGCGTGCTGGAGCTGCTCGACTTCGTCGGCCTGCCCGATCCCGCGACGCTGGTGCACAGCTTTCCGTTCCGGCTCTCGGGCGGCCAGCGCCAGCGCGTGGTGATCGCCATGGCGCTGGCGCTGGAGCCCGCACTGCTGATCGCCGACGAGCCGACCACCGCGCTCGACGTCACCACGCAGGCGCAGATCCTGGCGCTGATCAAGCGCATCCAGGCCGAGAAGGGCATGGGCGTGATGTTCGTGACCCACGATTTCGGCGTGGTGGCCGAGATCGCGGACCGCGTCGCGGTGATGGAGAAGGGCGTGCTGGTCGAGATGGGAAGCGCCCAGCAGGTGCTGAACCACCCGCAGCACCCCTATACGCGCCGGTTGATCGGCGCGGTGCCGCACGGGCGGTGCGGCGAAGCGGACGGCCAGGCCGCGGAGACGGTGCTGGACGTGCGCGATCTGCGCAAGACCTATGTATCCGGCGGCGGCCTGTTCTCGCGCAAGCGCGTGGTCCATGCAGTCGACGGCGTCAGCTTCACCGTGCGGCGCGGCGAGACGCTGGGCATCGTCGGCGAGTCGGGCTCGGGCAAGTCGACCATCGGCAAGTGCCTGCTGCGGCTGACCGATATCGACGGCGGCACGCTGCTGTTCCAGGGCCAGGACATCGCGCGGATGCCGGAACGACGCTTCCGTCCGCTGCGCAAGGACGTGCAGATGATCTTCCAGGACCCGTTCGCCTCGCTCAATCCGCGCCATACCGTGGGCCGGATCGTCAGCGACGGGCCGGTAGCGAGCGGCGTGCCGCGCGAGCAGGCGCAGGCCCGGGCGCGCGAACTGCTGCAGCTGGTGGGGCTGGAGGACTCGGCCTTCGACCGCTATCCGAACCAGTTCTCCGGCGGGCAGCGCCAGCGCATCGGCATCGCGCGCGCACTGGCGCTCGAGCCCAAGCTGCTGGTGGCCGACGAGTCGGTGTCCGCGCTCGACGTCTCGGTGCAGGCGCAGGTGCTGGAGCTGCTGGCCACGCTGCAGAAGCGGCTCGATATCGGCCTGATCTTCATCACGCACGACCTTCGCGTGGCGGCGCAGATCTGCCACCACGTGATCGTGATGCACAAGGGCAAGGTGGTCGAATCCGGGCCGCCGGCCCAGATCTTCGACGCGCCGCGCCACGACTACACGCAGCGGCTGATCGCGGCGATCCCCGGCAAGGAGTGGGATCCCAAGGCGATCCGCGCCGCCGCATGACAACGCCTTGGCCCGGCCGGCAAGCCCGAATGCCGTCCGCGCGCCCAACCCGAAGCTCCATGGAGAAGACGATGAAGAATGCCGAACTGGTCCGCCGCAAGGATGCCGCCACGCCCCGTGGCGTGGGCGTGATGTGCAATTTCTACGCCGAACGGGCCGAGAATTCGGAGATCTGGGATGTCGAGGGCCGCCGCTATATCGACTTCGCCGCGGGCATCGCGGTGCTGAACACCGGCCATCGGCACCCGCGCCTGGTCGCCGCGGTGCACAAGCAGCTGGAACGCTTCACGCATACGGCCTACCAGATCGTGCCCTACGCCAGCTATATCGAGCTGGCCGAGAAGATCAACCAGCGCGCGCCGGGCCAGTGGGCCAAGAAGACCGCATTTTTCACCACCGGCGCCGAGGCGGTCGAGAACGCCATCAAGATCGCCCGTGCCGCCACCGGCCGGCCCGCGGTGATCGCCTTCTCCGGCGGCTTTCACGGCCGCACGATGATGGGCATGGCGCTGACCGGCAAGGTGGTGCCCTACAAGGTCGGCTTCGGTCCCTTCCCGGGCGAGGTCTATCACGCGCCGTATCCGTGCGAGCTGCACGGCGTGTCGGTCGAGGATTCGCTGAAGGCGCTGCAGGTCCTGTTCAAGGCGGACGTCGATCCGAAGCGCGTCGCGGCCATCATCTTCGAGCCGGTGCAGGGCGAGGGCGGCTTCAATGTCGCGCCCGACGCCTTTGTCAAGGCGCTGCGCGCGCTCTGCGATGAGCACGGCATCCTGCTGATCGCCGACGAGGTGCAGACCGGCTTCGGCCGCACCGGCAAGCTGTTCGCGATGGAGCATTACGGCGTGGCGCCGGACCTGACCACCATGGCCAAGAGCCTGGCCGGCGGCATGCCGCTGTCGGCGGTGTGCGGCCGTGCCGAGATCATGGACGCGCCGGCGCCGGGCGGGCTCGGTGGCACCTATGCCGGCAATCCGCTCGCCGTCGCCTCGGCCCTGGCGGTGCTGGAGGTGCTGGAAGAAGAAAACCTGATCGCGCGCGGCGCCGCGCTCGGCCAGCGGCTGATGGACCGGCTGCACGGCCTGCGCCCGCGCGTGCCCCAGATCGCGCAAGTGCGCGGCCTCGGCGCGATGGTCGCGGTGGAGTTCCAGCAGGCCGACGGCAGCCCCGATGCGGAGTTCACGCGCGAGGTGCAGAACCGTGCGCTGCAGAAGGGCCTGCTGCTGTTGTCGTGCGGCGTGCACGGCAATGTGATCCGCTTCCTGTTCCCGCTGACCATCCCCGATGCGGTGATGGACGAGGGGCTGGACATCCTCGCCGACGTGCTGGTCCGCTGATCCGCCGATCCGCCGAGCGATACCGCCCCCATTCCCCCGGAGCTGATGATGCAATTGAACGATACCGGCCTGCTGCGTGCGCAGGCCCTGGTCGGCGGCGCGTGGGTCGACGCCGACCGCGGCGAGTCCTTCGTCGTCACGAATCCCGCCACCGGTGCGCCGATCGGCAAGGTGCCGATGATGGGCGCGGCCGAGACGCGGCGCGCCATCGAGGCCGCGCGCGTCGCGCAGGTCGAATGGCGCCGCCGAACCGCGCGCGAGCGCAGCCAGGTCCTGCGCAAGTGGCATGAGCTGATGCTGGCAAACGCGGACGACCTCGCGCTGCTGATGACGACCGAGCAGGGCAAGCCGCTGGCCGAGGCGAAGGGCGAGGTGGTCTACGCCGCCTCGTTCCTCGAATGGTTCGCCGAGGAAGGCAAGCGCGTCTGCGGCGATGTGCTGGCGTCCCCGACGGCGGACCGCCGCCTGGTGGTGGTCAAGGAACCGGTCGGCGTCTGCGCGGCCATCACGCCGTGGAATTTCCCGCTGGCGATGATCACGCGCAAGGTCGGTCCTGCGCTCGCGGCCGGCTGCACGATGGTGCTCAAGCCCGCCGAGGACACGCCGCTGTCGGCGCTGGCCCTCGCCGTGCTCGCCGAGCGCGCCGGCGTGCCGGCCGGCGTGTTCAGCGTGGTGACCGGCGACGCGGTGGCGATCGGCGGCGAGCTGACCGCCAATCCGGTGGTGCGCAAGCTGACGTTCACCGGTTCGACCGAGGTCGGACGCATCCTGATGCGCCAGTCCGCGGACACGATCAAGAAGCTGTCGCTGGAGCTGGGCGGCAACGCGCCGTTCATCGTGTTCGACGATGCCGACCTCGACGCGGCGGTGGAGGGCGCCATCGCGTCGAAGTATCGCAACGCCGGCCAGACCTGTGTCTGCGCGAACCGGCTCTACGTTCACGACAAGGTCTACGACGCCTTCGCCAGCAAGCTGGTCGCCGCGGTGGCGAAGCTGAAGGTCGGCCATGGCGTCGAGCCGGGCGTGCTGCAGGGTCCGCTGATCAACGAGGACGCGGTCGCCAAGGTCGAGCTGCATATCGCCGACGCGCTGGACAAGGGCGCGCGCGTGCTGGCCGGCGGCAAGCGCCATCCGATGGGCGGCACCTTCTTCGAGCCGACCGTGCTGGCCGACGTCACACCGGCGATGCGCGTGGCGAAGGAAGAGACGTTCGGCCCGCTGGCGCCGCTGTTCCGCTTCCATACCGACGACGAGGTGGTCGGCATGGCCAACGACACCGAGTTCGGGCTGGCGTCGTACTTCTACAGCCGCGATATCGGCCGCATCTGGCGCGTGGCCGAGGCGCTGGAGTACGGCATGGTCGGCATCAATACCGGCTTGATCTCGAACGAGGTGGCGCCGTTTGGCGGGGTCAAGCAATCTGGCCTGGGCCGGGAAGGTTCGCGATACGGCATCGAGGACTATCTCGAGATCAAGTACCTGTGCATGGGCGGCATCGACCGCTGACCTTGCGATCGCCATTTCTTTGCCATCTGTTTGCCATGTCCGCCGCCCGGACGCCGTCCGCGGCGTGGCATCACCGACCCACCGGTCCTCACCGGACCCAATCCGAGCCCGAACAACATGAGCAGACCCCAGGCAGTGCCGACCGTGCAGGTCGACAACGAGCGTGTGATCGTCACCGAATGGCGCTTCGCGCCCGGCGCGGAGACCGGCTTTCATCGGCACGGCTACGACTACGTAGTGGTGCCGATGACGACCGGCCCGCTGCTGCTGCAGACCCCGCAGGGTGAAGTCACCAGCCAGCTGGTGGCGGGACGCGCGTACTCGCGGCCGGCCGGCGTCGAGCACAACGTGATCAACGCGCACGAAGGCGAATGCGTGTTCGTGGAGATCGAGATCAAGACGGCGGCGGGCACGGCATCGCCGTCGTGCGCGGCCGCGCACGGAGCCAATCGATGACAACAGCATCCAATCCCGACCGCGCCGCGCACCGCCAATCGCTGCGCGAGCGCAATGGCGGCCAGATCCTGGTCCAGCAACTGCGCATCCATGGCGTCAAGCGCGTGTTCCTGGTGCCCGGCGAAAGCTATCTGCCGTGCATCGACGCGCTCTACGACCATCAGGACGCGATCCAGCCGGTGGTCTGCCGCCAGGAGAGCGGCGCCGGCTATATGGCCGAGGCCTACGGCAAGCTGACGGGCGAGCCCGGCATCTGCTTCGTGACGCGCGGCCCTGGCGCGACCAATGCCAGCATCGCGGTGCACACGGCCTATCAGGACTCGACGCCGATGATCCTGTTCGTCGGCCAGGTCGGCAACGATTTCATCGAGCGCGAGGCGTTCCAGGAGATCGACTATCGCCGCATGTTCGGCGAGATGGCGAAGTGGGTCGCGCAGATCGACCGCACCGATCGCATTCCCGAGTTCGTCGCGCGCGCCTTCGCGGTGGCGACCAGCGGCCGGCCCGGGCCGGTGGTGCTGGCGCTGCCGGAGGACACGCTGTGGGGCAAGGCCACGGTGCCCGATCTGCCGCGCTACCAGCGTGCGCATGCGGCGCCGACCCCGGCGGCAATGGCATCGCTGGAAACGCTGCTGGCGCAGGCGCAGCGGCCCTTCCTGCTGGTCGGCGGCTCCGGCTGGACGCCGCAGTCGATGCGCCAGATCGAGGGCTTCGCCGAGCGCTTCGCGCTGCCGGTGGGCGCTGCCTGGCGCCGGCTGGAATGCTTCGACAACCATCATCCGAATTTCGCCGGCCATGTCGGCTGGGGCATGGGCGACGCGCTGCGCGCGCGCATCCGCGATGCCGACCTGCTGATCGCGGTCGGCACGCGCATGGGCGAGGCGACCACCGAGGGCTACACGCTGGTGGAAAGCCCGCTGCCGCGCCAGCGGCTGGTGCACGTCTATCCGGATGCCAACGAGCTGGGCCGCGTGTTCCAGTCCACGCTGCCGATCGCCGCCGACGTGGTCTCGTTCGCGCAGGCCGTCGACACGCTGCGGCCCGCGGCCGAACCGGCGTGGGCGGGCCAGACCCGTGCGGCGCGAGGCGACTACCTGGCGCAGCAGGAGCCGGCACCCGCGCCGGGCCCGCTGAATGTGAATGCCGTGGCCTGCCATGTGCGCGACCACGTGCCCCCTGACGCCTGCATCACCGTGGGCGCCGGTAACTACGCGCTGTTTGCGCACGCCTACCACCGCTTCCAGGGCGTCGGCACCAGCCTGACGCCGACCGTGGGCTCGATGGGGTATGGGCTGCCGGCGGCGATCTCGGCCAAGCTGGAATACCCCGATCGCACCGTGGTCTGCTATGCCGGCGACGGCTGCTTCCAGATGAACCTGCAGGAGCTGGGCGTGGCGATGCAATACCGGCTCGGCATCGTCGTGCTGGTCTTCAACAACGGCATGTGGGGCACCATCCGCGCCCACCAGGAGCGCGAGTTTCCCGGCCGCACCATCGCGTTGACCTTCGACAACCCGGACTTCAGCGAACTGGTGCGCGCCTATCGCGGCCACGGCGAAGTGGTGGGCAGCGACGCGGAATTCGGCCCCGCGTTTGCGCGCGCGCTGGAATTCGCCAACACGCAGCGGCTGCCCGCGCTGCTCGAGCTGCGCTACGACCCGGACGGCGTGGGGCCCGGCATCACGCTGTCGCGGATTCGCGCGGCGGCGCTGGCGCGCCAGGCGCAGGCCGCCTCCTGAACGCGTCGCGCCGGCTGGCGCTACGCACGACAGCCGCCCCAAAACCTACACCTGACAATATGCGTGCCTTCTTCTCGGATGACCAGTTGCTCCATCAGCCGCGCCAGTTCATGCGCGCGGGCCGGCTGTGCGAGCCGACCGACGTGCCCGCACGCGCCGCCGCGCTGCAGGCCACGCTCGCCACGCGCGGCATCGATCTGGCCGTCGCGCCGGACTACGGCCGTGCGCCGCTGGAAACGGTACACAGCGCGGCCTATCTCGATTTCCTGTGCGAGGCCTACGAACGCTGGCAGGCGCTGGCGCGCCCCGGTTTCGAACCGGGCGTCGAGGTGCTGCCCAATCTGTCGCCGTACCACAACGGCAAGCTCGACCAGAACCGCCGGCCCGATTGCCCGACCGACTCGGTGATCGCGCAGGCCGGCTATTACCTCGGCGACCTGAGCTGCCCGCTCGGCCCGCACAGCTGGCGCTCGATCCTGCGCTCGGCCCACAGCGCGGTGGCCGCGGCGGACTACGTCTGCGAGCAGGGGGACGGCGGCATGGCCTACGCGCTGTGCCGGCCCTCCGGTCATCACGCGCACAGCGACCGCGCCGGCGGCTTCTGCTACGTCAACAACGCCGCGATCGCCGCGCAGGGTCTGCTCAAGCGCTTCGGCAAGGTGGCGGTGCTCGACGTCGACGCGCACCACGGCGACGGCACGCAGCAGATCTTCTACCAGCGCTCGGACGTGATGACGATCTCGCTGCATGCCGATCCCGCGGGCTACTACCCCTTCTATACCGGCTATGCCAACGAACGCGGCTACGGCGCGGGCTACGGCTACAACCTGAACTTCCCGCTGCCGCACGGCACGGGCGACGCCGGCTTCCTGGCGGCGCTCGACAGCGCGCTCGACGCGCTGCGCGACTATCGGCCGCAGGCGCTGGTGCTGTCGCTGGGCTTCGATACCTATGTGGACGACCCCATCAGCGTGCTGGCCGTCGGCATGGACGGCTACCGCGGCATCGGCGAGCGCATCCACGCGCTGGGCGTGCCGACGGTCGTGGTGCAGGAGGGCGGCTACGAGGTCGACGCCATCGGCCACGCGCTGGACGCCTTCCTGTCGGGCTTCGCCCCCGCGATGGCCTGAGCCCCGCTTCCCAAGGAGATCACGATGACGACACTGAAGATCGACGGCCAGCGGCTGTGGGATTCGCTGATGGCGCTGGCGCGCATCGGCGCGACGCCCAAGGGCGGCAACGCGCGGCTGGCGCTGACCGCACTGGACGGCCAGGGGCGCGACCTGGTGAGCGGCTGGATGCGCGAGGCCGGCCTGACGGTGACCGTGGACAAGGTCGGCAATATCTTCGGCCGGCGCGCCGGCCGCAACGACGCGCTGCCGCCGGTGATGACCGGCAGCCATATCGACACGCAGCCGACCGGCGGCAAGTTCGACGGCTGCTTCGGCGTGCTGGCCGGGCTGGAGGTGGTGCGTACGCTGAACGATCGCGGCATCCAGACCGAGGCGCCGCTCGAGGTCGCGATCTGGACCAACGAGGAAGGCACGCGCTTCGTGCCGGTGATGATGGGCTCGGGCGTGTTCGCCGGCATCTTCCCGTTGAAGACCGCGCTGGACGCGACCGATCGCGACGGCAAGCGCGTCGAGGACGAACTGCGGGCGATCGGCTATGCCGGCACCGCGGAGGTCGGCGGGCGCCAGGTCGGGGCCTATTTCGAGGCCCATATCGAACAGGGCCCAATCCTCGAAGCCGCCGACAACGTGATCGGCGTGGTGACCGGCTCGCTGGGCCTGCGCTGGTACGACGTGACCGTGACCGGCATGGAGGCCCATGCGGGCCCGACGCCGATGCCGCTGCGGCGCGACGCGCTGTATGGCGCCACCTTCCTGATGCAGGAGGTGGTGCGCATCGCCAACGATTTCGCGCCGCATGGACGCGGCACCGTCGGCGTGGTCAATGCCCATCCGGCCTCGCGCAATGTGATTCCCGGCGCCGTGACCTTCACCGTGGACCTGCGCCACGAGGACGCGGCGCGCCTCGCCGAGATGGACGCGCGCTTTCGCGCGGCCTGCGCGGCGCTGGCCGCCGGTACCACCACCGGCACGCCGCTGGAGGTCGATGTGCGCGACGTGCAGTATTTCCCGCCGACGCCGTTTGCCCCGGAGCTGATCGCCCACGTGCGCAACGAAGCGCAGGCGCGCGGCTACCGGCATCAGGACATCGTCACCGGCGCCGGCCACGACGCGGTCTACATGGCCGGCGTCGCGCCCACCGCGATGATCTTCGTGCCCTGCAAGGACGGCATCAGCCATAACGAGATCGAGGACGCCAGGCCCGAGCATCTGGAAGCGGGCGCCAACGTGCTGCTCGGCGCGATGGTGGCGCGGGCGGGCACGTGAACGCCGCGCTGGGCCGCGACGGCGGCTGGTGGCGCGGGGGCCTGCTGTTCCTGTGCGTGGTGATGTTGTTCGCCACGGTCGATGCGACCGCCAAGCATCTGGTGGGGCGCTATCCGGCGCCCTTCCTGAACGCGGTGCGTTATGCGGCCACCTGCACCGTGGCCGTCGCGATGCTGGCGAACGCGGGCCGCCTGCGCTTCTGGCGCACGCCCCATCGCGGCCTGCTGGTGTTGCGCGGGCTGATGCTGGCAGTCATGGGCACCTGCTTCATGACCGCGCTGTTGTGGATGCCGCTGGCCGAGGCCACCGCGATCTATTTCATGGCGCCGCTGGTCGTGGTGGCGTTGTCGCCGTGGCTGCTGGCCGAGCGCGTCGGCGCGCGCCAGTGGCTGGCGGTGGCAACGGGATTCGCCGGCATGCTGTTGATCGTGCGTCCTGGCGGCCAGTTGTCGTGGATCGGCACGGCGCTGATGGTGGCGGCCATGCTCGGCTACGCGCTGCTGCAGCTGCTGACCCGGCGTATGGCCGGCAAGGTCGATGCCACGGTGCAGTACGGCTTCGCGGCGGTCATCTGCATGATCGCCACCGGCTTGCCGGCGCCGTTTTTCCTGCCGCCGGTGTGGCCGGATCTGATCGACTGGCTGACGATCCTTGCAATGGGCTTCATGAGCGCGCTGGCGCAGGTGCTGCTGATCCTGGCGCTGCAGCGGGCACCGGCCTCCACGCTGGCGCCGCTGAACTACTGCCATCTGCTGCTGGCGCTGGTCTACAGCGCATGGTGGTTCGGCCGCTGGCCGGATGCGCTGGCGATGGGCGGCATCGCGCTGATCGTCGGCGCGGGGCTGTCGCTGACGCTGCCCGGACGCGCGGCATCAGCGGTTTCTTCTTCTACCCTGGATTCGAGGCAACCCTCATGAGCGAGCTTCACGACCTGGCCTATTGGCGCCAACGCGCGCAGTCGATCGTCCCGAGCCTGCGCGGACAGGCCTATATCGACGGCAGATGGACCGACGCGGCCGACGGCGCCACCTTCGACAGCATCGATCCGGCCACCGGTACCGTGCTGGCGAAGGTGGCCGCCTGCGGCGAGGCCGACGTGGATCGCGCCGTCGCCGCCGCGCGCAGGGCATTCGAGCAGGGCGTGTGGGCGGCCATGCCGCGCCGCGAGCGCAAGGCCAAGCTGCTGCGGCTCGCCGCGCTGATCGAAGCGCATCGCGAGGAACTGGCGCTGCTGGAAACGCTGGACATGGGCAAGCCGATCGCCGACACGCTGCTGTACGACATCCCCGAGTCGGCGCGCACCTACGCGTGGTACGCCGAGGCGATCGACAAGATCTACGACGAGATCGCGCCGACCGATGCCAACGTGCTGGCGACCATCACGCGCGAACCGCTGGGCGTGGTGGCGGCCGTGGTGCCGTGGAACTATCCGCTTTTGATGGCGAGCTGGAAGGTCGCCCCCGCGCTGGCGGCCGGCAACAGCGTGGTGCTCAAGCCGGCCGAGCAGTCGCCCTTGAGCGCGCTGAGACTGGCCGCGCTCGCCGAAGAGGCCGGCATTCCGGCCGGCGTGTTCAACGTGGTGCCGGGGCTCGGCGCGCAGGCGGGGCAGGCGCTGGGCCGGCATTCCGACGTGGACTGCATCGCCTTCACCGGCTCGACCGCGACCGGCAAACGCTTTCTGGAATATGCGGGACAGTCGAACCTGAAGCGGGTCTGGCTCGAATGCGGCGGCAAGTCACCGCATATCGTGTTCGACGATTGCCCGGACCTGGACCGCGCGGCGCAGGCCGCGGCGATCGGCATCTTCAACAACCAGGGCGAGATCTGCATCGCGGGCTCGCGGCTGTACGTGCAGCGCGGCATCTACGACGCCTTCATGGCGAAGCTCGAGGCCTGCGCCGCCAACATGCAGCCCGGCGATCCGCTCGATCCGGCCTCCGCGATGGGCGCGATCGTCGACGCGCGCCAGCTCGACCGCGTGATGTCCTATGTGGCAGCCGGCCAGCGCGAAGGCGCCCGGCTGCGGCTGGGTGGCCAGCGTGTCCGGGCCGACAGCGGCGGCTACTTCCTGCAGCCCACCATCTTCGAATGTCCCGCGCAATCGCTGTCGATCGTGCGCGAGGAAATCTTCGGGCCGGTGCTGGCCGTGACCGTGTTCGATACCGAGGAGGAGGCGCTGCGGATGGCCAACGACTCGCCCTATGGTCTCGGCTCGGGCCTGTGGACCGCGAACCTGGCGCGCGCCCATCGCGTGTCCCGGCAGCTGCGGGCCGGGCTGGTATGGGTCAACTGCTATATGGACGGCGACATCACGGTGCCGTTCGGCGGCGTCAAGCAGTCCGGCTCGGGCCGCGACAAGTCGCTGCATGCGCTGGACAAGTACACGGACCTGAAGACGACCTGGATCAGCCTGGCGTAGTCCGCCTCAGGGCCGCCGCGCGGTCCACGCGGCCTGGGGCACAGGGCACAGGGCACAGGGCACAGGGCACAGGGCACAGGGCACAGGGCGGCGGACCCGGGCGCGGTTCCTGTCCCGAAACCGGTTCCAGCTCCGGTTCCGGTTCCGCTTCCGCGCCGCCGTTCGTCAATGTCAGAGGAACAATGTCCCCCCTCTGACCCATGCGCTCCCTTCTTGTCCGGCTGCACCGCTGGTTCGGCCTTGCCGCCGCCATCTTCCTGTTCATCTCCGGCGTGACCGGCGCCATCATCTCGTGGGATCACGAACTCGATGAATGGCTCAATCCCGAGCTGTTCCACGCGCGCACCGCCGGCACGCCGATGCCGGCGCTGGAGTTGGCACGCCATATCGAGCAGGCCGATCCGCGGCTGCGGATCAGCTATACGCCGCTGGAGCTGGAGCCCGGCCATGCGCTGACGATGTTCGTCGAAGGGCGGATCGATCCGGCCACCGGCAAGCCTTTCGACCTGGGCTTCAACCAGATCGCGGTCGACCCGGTCACCGGCGAGATCCAGGCGCGCCGGATGTGGGGCGCGGTCTCGCTGTCGCGCGAGAACCTGCTGCCCTTCCTCTACAAGCTGCACTACACGATGCATATCCCCGACGGCTGGGGCATCGAGCTGGGCAAATGGTTCATGGGGCTGATCGCGATGGCGTGGGCGCTGGACTGCCTGATCGCGCTGTGGCTGTCGTTCCCGAGCCGTGCCGCATGGCGCAAGTCCTTCGCCTTCCGCTGGCGCAAGGGCGGCTATGCGCTGAACTTCGACCTGCATCGCTCGGGCGCGGTCTGGCTGTGGGGCCTGTTGTTGCTGCTGGCCGTGACGTCGATCTCGATGAATCTGGAGACGCAGGTGATGCGGCCGCTGGTGGCCAAGCTGTCGCCGTTGAGCCCCAACGAATTCGACAAGCGCACGCCGCGCCCGCTGGACCGGCCGCACGAACCGGCGGTCACGCGCGAGCAGGTCTTGGCTGCGGCACGTGCGGAAGGGGCGCGCCGCGGCTGGACCGAGCCGGCCGGCGGCATCTTCTACTCGTCGCCGTACGGCCTCTATGGCGTGGGCTTCTTCGAGGCCGGCAACGACCACGGCGACGGGGGCCTGGGCAACAACTGGCTGTACTTCGATGGCAAGACGCTTGCGCCCGCAGGCGGGAGCCTTCCGGGCACCGGCAGCGCCGGCGATCTGTTCCTGCAGGCGCAATTCCCGCTGCATTCCGGCCGCATTCTCGGCCTGCCAGGGCGGGTACTGATCTCGCTGATGGGACTGGTGGTGGCCACGCTGTGTGTGACGGGCGTGGTGATCTGGGCCCGCAAGCGGGCGGGCCGGCGCGCGGCGGCCGGTATGCGGCAAGTGCATTCGATTCCTGCCGCGGGGCAGGGAGCGTAAGTCGGCGGGGATGCGGCAAGTGCGATCGATTCCCCCGGCGGAGCAAGGGGCGTAAGCGGGGGACGCGGCAACGCGATCGATTGCCGCCGTGCAGTAGGGTGCGTAATCCGGGAGGGGCGGCCTCAGCGCGGCGCCGCGGCGGCACGCCGCCGGGCGCGCGCCGCCAGTCCGCCGCCGAGCGACCAGCGCAGCGTCGGCGCCAGCACGCGCATGCCGGCCAGCGACAGCGGGCGCCGCAGCGCGCTGACGCTCGCCCCGGCCAGCCCCAGTTCGCGTCGCACCCACTCCGGCAGCAACGCAATGCCGGCATCGGCCATGATCCGTACCGCCGGCACCAGCAGCGGGTTGGCGACCGGCATCTGCATCACCAGCCGCACCACTTCATGAGTGCGCTCGGTGACCAGCAGTTGCGGGCGCATCCTGTCCAGATATGCCGCGATCTGGTCGCGCGAGCGCGGCACCTCGGTCGCCCCGAGCAGCTCGGCCACCAGGGCCACCTCGTCGTAATAGCGATCCTGTTCGGCGTGGGACAGCGGGCCGACATAGCGCAGGTAGGCGGCGAGAAAGCTCGAGACCTCGGCGACATGGACCCAGGTCAGCAGCGCGGGGTCGCTTGCCGCATAAGCACGGCCGTCGGGCGCGGTGCCGGTGACCCCAGCGTGGATGCGGCGCACCCGTTCGATCAGCCGCATCGCGTCGGCGCGGCTGCCATAGGTGGTGCCGGCGATGAACTGCGCGGTGCGGCCCAGGCGTCCCTGCATGTCGGTACGGAAGCTGGAGTGGTCCCACACGCCGGCGAGCGCGAGCGGGTGCATGGTCTGCATCAGCAGCGCGCTGACGCCGCCGGCCAGCATCGCGGGAAAGTCGCCATGCACGCGCCAGCAGACCGCGTCCGGCCCGAACAGGCCCGGATCGCCCGGGGGATTGTCGTAGTCCAGCGTCAGGCCGGAGTTGCTGCGGGTCAGCGCGCGCACATGCGCGCCGGCCTGTTCCCGCACGCGCCGGACCACGCTGCCCGGACGCGTCGCCGCGGCATTCAGCCCCTGTCTGCTTCCTTCGCTGCCCTTCATGCCTGCCCGATCTCGTGCCGTCTTCAGTGGATCGGCGCTCCGGGGAGCGCCGCTCTGGCGCCCCTGCTGCGCCGTTCCAGCGCCGTTTCAATGCCGCTTCAATGCCGCTTCAATGCCGCTTCAATGCTGTTCCGGCGCTGGTTAGACAGCCTAATAGTAACGAAGGTCGGTGGCCTTGCCCCAGAACACGCCGTAGGCGTAGATCGTGTAGCCGAGGATGGTCGGCAGCACGATCACCGCGCCGATCAGGATCACGGCCAGCGACTCCGGGGCGCTGGCGGCTTGCCAGATGTCGAGCTGGTCGACCACCAGGTAGGGGAACAGGCTGTAGGCCAGGCCGTTGAAGGCCATCAGGAAGATCACCGCGGTGCCGACGAAGGGCACCCACGCCCAGCGGTCGTTGCCCGCCTTCTGCAACGGTCCCATCCGCCGCAGCAGCCGGTCGATGATCACGAACAGTGCCACCGTGATCAGCGGAATCGGCGCCAGCAGGATGATGTTCGGCAGCGAGAACCACTTGTCGAAGATCCGCTCGCTGACCAGCGGCGTCACCACCGAGATGGCGGCCACGCCGACGCCGGTCAGCCACAGGCTGCGCCGGGCCCAGTAGATCGCCCGCGCCTGCAGGCTGCCGGTGGTCTTCATGATCAGCCAGCTGGCGCCGAGCAGGCAGTAGCCGGCCACCAGGCACAGCCCCACCACCACCGCGAACAGCAGGTCGAGCCAGCCGTATTCGAAGCCGGTGATATAGAGGCCCAGCATCAGGCCCTGCGAGAACGAGGCCAGCAGCGAGCCGCCATAGAAGGCCCAGTTCCACCACGGCTTGTGGTGGGCGCGGGCCTTGACGCGGAAGTCGAAGGCGACGCCGCGCAGGATCAGCCCGGCCAGCATCAGCGCGACCGGCAGGTACAGATTGGTCAGGATCACGCCGTGCGCCATCGGGAAGGCCGTCAGCAGCAGGCCGACGCCGAGCACCAGCCAGGTCTCGTTGGCATCCCAGAAGGGGCCGATCGACGCGATCATCGTGTCCTTGTCGGCGTCGTCGGCGCGCCGCAGCAGCACGCCGACGCCCAGGTCGTAGCCGTCCAGGATCACGTAGATCAGCATCGACAGCCCCATCAGGGCCAGGAAGACCAGCGGCATCCAGCCGGCGGGTTGGGACAGGTCGGTCATTGCGCGCTCCGTGGCTTGCCGCCGATGACGGGTTGAGGGGTCTCGATTTCCGGTTCGTCGATGGCCGGATCGGTGCCGGCGCGGCGGGCCAGATAGAACACCACCGAGATATAGGCGGCAATCAGCAGCACATACAGCGACAGGTACATCAGCAGGGTCGAGGCGACCATCGTCGCCGGCACCTTCGAGGCCGCCTCGGCGGTGGTCAGCACGCCATAGACCAGGTAGGGCTGGCGGCCGATCTCGGTGACATACCAGCCGGCCACCAGCGCGATCCAGCCGGAGAAGGTCATCGCCAGCAGCATGCGGGCCACGCCGCGGGACGGCTCGCCGCGCCGCTTGAATTGCCAGGCCGCCAGCCAGGAGACCAGCAGCATCAGCATGCCGATGCCCACCATGATGCGGAAGGCGAAGAACACCGGCGCCACGGGCGGATGCTTGCCGGGAAAAGCGTCGATGCCCTTGACCTCGCCGTCGAAGGTGTGGGTCAGATAGAACGACGCGAGCTTCGGAATCGAGATCTCCCAGTCGGTGCTCTGCGTCACCGCGTTGGGCCAGCCGAACAGCACCGCCGGGACGCTGGTGCCCGTGGTCCAGATGCCCTCCATCGCCGCGATCTTGGCCGGCTGGTGTTCCAGCGTATTGAGGCCGTGCAGGTCGCCGACGATGATCTGCAGCGGGATCAGCACCGCCGCCACCATCACGCCGGTGCGCATCGTCGAGCGGACCTCCGGCGAGCGGTCGTTGCGCAGCCAGCGATAGGCGGAGATGCCGGCCAGCAGGAAGGACACCGTCAGCCCCGAGGCGATCAGCATATGGGTCAGGCGGAACGGGAACGACGGGTTGAAGATCACCTGCAGCCAGCTGACCACATGGGCCTTGCCGTCGATCATCTCGAAGCCGGCCGGCGTCTGCATCCACGAGTTCAGCGCCAGGATCCAGAACGCCGACAGCGTGGTGCCGCCGGCCACCAGCAGCGTGGCGATCGTATGGGTGCGGTTGCTGACCCGGCGCATGCCGAACAGCATGATGCCGAGGAAGGTCGCCTCCAGGAAGAACGCGGTCAGCACCTCGTAGGCCAGCAGCGGCCCGGCGATATTGCCGACGGTCTCCATATAGCCCGGCCAGTTGGTGCCGAACTGGAAGCTCATCGTGATGCCGCTGACCACGCCGAGCGCGAAGGTCAGCGCGAATACCTTGACCCAGAAGCGGTAGGCCGCCATCCAGCGCTCGTCGCCGGTCTTGCCGTAGCGCAGCTTGAAGAACAGCAGTACCCAGCCGAGCGCGATGCTGATGGTGGGGAACAGGATGTGGAAGGTGATATTGGCGGCGAACTGGATCCGCGCCAGCAGGATCGGGTCGAGCGACGACAACATGGGGCACTACTCCTTCTTGGTGCGAGCCGGCTTGCGCTTGCCTTCGGCGGGTTTGCCGCCAAGGGCCCCGGATAGCTTGTCCTTCACTTCCAGCAGCTTAGTCACGCGGGAACCGAGTCGCATCAATTTTTCCAACGTGGCGACATCCAGCTTCTGCATGTCGCTGAACCAGCCGGTCACCAGCAGGATCAGCTCGTACATCTCCTGCATGCGCCGCTGGGCGTGCTTGTCGTCGGGATCGGACGGCGTTTCGAGCTGAACTTCCCGCAACATCGACAAAGTGGGGTCGATCTCCCGGCGGCGGCGTTCCTCCGCCAGGGTCCGGAAAATGGCCCAGACATCGTCCGGCGCCGAGAAATACTCGCGCCGGTCGCCCGGCTGGTGCGAAAGCCGTACCAGGTTCCACGACTCCAGTTCCTTCAGCCCGATGCTGACGTTGGAGCGGGAGAAGCCCAGCGACTCGGCGATCTCGTCGGCATTGAGCGGGCGCGGCGCGGTGAACAGCAGCGCGTAGATCTGGCCGACGGTACGGTTGATGCCCCAGCGGCTTCCCATTTCGCCGAAATGGAGGACGAAGCGCTGGACCAGGGGCGAGAGATGCATTTGTCTGTTTTGAATTTTCAGGAATTTCTGAAAGTTTAGAACGAAATGGCAAGGCGGGGCAAGCGAGGTGGCCGGTGTGCGACCGCTTGTCGCACGGCGCTGGCACGTCGCTGGCACGTCGCTGGCACGGCGCTCGCACGGCGCTTAAGCGTCCCCGCCCGCAGCGCGACCCTGGGCATCGGCCTGGCGCTGAAGTGGCAGACCGCCAGTGGCAGACCGGGAGAGGCAGGGCCGAGCGGTGGCCCTCCTCACTGTAGAATGCGATAACGATTCTCGTTTATTGATAGCAGTGTGAGCAGAATGGACCCCCGTCCCAGCATCCTGATTGTCGACGACCACAAGGACATACGTGATCCCTTGTCGACATACATCAGGCGCTTCGATTTCGACGTAGAGGCCGTGGCCGACGGCAAGGCGATGCGCCAGCGGCTGGAAGAGCGCCGCTACAGCCTGATCATCCTGGACATCATGCTGCCCGGCGAAGACGGGCTGTCGCTGTGTCGCTACGTGTCCGAGCATGTGGGAACGCCGGTCATCCTGCTGACCGCGATGACCGAGCAGGCCGACCGGATTGCCGGGCTGGAGATCGGCGCGGCCGACTATGTGGTCAAGCCCTTCGATCCGCGGGAGCTGGTGGCCCGCATCCGCAGCGTGCTGCGCCGCAACCGCGTGCCCGAGGCGCGCGAGCCCGGCGAGGTGCCGGCGCCCCGGGAATACCGCTTCACCTTCTGCGGCTGGACCTTCGATACCAGGACGCGGGCGCTGCGCAATCCGCGCGACGAGGAGGTGCCGCTCAGCACCGCCGAGTTCCATCTGCTGCGGGCGCTGGTCGAGAACGCCAACCGCGTGCTGAGCCGCAGCCAGCTGCTCGACATGACGCAGCGCTCGGGAACGATGACGTTCGACCGCAGCATCGATAGCCAGGTCAGCCGCCTGCGCAAGAAGCTGGAACCCGATCCGCGGCATCCCGGCATGCTGAAGACCGTCCGCGGAGACGGTTATCTGCTCGCGACCAAGGTCTCGGTCCTGCCGTCATGAAATGGTTCCCGCGCAGCCTGTCGGGCCAGCTCGTGGCCCTGTGGCTGCTGGCGATGCTGGCCGCCCACGTCTTCGCCGTGGTCGCGCTGTCGTGGTGGCGCGCGGACAATGCCACGCTCCATCCGTTGTCGGTGCGGACCATCGAGACGCGCATCCTGTCCGCCTACCGGCTGGCCGGCCGATCCGCCGATGCCGATGCCTTGCTCGAAGACATCAGCCTGCCGGACTCGACGTTCCGGCTCGCCACGCACGCGTTGCCGGACCCGTACGGCATGGGCGAGCAGGAGCGCGCGCTGGCGCAGCGGCTGCGCGGCCTGCTCGATGTGGCGGACCAGGTGCCGATCCACGTCCGCCTGCAGCAGGCCGAACCCGAGCGCAGCAGCCAGCGCGGCGGCAACTGGCTGGAGCGGGCGTTCAGCCGGACGCATGCGCTGGCGCTGGACGTCGAGGTCCGGTTGCCCAACGGACGTTGGCTGCACAGCCGGCACTGGCCGACGATGGTCCCCGCGCACTGGTCCCGTGTCCTGACGTTCTCGCTGCTGGTCGGCATGCTGCCGACGGCGATCATCGCGCTGCTGTTCGGACGGCGCATCATGCGGCCGCTGCGGCTGCTGACCGAGGCGTCGAAGCGCGTCAGCCGCGGCGAGCGCGTCATTCTTCCCGCGCCCGACGGGCTCAGCGGCGTGCGGGAGATCACCCAGGCCTTCAACGACATGCAGGAAAGCCTGACCCGCTTCGTCAACGGGCGGACGCAGATGTTTGCCGCCATCGGGCATGACCTGCGCACGCCGCTGACCTCGTTGCGCATCCGCGCCGAGCTGATCGACGACGCCGAGCTGCGCGAGGCGATGGTCAAGACGCTGGACGACATGAGCGTGATGGTCGAAGGGGCGCTGCAGTTCGCGCGCGACGATGCGCTGCAGGAGCCGACCCAGGACGTCAGGCTGGACGAGCTGATCCGGGAGATCGTCGACCAGCAGACCGTCCAGGGGCGCGCGGTGCGCTGCGACACGCGGCCCGACCCGGCGCTGTTCTATCGCTGCCGCCCCGTTCACCTGAAGCGGGGGCTGAGCAACATCATCGACAACGCCGCGCGCTACGGGCAGGTCGGCATCCGTGTCGTGGCCGACAAGGTCCGGCATACGCTGCGCATCGAAGTCGACGACGAGGGTCCGGGGATCGATGCCGAGCATCTGGAGCGGGTATTCGAGCCGTTCACCCGGCTCGACTCCGCGCGCAGCGCCGACACCGGCGGGCTCGGCCTGGGCCTGGCCATCGCCCGTTCCTGCATCCGCGCCCACGGCGGCGACGTCACGCTGCACAACCGGGCGGAGGGCGGCCTGCGGGCCGTCATCGAGCTGCCGAACTAGGCGGCGGGGCAGCCATCGGCGGTGGCGGGACCGAAGGCCGGAAGGAAGGCCGGAACGAAGACCGGAACGAAGACCGGAAGGAAGGCCGGAACGAAGACCGGAAGGAAGGCCGGATCGCAGCGCCGGCCGGCTCGGCCTCGATTGTGGCGAATTGTGTCAACGACCCCGCGCTGCAATAGTCCGCCACAAATCAACAAACGCCGGCAACATCAAATAGTAATCATTCGCATTTTGACGGTTGCTGAATGCCTGCCGTTGCGGCAGCGCCGAAATGCGGTGTTCACCTCTTTGACGGGGAGGGGGCTAATGGTTTCCAGCGGAGGCTCGGCAACGTCATGTCCGTTGTCCTTCTCTGGAGTCCTCCGTGCAGCAAAGAAAAATAGCGAACGCCATCCGCCTGCTGGTCTCAGGCGCTTCCGCGGGTCTGGTGATTTCGGTGTCGACGATTCCCCTCGCGGCCCATGCCCAGGTGGCGGCGGACGCGGGCACCGGGGATGGACGCGCGAAGACCGGCGGCAACGTGCTGCCTCAGGTCACGGTCTCCGGCGACGCCATCCAGAACACCAATGACGCGCCGCTCGGCATCTCGCGGCTGCCGGACACGGTCCGCGAAACGCCGAAGACGATCAACGTCGTGCCGCAGGAGGTCATCGAGCAGCAGCACGCCACCTCGCTCGAGCAGATCCTGAAGAACGTGCCGGGCATCACGATCTCGACCGGCGAGGGCAACGGCGGCCAGAACGGCGACCAGTTCCGCATCCGCGGCCTGTCCGCCAAGGGCGACATCTATGTCGACGGCCTGCGGGATTTCGGCGCCTACAAGCGCGATGCGTTCAATACGGAAAGCGTCGAGGTGATCAAGGGACCGTCGGGCGAGAGCTTCGGCGTGGGCAATGTCGGCGGCCTGATCAACCAGACCACCAAGAAGGCGAACCTGCATACCAGCACCAGCATCGATCAGGGCTTCGCCACCGAAGACACCTATCGCACCACGGTCGACAGCAACTTCCGCCTGAACGACACCTCGGCGCTGCGCATCAACGGCATGTTCCAGAACGGCCGGGTGGCCGACCGCAACCACATCGGCGATGATCGCCGCGGCCTCGCCATCGATTTCGGCACGGGCCTGGGCACGCGCACCGAGTGGCACCTGAACTATTCCTACCTGCGCCGCACCGGCGCGCCGGACTTCGGCGTGCCCGTCGCGCAGGGCTCCGACGGCATCTACCGTCCGCTGACCGAGTACGGCGTGCCGGGCATTTCCTCGTCGACCTCGTACGTGCGCAACACCGACCGCGACAGGACCGATGCGCACGTGGTCTCGTCGAACTTCAAGACGAAGCTCGACAACGGCATCACCATCAGCAATGACACGCGCTTCAGCTACTACGAGCGCGACTTCTCGGCGACCAATCCGGCCGGCATCAATGCCGCCAACCTGCAGCGGCTGCTGGCCGGGGAAAACGTCGCCTTGTCGTACGGCGCCGGCGGCGGCATGACCTATCTGCAGCGCGGCTGGGGCGTCCAGAACGTGCTGAGCGCCAGGGGCGAGTTCATGACCGGCAGCCTGCGCCACAAGGCGATGGTGGGCCTGGACACGATCTACCAGCGCGACCATCGCAGCCTGGGCACCTGGACCGGCCGCAACAACAACCAGACCGTCGTCAATCCGGTCTTCGACAACAGCCCGAACGCGACGGTCGTGTACGGCAACACGCGCGACGCCAATGCGACCAATGTCGGCGTGTTCGTCAACGACCGCGTCTGGCTGAACGACAAGTTCTCGCTGCTGGGCAGCCTGCGCTGGGACTACTTCCAGAGCGAATTCTCGACCAGCGCCTCGACGCTGGGCGGCAAGGCCGACTCGAAGAAGCTGAGCCCGTCGATCAGCGCGATCTGGGAGCCGACCAAGGACGCGATGTTCTACACCTCGTTCTCGCGCACCTACCGGCCGGTGGGCACCGATATCGCGGTGGCGGTCGGCGGCGTCGCGTCGGAAGTGCCGCAGAACGGCGTCGGCAACGAGCCCGAGCGTTCGGACACCATCGAGGTGGGCGCCAAGGTCGACTTCCTCGACAAGCGCCTCGGCCTGACCGGCGCGATCTTCCAGACCAGGAAGGCCAACGCCTACACGGTCGATCCGGTGACCGGCGATATCACCAACGGCTTCTCCGACTCGGGCGAAGGCCGCAAGATCCGCGGCGTGGAAGTGGGCCTGAGCGGCCGCATCGTCGGCGGCTGGACCGCCAATGTCGCCTATGCCTACCTGAGCGGCGAGGTGACGTCGGCCACCAATGGCGCGATCGTCGGCAATGCGGCGCCGGGCGTGTCGCGTCACAACGTCACGCTGTGGACCGCCTATGACATCCCGCATACGCTGCTGCCGGTGCCGGGCAAGCTGACCATCGGCGGGGGCCTGCAGTACGCCACCGGTTACTGGGCCGATTCGGCGAACACCGCGAAGATGCCGGACAACTTCTCGCTGGACGCGATGATCGCGTACAAGGTCGGCAAGTACCGGATCTCGCTGAACGGCTACAACCTGACCGACCATCTGAACTATCAGTCCTCGTTCGGCGCCGTGCGCGCGGTGCCGACTTCGCGCAGGACGTTCCTGCTGAACGTCGGCATGACGTTCTAAGCGGAAACGAAGGGGCCGGCAGTGTGCGGTCCCTTCGTTTTTGGGGAGGGGCCCCTGTGTGCGAGCCCTCTTCTGGCGGGAACGTTATTCGCGAGCCCTATTCGGGAAGCGCTATTCGGGAAGCCCGTTTGAGAGGCCCATTCGGAAGCCGCTAGAATCGGGCTTTCCGCCGCCCGCCGCCTGTTTCCTTCCGCCCACGTTGCCATGCTGGTCCAGATCCCCGATGTGCTGACCCCCGAAGAAGTCCGGTATTGCCGGGAACGCCTCGCGCGCTCGCAATGGGTCGACGGGCGCGTGACCGCCGGCGATCTGGCGGCGAAGTCCAAGCAAAACCTGCAGATTCCGGTCGACAGCGTCGAGGCGCGCGAGCTCGGCGAGCTGGTGCTGACCGCGCTGGGTCGCAACCCGACCTACCACTCGGCCGCGCTGCCGCTGCGCGTCCTGCCGCCGATGTTCAATCGCTACGAGAGCGCGATGACCTTCGGCACCCATGTCGACAATGCGATCCGCACGGTGCCGGGAACGGGCGGCATGCGCATTCGCGCCGATGTCTCCAGCACGCTGTTCCTGTCCGACCCCGATGAGTACGAAGGCGGCGAGCTGGTGATCCAGGACCTCTACGGCTCGCATACCGTCAAGCTGCCGGCCGGGCATCTGGTGGTCTATCCCGCCTCGTCGTTGCACACGGTGACGCCGGTCACCAGGGGCACGCGCTGGGCATCGTTCTTCTGGGCGCAGTCGATGGTCAAGGACGACGGCCAGCGGCGCATGCTGTACGAACTCGATCTCGCCATCATCGAGATCCGCAAGCAGTTGGGCGATGACAAGGACGCCGTGCTGGCCCTGGTCAATCACTATCACAACCTGCTGCGGCGCTGGGCCGAGCTGTGACGCGCTGGCAGATTCCCCCGGATACCGTCTCGCTGCGCGACTACGAGCGGCGCTTTCACGAACGGGTGGAACCGGGCGTGCGCGCCTATATCGCGGGCGCCGCGGCGGATGGCATCACGCAGCACGAGAACGCTGCCGCCTTCGAGCGGCTGCGGCTGATGCCGAGGGCGCTGGTCGACATGTCGCAGGCGTCGGCACGCCGCACGCTGTTCGGCGAAATTCTGGAATATCCGATTCTGCTCGCGCCGACGGCCTTCCATCGGCTGGTGCATCCGGACGGCGAACTGGCGACGGTGCAGGCGGCCTCGCTGACGCGCACCTGGATGACGGTCGCCACGCAGGCCAGCGTGACGCTCGAGGAGATTGCGAAGGCGTCGGCGGTGCCGCTGTGGTTCCAGCTGTATTTCCAGCCGAGGCCGCAGGATACGGCCGACCTGGTGCGCCGCGCCGAGCAGGCCGGATACAAGGCGATCGTCGTGACGATCGACGCCGCGGTCAGCGGTGTCCGCAATATCGAGCAGCGCGCGGGCTTCCGCCTGCCGAACGATGTTGGGGCCGTCAATCTCGCGGCGTATCCGCCGGTTGCGCCGGTCAGCACCAGCAACGGCAGCCCGGTGTTCCGAGGCATGCTGAAGCATGCGCCGACATGGCGCGATATCGAGGCGCTGTGTCGGAAGACCTCGCTGCCGGTGCTGGTCAAGGGGCTGCTGAACCCGCAGGACGTCGAGCCGGCCCTGAGCGCCGGGGTCGCCGGCATCGTCGTATCGAACCATGGCGGGCGCACGCTCGACACCGTACCGGCCACGATCGACTGCCTGCCGGCCATCGCGGCGCAAGTTGGCGGCAGGGTGCCGATCCTGCTGGATGGCGGCATCCGGCGCGGAACCGATATCGTCAAGGCGATCGCGCTGGGCGCGACCGCGGTGCTGCTCGGGCAGCCGGTGCTCCATGCCCTGGCGGTCGGCGGCATGCCGGGCGTCGCGCATATGCTGACGCTGCTGCAGGCCGAGCTGGAGGTCGCGATGGCGCTGACGGGCAAGCCCACGCTGGACGCGATCGATGCGTCCGTGCTGGCGCCCGCGCGATAGCGGCGTGGAGCGGCGGCGCGGCGACCTGGTGGCCTAGTGGCTTAGTGGTCCGGCGACCTGGTGGCCTGGCGGCCTTGGCCAGTGGACCGCATGGGGCCTCTACTGATAATAAGTTATCATTAATCGATCGACGCGCGCCGCCAATGGCGTGCGCGCTCTTATCCCGCTCCGCGCACGGACGGGTGTTGCAGAAGGACGATCGACACGTGTATTCGCTACTCTCGCGCCCGCTGCCGGCTCTCGCGCTCGTCGCGACAGCCATCACCACCATGGCCATGACCGCCATCGCCGCGCCCGCCCACGCCGCGGAGCCGCATGTCCATGGCCAGGCCACGCTCGACGTCGCGGTGGAAGGGCCGGTGCTGTCCATTGCGCTGGCCTCGCCGCTGGACAACGTGTTCGGCTTCGAGCGCCTGCCGCGCACCGACGCCGAGCGGGCGAAGGTCCGTCAGGCGATCGCGCGCCTGCGCGACGGCGCGGCGTTGTTCCTGCCGTCGCCCGAGGCGGATTGCCGTCTCGAGGCCGCGCAGGTTCATTTCGGCGCGCTGCATCACGGCCTGACCGGCGAGGGCGAAGCGCCGCGCGGGGAGCCGCAGGGCGAGCACCAGCATGCGGACCTCGATGCGGACTACCGCTTCCGCTGCGCGCGGCCCGAGGCATTGCGCTCGCTCGAGGTGCGCGTGTTCGGCCTGTTCCCCGGCGTCAGCCGGATTGCCGCGCAGCTCGCCACCGACAAGCGCCAGTCGGGCGCGACGCTGACGCCGGCGCAGGCGCGCCTGCGCTGGTGAGGGCGATGGCGGACGCGATGCCACGGGCGCAGCGCGGCGAGCCGCTCGTCGCCGCCAGGAATCTCGCCTTTCGCTGGCCCGGGCGCGATGGCGGCGCGTTGGCGCTGCATTCGTTCGAACTGGCTCGCGGCGAGCATCTGTTCGTGTCCGGCCCGAGCGGCAGCGGCAAGACCACGCTGTTGTCGCTGCTGGCCGGCGTGGTGGCGCCGCGCCAGGGCACCATCCGCATCGCCGGCACCGATCTGACCGCGCTGCCTGCCGCCCGGCGCGACCGCTTTCGCGCCGACCATATCGGCATCATCTTCCAGCAGCTGAACCTGCTGCCCTATCTGTCCGTGCTGGACAACGTGCTGCTGCCGTGCCGCTTCTCGGCAAGCCGCAAGGCCCGCGCCTGCGAGCAGGCCGGTGGCGAGACCGAGGCGGCCGGCATGCTGCTTGAACGGCTCGATATGCCTTCAAGTTTGTGGCGGCGCCCCGCGGCGCAGCTGTCGGTGGGGCAGCAGCAGCGCGTGGCCGCGGCGCGCGCGCTGCTGGGGCGGCCCGAGCTGATCCTGGCCGACGAGCCAACGTCGTCTCTCGATGCCGCCCGGCAGGCCGCGTTCATGGCGCTGCTGCAGCGAGAGTGCCGCGCATCCGGCGCCGGACTGGTGATGGTCAGCCACGATGACCGGTTGGCGGCCGGCTTCGATCGGCGCTTCACGATGCCGGCCGCCGAGGAAGGCGAATCGGCATCGGAGGAAGGCATGAGGGGATGGGCATGAGGGGATGGGCATGAGCGGCGCGCATGGCGATGGACGTGACCGATGGGCATGACCGGCGGGCATGAAGGGACAGGCATGAGGAGACAGGCATGACGGCGCTGATGTCGATTGCCGCGCGCAGCGCCTGGAACCGCCGCGCCAACCTGGTCTGGATGGTGCTGGCGATTGCGCTGTCGACGGCGCTGCTGCTGGGCATCGAGCGGGTCCGCCATCAGGTACGCGCCAGCTTCGCGCAGTCGGTGTCGGGCACGGACCTGATCGTCGGCGCCCGCACCAGCCCGATCCAGCTGGTGCTGTATGCCGTCTTCCGGCTCGGCGGCGCCACCAACAACATCGGTTGGGACAGCGTGCAACGCCTTGCCAGCCATCCGCAGGTCGCATGGACGATCCCGTTGTCGCTGGGCGATTCGCATCGCGGCTTTCCGGTGCTGGCAACCACGGCCGCCTATTTCGAGCATTTTCGCCATGGCGACGGCCGCGCGCTGCGGCTCGCGCAGGGCCGGCCCTTCGGCGAGAAGATTGACGGCGGGGCTGATGGGACGAGTGGCGCCAGCGTTGACGGCAGCGTTGAGGGCAAGATTGACGGCATGTTCGACGCGGTGCTCGGTGCCGAGGTCGCCCGGCGCCTGGGCTATCGCATCGGACAACAGATCGTGCTGACCCATGGCGATGTGGCGGCCCCGGGCGCGCTGCGCCTGGAGCACGGCGACAAGCCCTTTACCGTGGTCGGCATCCTGGCGCCGACCGGCACGCCGGTCGATCGCACGATCCATATCGGCCTGCAGGCGATGCAGGCGATCCATCTCGATTTCCAGGGCGGCACGCGTGTGCCCGGCGCGGCGATCGCGCCCGAGCATCTGCGCCGGTTCGACTTGACGCCCGACAGCGTCACCGCGGTGCTGGTCGGGCTCAAACTCCGTTCGCGCGTCTTCGCGCTGCAGCGGGAGATCGCGCAGGACACGCGTGAGCCGCTGATGGCGGTGCTGCCCGGCGTGGCGCTCGATGCGCTGTGGGACCTCGTCGATATCGCCGAAAACGCGCTGCGTGCCGTGTCGGCGATGGTCGCGGTGATCGGGCTGGCGGGCCTCGCCTCGTCGATCCTGGCCGCACTCGGCGAGCGACGCCGGGAACTGGCGATTCTTCGCGCGGCGGGGGCCCGGCCGCGCGATATCCTGGCCTTGCTCGCCATCGAAGGCATGATGCTGATGCTGACCGGCGTCGCCGCGGGCGTGGCGCTGCTGTCGCTGACGAGCGCGCTGCTGGCAGGCTGGCTCGAGGCGCGTCTTCGCGTGGCGCTGCCGGTTTCCTGGCCCAGCGCGGCGGAGCTGCCGATCCTGGCGGCGCTGGTGCTGGCCGGGTTTGCAGCGAGCCTGCTGCCGGCATGGCGCGCCTACCGCCTGAGCCTGGCGGACGGGCTCAATCCAAGGACATAAGGCATGACAAGGCAAACGCGAACCGAAACGCCAACCCCGGCGCAAGCCAACCCGCGGCGCCGCAAGTGGCTGCGCACGGCAGGCGCCGTGGCGGCCGTGGCGAGCGTGAGCGCCGCGGGGCTCTGGTGGATCCGCCGCGGCGGCGATTCGGCCGAGGCGGCCGGGTCGTCATCGGCGGCGCGGCCCAAATACGCGATCGGCGAAACGCTGGAACGCCAGGCGCCTGCTGCCGCTCCGGCGCCCACCAGCTTCCGCGAGATCGAATGGGACGCCTTGCTGCCGAAGGGATGGGATCCGCTGGCGCCGCTGAAGGGCCTCGATCTGGCGCAGATGGAGGACGGCGATCCGCGCGCGCAGGCCGCACTGGAGCAGGCAAAGCGCTATTGGCAGGAGGCGCCGGTCGAACCGTCGCTCGACGGCTCGCCGGTGCGATTGCCGGGCTTCGTGGTGTCGCTGGGCGGGGAAGGCGAGGCGATCCGCGAATTCCTGCTGGTGCCGTATTTCGGTGCCTGCATTCACGTGCCGCCGCCTCCCGCGAACCAGGTCGTCCACGTCAAGACGAAGGCGCCGCTGCAGGGGATCCGCACGATGGACACCGTGTGGATCGAGGGCGTGCTGCGGGTCGAGCGCGCCGAAACGGCGATGGGCGACAGCGGCTACGCGATGCGGGAGGCGCGGATCGAGCCGTATCTGGAGCCGAGGGCCGAGCGGCGCTGATCGGTCCCTCTTGGCCCCTCTTGGCCCCTCTTGGCCCTTATCGGCCCTCTCGACTCCTCCCTTTCTCGCTCTCTCTCGCTCTGCCGTTATCCGCCAAGATAGGCCCTTCATCCGCTGGCCGCTTTGAAGACGCCGCCTCGCGCGCGCGGCGGCTCGGCTCCGCGGGCTAGTGCGCGCCGGCCGGCAGTCCCACCGCATCGACCAGCACCTGCTCCAGCCATGCCGGCCCATTGGTCGACAGGCGGGCGAGCAGCCCGGTATCGGCTCCCGTGGCGATCGCCAGCACGCCGCCCAGCACGGCCACGCCCAACGCGCGGCGCAGCCATTCGCTCGCGCCCATCGAGCGCTTCATCGCGGCCAGCACGCGGCCACCGATGCCCAGTGCCGCCCCCAGCGAGGTCGCGGCCCCGGCGGCGTAGGCCAGCAGCGCCAGCGACGTCGACACGCTGGCGCCGTTCAGCGCCGCACCGGTCAGCACCAGCCCGAGAATCGGACCGGCGCACGGGGCCCACAGCATGCCGGTGGCCGCGCCCAGGCCGAGTGAGCCCCACACGGTGCTGTTGCCGTTGCCGCGCCCGTCGGCGAGGCGGTTGCCCAGCGCCACCAGCGGATGGGCCAGCGCATCGGCAAGCCGGGGCAGCAGCAGCGATAGTCCGAACACCGCCAGCAGCGCCAGCGCGGCCAGGCGCCCGTATTCGTTGGCCCGGACCACCCAGGCGCCGCCGACCGAGGCCAGCGTCACGACAGCGGCAAAGGTCAGCGCCATGCCGGCCAGCATCGGCAGCGTGCCGCGCAGGAAGGGCTGTCCGGTACGGCTCAGCACGAAGGGGAGCACCGGCAGGATGCAGGGGCTCAGGATGGTCAGGGCGCCGCCGAGGTAGGCGAGAATCAGCAAGGTCATGATCGTGTCTCCAGGCAAGGGGTTGGCTTGCCCTCGATCAGACCCGGCCGGCGTCGCTGCGATGTGTCGCGAAGGGGCGAGTTTGTACCGCAATGTGGGGCCTTCCCGGCCGGATACATTGCGATACACGCGAATTTGCCGTCCCCATACAATGCCGGGGCGGTGGGCATATCGCTCTGCGCTCGCTCTCCTCTCACTCTCCTTCAACTGCCGGTGACAACCATGGACGCCCACGTCGACCATATCCTCATCGTCGATGACGACCGGGAAATCCGGGAACTGGTCTCGACCTATCTGACCAAGAACGGTCTGCGCGTGACGGTGGCGCCCGATGGCCGCCACATGCGCACGTTTCTGGAAGCCAATACCGTCGACCTGATCGTGCTCGACGTGATGCTGCCCGGCGACGACGGCCTGGTGCTGTGCCGCGAGCTGCGCGCCGGCAAGCACAGGGCCACGCCGGTGCTGATGCTGACCGCCCGCGACGACGAGACCGACCGCATCATCGGCCTCGAAATGGGCGCCGACGACTATCTGGCCAAGCCCTTCGCCGCGCGCGAACTGCTGGCCCGCATCAAGGCCGTGCTGCGCCGTACCCGCATGCTGCCGCCGAACCTGCAGATCACCGAGGCCGGACAGATCCTGGCCTTCGGCAACTGGCAGCTCGATACGACCGCACGCCACCTGATCGATGCCGAGGGCACCATCGTCGCGCTGAGCGGCGCGGAATACCGGTTGCTGCGCGTGTTCGTCGACCATCCGCAGCGCGTGCTCAATCGCGACCAGCTGCTCAATCTGACGCAGGGCCGGGAGGCCGAGATGTTCGAGCGCTCGATCGACCTGCTGGTCAGCCGCCTGCGCCAGCGCCTGAACGACGATGCGCGCGAGCCCAGCTATATCAAGACCGTGCGCAGCGAGGGCTATGTATTCGCCTCGCCGGTGGAGATCCGCGAGGCCCGGCAGTGAAGGCCCCCGGCTGGGCCTGGCCCCGCACGCTGCGCTCGCGCCTGTTCCTGATCCTGTTGACGGGCCTCGTCGTCGCGCATGGGCTGTCGTTCGCGGTGCTGTTTTCCGAGCGCTATATGTCCGCGCGGCAGGTGATGCTGGGCACGCTGGAAACCGATGTCGCCACGTCGATCGCCATTCTCGACCGGCTGCCGGCGGCGGAGCGGCCGCAGTGGCTGCCGCGCGTCAATCGCGGCAATTACCAGTACATCCTTGGCACCGGCCTGCCCGGCGTGCCGGAGATGACCGCGCGGGGCAGGGATATCGCCGAACGGATTACCGAAGCGAGCGGCGGGCGTTTTCCGGTGCGGGTGGAGTCGATCCCCGGCGACGGCAAGCGCGTGCAGGCGCATCTGACGCTGAGCGATGGCAGTCCCCTGACCATCGACGTGCATCCGCGCATGACGCCGATCGCGCAGTGGCTGCCGTATGTATTGATCCTGCAGCTGCTGTTGCTGATCCTGTGCTGCTGGTTTGCGGTGCGGCTGGCGATCCGGCCGCTGGTCGCGCTCGGCGATGCCGCCGATGCGCTCGATCCCAACACCCAGTCCGCGCCGCTCGACGAGTCCGGTCCGACCGAGCTGGCCCGTGCCGCGCGGGCGTTCAATGCGATGCGCGGACGCATTGCGCGTTTCGTCGAGGAACGCGTGCAGATCCTCGCCGCGATCTCGCATGACCTGCAGACGCCGATCACGCGGATGAAGCTGCGGGCCGAAATGGCCGACGATTCGGACGAGAAGCGCAAGATGCTGAACGACCTGTCGGAGATCCAGACGCTGGTCCAGGAGGGCCTGGCGTACGCCCGCAGCGCGCATGGCGATGGAGAAAAGGCGTCGCGGGTCGACCTGGGCTCCTTTGTCGAGAGCCTGGCCTACGACTACCAGGACACCGGCAAGGACGTCACGGTACTGCAGAACGCCGGCGGGGCCATCGTCACGCGGCCGCACGCGTTGCGGCGCGTGCTGACCAATCTGATCGACAACGCGATCAAGTTCGGCGGATCGGCCGAACTGCGCGTGCGCCGCGACCGCGACGTGGTGGCGATCGAAGTGCTCGATCGCGGTAGCGGCATCCCGGACGATCAGCTGGAGGCCGTCCTCAAGCCCTTCGTGCGCCTGGAGCAGTCGCGCAGCCGGGAAACCGGCGGCACCGGCCTGGGCCTGGCAATCGCGCACGAGCTGACGGCCGCCATCGGCGGCACGCTGACGCTGCGCAATCGGGAGGGCGGCGGACTGGCGGCGGAGGTCCGGCTGGGCTGACTGCGCGCCTTCCAGCGCCCCCTTCCCGCGCCCTTCCCGCGCCCCTTCTGCTTATGACATCGGCCCCCCGGGGCCGATTTTTTTTGCCCGCTTTGTATGCCTTTGTATCCGGCGTCCGCCGCGATACGCACCCAGACAAAAACGCCCCACATCCGCTACGGGCGCGATACGTCGGTCTCCTTAAATGGCATCCGTGGCCCGGCGCTGAACACCAACGAAGCGATCCGGACCGCGCAATACCCCACTACCCAAAACCCGGCAACACCAACTCTCTTTAAAGGAAACCGATCATGACCGCCCAATTCGCCAAGCGCTTCGTCCTTGCCCTCTCGCTCGCCGCCGCTGCCGCTACGACTGCCGCAGGCGCGCACGCCGCCGGCTTCGGCCAGCCCGGCGCACGCGACCCGTACACCGAGGGCGCCCGCTCGGTGGCCGACGCACGCGACCCGTACAGCAGCGGCGCCCGCTCGGCCCAGGAGCCGCGCAGCGTCTACAGCGACGGCGCGCGCCAGACCGACCCGTTCAACGACGGTGCGCGCCAGTTCGACCCGTACAGCGACGGTGCCCGCACGCTGGCCGGCCAGGACCGTACCGGCGTCTCGGCCGAGCCCGCGCGCAGCGTCGATCCCTATCTCGACGGCGCCTACGCCTGACGCTCCGGCCAGCGAAACCACCATCATCGAACGCATCCCATTCAACGAATCAGCGAGGAAATCCAGATGACCCAGATCGACAAGGTGCTGTACACGGGCAAGGTCCGCACCACCGGCGGACGTGACGGCGAGGCGCGCAGCGACGACGGCCGGTTGAGCCTGAAGCTGTCGCCGCCGGGAAGCAAGGGCGCCGGCACCAATCCGGAGCAGCTGTTTGCCGCGGGCTGGTCAGCCTGCTACATCGGCGCGCTGGGCAGGGCCGCCAGCAAGCTGAACGTGGCGCTGCCGTCCGCCCCGTCGGTCGATGCCGAGGTCGATCTGGCCATGGCCGGCGATGCCTTCCTGCTGCGGGCCCGGCTGCGTGTCCATATTCCGGGCGTGGACGGCGAGGTGGCGCGCGCACTGGTCGAGGCGGCGCACGGCATCTGCCCGTACTCGAAGGCAACGCGCGGCAACCTCCACGTGGAGACCGTGCTGGTCTGACCGTGTGGCGGCCCTGCGCCGGTCGAGCGACCGGCAAGGGCCGGCTTCCGCGGTCCGCGGCCCCGGATCCCCGCATCACCGCATCCCCGCATCCCATCATTCCAATCGACCTGTCCGACATCATGCGCACCCTTCTCGCCACCACATTGGCCGCCGCGGGCATCGCCGCGGTCTGCTTCATCGGCAATGGCGCCAACGCCGTTGGTTCCGCCGTGGGTTCCACCGCTGGTTCCGCTGCTGGTTCCGCTGCTGGTTCCGCTGTTGGTTCCGCTGTTGGTTCCACTATCTCCAATCAAACCAGGGCCCCCGAATTCGCCGGCATCGAGCGCTGGCTGAATTCGCAGCCGCTTTCGATGGAGAGCTTGCGCGGCAAGGTCGTGCTGGTCGATTTCTGGACCTATTCCTGCATCAATTGCATCAACACGCTGCCCTACATCAAGCAGTGGCACGACAAATACAAGGACCAGGGACTGGTGGTGGTCGGCGTGCATACGCCCGAATTCCCGTTCGAAAAGTCGACTGCCAACGTGCAGGCCGCGATCAAGCGCTTCGATATCCGCTATCCGGTCGCGCAGGACAATCGCTATGCGACATGGTCCGCCTACCACAACCGATACTGGCCCGCGCTCTATCTGGTCGATGCGGAAGGCAGGATCGTCTACCAGCATTTCGGGGAAGGGCAGTACGCGGAAACGGAGGCGGCGATCCGCAACGCGCTGGCGCAGCGCAAGTAATGCAGGGCCTGTCTGCGGCCGGGGCGTAGCGCGGCGCCCCGGTGCATGCGGGGAATGGGGTTCAGCGGACCCGGGGAGTCGCCCGGATGGCGCGCGGTGCCAGGATGTGGCCCAATGCAGGCGAACCCGCCGGTCCCAGGCAGAGGCCTGGCCCGGGTTCCGATAATCACATCCCAGGAGACTTCGAATGAAGCCAACCCGCGCCCTGCTCAGCATGCTGTTGTTCGCGTCCGCCACCGCCTCCGCCCCCGCTTTTGCGCAAGGCAAGCCCGTGGTGCAGTTCATCGCCACGGGCGGCACCATCGCGATGAAGATCGATCCCGTCAAGAATGCGCCGGTGCCGGCGATATCGGGCGACGACCTGCTTGCCACGGTGCCCGATATCGGCAAGTACGCGACCATCCAGGTCAACAACCTGTCCAACGTGCCGTCGGACTACATGGACCCGCCGCGCTGGATCGCGCTAACCCGGGCCGTGCAGGCATCGCTCGATCGGCCCGACGTGGCCGGCGTGATCGTGTCGCACGGCACCGATACGCTGGAGGAAACCGCGTACTGGCTCGATCTGACGGTGCGCTCGGACAAGCCCGTCGTGCTGATCGGCGCGCAACGCAACGCATCGTCGCCTGACTTCGACGGCCCGCGCAATCTGCTGAACGCCGCGCGCATCGCCGTCGACGAGCAATCGAAGGGCAAGGGCGTGATGCTGGCGATGAACAACCAGATCAATGCCGCCCGCTACGTCACCAAGACCCACACCGCGAATGTCGAGACGTTCAACTCGGGCGACTTCGGCTTTATCGGCGAGGTATATCCGGACCGGGTCATCTACAGCAGCACCCCATCGCGCCGCCAGCACATTCCGATCCAGACCGACAAGATGCCGGAGGTGGAGATCGTGGCGATGTACGGCGGGGCGGATGGCGCCGCGCTGCGCAATGCCGTCGATCGTGGCGTCAAGGGCATCGTGGTGCAGGCGCTCGGCATGGGCAACATGAACCAGCCGATGTTCGAGGCCGTCAAATACGCGCTGTCGAAGAAGGTGCCGGTCGTGATCTCGACCCGCGTGCACAACGGGCGCGTGCTGCCGAACTACGGCTTCGTCGGCGGCGGCAAGACCAGCTTCGACGCGGGCGCCGTGATGGCGGACGATCTGAAGCCCGCCAAGGCGCGCATCCTGCTGATGCTGCTGTTGCAGCGGGGCGTGACCAGCCAGGCCGACCTGCAGGCCGCGTTCAGCCGCTAGCGCGGGCAGGGCAGGACCGCGGCAACGCTATGCGGCCGGTGGCCAGATCCAGCCCGGCCACCGCCGCTTCAGCCGGTCGGCGACGATGCCGACCTCCGCCATGGCCTGCGCCGCGATTTCCGAGGGCGGCGATGTCTTACGGCTGACCAGGCCGACGGACCGCACCGGTCCGTCCACGATCTCGGCCACGCGCATGCCCTTGAGCGACAGCAGCGGCATGATGCCGAGATAGGGCAGGACCGCAATGCCCAGCCCTTCCTTGACGAAGCCGGCGATGGTGCCGATCTGGTCCAGCTGCAGCTTCGGCCGGAACTGCACGCCACGCTGCAGGAACGCGGCGCTCATGTACTTCATCGCGGTGCTGCGGTCGGTCATGCTGATCAGGGGCAGGCCGGCCAGTTCGTCCATGTGCATCCGCTTGCGCAAGGGCTTGCGCCACTGCGCCGGGGCCAGCAGCACAAAGCGATCGCGCAGGATCTCCTGGAACAGCAGCTCGGGGTTCGACGGCGAGGCGGAGGCCAGCGCGAAGTCGACCTGGTAGTCGATCACGCGCTGGACAGCGGCCTGGTCCGCGCAGTCGTGCACGGCGATCTGCGCATGCGGGTAGCGCTTCTCCAGCGCCGCGCAGACGCCGGGCAACAACACATTGGCCAGCGACGGCAGCGCGGCGATTGACAGCCGCTGCGCCTCCTGTTCCGCGCGGCTCTGCAGATGCCGCAGGCCGGAATCGAACTCGCCGACGATGCGGCGGGCCATCGGCACCAGCTGCTCGCCCGCCGGCGTCAGGCGCACGCTGCGCGTCGACCGTTCGAACAGCGCGATGCCCAGCTCCTCCTCCATCTCCTTGACGGCCTTGCTCAACGACGGTTGCGTGACGAAGAACTGCTCGGCGGTGCGGCTGAAGTTCAGCGATTGCGCCAGCGCGAGAAAGATCCGGAGTTGCCGGGGCGTGATATTCATTCTTCGGGACTATCAATCTATAGACAAAGGGAATTTCCGCAATAAATGTAGTCTCCCTAGAATGGGCCGCGCAAGCTTTTGCGGGACTTCTTTGCAGACCTGGACAACGGAGACGAGATGCTGGATCTGAACGGCAAGGTGGCGCTGATCATGGGATGCGGCGCCGTCGCCGAAGGGTGGGGAAACGGGCGCGCTACCGCCATGCTGATGGCGCGGCAGGGGGCGCGAGTCTTCGGCACGGACCTGCATCTGGCGCACGCGATGCGCACGCGCGAACTGATCGCCGCGGAAGGCTTCGACGCCGATGTGCTCGCGTGCGACAGCACCAGCGCCGAGCAGGTCGAGCGCGCGGTGCAGGCCTGCCTGTCGCGCCATGGCCGGATCGATATCCTGGTCAATAACGTCGGCCTGTCGCAGCCGGGCGGTCCCATCGAGATGGACGAAGCCGTCTGGGACGCGCAGATGCAGGTGAACCTGAAGGGCGCGTTCCTGGCCTGCAAGCACGTGCTGCCGATCATGAAGAGGCAGGGCGGCGGTGCCATCGTCAATATCGCCTCGGTGGCCGGGCTGCGTTATGTGGGCAAGCCGCAGGTCGCCTATGCCGCGGCCAAGGCAGGCCTGATGCATTTCACGCGGACCACCGCGGTGATTCACGCGCCGGACAACATCCGCCTGAACTGCGTGGTGCCCGGCCTGATGCATACCCCGCTGATCGAAGGGCTCGCGGCCAAGTATGCGGGCGGCGATACCGAGGCCTTCATCGCCCATCGGCATGGCCAGGTGCCGATGCAGCGCATGGGCGATGGCTGGGACACCGCGCACGCGGTGCTGTTCCTGGCGGCCGACGAGAGCCGCTATATCACCGGCACCGAGATCGTGGTCGACGGCGGGCTGGTTGCCGCGACGCGATAGATAAATGGGGTCAGCGGCGGCATTGCCGCATGGCATGGGCAAGGCTCTCCCCGGCCTTGCCATCGATAACGACAACGACAGCGACAACGACAACGACAGCGACAACGACAACGACAACGACAAGGAGACACCGATGACGAACCGATCCCGGCGCCTGCTCGGCGCCGCGGCGCTGGCCGCCGCTGCCCTTTTTCACGCCGCGCCCGCCTGGAGCCAGGCGTATCCGAGCCAGCCGATCCGCCTGATCGTGCCGTTCGCGCCCGGCGGCGCGGTCGACCAGACCGCGCGCACGATTTCGGGCGCGCTCGGCCGGGAGCTGGGCCAGCCGATCGTCATCGAGAACAAGCCCGGCGCCAGCGGCTCGCTCGGCGCCGCCGACCTGGCGCGGGCGAAGCCCGATGGCTATACGCTGATGCTGGCGCTCGATTCGCATGCGGTGAACCACTACACGGTCAAGAACCTGCGCTTCGATACCTTCAAGTCGTTCGACTACCTGAGCCTGCTGGTCACCACGCCGCAGGTGCTCGTGGTCAACAACGCGCTGCCGGCCAACAATCTCGATCAGCTGGTGACGTATCTGAAGGCGAATCCGAACACGTCGTATGGCTCGGCCGGGACGGCGTCGGCAGGGCACGTCAACAGCGCGCAGCTGTCGCTCGCCAGGCAGCTGGCGACCACCCATATCCCGTACAAGGGCGCGGCGCCGTTGCTGACCGATCTGCTCGGCGGCCATGTCCAGTATGCGTTTGCCGGCCTGTCGGTGATGCTGCCGCATATCAAGGCCGGCAAGGTCCGCGCGCTGGCCGTCAGCTCGCCAAAGCGCTCGGCGATGCTGCCCGACGTGCCGACGATGAGCGAAGCGATTCCGGGCTTCGAATATCCGACCTGGATTGGCCTGGTCGCGCCGCATGGCCTGCCGCCGGAGGTCCGCGGCAAGCTGCTGGCGGCAACCCACAAGGTCATGCACGATCCGGAGGTCTCGAAGCGATTCGCGGAGAATGCCTTCGATATCGTCAACAGCAGTCCCGAGGCGTTCGCCGCGCGGGTCAACAAGGACGCGGCGGCCATGGGCGACCTCGTGCGCCGCAAGGTGATCGTCGCCGAGTGATTGCCGGCGGACGATCCTTGCCGAACAATCTTCTCCGAGCCGTCCTCGGCGAACGAACTTTGCCGAACGATCTTCGGCAAGCGATCCTCGCTGACTGAAACGCCGAACCATCCATCCCACTACGGACATCGACATGGCCGCCATTCCCTACGCCGATCTTTCGGCGCCGGACATTCAGCCGCTGGCCGAGCGGATCGCCGCCGAGCGCGGCAGCGTGCTGCACCTCTATCAGATGCTGCTGCACGCGCCGCCCGTCGCCGAGGGCTGGCTGACCTATCTGACCGCCATCCGCCAGAAGTCCACCTTGCCGGGCGCGCTGCGCGAGATGGTGATCATGCGCGTGGCGATCCTGAACGGGGCTTCCTACGAAGCCGACCAGCACGCCCCGATCGCGCTGAAGGAGGGCATGACGCAGGCCCAGCTCGATGCGTTGCCCGCCTGGCGCGACAGCACGCTGTTCGTCGAAGTCGAGCGTGCAGTCCTCGCCTACACCGACGCGATGACGCGCGACATTCGCGTCGAGCCGGCGGTGTTCGCCGAGATCGCGCGGCACTTCTCGCACCGGCATGTGGTCGAGCTGACGGCGACGATCGCGGCGTACAACATGGTATCGCGCTTTCTCGAGGCCCTGCAGGTGCATTCGCACGACGAGAGATAGCGCGATCAGCGCACCGCGGTGCCACCCGCGGGCGGTGCCTGGTCCGACTCGAAGTCCATCGTGTCCATATCGACATCGGACGCCACCGGCTTGCCGAAGAGCTTCAGCCAGACGAAACCCAGCACACCCGCGCTCAGCGACGCCAGCAGGATCGCCATCTTTGAGGCATTGATCACGCCGGGCTCGCCGGTGAAGGCCAGGTTGGTGATGAAGATCGACATCGTGAAGCCGATGCCGCCCAGCAGGCCCGCGCCGAACACATGGCGCCAGCGCAGGTCCAGCGGCAGCTTGCAGATGCCGATGGCGACCGCCAGGAAGCTCACGATCGTGATGCCCAGCGGTTTGCCGACCACCAGCCCGGCCAGGATGCCCAGGCTGTTCGACGAGGCCAGCTCTTGCGCCCAGTCGCTGCCGATTACGATGCCGGTGTTCGCCAGCGCGAAGATCGGCAGGATCACGAAGGCCACCGGCCGGTGCAGCACATGCTCGAGCCGATGCGACGGCGATGCCGCGTCGTCCTGTCGGGCGGAGAACGGAATCGCGAAGGCCAGCAGCACGCCGGCGATCGTCGCGTGCACGCCGGACTTCAGCATCAGGAACCACATCAGCGCGCCGCCCAGCAGATAGGGAATCAGCGACATCACGCGCAGCACGCGGTTCATGAACAGCAGCACGCCGAATACCGCCAGGGCGCCGACCAGGTAGACGAACGCGAGCTCGGCCGTATAGAACAGCGCGATCACGATGATGGCGCCGAGGTCATCCATCACGGCAAGCGCGGTCAGGAATACCTTCAGCGAGGCGGGTACGCGGCTGCCCAGCAGCGCCAGCACGCCGAGCGCGAAGGCGATGTCCGTGGCCATCGGAATGCCGATGCCAGCCTGCGTCGGGGTGCCGCCGTTGAATCCGAAGTGGATCAGTGCGGGAACGGCAATGCCGCCGGCCGCCGCGACGATGGGCAGCAGCGCATTGCGCAGGCTGGACAGCTCGCCGTTGTACAGCTCGCGTTCGAGTTCGAGGCCGATCAACAGGAAGAAGATCGCCATCAGCGCGTCATTGATCCAGTGCTCGACGCTAAGGCTGGCGACCTTCACATGCCACAGATGGAGGTACTGGTCGCCGATCGGCGAATTGGCCAATATCAGCGAAATGACGGTGCAGACGATCAGCAGGATGCCACCCGCCTTCTCGGACTCGAAAAAGCGCTGGAAGGTATTGGAGAGTCTTCTTTGTACGATTGCCATGGGGCCTCTCTTGGGAGCTATACCGGGAGACATACCGGAAGACATACCGGCAGATATGCCGGGATGGAAGCGAAGGGAATGGCGCGCGCGCAGGCGCCGCGGCTCCCGCGGCCGGGAGGCGCGGAGGGCGGCGTTGCGTGACAGCGCGTGGAAGCGGAGAGTCGACCAGTGAAATGGTCTGGATGAGGGTGGTGCATGCATCGGTCGCGGAAAAGCCGCGTGGCGGCCCGACCGACGCTGATCCTGCCACCCCGTGGGGTGAGCACCCGCGCGGAAGTATACCGGAACCCGATTGCCGGAACCGAATGGCCGGAACCGAATGGGCGGAACCGAATGGGCGGAACCGAATGGGCGGAACCGAATGGGCGGAACCGAATGGGCGGAACCGGATTTCCGGAACCGGATTTCCGGAAGCGGATTGCCGGAAGCGGATTGCCGGAAAGGGGCGGCAGGAAGGCTGGAGCGTTGCCGAGGTGGTCAGCTCCGCGTCGCAGCGGCGCCGGACCGGCGCGCGAACGGCAGCCGCCATCCGAGCGTCATGCCGGCTGCCGCGATCAGGATCGCCGCGGCGCCCGCCCATTGCGCCCAGTCCAGGCGCAGCCCGAAGGCCACCATGTCGACGACGATCGCCACTACCGGATAGATGAAGGACAGCGCCGCCGTCATCGCCGTCGACAGCTTCTGGATCGCGCCGTACAGCAGGATATAGACCAGCCCGGTATGAACGACGCCGATCGTCACCAGCATCGGCCACGAACCGTCATAAGCGGCGAGGTCCGACAGATTCGCGAACGGCGCCAGCATCGCCGTGCCGACGCAGGCCTGGATCAGTGCGATCAGATGCGGCGGCACGCCCGACAGCCGCTTGGTGATGATGGCCGCCACCGCATAGAAGAACGCCGCGCCAAGCGCCAGCGCGATGCCCCCGAGATAGTCGGTCGCGCCATGCCCGTGATCCGGCTTGGCCTGCACGATCATCAGCACCCCCGCGAACGCGATCAGCAGCCAGGCCAGCTTGGTCAGCGTGATGCGCTCGGAAAACAGCAGCGCGCCCAGTGCCACCAGCATGAACGGTTGCGTGTTGTAGACCGCCGTCGCGATCGAAATGGACGCGCGCGGATAGGCCGCGAACAGCAGCAGCCAGTTCATCACGATGGCGACGCCACCCAGCGCCGCGAGCCCGAGCGTGCGCCAGGTCAGCTGCCGCAGCATGCCCAGCGCGCCGCAGACCGCGAGCAAGGTCAGTGCGCCGAACAGGCAGCGCCAGAACACCACGTCGCGGATCGGCTGTCCGGACTCGACCACGAACCAGCCGATGGTGCCGGACAACACCATCGACGCCGTCATTTCGGCAGTGCCGCGTAGGGAATTCACCATCTTTCTCCTGAAGGCTCAATGGTGTTTAGAATCGCATGACAAGGGCGCGGATTCTATATGCTTTATTAGGTTGGATCGCCTCCTTTCCTGTATTTGGAAGGCATAACCCTTTCTTCCCTAAGGAATCAAAAAATGCTCGACGATGTCGATCGGCGCATTCTTGCCGTGCTGGCCGAGGACGCCCGGATTTCACTGAAGGAGCTCGCCGCTCGTGTCGGCCTGTCTTCGCCGAGTACTTCCGAACGGCTGAAACGCCTGGAAGAACGGAAGGTGATCCGCGCCTTCACTATCGATATCGATCCGGCGGCGCTCGGCTATCCGCTGCAGGCGATCGTTCGCATCCGCCCGTTGCCCGGCAAGCTCCATATCGTGCAGAAGCTGATTGCCGAAATTCCCGAGATCGGCGAATGCGACAAGGTGACCGGCGAGGATTGCTTTGTTGCCCGCCTGTATGTGCGATCGATCGAGGAACTCGATGGTCTGCTCGATCGCGTCGCGCAGATGGCGGAAACCAATACCTCGGTGGTCAAGGCGAAGGTGGTGCACAAGCGCGGCGCGCCGATCGGAGAGGGCGGCGACTGACGCCTCGTTGCGTGCCGGCCTGGACTGCATCGTGGAACGCGCGCGGAAAGGCTTGCCAAAAATCCGATCGACGGTACATTGTTGCGGAGAACCAGCCGGGCCAGCTCGTCCGGCAACAATCACCATCCGAGGTGGAGACAAGCGATGCGTAATGTCAACGCGCAGTTCCTGTTCGATTTCGGCAGTCCCAACGCCTATCTCGCGTACAAGGTCATTCCCGGCATCGAAGCGCGCACCGGCGTGACATTCGAATATGTTCCGATTCTGCTCGGCGGCCTGTTCCGGCTGACCGGCAATCGCTCGCCGGTGGAGGCGTTTGCCGGCATCAAGAACAAGCCCGAATACGGCCGGCTGGAAATGGAGCGCTTTATCCGACGGCATGGCCTGACCGCGTTCCGGATGAATCCCCACTTTCCGGTCAACACCCTGCAGATCATGCGAGGCGCGATTGCAGCGAGTCAGGATGGCAGCTTCGCGCGCTATGTCGATGCGGTCTTCGGCGCGATGTGGGAGCGCGGATTGAAGATGGACGATCCGGCCGTGATCGAGGCCGCGCTGAACGAGGCCGGACTCGATGGCGCCCGCCTGCTCGAGGCGATCAATCAGCCGGCCGTCAAGGAAACGCTGCTGGCCAATACGCAGCGCGCGTTCGAGCGCGGGGCGTTCGGCGCGCCTACCTTCTTCGTCGACGACGAGATCTTCTTCGGCAAGGACAGCCTGCGCGACGTCGAAGAGGAAATCGTGCGGGCGCGCGCCGCCTGAGTCCACTTCGGCCTTTTCACCCGTTCGGAGCCTTCCTGCCCATGAAAACACGCATCACTGAACTGTTCGCGATCCGCTATCCGATCATCCAGGGCGGCATGCATTTCGTCGGCCTGGCCGATCTGGCGGCGGCCGTCTCCAATGCCGGCGGCCTGGGCATCATCACCGCGCTGACGCAGCGCACGCCCGAGCTGCTCGCCAAGGAAATCGCGCGTTGCCGCGAGATGACGGACCAGCCGTTCGGCGTCAATCTGACCTTTCTGCCGACGTTCTCGGAGCCGCCCTATGCGGAGTACATCGCCGCGATCGCCGAGGGCGGCGTGCGCATCGTCGAGACCGCGGGCCGCAGTCCCGAGCAGTACATGCCGGCCCTGAAGGCGGCCGGCATCAAGGTGATCCACAAATGCACGTCGGTGCGCCACGCGCTGAAGGCCGAGAGGATCGGCTGCGATGCGGCCAGCGTGGACGGCTTCGAATGCGGCGGCCATCCGGGCGAGGACGACGTGCCCAACATGATCCTGCTGCCGCGGGCTGCCGAAACACTGAAGATTCCGTTCGTCGCCTCCGGCGGCATGGCGGACGGCCGCAGCCTGGTGGCCGCGCTGGCGCTGGGTGCCGACGGCATCAACATGGGCACGCGCTTCCTGGCCACCGAGGAAGCGCCGGTGCATGTCAACGTCAAGCGGGCTATCGTCGACGCGAGCGAACTCGATACGCGGCTGATCATGCGGGCGCTGCGCAATACCGAACGCGTGCTGAACAACGGCGGCGTCGAGCGGCTGCTGGAAATCGAACGCGAGAAGGGCGCCGATCTGAAGATCGCCGACATCTACGACCAGGTTGCGGGCATCTATCCGAAGGTGATGGTGGAGGGTGATGTCGAGGCCGGTGCATGGAGCTGCGGCATGGTTGCCGGCCTGATCCACGATATCCCGAGCGTCAAGACCCTGATCGACCGGATCGTCAGGGAAGCCGAGCAGCTGACGTTCGAGCGGCTGGCGGGGATGTTCGACGCGCGGCGTTGAGCGGTAAAACATGGGCGAGGCACGGTGCCTCGGTGCCATGCGGGGAAGCCGGGTGCCGGAAACGCGGAAAGCCGGAGCCCCGAGCCCCGAGTCCGGCGCCCGCAGCCTGGAGCCTGGAGCCTGGAGCCTGGAGCCGGATCCCGAGACCGGTGCCGGGTCCGGGTCCGGGTCCGGGTCTGCCTGGAGTCAGATCACCACGCCTCGATCCAGGGCCGCAGATCGAGCTCGTGCGTCCACGCGTCCCGCGGCTGCTGGTGCAGCATCCAGTAGGCGTCGGCGATATGCTCGGGATTCAGGATGCCGTCGCGATCCTTCAGCGCGTAGCGCTCGGGAAAGTTCTCGCGGATAAAGGCGGTGTCGATGGCGCCGTCGATGATCGGGTGCGCAACGTGAATGCCCTGCGGCCCCAGCTCCTTCGCCATCGATTGCGCCAGCGCGCGCAGGCCGTGCTTGGCGCCGGCAAACGCCGAGAATCCGGCGCGGCCGCGCAGGCTGGCCGTGGCTCCCGTGAAGAAAATCGAGCCGCGTCTGCGCGGCACCATCACGCGCGCCGTCTCGCGACCCATCAGGAAGCCCGCGAAGCAGGCCATCTCCCAGACCTTGAAGTAGACCCGGGCCGTCGTGTCGAGAACGTCGAAGCGGACGTTCGCGCCGATGTTGAACACCGCCACCTCGATCGGCGCGATGTCGGCCTCGATCCGCTGCACCAGGCTGGTCATTTCCTCTTCCTTGCGCGCGTCCGAGCCAAAGGCATGGGCAATGCCGCCTTCGGCTTCGATCTGCTGGACCAGCGGTGCCAGCTTGTCGGCGTTGCGCCGGGTCACGCAGGCGATATAGCCCTCGCGCGCAAAGCGCCGCGCGATCGCTCCGCCGGTCGCGTCGCCGGCACCGATGACGAGGATGGCCTTCCTTTGGCTCATGGTGTCTCCTTCGAATGGGGCGCTGCTTCGCCGGTCATCCGGCGGCAAGCCGATTGAGAATCTTCGCAACGCCAGACAGTGTCCGCGATTTCGCCGAATGCTGCCGAGCGAGCCATCGATGTGCCGCGCGATCGGGCGTTGATCGATGCCGGTCCGCCGGGCGGCATGAAACGCAAAATGCGTGTCCTTCTGTGAAGCATCGAGAGCTCATGCGGAGGATGCTGTCGGCCTCGACACTCCTCAGTTATCGGCTCCAACCATGGTTCAGCTCGAAGACGCCAGCTACAAGCAGTTGTTTTCCTCTCCATCGATGGTTCGCAACCTGGTCTCGGGATTCGTCGCCGACCCGTGGCTGGGCAGGCTGGATTTCGGCTCGCTGGAAAGCATTGCCTGCCACTACGTCGCGGACGATCTGCAGCAGCGTGCCAATGACATCGTGTGGCGGGTCCGCGCCGACGACGAATGGCTCTACCTCTATCTGATGATGGAGTTCCAGAGCACGGTCGATTACGGCATGCCGGTGCGGATCATGTCCTATCTTGGGCTGCTCTATCAAAGCCTGATCCGCAAGGAATACGTCAAGCCTCGGCGCGGCATTCCGCCGGTGCTGCCCATCGTGCTGTACAACGGCGAAACGCCATGGAACGCGCCGACCGATATCGCCGCGATGCTGCCCGACGTGCCCGGCCTTGTCGGGGAGCACTTGCCCAAGCTTAAATACCTGTTGCTGGATAGCGGACGCATCAGCAAGGATCAGCTTCGCGCGATGCGCAACCCGGTTGCCGTGCTGATGCAGTTGGAAGAGGCGGAAACCCAGCAGGAGGTCGGCGAGTTGATCGACAAACTCGCCGACATCGTGAAAGGCGACGAGGAGCTGCAGCGAATCTTCCTCAACGTGTTGCCGGGGCTCATTGGCCGGCGTAGTGGCAACACGCTGGACGTACCGGTGGTCAATGATCTTGTGGAGATGAAGATGAAACTAAGTCAGAGCTTCAAGGTGTGGGCGCATGAGTATAAGGCGGCCGGACGGCTGGAGGGCGAGGCCCGGATACTGCAGCGGCAACTTGCCACTCGCTTCGGAACGTTGCCAGAATATGCGGTAGCCAGGATTCAGGCCGCAACGGAGGAGCAGCTCGATAACTGGTCAACGCGATTGCTTCGCGCCGAAACGCTGGACGACGTATTCAAAGACGATCCAGCGTGACACCGCACGGCTTTTCACACAGGCCAACATCCAAAGTCGCGCCGCCCTCTGCTCCGCCGCACGGCGGCTCCGGCTCTTCAATCAATCCGCTGGAATCCCGAACTCCTTGACGATCCGGCGGCTCAGCATCCTAGGCTTCTTCCGCGCCATTCGGGTCCACTCCGGGCCCCATTACGCATTGGGCGTGCAGTTTGCGCAGCGCGCGATACAGCGCCTCGCGCTCCCGGGTGTCCAGCAGCCGCAATACCGCCGCCTGATGGCGCCGCGCCAGCGGGATCACTTGATCGTGCAGAGCCATGCCCGCTCTCGTGATGCTGCAGAACAGCTTCTTGCGAGGCGTATTGCCCGCAGTGGACAGTTTCACTAGCCCGCGCTGCTCCAGCAACCGGAGCGTGCGGCTGACCAGGGCCTTGTCCGAGGTCGATTGAACCACCAGTTCGGCGAATGGCAGTTCTCCCGCATGCGCCAGCAGCGCCAGCAATCGCCATTCCGGTACCGTCAATTCGAACTGCTCGGCGTAGGGCTGGGTCACGGTCCGCCGCAGCGCGTTGACGAGCTGACTCAGCATCGTGGTCAGGAAATCGTCGACCGTCAGGCCTGTTCCCTGGTCATCGAGCCCCGTCCAGGGCGTGTCCGCCTCGCGCGTTGCGGCGGCATCCTGGCGGCTGACCTCTGCGGATGTCTTCATCGGATCGGCGTGGATGGAAGGGGAGATGGGCGGCGATTGTCGCACAGGGATCGGCAGCGGCAGATTGGAAGCCGCGCCACGAACGCAGCGATTCTGAAGTCGCGCGCCATTCCATAAAGGAGAGGCGGAGTCAATCGGCGCTTTCCGTCTCCGGCACGGCCGTGTCATGAGTGTCATTCATCCGGACCGAATGCCGGTTCCGAGAATTAGGGCCCCGCGAATTGAGTGCCCCTTGGGAGGGAAAAAGCGCCTGCCTGGCGCGGCGTCGCGGCGCCTCAGCTCGTCTGCTCGGGCTCCCGGTCGCGCGGGCGTACCACCAGCGAACGGCGCGGCAATTCCGAATCGAGCACCAGGCGCCCGTGCACGCGCCCGTTCATCCGCGTGATGTGGCGCGTGCAGTCCTGCATATGCGCGGCCATCAGCTTGCGCACCTGCTCGGCATCGCGCGCGCGGGCCGCGGCGACGATCTTCTTGTGGAAGCGGACATTGGACGCGCCGAACTTCTCGTGCTCGCAGGCCGGCGTGTCGTTGCCGAACACCACCAGCTGCCGCAGCATCTCGTTGATCAGCTCGCAGCAGAACCGCAGCATCGGATTCGGATTGGCCGCGGCCAGGATGTCGTGGAAGCTCAGGTCCTCCTGGCGCTGGTCCAGCGGCGCCGCCGCCGAGGCCGAGGTGGGGTCGCACAGGTCGATCGTATGTTCGAGCGCGCGGAAGTCGTCCTCGGTCAGATGCGGCACCGCGCCGGCGGCCAGCTCCGGCTCCAGCAGCCGGCGCACCGTATAGACGTCGGCAATGCCGACGTCCTTGAAGAACAGGTAGTTCTGCATCAGCTGGAAGGTGCGGTCCAGCGGCACCTCGACGATGGTGCCGCCGCCGGCCGGGCCGGTGCTGACGCTGATCAGCCCCTGCACCTCGAGCGACTTCAGCGCTTCGCGGATCGTGCTCTTGCTGACGCCGAAGGTCTGCTGCAGCTTGATTTCCTGCGGCAGCTTGTCGCCGGGCTTCAGATCGCGCTCGGTGATCAGGCGCTTCAGTTCCTCCGCCACCAGGTCGGCGCGCTTCTGCTTGCGGATCGCCAGAGCCGGCGCCTTCGCGCCGCGGAACGTCACCATGGATTGTCCTTCCTTTCGTTTGATCGCCATGCCGGTGCGGCATGCGCCTTGCCGGCCCACGGCGCCCTGCAACGGTCCTGCCGCGGTCCATCGCGGTGCGCGCGGCACCGCCATCGCGCATCGGGATCGCGTCCCTGGGCGCAGGTAAACCCTGACCGGCGCTTCATTGACAGTCCCGCAAACCGGCTCCTATGATGCCTTCAACCAGTTTATACGTATAAATAGAATAAACGGGTTCGATTCTTGCTGTAGCGCTGTTGCGATCCTGTCGCGTGCCGGACCTTCCCTTTCGATGGACCCCACAGATCCAAGGAGTGAGCTTTGAATCGTCGTGACGTGCTCAAACTCGGCGCGCTGGCCGCCGTCCCCGCCTCCCTGCTGCGCGCCGGTGCCGTGCTGGCCGCCGACGATGCGATCGAACTCGGTTGCCCGATGCCGATGTCCGGCCCGTTCGCCGCCAACGGCAAGTTCGCCGACCTCGGCATGAAGCTGATCGTCGAGCAGTACGGCAAGGTGCTTGGCAAGCCGTTGCGCTACAGCGTGCTCGATACCGAAGGCAAGCCCGCCACCGCGGTGCGCAAGGTGCAGGAACTGGCGCAGCAGAAGAACGCGCGCTACTTCGCCGGCGGCATCCTGTCGTCGGAATCGCTGGCGATGGGCAAGGAGGCCGAGAAATTCGGCGGGGTGTTCGTCACCACCGCCGGCGCGGACGAGATCACCGGCAAGGACTGCAACCGCGCGACCTTCCGCTGGTCGGTGCCGACCTACGGCGCGATCGAGCGCACCGTGCGCCCGCTGATCGAGTCGATGCCCAAGGCCAAGCGCTGGTACACCATCACGCCGCAATACGTGTTCGGCGAGGGCCTGCTGTCCGCCGCGAAGAACATCTTCAAGGAAAAGGGCATCGAGCACGTGGGCAACAGCTACCACGCGCTCAACGAGAAGGAATTCAGCGGCTATCTGACCAACGCGATCGCGGCCAAGCCCGACGTGCTGCTGATCCTGAACTTCGGCTCGCAATCGGCCGACACGCTGCGCCAGGCGGTCAGCTTCGGCATGAAGAAGAACACGACGATCCTGCTGGCCTGGGCCTCGGGGCTCGAGCAGTTCGAATCGCTGGGCGCGGACCTGTGCGATGGCGTCTATTTCGGCGCGCAGTACTGGCACGGCGTCGATACGCCGCTGAACCGCGATCTGGTGCAGCGCTGCAAGGCCACGTTCAAGTCCAATCCGAACTACAGCCTGGCCGGCTCCTATATCTGTACCAAGCTGATGCTGGACGCGATGGTCAAGGCGGGCAGCGCAGATCCGAAGGCCGTGATCGCGGCGATGGAAGGGCTCAAGTACGAGGGGCTGACCGGCCCCGAGGAAATCCGCGCGGCCGACCACCAGGTGCTGAAGAACTACTACCTGCTCAAGGGCAAGGCCAAGGCCAGGATGAAGGACAAGGACGACTATGCCGACGTGATCAGCGTCGGCAAGGCCTTCCTGCCGCCCGAGCAGACCCAGTGCAAGATGGCGTAAGCCTCTGCCACCGGGTTGTCTCCTCTCGACGACCGCTCCCCAACCCTCTCCCCTTGATCGGGAGAGGGCGCCCGCCAACGCGATAGCCAAAGCGAAAAGCGCTTCATGAACGTCTACCTGTTGCAGGTCATCAACGGCATCGGCATCGGCATGCTGTATTTCCTGCTGGCCGTCGGACTGTCGATCGTCTTCGGCCTGCTGCGTTTCGTCAATTTCGCGCACGGCGCCTTCTATGCGCTCGGCGCCTATCTGTGCTTCCAGGCGCTGCAGCTGGGCATGAACTTCTGGGCCGCGCTGGTGGTGGCGCCGCTGGTGATCGGCGCGCTTGCCTGGCTGGTCGAGCGCGTGATGCTGCGCCACGTCTACGCCCAGCCCCATGAGTTCCATATCCTGGTGACGGTCGGCCTCGCGCTCGCGGTGCAGGAGCTGATCATCGTCGGCTGGGGCCCGCTCGGTGTCGACGTGCCGCCGCCCGACGCGCTGCAGGGCGTGGTGATGTGGGGCGACTTCATCTATCCGAAGTACCGGCTGTTCGTGATCGCCTTCACCGCGCTGCTGGCGGTGGCGCTGTGGTGGCTGCTGGAGGGCACGCGGCTGGGCAGCGCGGTGCGCGCCGGCAGCGAATCGACCGAGATGGTGTCGCTGCTCGGCATCAACGTGTTCCGGCTGTTCAGCCTGATGTTCGCGCTGGGCGCGGCGACGGCGGCGATCGCGGGCGTGCTGGCCGCGCCGATCCGCGGCGCCGAACCGTTCATGGGCGTCGAGGCGCTGGGCGTGGCCTTCATCGTGGTGGTGGTCGGCGGCATGGGCAGTTTCACCGGCGCGCTGATCGGCGGCCTGCTGGTCGGCGTGGTGCAAAGCCTGATGAGCACGCTGTGGCCCGAGGGCGCGCGGCTGATGATCTATGTCGCGATGGCCGCGGTGCTGCTGCTGCGTCCGCACGGCCTGCTGGGGAGGGGATGATGGCGTATCGATTCTGGTGGCTCGCGCTGGCCGTCACGCTGCTGCTGCCGCTGACGCTGCGCTCCGGCACGCTGGCGACCGAGGTGCTGATCTACGCGATGGCGGTGATGGCGTGCAATCTGCTGCTCGGCTACACCGGCCTGCTGTCGTTCGGCCAGGGCATCTTCTTCGGCCTGGGCAGCTATTCGCTCGGGCTGGCGCTGACCCGCATCGCGCTGCCGGTGCCGCTGTCGCTCGCGTTGGCGATTGCCATCGGTGCGGCCGCGGCGGCGCTGGTCGGCTGGTTCTCGATCCGGCAGCGCGGTACCTACTTCGTGATGCTGACGCTGGCGTTCTCGCAGATGTTCTACTTCCTGGCCTATTCGGTGCCGTCGCTGACCGGCGGCGACAACGGCCTGCTGGACATCCCGCGGCCCGCGCTGTCGATCGCCGGCCGCGAGCTGGTCTCGCTGGCCTCGCCGTGGCAGTTCTACGGCTTCGTCGCGGTGCTGTTCCTGCTGGTGTTCTTTCTGGTGCTGCGCGTTACCGATTCGGTGTTCGGCCGCACGCTGCTGGCGATCCGCGACAACGAGGAGCGCGCGCTGGCGGTCGGCTACAACATCAAGGCATTCAAGCTGCTGGCCTTCGTGATCTCGGGCGCTGTAACGGGGCTTGCCGGCGGCCTGCACGCGATGCTGACCGGCATCGCGCCGCTGGCCAATATCGACTACCACGTCAGCGAGATGATCCTGATCATGACGGTGATCGGCGGCACCGCCAACGTGTTCGCCTCGGTGCTGGGCGCGGCGTTCTACGTGCTGCTGGCCGACTGGCTGTCGACGCTGTGGCCGCGCTGGCTGATGCTGCTGGGCTTCCTGCTGATCGCGGTGAGCCTCTTCATGCAGCGCGGCCTGTGGGGCCTGGGCACGACGATATGGCTGCGGCTGCGCGGCATCCGCCGCGAGCCGGCCGCGATCGGCCCCGACACGGAAGCCGCCACGAAAATCGTCACCACGGGAGAGGAACGCGCATGACAGTCCCGATCCTCGAAGCCACCGGCGTGGTCAAGCAATACGGCAAGTTCATGGCGCTCGGCGGCGTGGACCTGCGCGTGATGCCGGGCACCGTGCATTCGGTGATCGGGCCGAACGGCGCCGGCAAGACCACGCTGTTCCATATGCTGACCGGCACGCGCAGCGTCACCAGCGGGCGCATCGTCTTTGACGGACACGACGTCACCGGCGAGACCGACTACCAGCGCGTGCAGCGCGGCATCGCACGCTCGTTCCAGGTCACCAGCCTGTTCCCCAGCCTGCCGGTGCGCGAGAACCTGCGGCTCGCCGCGCTCGGCACGCAGCCGCGGCGCGCGATGAACTGCTGGCGGCGGCCGGTCGGCGAGCTGGCATGTACGGACACCGTGGAACGCGTGCTGGAGCGGCTGGAGCTGACCCGCGTCGCCGATGCCGTGGCCGGTGCGCTGTCGCACGGCCAGCAGCGGCGGCTCGAGGTCGGCATGGCGCTGGCCGCGCGGCCGCGCGCGATCTTCCTGGACGAGCCGACCTCGGGCATGGGCGTCGACGATCTCGGCGCGATGAAGCGGCTGATCCGCGGACTGGCCGAGGACCATACCGTCGTGCTGATCGAGCACAACATGGACATCGTGATGGACATCTCCGACACCATCACCGTGATGCAGCAGGGCAAGGTGCTGATGGAAGGCCCGCCCGACAGCGTGCGCGGCGATCCGCGCGTACGCGCGGCCTATCTCGGCAACATGATCACCGGAGGCCAGCGATGACGATGCTCGATGTGCAAGCCATCCATGCCTACTACGGCAAGAGCCACGTGCTGCAGGGCGTGTCGCTCGCGGTGGGCGAGGGCGAACTGGTCACGCTGCTGGGCCGCAACGGCGCCGGCAAGTCGACCACGCTGAAGGCGATCGCCGGCGTGGTGCAGCCGCGCGGCGGCCGTGTGCTGTTTCGCGGCAACGAGATCGGCGGAATGCCGCCGCATCGCATCGCCGCGCAGGGGCTGTGCTTCGTGCCGGAGCATCGCGGCGTCTTCAAGCTGCTGACCGTCGAGGAGAACCTGAAGCTGGGCGCCCGGCGCGATTCCCCGTGGCAGCTCGACGACGTCTACAAGATCTTCCCGCGGCTGCGCGAGCGGCGCCGCAATGGCGGCGCGCAGCTGTCCGGCGGCGAGCAGCAGATGCTGGCGATCGCGCGGGCGCTGATGAACCATCCCCGCCTGCTGATGCTCGACGAGCCGGTGGAAGGGCTGGCGCCGGTGATCGTCGAGGAGATCGTCGCGCAGCTGAAGATGATCAAGGCGGCCGGCGTGCCGATCCTGCTGGTCGAGCAGAACCTGGAGGTCTGCACGCAGCTGGCCGACCGGCACGTGATCATCGAGCAGGGCGCCGTGGTCTATACCGGCACCAATGCGCAATTCATCGCCGACGAGGCGGTCAAGGACCGCTATCTCGGCGTCGGCCTGGCGGCTTGAATCGAACGATGTAGCGGACGCGAATTGACGGACATGGCAGAAGACACCACCACCAACACAAAGGCCGGCAACCGGCAGGCCAGCAGCACGCAGATTGGCAACCCGCAGATCGGCACCCCCCAGGCAGGCACCGCCCCCGCCGGCAACGTGCGACGAGGCGCCGCGCACGCCGGCACCGCGTCGCTGCGCGTCGACGGCGCCCGGCTGTGGGACGCGCTGATGCGGCTGGCGCGGATCGGCGCGACGCCCAGGGGCGGAGTCTGCCGCCTTGCACTGACCGATCTCGACCGGCAGGGCCGCGACTTCTTCGTCGCCGAGGCCGAGGCGATCGGCTGCACGGTCCGCGTCGATGCGATCGGCAACATCTTTGCACGCCGGCCGGGCCGCGACGACTCGCTGCCGCCGGTGATGACCGGCAGCCATATCGATACGCAGCCGACCGGCGGCAAGTTCGACGGCAACTATGGCGTGCTGGCCGGCCTCGAAGTGTTGCGTACGCTGGCCGACGCCGGCATCGTCACCGATGCGCCGCTCGAGGTCGCGGTGTGGACCAACGAGGAAGGCTCGCGATTCGTGCCGGTGATGATGGGCTCCGGCGCCTTCATCGGCGAATTCGCGCTGGACCATGTGCTGGCGCAGACGGACCGCGATGGCGTCCGCGTCGGCGACGCGCTGAAGGAAATCGGCTATGCAGGCGCCGAGCCCGTGGGTGGCCGCGCCGTCGGGGCCTATTTCGAGGCCCATATCGAGCAGGGGCCGGTGCTGGAGGCGAACGACACCGTGATCGGCGTGGTCACCGGCGCGCTGGGCCAACGCTGGTACGACGTGGTGTTGACCGGCATGGAGGCGCACGCCGGACCGACGCCGATGGCGCTGCGACGCGACGCGCTGCTGGCCGCGTCCGAACTGGTCGGCATCGTCAATCGCATCGCGCTGGATCACCCGCCGCACGGGCGCGGCACGGTCGGCTGCCTGTCGGTCCATCCGGACTCGCGCAACGTGATTCCCGGCCGCGTGACGATGACGGTGGACCTGCGCGCGGCGGACGACACCGTGCTGTCCGCGATGGACGCGGCCCTGCATCGGGCCTGCACCGCGCTGTCCGAACGCTCGGGCATCGATATCGACGTCAGGCAGGTGGTCTACTTCCCGCCGCAGCCGTTCGAGCCAAGGCTGGTGCAGGCCGTGCGCGACGGCGCCGCGCAGCAGGGACTGTCGGCGATGGACGTGGTCAGCGGCGCCGGCCACGATGCCGTCTATCTGGCCCGCGTCGCGCCGACCGCGATGATCTTCGTGCCCTGCAAGGACGGCATCAGCCATAACGAGATCGAGGACGCGCGCCCCGAGCATCTCGAGGCGGGCGCCAACGTGCTGCTGCACGCGATGCTCGACGCCGCGCGCCGGCGCTGATGCCGCCGACCTCGCCGCCGACGCTGAAACGCTGACGGCGCTGACCGCGTCGCCTGACACGGCCTCCGACCCACACCGCACCGACCGGATCCACGCGATGAAAATCCTGATCGCCCGCCTCAATCACGAGACCAATACCTTCTCGCCAGTGCCCACGCCGCTGGGGTCGTTCGATCCGCGCTATGGCGAGGACGGCTACCGCGCCGCGCGCGGCACGCGCACCGCGGCCGGCGCCTTCATCGACCTGGCCGAATCGGCCGGCGCCGAGATCGTGGTGCCGGTGATCGCCGGCGCCAATCCCAGCGGGCGCGTCGCGGCGCAGGCCTATACCGCGCTGTGCGACGCGATCGTCGCGGCCGCGCCGGGCTGCGATGCGGTGATGCTGGACCTGCACGGCGCGATGGTGGCCGAGAACAGCGACGACGGCGAGGGCGACCTGCTCGAACGCCTGCGCGCGGTGCTGCCCGACGCGCCGATCGCGGTCGCGCTGGACCTGCACGGCAACATCACGCAGAAGCTGATCGACCATGTCGACGTGGCGGTCAGCTTCAAGACCTATCCGCACGTCGACATGTACGAGACCGGCGATCACGCGGGCCGGTTGCTGCTGGACCATATCGCGGGCCGCACGAAGCCGGTGGTGGCCTGGCGCCGCCTGCCGCTGCTGACGCATACGCTGTGCAGCCGTACCGATCAGGGTGCGATGCAGCGCGCGGTGGCGGCCGCCAGGGAAGCGGAAGCGCAAGGCATGTTGGGAGTCTCCGTGCTGGCCGGCTTTGGCCTCGCCGATATCGCGGCCCCTTGCCTCAGCGTGATCGTGGTCGGTGACGGCGATGCGGCCGCCGCCGATGCGGTGGCGCAGCGCATTGCCCAGCAGATCTGGGACGACCGCGCCGGCTTCGTCTATCGCAGCGAGCCGCTGGCGCAGTCGATCGCGCACGCAGCCAAACTTGCCGACGCGCCGGGGGAAGGCCCGGTGCTGTTGCTCGACCACGGCGACAACTGCATGTCAGGCGGCACCTGCGACAACATGGCCGTGCTGCACGAAGCGCTGGCGCAGGGCTTGAGCGGCATCGCGGTCGGGCCGGTGTGCGACCCGGAGGCGGTGGCGGCGCTGGTCGCGGCCGGGGTCGGCGCCACGGTGACCCTGCCGGTCGGCGACAAGGTGGCCCTGACCCAGCTGGGCGTCTATCCGCAATCGAAGCCGCTGACCGGCAAGGTCGCCGCACTCGGCGATGGCGAATACGTGATCAGCGGACCCACCTATACCGGCCAGCGCATCCGCATGGGGCGCAGCGCGCTGCTCGATATCGGCGCGGCGCGGATCGTGATCGTCGAGACGCCGCAGGAGCATTGGGACCTGGGCATCTTCACGCATATCGGCGTGGACCCGCATCGCGCGCGTTTCCTGCTGCTGAAGTCGCGGATGTACTGCCGGCCGGTGTTCGTGCCGATCGCGCGCGCCGTGGTCGAGTGCGACGGCGAGGGCGTGACCAGCTCGCGCTACGAGCGCTTCCCGTTCCAGCGCGTGGCGCGGCCGGTCTATCCGCTCGACCCGGACACGCGCTGGTCGTAAATCGCTCGCGGTAAAGGAGAACGGGCCGATCCATCGGCCCGCATGTCGCTCAATCTGCCGCGGCAGGCTTCAATCGCGCAATTCCGGCGGCAGCTTGCCGCCGTTGGCCGCGAGCTCCTTCATCACGCGCTTGTGCAGCCATACGTTCATGGCGGCCGAGTCGTTCATGTCGCCGCTGTATTGCAGTTCGCGCGCCAGCTCCTTGCGGTGCTCCAGGCTGCTGTCGATGCCCAGCGCTTTCATGGTGTCGACGATGGACGTGCGCCAGTTCAGTTTCTGGCCGCTCTGCTGCGCCAGGTCGTCGAGGATCTTCTCGACATCGACCTCCGACAGCGGCGCGCTGGCGGCGCCGGTCGCCGTTCCGGCCGCAGTGCTACCCGCCGCAGCGCCGCCCGCCGTGGTGTTGCCGCCGCCGGTGCCCGCCGTCACCGGTGCCGTGGCCGGCGGCGCGGCGCCCTGCGTCTGACCGGCAGCGCCGGTCTGCGGCTGGCCCGCGGTGCCGGTCTGCGGCTGCTGGGCCTGTGTGGATGCCTGCGGGGACGCCTGCGTGGAAGGCTCCGGCCGCGCCTTGCCGCGCAGCCTGTTCAGGATTTCGCCAAAGATGCTCATTGCAGATCCTCCGGTTGCGATGTGCTGCCAAGTACTGGGATGTGCTGGGCTGTGCAGGGGGGCAGCCCGGACGCCGGGCTGCGCCACGCCACCACGCAGGATCCGCGCCACGGCGCGGCGGCCGGTGCTGCCGTGAGGCGGTCTCGGCAAGGCGGGTACTTTTGACAAGGATTGCCGCTTTTTGGGGGCAAAGCCGCGCGCCAAAGCAAAACGGGCCGCATCGCGGCCCGTTCCGTGTTTGTCACTGCACCGATCAGGCCAGTGTCATCTGCGCCGTACCGAGTCGGAACGTCGACACGGCCTGCTTCAGGCGTTGCGCCTGCTCTTCCAGAGAGCCGGCCGCGGCGGCGGCCTGTTCGACCAGCGCGGCGTTCTGCTGCGTCACGGTGTCCATCTGCGTGACGGCCTGGTTCACCTGCTCGATGCCGGCGCTCTGCTCGGCGGATGCGGCGCTGATCTCGCCCATGATGTCGGTCACGCGCTTGACCGCGCCGACGATCTCTTCCATGGTCTGACCGGCTTCCGACACCAGCTGCGAGCCCTTCTCGACGCGCTCGGCCGAATCGTCGATCAGCGACTTGATCTCCTTGGCGGCGGTGGCGCTGCGCTGCGCGAGGCTGCGCACCTCGCCGGCGACCACCGCGAAGCCGCGGCCCTGTTCGCCGGCGCGCGCGGCTTCCACCGCGGCGTTCAGCGCCAGGATATTGGTCTGGAAGGCGATGCTCTCGATCACCGCGATGATGTCGGTGACCTTCTTCGACGCACCGTGGATCTCGTCCATGGTGTCGACCACCTGGCCGACCACGGTGCCGCCCTTGACGGCGATGTCGGAGGCATCGACCGCAAGGCGGCTGGCCTGCTTGGCGTTGTCCGCGTTCTGGCGCACGATGCTGGTCAGCTCTTCCATGCTCGAGGCGGTCTGCTGCAGCGACGCGGCCTGTTCCTCGGTGCGCTGCGACAGGTCGGTATTGCCCGCGGCGATCTGGCCGGTGCCGGTGGCGATGGCCTCGGTGCCCAGGCGCACCTCGTTGACGATGCGCAGCAGGTTGCCGTTCATCTCGGCGAGCGCCTGCAGCAGCTGGCCGGTCTCGTCCTTGCTGTCGACGTCGATGCGCGCGCTGAGGTCGCCGGCGGCGACCGTGCGCGCGATATGGACCGCGCGATGCAGCGGACGCGTGATGCCGCGCGTCAGCCAGACCGCGAAGGCGATGCCGATGGCGAGCACCAGCACGCCCAGGCCGATCAGGCGGTTGCGCGCGGTCTGGTAGACGGCGTTGATATCGCGCGCGGTGGCGTCGATGCTGGCGCGCTGAATGTCGAGCAGCTTCTGGATCTCGGCAAGATAGGCGTCGCCGGCCGGCACGAATTCCTTCTCCAGCACGGTGTTCGCTTCGTCGGTCAGCCCTTCCTGCTTGAGCTTGGTGATCTTGTCGCGCGAGGCGTTGTAGGGCTCGCGCACGCGCAGGATGGTCTGGAACGCCTGCTTCTCGGCGTCGGTGCTCAGCAGCGGCTCGATCTTGTCGCGCAGATCGGCGATCGCCTTGACCGAGCCCTTGGTCTCGTTCGCGAAGAACGCGCCGAGCGTCGGGTCGGAGCTCTTGGCCACCGCGGTGGTGCGGCGCACGCTGGTATGCATGTAGCGGTACCAGTCGCTGACCAGCCGTTCCTTGGCCAGCGGCTGCTGCATCATGTCATGCGTGCGCTCCGCGACCTGCTGCAACCGAAGGATGCCAAGTCCGGTCATCAGCGTGGACAGCAGCAATACCACGCCAAAGCCGATGCCAAGGCGCGCACCTATTCCCAAGTTTTTCATTTCTTCTACCTGATGGACATTGAATCGCGGCGAACAACGCCACGCCCGCGGAAGTCCCGCGTGCGTGGTGCGCATTCGCTCTTCGCTCTTGTGTTGCCGCCCGTTCGCTGACGATTGCTTCGGGGGTCGATGTCAAACAACGGCAGTTGGTAGAAAAACTTGAGGAGAGGGCGTCTCGGCAACGGAGAAACCGGGCAGGGCGGTCAGTCCGCGCGGATGCCCCGCGCGCGGATCAGCTTGCCCCATTTTTCGGTTTCCTTCGCCAGATGCTGCTTCAGCTCGGCGGGCGTGCTGCCGATCGGCTCGGCGCCGATCGCGGCCAGGCGCTTCTGCACCGCGGGCTTGCGCAGCGCGTCGACCATCGCGCGGTTCAGCGTCTCCACCACGGCTGGGGGCGTGCCGGCCGGCACGAACGCGGCGAACCACGGCGACAGCTCGTAGCCCGGCAGGCCGGCCTCTGCCACCGTCGGCACGTTGGGCAGCGTGGCCGAGCGCTTGCTGGTGGTCACCGCGATGGCGGTCAGCTTGCCGGCATCGATATGCGGCTTGGCGGACGTGATGCTGTCGAACATGTAGTCGACCTGGCCGCCGAGCAGGTCGGTGACCGCCGGACCGCTGCCCTTGTAGGGCACGTGCAGCAGCTCGACGCCGGCCATCGACGTGAACAGCTCGCCGGCCAGGTGGATCGAGGTGCCGTTGCCCGCGGACGCATAGGTGTACTTGCCCGGCTGGCTCTTCGCGCTGGCGATCACCTCCGGCACGGTCTTCGCGCTGGTCTTCGCCTTGTTGGCGACCAGGACGTTGGGCACCACGGCCAGCAGCGATACCGGCGCGAAATCCTTGATCGGGTCGTAGCTCAGCTTGCGGTACAGCGCCGGATTGACCGCCATGCCGTTGGCGACGATCAGCATCGTGTAGCCGTCGGCGGGCGAGCGCGAGACCAGTTCGGCGCCGATATTGCCGCCGGCCCCCGGGCGGTTCTCCACGACGATCGATTGGCCCAGCGTTTGCGACATCTCCTCGCCCAGCGTGCGGGCGATATTGTCCATCGCGCCGGCGGCGGGGAAGGGGACGATCCAGCGGATCGGACGTTCGGGGTAGGCGGCCTGCGCGGCCGGCGTGGTGAGGGCCGCGGCGAGGCCGAGGACCACGGTGGCGAGAGTGAGCGACTTCATTGTCTCCGTTCCTTCGTGAAGTTCGAAATTGGCGTGCCTGGCGCGCGTTGGGCGCGCTCGATCGCGTTATCCAGCCGTGATGCGGCGGCGATGCGGCGGCGATGCGGCGCTTGCACGGGCGTGATGCGGCCGCTATGTGGCCGTCATGTGGTTGTTATGGGCGTGTCATGCGCGATCGCGCCGGTAATGCGCGAGCTTGTCCTCGTCCAGTGCCAGACCGAGCCCGGGACCGTCCGGCAGGCGCAGCGCGAAGTCCCGATATGCGGGACGTTCGAGCACCACGTCGTCCTTGAGCAGCAGCGGCCCGAACAGCTCGGTGCCCCAGGCCAGTTGCGGCAGCGTGCAGAAGCCGTGCGCCGCGGCGATGGTGCCGACGCTGCCTTCGAGCATGGTGCCGCCATAGAGCGCGATGCCGGCTGCATCGCCGACCGCGGCGGTGCGCAGCATGCCGAAGATGCCGCCGGACTTGGCGATCTTCAGCGCGAATACATCCGCGGCGCCCAGGCGCGCCAGTTCCATCGCGTCCTCCGGCCCGGTCACCGCTTCGTCGGCCATGATCGGCACCACGAAGCGCGCCGCCAGCCGCGCCAGCCCGACACGATTCTCTCGGGCGATCGGCTGCTCGATCAGGTCGATGCCGGCGGCCTCCAGCATCGCGATGCCGTTGGCCGCGTCCGCCTCGTTCCAGGCCTGATTGACGTCGACCGTCACGCGGGCGCGGTCGCCCAGCGCGCGCTTGATCGCGGCGACATGGGCGACGTCGTCGCGCACGGCACGGCGGCCGATCTTGAGCTTGAAGGTGTCGTGGCGGCGTTCGGCCAGCAGGCGCTCGGCCTCCTCGATATCGCGCGCGGTATCGCCGCTGGCCAGCGTCCACAGCACCGGCAGCGCGTCGCGCACCGCGCCGCCGAGCAGCGTGGCGAGCGGCACGCCGAGCCGCTTGCCCTGTGCGTCGAGCAGCGCGGTTTCCAGCGCCGACTTGGCGAAGCGGTTGCCGCGCGCGACCTTGTTCAGCCGGGCCATCGCGCCATGGACATTGGTGGCGTCCTGGCCGATCAAGGCCGGGGCCAGATAGGTATCGATGGCCAGCTTGATGCCTTCCGGGCTTTCCTCGCCGTAGGACAGGCCGCCGATCGTGGTGGCCTCGCCGATGCCTTCGATGCCGTCGCTCGCGCGCAGCCGCACGATGACCAGCGTCTGCTGCTGCATGGTCGCCATGGCCAGCTGATGCGCGCGGATGGTGGGCAGGTCGACCAGGATCGCGTCGACGGATGTGATGGTGGTTGCCATACCTGGAGGATTGGATTGAGGGTTTGCGGTCGAGTATGCGGCTTGACCGGAGGCCTGTCCAAGACCGAAGATGTCTGATTCCATACCTGTTAGGTATGGATTGAAGTCCAAGGAGGCCACCATGGAACTGCGCCATCTGCGCTATTTCCAGACCGTCGCGCGCGAGCTGAACGTGACCCGCGCCGCCGCGCTGCTGCATATCGCCCAGCCGCCGCTGTCGCGCCAGATCCGCCAGTTCGAGGACGAACTGGGCGTGCCGCTGTTCGAGCGCGTCGGGCGCGGGTTGCGGCTGACCGAGGCGGGGCGCTTTTTGCTCGAACAATCGCTGCAGTTGACGCAGCGGCTCGACGAGATGATCGAAGGCACCCGGCGCATCGGCCGCAACGAGAAGCGCTGGTTCGGCATCGGCTTCGTGCCGTCGGTGCTCTATGGCGTGCTGCCGGACCTGATCCGCGAGTTGCGCGCCGACCAGAGCGAGGTCGAGGTCGGCCTGACGGAAATGATCTCGGTTCAGCAGCTCGAGGCGCTCAAGTCCGGCCGCATCGATCTGGGCTTTGGCCGGCTGGCGCTGAGCGATCCTGCCATCGTGCAGCAGGTCGTGATGGCAGAGCCGCTGGTCGCGGCGCTGCCGGCGCGGGCCGCCCCGCGTGAAGGTGAAGGCGGCGATGGCGGTGGCCGTGGCCGCGTCGGTGGCGATGGCCGTGGGGGTGGCGATGGCGATGGCCCGATGGCGCCGGCCGAACTGGCGCGGCGCGGGCTGATTCTCTATCCCGCGCGTCCGCGGCCCAGCTATGCGGACCACGTGCTGTCGCTGTTCCGCGCCCAGGGGCTGCAGCCGCGCGTGGTGCAGGAGGCGAACGAGCTGCAGACCGCGCTGGGCCTGGTCGCCGCGGGGCTCGGCATCACGCTGGTGCCGGCCTCGGTGCAGCGGTTGCATCGGGACGATGTCCGCTATTGCCCGATCGACGCGCCGGGCTTCGTGTCGCCGGTGATCATGAGCTATCGGGCGGGCGATGCGTCGCCGTTCCTGGCGAGGGCGGTGGCGTGGGTGCGGAGGCAGGCGGAAGCCTCGGGTTGAAACCTCGGGTTGAAACCTCGGGCTGAAACGGGGCCGTCGCCGATCGTTCATTCTTCGGCAAAACACCGCGCCAGAAATTCCACCACCGCCCGTACCGCCGGAAGCTGCCCGCGCCGATGCGGCATCACGACCGACGTCATCACGTGGCCGGCGGTCCAGTCCGGCAGCACGCGCACGATGTCGCCGCGCTGCAGGGCCGCGCGGCAGACCGACAAGGGCAGGCAGGCAATGCCGAGGCCGGCCGCAGCCGCGCTGAGCAGCGCGGTCGATTCGTTGGCGGTCATTCGTGGACGCGGGGTAGCGATGACCGTCTCGCCGTCACGGCTCAGTCGCCAGCTCGTCGCCAGCGGGCGGGTCAGCAGCCCGTCATGGCCGGCCAGCGCCGCGGGCGTCTGCAGCGGGTCGGCGGCGGCGAGATAGCGCGGCGAGGCGACCAGGATGATCGGCTCGGTCGACAGCAGCCGCTGCACCAGTTCGGAATCGGGCAGCGGCGCGAAGTGGCTGCGGATCGCGAGGTCGTAGCCCTCCTGGGCGACATCGACGAAGCGGTCCGACACGTCCAGCTGGAGATGCAGCTTCGGGTAGGCGAGGGCCAGTTCCGGCAGGCGCGGCGCCAAGGTTTGCTGCGCGACCGGTACCGAGGTCGTCAGCCGCACCGTGCCGCTCGGCTCGGCGGCGCGCTGGCGCACCACGTCGTGCGCGGCCTGGGCCTCGATCAGCGCGGCGCGGGCGTGCTCGTGGAAGGCTCGGCCGACGTCCGTCAGCGCGAAGCTGCGCGAGCTGCGGTGGATCAGCCGCGCCCCCAGCCGCTGTTCGAGTTCGGCGACGCGCTTGCTCAGCGTCGACTTCGGGATGCCGAGCTGGCGGGAGGCCGCGGCAAAGCCGCCGTGCTCGACGGCGGCGACGAACAGCGAGAGGTCATTCAGGTTGAGCATGGGTGTCCGCAGCAACGCATCAAAGTCCATATATATGGACGTTGCGTTGAATTTTTGCCGACTACCGCTTCAATGTCCACAAATCTATAGTCTCTCCATCGACCCGATGCCCGGGTCCTTCACTCGGAGAAACAACTTGACCCCCATCCTCTTCTATGGCGTTCCGTCGGGATGCTCGTTCGGTTCGATCGTCGCGCTCGAATGGCTGGGCCAGCCGTATCGGCTGTCCCGCATCGAGATGCCGGAGGTGGTGACCAGCGAGGCCTTCCGCCGCATCAACCCGGTGGGCGAGACGCCGGCGTTGGCCACCGATGCCGGCGCAATCGTGACAGAAAGCATGGCGATCATGAACTGGATCGGCGCGCGCGGCATCGACAGCGCGCTCGGCTTTGCCCAGGGCACACCGGAATTCGACCGGCTCAACCAGATGCTGGCCTACCTGAACACGACCTTCTTCAACGCCTTCGTGCCGCTGTGGCATCTATACGAGCACGCCAGCGACGACACCACCAAGGCGGTGCTGCGCGAGTTCGGGCGGGTGAAGGTGGAGAAGGCGCATGCGCAGCTGAACGCGATGCTGGGCGATCGCCGCTGGCTGCTGGGCGACCGGCGCACGGTGGCCGACGCGTACTTCGCCGGGATTGCGCGCTGGACCGACTACCACGGCGTCGTAAACCGCGCGGACTACCCGAACCTGGATCGGCTCTATCGGCAGCTGCAGGAGGATCCGGCGGTGCGCTTCGCGCATGGGATCGAGGCGCAGGCCGAGGTGAAGTCGGCCGGCGGCTTCGCCGGCCATGTGGAACTGGAGCAGGCTTGGGCAGGGACCCTGGCCGCGCGCCAGCAGCGGCTGGCGGCTTGAAGCTTGAGGCTGAGGCTTGAGGCTGAGAACTGAGACTGAGACTGAGACTGAGGCTTGAGGCTTGAGGCTTGAGGCTTGAGGCTTGAGGCTTGAGGCTGAGAACTGAGGCTGAGGCTGAGGCTTGAGGCTGAGAACTGAGGCTGAGGCTGAGGCTGAGGCTCGAGGCTTGAGGCTCGAGGCTCAGCCTCGCTGAGCCGAGGCTTGTGGCGCGGCCGGCGGGGATGTCGCCGGCCATCCCCGCAGTACCTTGGTGTTCGCTTACTCGTCGTCGCTGTACAGCACGCGGCCGACCACGCCGGCGGCGATTGCACCGACGATCGGCGCCACCCAGAACAGCCACAGCTGATGCAGCGCCATGCCGCCCACCATCAGCGCCGGGCCGGTCGAGCGGGCCGGGTTGACCGAGGTGTTCGACACCGGGATCGTGACCAGGTGGATCAGCGTCAGGCACAGGCCGATCGCAAGCGGCGCCAGCGCGCCGTGCGCGCGTTGCGCGGTCGCGCCCAGGATGATCAGCACGAAGAAGAAGGTGGCCAGCACCTCGGTGGCGAACACCGGCATCATGCCGAAGCCGGAGGGCGAGCCGGCGTCGAAGCCGTTGGCGGCCAGGCCGCTTACGGTCACGTCGAAGCCGGGCTTGGCGTCCATCAGCTGCAGCAGCGCCAGCGCGGCGAGCGCGCCGCCGATCACCTGCGCCACGATATAGACCGGCGCTTCCTTCCACGGGAAGCGCCCCGCGGTGGCCAGGCCAACCGTCACGGCCGGGTTCAGATGGCATCCTGACACCGGACCCACCGCATAGGCCATGGTCAGCACGGTCAGGCCGAAGGCCAGCGAGACACCGGCAAAGCCGATGCCCAGGTGCGGAAATGCGGCCGCGAGCACGGCCGAGCCGCAGCCGCCGAAGACGAGCCAGAACGTGCCGAAGGCTTCGGCAAGGGGGCGCTTGAAGTGCATGGATCCTTCTCCCGATTGTTTTGAGGCGCGCCGCACGGACACGCGAGGGCGACGTCCGAAAGGTCGCAGCGTGCGGGAGGATTCTAGGTGCCGGTTACGGCGATGTCATGACTCAGGGCGCACTCTTTGCAGTCGTTCACAATTGGCCGGATGAGTGAGACAGGCTTGAACCCAACGTGAATGCTCTCGTGCCAGCCGATGTCTCGAATGCGGGCTGTCAGCAACGGCGCTGGTGGGAGGCGGCTTTCGAGTGGAATGCGTCATGCTTCCTCAGGCTCGAAGCAGGGCTGCACCTTCGTCCGGCATGCCGCGAATGCGGCCGCCGACAGCGCCCCGTCGAAAGGGTCGCAATGCGTCAGCAAGCAGGCTGTGGCCGGACAAAGCGAGCGGACAACGCGGTCGATATCCTGCTTGCGTTGTGCCAAGTCGGGGAGGTGGGCCACGCGTTCCCAATGGGACACCCGATTGCGCAGTGTTCGTAGCGGTTGCAAGAGAGCACTGATTGCGTTGCGTTGTCGCAGGTGCCGCGGCGCATGCGGGAAGATGGCTCTCAGCAGATCTGGTTGGGCGCGCCAGTAGGCCTCGTAGTACCCCGCAAACAAGCCCGCCCAGAACCCCATTGTCAGTTCGGCAACTAATCGATCTGGTGTTTCGGTCTTTTGTGCCTTGTGAAGGGTTGTGCGCGCGACCGCAATCTGGCCGATCTGCTTGTACCCGAGCCACTCCGCCGTGTCGTACCACGTCGCGGTGCCGTATTTCGCCGAAAAGGCGCTGTGGATATTGTTGCGAAGCGCCACCTCCAGCACGTGCAAAGCCGGAGACAAGCGCATCGCGACATCCATGTTGTGTGCATAGCGCGTGGCGATGTCGAGTTTCGAAGGGGCCGGTTCGCCATCGTGGTAGGCGTGCAATCGAGCCACCGAGAAGGTGCGCTGAAGCGCCGGGTAGAAGCCTTGCATGGGGATTCCGTCCTGCTATACTCGCCGAGTAATCCCCGGCAAGGTCTTCTCCTGGCCACGACCCGCGCAAGCGGGGTGCCAAACAGTCAGTGCTCAGACTCCGGGGCTGGGATTGGAAAAGGGCGCCTAATAAGCGCCCTTTTCGCATTTGTGCGTGCCGTTAGGCACAAAGACTGATCTTAGCTTCGGGACGCCGACGTTACATCCGCTTCTTGCTTGCAAAGCAGTGGGGCTTGTTGCATTCCAATAGTGTGGCGACGAAATCGAACGCGGTTTGTGGGCCGGCTCGATTGGGTTCTCGCTGTTGCCGGCCCGCCCCGCATCGCAGCATGACAACGCATCGACCGACGCCGAGGATTTCGGTCGGGGTTGTCCGCTTGCGAGCGATTCGGACGTCGCGAAGTTTCCGCTGCGAGAACCGCATGTACAAAGTCTATTGGACCACCTACGACGCCGACGGCGTGCCTGCCGCGCATGCCGAGGACTACGGCCCGGATCAGCTTGCCGCCGTGCTGGCGCGTTGCGAGGCGCTGCGGGCGCGGCAGCGCGCCGGTGAGCCGGTCGGCTTTGTGACGATGGTGTCGGAGAATCCGTATAGCGTCGGGCATCCAGGGGCGGCCGATGTCGAGCCCGGCTATGCCTGGTACAAGCGGCGGCCGCCGCCGCGCTAGGGGCAGCGGGAGGACGCCGACGCTTGCGCCCGACTATTGCATCGCCTCGATGTCCCCCATCCACGGGCCGAGCTCGCGCCGCAAGGTCGACAGGTCGATCGGCTTGCCCAACACGCGCGCACCGGCGATCGGCTCCTGCAGGTCCGCGCCGGCGCCATAGCCGGTCATCAGCACCACATCGATATGCGGCTGCTGCGCGCGCAGCGCTACGGCCAGCGCGTCGCCGGCCATGCCCGGCAGCGTGATATCGGTCAGCAGCACGTCGAAGCGCCGGGCGTCGGCCAGTTGCAGCGCTTCCTCCGCCGAAGCTGCCGCGGCGCAGTCCAGGCCGAAGCCGAGCAGTACTTCCTGCAGTGCCTCGCGCGACGGGACGTCGTCCTCCACCAGCAATACGGTGGCGGCCACGCCATCGCGCCGGGGCTGCGGCAACTGCACAGGCGCCGGCTCGCTCTTGCGCCGATGGGCGTCCAGCACGGCCCGGACCGCGCGGGCCAGATCGTCGCGCCGATAGGGTTTGTTCAGCAGCGTCACCCCGTGGTCGAGCCTGCCCAGGTGAAAGATCTCGTCGCGGGTATAGCCGGAGGCGAACAGCACCGGAATCGGCGGCCGGCGCTGCGCCGCCCGGCGCGCCAGTTCGCCGCCCTTGATGGTGCCGGGCATGATCACGTCGGTGAACAGCAGGTCGATGCCGATGCCGCTGTCGATCAGCGACCAGGCGGCGTCGCCGTTCGGCGCGATGCGCACGCGATAGCCCAGCTGGGCCAGCATCTCGACCGCGGTGATGCGCACGTCGGGATCGTCCTCGACCACCAGGATGGTCTCGCCGCCGCCGACCGGCGCCGGCTCCTGCTCCGCGGTCTCGGGCGTTTCTGCCTCGACGCAGCGGGGGAAGAACATCTGCACCGTGGTGCCGCGGCCGACGGTGCTCTGGATCGCGATATGGCCGCCGCTCTGCTTGACGAAGCCGAACACCATGCTCAGGCCCAGGCCGGTGCCGTGGCCGTCGGCCTTGGTGGTGAAGAAGGGCTCGAAGGCGTGCTCCAGCACGTCGGCGGTCATGCCGGTACCGGTGTCGGCCACGCGAAAGACCACGTAGTCGCCGTCCGGCCGTTCGGGCGCGTTGGTGGTCCAGGTGTCGGCGTCGGAGGATGGCATGCCGTCGAGCACGATATTGGCGGCCGAGATGGTCAGCGTGCCGCCGCCGCGCATCGCGTCGCGGCCGTTGATGGCCAGGTTCAGCAGCGCGTTCTCGAGCTGGTTGCGGTCCGCCTTGATGTTCCACAGGTCGTCGGGCGTCTGCGTCTCGACCTTGATCGCCTCGCCCAGCGCCCGATGCAGGATCTCGGCCATGCCGCCGATCAGCCGGCCGGGATTGACCACCGCCGGCGACAGCGGCTGGCGGCGCGCGAAGGCCAGCAGGTGCGAGGCCAGCTTGGCGCCGCGGCGCACCGCGTTGGCGGCCGTCGCGATGCGGCCCTGCGCGATCGGGTTGTCGCCGGCTTCGGTGGCGAGCATCTGCAGGTTGCCGCTGATGACCTGCAGCACGTTGTTGAAGTCATGCGCGATGCCGCCGGTCAGGTTGCCGATCGCCTCCATCTTCTGCGCCTGCCGCAGCTGGCCCTCGGCCAGCGCGCGCGCCGCGATCGCGTCGGCGACGCGCTTTTCCAGCGTCTCGGTCAGCTGCCGCAGCGCCTGCTCGGCGAGCTTTCGCTCGTCGATGTCGATCAGCACGCCGGGAAAGCGGTAGGGCTCGCCATGCGAGTCGAACTCGCACTGGCCGTTGGCCTGGACCCACAGATAGCTGTCGTGGGCGCGCCGGATCCGGTATTCGGCGCGGAACGGCGCGCCGGTGCGGATGGCCTCGTCGGTCAGGCGGGCCAGTTCCTCGATGTCGTCCGGGTGGATCACCGCGTTGATGATCGTGCGCGGCACGCCTTGCACAGCCTGGGCCAGTCCGACCGAGAAGGTGCGGGCGAAGCGTTCGTCCCCGGTCAGGGTATCGGAGGCGATGTCCCAGACCCAGGTGCCCAGCACCGCGCCGGTATTGAGCGCCAGCTGCAGCCGTTCGTTGGCCTGCTGCAGCGCCGTCTCGGCTTCCTGCCGCCAGCGCTCGGTCAGCACGCGCTCGGTGGTCTCGACCACCACCGCCAGCACGCCGGAGGGGGCGCCGTCGTCGTTGGCCACCGGGCTGTAGTAGAGGTCCATCCAGACCTCTTCGGGACGTCCGTTGCGCAGCAGCACCAGTTCCTTGTCGCGGAAGGACAGCGTGCCGCCGGCCAGGCAGGTCTGCATCACGTGGCGGTTGAAGTCGGCCACCTCGGGCCACCCCAGTTCGACCGGGCAGCCCAGCAGATACGGATGCCGGCCGCCCGCGAAGACGGCGTAGGCATCGTTGTAGATCATGTAGCCCGGCCGGCCCCACAACATCACCATCGGCACCGGCGAGGCCAGCAGCAGCCGGACCGCGGCGGCCAGGCTGGGCGGCCAGCGGTCGATCGGGCCCAGCTCGGTGGTGGACCAGTCGAACGCGCGGATGCGTTCGGCCATTTCGCCGTGCCAGCCGGAACAGTCGTGATGTTCTGCCAGGAATGGCATGGTGTGAAGCGAGAGTGGCGACAGGGAGATTGTGCTGGCGCAGAAGGCGTTTGCCAATGCCGGCGCCCCGGGGAGGGCGGCTCCGCGGACCCACCCCTATATATAGAGAGGCCAGAGCCGCGGAGGCGCATCGTCGCGAGCGCGTTGTCTAGTGGCGGTCGAGCGCGCAGTCGAGCGGAGGGTGGAGCGGACGGTCGCGCAGGCAATCAAGCCGACCGCGCCGCCCCGTCACTGCGCTCCGGCCACGACCGGCTGAGAAGGATGGGCGCGGCGGCCGGAGCCGCCGCGCCGGTCTCGGTGGCCGAGGCTCAGTCGCGCGTTTCGAGCGCGCGGTTGATGCGCAGCGCCAGCATCGTGCACGCGACGCCGGACAGCAGGTAGATGCTGACCGCGACCAGGCCGAACTTGACCGACAGGCCGAGCGCGACCAGCGGAGCAAACGCGGCGCCGAACAGCCAGGCGAAGTCCGAGGTCAGCGCCGCGCCGGTATAGCGGAAGCGCCGTTCGAAGTTCGAGGTCACGGTGCCGGACGCCTGGCCATACGACAGGCCGAGCAGCAGGAAGCCGATCAGGATGAACAGGTCCTGCGCCGCCTCGCCGCCGCCGAGCAGCATCGGCGTGAACAGGCTGAACACGCCGATCAGCGTCGCCAGCAGGCCCAGCGTGGTGCGCCGGCCGATGCGGTCGGCGATCCAGCCCGACAGGATGGTGCCGACGATGCCGACCAGCGCGCCGGCGATCTGCACCTTCAGCACGCTGTTGACGCTTTGCGTCGCCTGCAGCGCCAGCCAGGACAGCGGGAACACCGTCACCAGGTGGAACAGCGCGTAGCTGGCCAGCGCGGCGAAGGCGCCGATGAAGATGTTGTAGCCCTGGCCGCGCACCATCTCACGGGTGCTGATCGGCTCGAGCTCGCCTTCCTCCAGCAGCCGGGTGTATTCCTCGGTCACTACCAGGCGCAGCCGGGCGAACAGCGCGACCACGTTGATGGCGAAGGCCACGTAGAACGGATAGCGCCAGCCCCACTCGAGGAAGTCGTCCGCCGCCAGGTTGGCGTGCAGGTACAGGAACAGCCCGCTGGCGACCAGGAAGCCGATCGGCGCGCCCAGCTGGCCCAGCATCGCGTACCAGCCGCGCCGGTCGGGCGGCGCGTTCAGCGCCAGCAGCGACGGCAGGCCGTCCCACGAGCCGCCGAAGGCCACGCCCTGCAGGAAGCGGAACACCGCCAGCATCACGATCGCGTTCTCGCCCAGCGAGGCATAGCCGGGCAGGAAGGCGATGCCGACGGTCGAACAGCCCAGCAGGAACAGCGCGGCGGTCAGCTTGACGCCGCGGCCCCAGCGCCGCTGGATCGCCATGAACAGCGCGGTGCCCAGCGGGCGCCCGAAAAAGGCGATCGCAAAGATGGTGAAGGCGTAGAGCGTCCCTTCCAGCCGCCCGACGAACGGGAAGAACACCGACGGGAAGACCAGCACCGAGGCGATGCCGTAGACGAAGAAGTCGAAGTACTCGGAGGCCCGGCCAATGACGACGCCGGTGGCGATCTCGCCCGGCGCGACCGGCGAATGCGATCGGTCGTCGCTGGCGGGAAGTGAAGGGAAAGGCGCTTGCGAATCGTGCGTGATACTCGACATGCTTCCTCGCTAAATCAGATAGCGCTACGCCGGACGGACGCGCCCGCCAGGCGCCGCGACCATTGGGACAAAATGTCCAATTCTCCGCGCTTGCCGAATAGAGTACATTTCGCTCCGGTTGTAACAGCTGCGTCCGTCGCACCCGAAGCATTCGTAGTACCAGTCTCCCCCAAGACGGCTACGCTATTTCCTCTGCCGGCAATGCCCCTCATTAATACCATTCGCGGGTTGATTTTGCTGCCCGCCATTACCCTATTGACAGGTTGTAATGCTGTGTTGTTGTCTCCTTCGGGTGACATTGCGGTACAGCAACGTAACCTAATATACATCTCCACGGCGCTGATGCTGCTGATCATCGTCCCGGTGATCGCGCTGACGCTGTTCTTCGCCTGGCGGTATCGGGCGTCGAACAAGGACGCCCCCTACTCGCCCGACTGGGACCATTCCACGGTGCTGGAACTGGTGATCTGGTCGGCGCCGCTGCTGATCATCATCGCGCTGGGCGCGATCACCTGGGTCAGCACCCATGCGCTGGACCCGTACCGGCCGCTGGAGCGGATCGACGCCAAGCGTTCGCTGCCGACCAACGTCAAGCCATTGACGGTGGAAGTCGTGGCGCTGGACTGGAAGTGGCTGTTCTTCTATCCGGAGCACGGCATCGCCACCGTCAATGAAATGGCGGCGCCGGTCGACCGTCCGATCCAGTTCAAGATCACCGCCTCGACCGTCATGAACTCGTTCTTCGTGCCGGCGCTGGCAGGGCAGATCTACGCGATGCCGGGCATGGAGACCAAGCTGCATGCGGTCATCAACAAGCCTGGCGAATACGAGGGCCTGTCGGCCAACTACAGCGGCGCGGGCTTCTCCGGCATGCGCTTCAAGTTCCACGGCCTGGACGAGCAGGGCTTCGAGCAGTGGATCGCCAAGGCCAAGGCCAGCGGCCAGACCCTGACCCGGGAGGACTACCTGAAGCTGGAGCAGCCGAGCGAACGCGAGCCGGTGCGCTACTACGCCAGCGTCGACAAGGGCCTGTACGACAAGATCCTGAACCGCTGCGTCGAAGCGAACCGGATGTGCATGAACGAAATGATGGCGATCGACGAGCAGGGCGGCCAGGGCAAGCCCGGCGCCTTCAACGTCGCCACGCTCGACCCCGCCACGCGCGCGCGCCTTGGCCTGCAGGATGCGCCGGTGCGCAGCTATGTCGGCGGCATGTGCACGGTCGCCGATCCGGACGGCTCCGGTGCCTTCGGCCCGGCGGCGTCCACCTTTGCGCCGGCCGGCGAATCCGCCGCCGTGACGCTTCCCCAGCTACCCCTCACACAACGCGCTGTAGCCGGCGTTGACCAGCATGCTTGACAGTTTCGACCTCACCAAGCTCATTTTCGGCCGTCTCTCCTGGGAGGCGATTCCGCTGCACGAGCCCATCCTGATCGCCACCTTCGCGGCGGTCGTGCTCGGCGGGCTGACGCTCGTCGGCGCGCTGACCTATTTCCGCGCCTGGGGCTACCTGTGGCACGAGTGGTTCACCAGCATCGATCACAAGAAGATCGGCATCATGTACATGGTGCTCGGCCTGGTGATGCTGCTGCGCGGCTTTGCCGACGCGATCATGATGCGTCTGCAGCAGGCGATCGCCTTCGGCGACAACATGGGCTACCTGCCACCGCATCACTACGACCAGATCTTCACCGCCCACGGCGTGATCATGATCTTCTTCGTCGCGATGCCGCTGGTCACGGGCCTGATGAACTACGTGGTGCCGCTGCAGATCGGCGCGCGCGACGTGGCCTTCCCGTTCCTGAACAACTTCAGCTTCTGGATGACCACCGCCGGCGCCGTGCTGGTGATGGTGTCGCTGTTCGTCGGCGAATTCGCCAAGACGGGCTGGCTGGCCTATCCGCCGCTGTCGGGCATCCTGCAGAGTCCGGACGTGGGGGTGGATTACTACATCTGGGCCTTGCAGATAGCGGGCATCGGTACCTTGCTGTCAGGCGTCAACCTGCTGGTGACCATCGTCAAGATGCGCGCCCCGGGCATGAGCATGATGAAGATGCCGGTCTTCACCTGGACCTCGCTGTGCACCAACGTGCTGATCGTCGCCGCCTTCCCGGTGCTGACGGCCGTGCTCGCGCTGCTGTCGCTGGACCGCTACGTCGGCACCAACTTCTTCACGAACGACTTCGGCGGCAACCCGATGATGTACGTGAACCTGATCTGGATCTGGGGCCACCCCGAGGTGTACATCCTGATCCTGCCGGCGTTCGGCATCTTCTCGGAAGTGGTGTCGACCTTCTGCCGCAAGCGCCTGTTCGGCTATGCGTCGATGGTCTACGCGACGGTCGTGATCACGGTGCTGTCGTACCTGGTCTGGCTGCACCACTTCTTCACGATGGGTTCGGGTGCCAGCGTCAACTCGTTCTTCGGCATCACGACGATGATCATCTCGATCCCGACCGGGGCGAAGATCTTCAACTGGCTGTTCACGATGTACCGCGGCCGCATCCGCTTCGAAGTGCCGATGCTGTGGACCGTGGGCTTCATGGTCACCTTCGTGATCGGTGGCATGACCGGCGTGCTGCTCGCCGTGCCGCCCGCCGACTTCGTGCTGCATAACAGCCTGTTCCTGATCGCCCACTTCCACAACGTGATCATCGGTGGCGTGCTGTTCGGCCTGTTCGCCGGCATCAACTACTGGTTCCCGAAGGCGTTCGGCTTCAAGCTCGACGATTTCTGGGGCAAGGTCTCGTTCTGGTTCTGGCTGGTCGGCTTCTATGCCGCGTTCATGCCGCTGTACGTGCTGGGCCTGATGGGCGTGACCCGCCGCGTCAGCCACTTCACCGATCCGTCGCTGCAGATCTGGTTCCAGGTCGCCGCCGTCGGTGCGTTCCTGATCGCGATCGGCATCGCCGCCTTCGTGATCCAGCTGGTGGTCAGCTTCAAGCGCCGTGCCCAGCTGCGCGACGTGACCGGCGATCCGTGGGATGGCCGCACGCTGGAATGGTCGACCTCGTCGCCGCCGCCCGCGTACAACTTCGCGTTCACGCCCGTGGTGCACGACAACGACGCCTGGTGGCAGATGAAGGACCGCGGCTACGAGCGTCCGCAGAAGGGCTTCCTGCCGATCCACATGCCGAAGAACACCGGTGCGGGCATCATCCTCGCCGGCCTGTCGACGGTGCTGGGCTTTGCGCTGATCTGGCATATGTGGCTGCCGGCCGCCGTCGCGTTCGTCGCCCTGCTGGCGGTCGCGATCGGCCACACCTTCAACTACCAGCGTGACTACTACATCCCGGCGGAGCACGTCGTCCGCACCGAGGAAGAACGCACCCGCCTGCTTGCACAACATGCTTGACACCATCGCAACCCAACCGGCCGGCGCCAGCGGCGCGCCGGTCCGCGGCGGCTCCAACGAGCTGCGCTTCTACCTGCCGACCGAGCATCACCCGCAGAACGGGACGATGCTGGGCTTCTGGCTGTACCTGATGAGCGACTGCCTCATCTTCGCCTGCCTGTTCGCCGTGCACGGCGTGCTGGGCCGCAGCTATGCGGCCGGCCCGTCGGGCGCCGACCTGTTCGACCTGCCGCTGGTGGCGCTGAACACGTCGATGCTGCTGCTGTCGTCGATCACCTACGGCTTCGCGATGCTGGAGATGCAGCGCAACAAGCTCAAGGGCACGATGGTGTGGCTGGCCATCACCGGCCTGCTGGGCGCGGCCTTCGTCGGCCTGGAACTGTACGAGTTCTCGCACCTGATCCACGAAGGCGCGGTGCCGCAGCGCAGCGCGTTCCTGTCCTCGTTCTTCACGCTGGTCGGCACCCACGGCCTGCACGTGACCTTCGGCATCATCTGGCTGATCACGCTGATGTTCCAGCTGAACAAGCACGGCTTGATCGCGGCCAACAAGCGCCGCCTGATGTGCCTGTCGCTGTTCTGGCACTTTCTGGATGTGGTCTGGATCGGCGTGTTTACCTTCGTCTATCTGATGGGAGTGATGGTATGAGCGCCCACGACTATTCGTTCTCGAACCTGGCCGACCAGGGCGGCCACGGCCATCACGGCGATCACGGCCATGGCCACGACGATCACCACGATCACGACGACGGCGCCGCGCATGGCACCCTGAAGAGCTATGTGATCGGCTTCGTGCTGTCGGTGATCCTGACGGCGATCCCGTTCTGGCTGGTGATGGGCAAGGTCATCGACAACCAGAACACCACCGCGCTGGTGATTCTCGGCTTCGCCGCCGTGCAGATCGTGGTCCACATGATCTACTTCCTGCACATGAACACCAAGTCGGAAGGTGGCTGGAACATGCTGGCGCTGATCTTCACGATCGTGCTGGTCGTCATCACGCTTGCCGGCTCGCTTTGGGTCATGTATCACATGAACACGAATATGATGCCGGTGATGACGCACGACATGAAGTCGATGCCTTGACCACGCCTCGTCCCGCAAACCACAGCCCGGATCGCAAGCCCGTTCCCCGCAGCCCGGCCGCCCTCGCGGTGCTGGCGCTGCTGGCGGTACTGGCTTTCGCCGGGCTGTTTGCATTGGGCACCTGGCAGGTCGAGCGCCGCGCCTGGAAGCTCGACCTGATCGAACGCGTCGAGTCGCGCGTGCATGCGCCGCCGGTGGACGCGCCGGCGCCCGAGCGCTGGCCGCTGGTCAGCGCCGCGGCCGACGAATACCGGCATGTGCGCGTGACGGGCACCTTCCTGCACGATCGCGAGACGCTGGTGCAGGCCACCACCGCGTTCGGCGGCGGCTTCTGGGTGATGACGCCGATGCGCATGCGCGACGGCACCGTCGTGCTGATCAACCGCGGCTTCGTGCCGCCCGAATTCCGCTCGCGCGAGAGCCGCGCCAAGGACGAGCCGTCCGGCGAGACCACGGTCACCGGCCTGCTGCGCATCAGCCAGACCGGCGGCGGCTTCCTGCGCCGCAACGATCCGGCCGCCGATCGGTGGTATTCCCGCGATGTGCAGGCGATCGCCGCCGCGCGCGGGCTCGAACGGGTCGCGCCTTACTTCATCGATGCCGACGCCGGCCCGCAGGAGGCGTTCGGCGCGTCGGGCGCGCCGCGCCGCTGGCCGGTCGGCGGGCTGACCGTGGTGACTTTTCACAACAGCCATCTGGTCTACGCGCTGACCTGGTACGGGCTGGCGCTGATGGTGCTGGGCGCCGCCTGGTACGTCGGCCGCGAGGAACTTCGGCTGCGCCGCGGCCGATGAGGGACAATGCGGGGCATGCCGGTCCGCCGGGCTTGCCCCGCACGTCCGGCATGTCTGACATGTCTGGCATGTACGGCGTGCCACGGCCCGCGCCGCGGCGGCTCGCTTCGAGCCCCGGCGCCATCCTGCTTCGACCCTGATTGATGCCTCTTTCCACCGATTCCCCTCCGAAGCCCGCGAGCGCCGCGCTGTCCGCCGCCAAGGGCGCCCCGGCCCCCGAGCGGCGGGGCGAGCGCGCGCTCGACGCGACCGCCCGCAAGAACATGGAGCAGCTGATCGAGCTGCGCTGGATCGCGGTGCTCGGCCAGGTCGCCACCATCAGCGTGGTGCATTTCGGCCTCGACGTGCCGCTGCCGGTCAACCAGATGCTGGCGGTGCTGCTCGGCCTGATCGCCTTCAACGCGCTGAGCCTGCTGCGGCTGCGTTTCGTCGCCGAGGTCTCGCAGACGCAGCTGTTCGTCTCGCTGCTGGTCGATATCGGCATGCTGACCGCGCTGCTGTACCTGAGCGGCGGCGCCTCCAATCCCTTTGTCTTCCTCTACCTGCTGCAGGTGATCCTCGGCGCGGTGCTGCTGCAGGCGTGGTCGATCTGGGTGATCGTGGTGGTCACCGCCTCGTGCTTCGCGGGCCTGGCGCTGGTCGGCAAGCCGCTGGCGCTGCCGCCGGATCACGAGCAGGGGCTCGCCAGCCTCTATATCCAGGGCATGCTGATCTGCTTCGTGCTGAACGCGGCCCTGCTGGTGGTCTTCATCACGCGGATCATGCGCAATCTGCGCGCCCGCGACGAGCATCTGGCCGACCTGCGCCAGCGCGCCGCCGAGGAAGAACATATCGTCCGCATGGGCCTGCTGGCCTCCGGCGCCGCGCATGAACTGGGCACGCCGCTGGCCACGCTGGCGGTGATCCTGTCCGACTGGCGCCGCATGGAACCGTTCTCGAAGGACCCGGAACTGCTGCAGGAACTCGGCGAGATGCAGACCCAGGTGCAGCGCTGCAAGTCCATCGTCAGCGGCATCCTGTTGTCGGCGGGCGAGGCGCGCGGCGAGGCACTGACCGAAACCACGGTGCGCCGCTTCGTCGACGATCTGGTCGCCGAATGGCGCGCGACGCGGCCGGTCGGCGAGTTCTCCTACGAATACCGCTTTGGCCAGGACCTGCCGATCCTGTCGGACTCGGCCATCAAGCAGATGGTCTGCAACGTGCTCGACAACGCGCTGGAGGCCTCGCCGCGCTGGGTCGGCCTCGACGTGCGGCGCGAGGATGATACGCTGGTGCTGTCGGTGCTCGACGAAGGCCCCGGTTTCGCGCCGCAGATGCTCGAGCGGCTGGGCAAGCCCTATCAGTCGAGCAAGGGCCGGCCGGGCGGCGGACTGGGGCTGTTCCTGGTCGTCAATGTCGCCCGCACGCTCGGCGGCAGCGTGGCCGCGCACAACCGTCCGCAAGGCGGCGCGATGGTGACGATGAAGCTGCCGCTGGCGGCAATCACGCTGGAAGAGGAGGCCGAAGATGCAGCCCAATGATCCCGAGCGCGGCACTGCTGCGGCCGATCAATCGACCCAGACCACCCAGCCGCAGGCCGAGGCCGGTCGCGTGCTGATGATCGTCGAGGACGATGCGGCCTTCGCCCGCACGTTGCGCCGCTCGTTCGAGCGGCGCGGCTATCAGGTCCTGCATGCGACCAGCCTCGAAGGGATGAACGAACTGCTGAAGGAGCATTCGCCGGGCTATGCGGTGGTGGACCTGAAGCTCAAGGGCGAGGCCTCGGGCCTGGCCTGCGTGCAGGCGCTGCATGCGCACGATGCGGACATGCTGATCGTGGTGCTGACCGGCTACGCCAGCATTGCCACCGCGGTCGAGGCGGTCAAGCTCGGCGCCTGCCACTATCTGGCCAAGCCGTCGACCACCGACGACATCGAGGCCGCCTTCGAGCGCGCCACCGGCGATGTGGACGTCGAGGTCACCGGCCGTCCCACCTCGATCAAGACGCTCGAGTGGGAGCACATCCACGAGACGCTGGCCGCCACCGGCTTCAATATCTCCGAGGCGGCGCGCCGGCTCGGCATGCACCGCCGCACGCTGGCGCGCAAGCTGGAGAAGCAGCGGATCAAGTAGCGCCGGGCGGCGGGCATCCCCCGCCGTACGTCTGCCGCCGTACGCCTCCCGGCGGACGTCTCCCGGCGGACGTCTCCCGGCGGACATCTCCGGGCGAACATCTCCGGGTGGATACCTCCGGGCGGACACCTCCGGGCGGACACCTCCGCGCGGACATCTTCCGTCCGGCGTCTCCGATCGGCGGAAATGGGTATAGGCTAATTCGTGCCGATGTCGGGCCCGATGCCGGCGCCCATTTCTCCAGGAGACGCGAAATGACCAGCAAGAACACCATCTGTCTGTGGTACGACGGCGACGCGCTCGACGCCGCCAACTTCTATGCCCAGACCTTTCCCGACAGCGCTGTCGGCGCCGTCCACCGTGCGCCGGGCGACTATCCCGACGGCAAGGAGGGCAATGTCCTGATGGTCGAGTTCACCGTGATCGGCATCCCTTGCGTAGGGCTGAATGGTGGCCCGCATTTCAAGCACAACGAATCCTTCTCCTTCCTGGTCAGGACCGAGGACCAGGCCGAGACCGACCGCCTGTGGAACGCGATCGTCTCGAATGGCGGCCAGGAAAGCGAATGCGGCTGGTGCAAGGACCGCTGGGGCCTGTCGTGGCAGATCACCCCGCGGGCGCTGCTCGATGCGGTGACGAGTTCCGATCGCGCGGCGGCCAAGCGCGCCTTCGACGCGATGATGACGATGAAGAAGATCGACATCGCCACGATCGAGGCGGCACGGCGGGGGCAGGCCGCGTCGTCGAGTTGAGCAAGCCGATCGAGCGATCGAGCCAATCGAGCCGATCGAGGTGGTCCATACCCCGATTCGTTGTTACGGTATGGGGCCGTATACTCGTGGAACCGATAACTGCACGGGATAGATGTAGCGCTTACAATGAGCGCTGACCGAATTAGAAAAAGAGGTCGGCCAGATTCGCGTGCCTTGCGTGGTTGCGCCTCGCCATGGCGCATGCATCGGGCCGGCCCCATCACGGAGACTTCCCGCCATGCAGATCGCGTCCCTGCTGGACCAGCCGCTCGGCAATCTCGCCGACTGCGTCCGTGCCCACGCCAACGCCCGTCCCGCGCATCCCGCCGTCATCGACGATCGCGCCAGCCTGTCGTATCGCGAGTTCGACGAACTGGTCGACCGCGTCGCGGCGGCCCTGCAGCGCGATGGCCTGCAGCCGGGCGATGCGCTGGCGATCTGCGCCGCCGCGTCGATCGAGTACGCGGCGGTGTTCCTGGGCGGGCTGCGCGCCGGCGTCGCGATCGCACCGCTGGCACCGTCGTCGACCCCGCAGGCACTGGCCGGCATGATCGCCGATTCGGATGCGAGGCTGCTGTTCGTCGACGCGCCGGTGCTCGACGCCCTGCAGGGCGCCGGCATCGAAGCCACGGTGCCGCGCATCGGACTGGGCGGCGCGCAGACCGGCAAGGCCTTCGCCGACTGGCTGGCGCCGGCCGGCAGCCGGCCGCGCGAGACGCCGCTGCGCGAGGGGCAGGTCTTCAACATCATCTATTCGTCCGGCACCACGGGCGCGCCCAAGGGCATCGTGCACGACCACGCGCTGCGCTGGAACCAGATCCGCCGCACGCACGAGAGCGGCGGCTACGGGCCCGACGCGGTGACGCTGATCGCCACGCCGCTGTATTCGAACACCACGCTGGTCAGCTTCATTCCGACGCTGGCGCTCGGCGGCACCGTGGTGCTGATGCCGAAGTTCGATGCGCAACGCTATCTCGAACTGGCCGAGCGGCACCGCGTCACGCACGCGATGCTGGTCCCGGTGCAATACCAGCGGCTGCTGGCCAGGGAGGATTTCGATCGCTACGACCTGTCGTCGTTCCGGATGAAGTTCTCGACCAGCGCCCCGCTCGGCGCGGCGCTGAAGGCCGACATTCTGCGCCGCTGGCCGGGTGGACTGGTCGAGTACTACGGCATGACCGAAGGCGGCGGCAGTTGCGTGCTGGCCGCCCACGAGTTTCCGGACAAGCTCCATACCGTCGGCAAGCCGATGGAAGGGCACGACATCCGGCTGATCGACGACGACGGCAACGAGGTGCCGGTCGGCCAGATCGGCGAGGTGGTGGGGCATTCGAACACCATCATGGCGGGCTATCACAAGCAGCCCGACAAGACCGCCGCCGCGGAGTGGTATGACGCCACCGGCAAGCGCTTTATCCGCACGGGCGACGTCGGCCGCTTCGACGAGGACGGCTTCCTGACGCTGATGGACCGCAAGAAGGACATGATCATCAGCGGCGGCTTCAACATCTATCCGAGCGACCTCGAAGCGGTGCTGCAGCAGCATGCGGACGTGGTCGAATGCGCGGTCGTCGGCGTGCCGTCGCAGAGCTGGGGCGAGACGCCGGTGGCCTTCGTGGTGTTGCGCCAGGGCGCGGACGTCGATGCCGAGGCGCTGCGCGAATGGGTCAATGCGCAGGTCGGCAAGACCCAGCGGCTTGCCGCGCTGGAGCTGTGCGCGCAGCTGCCGCGCAGCGCGATCGGCAAGGTGCTCAAGCGCGAACTGCGGGATGGGTTTCGTGGGGGCAAGGCGATGGCATGAGGCGTCAGGGTGGCCGCCACCCGCCCGCTATAATCCGCCGACCGATCGACTGCCCAACGCTCCCCTCCATGCTCAAGGACCCTGTCGAAGCCCGCCCGACGCGCCGCTATGTCGAGAAGCGCGAGACCATTCTCGATGCGGCCGCGATGCGCTTCAATCGCAAGGGCGTGCGCGGCACCACGCTGTCGGATGTCGCGCAGGACGTGGGCCTGAGCACCAACAGCATCACCTACTACTACCGCAAGAAGGAAGACCTGGTGGTCGCCTGCCTGTTGCGGACCATCGACGAGATGGTCGGCATCGCGGCGCAGGCGAGCGAGCTGCCCACGCCGGGCGAGCGGGTGGCGGGCTTCATCCGCTTGTTCTTCGCGCGGCTCGCGCTGACGGCCACCGGAGAACGTCCGGAGCTGATGAGCTTCCGCGAGATCCGCACGCTGCCGGACAGCCATGCCGAGGTCGCGTTCAGCGCGTACAACGACATGTTCCGCCGCATCCGCCAACTGCTGCGCGAGCGCACGCCGGTGGACGCGGCCGAGCGCAGCGTGCTCAGCGCGCGCGCCCACCTGCTGCTGTCGCTGGCGACGGGCGCGATGGTCTGGATCGAGCGCTACGAGCCCGAGGACTATCCGAAGGTCGCCGAGTCGGTGATCGATCTGCTGCTGCACGGCATCGGCTCGCGTGCGGCGCGCTGGCAGCCGACGCTCGATACCGCCGCGCTGCTGCCTTGCCTGGACCAGCCGGAAACCACGCAGCAGGCCTTCCTGCGCGCCGCCACCGAACTGCTGAACGAGCAGGGCTATCGGGGCGCGTCGGCTGACCGCATTTCGGCGCGGCTCAATCTGACCAAGGGGTCGTTCTACCACCACAACGAGAACAAGGACGACCTGATCGGCGCCTGCTTCGATCGGATGTTCGATGTGATACGCAGCACGCAGACGCTGGTCGAGAACGGGGCGGGCACCGGCTGGGACAAGCTGTGCGCGGCCACGCGCGCGCTGGTCCACTACCAGTTCTCCAGCCAGGGGCCGCTGCTGCGGCTGACGATCTATGGCGCCTTGCCCGAGGAAATGCGCAAGGAGAAGATGCTGACGATGAACCGGCTGTCGGCGCGCTTCGTACGATTCCTGGTGCAGGGCATGCAGGATGGATCGATCCGGCCGCTGGACCAGTCGATCGCCGCCCTGCAGATCAACGGCATGATCAACGCCGCGGTCGAGCTGCGCCGCTGGGTACGCGATGCGTCGGCCGACAACGCGGCCGACCTGTTCGTGCGGCCGCTGCTGATGGGGATCCTGTCGCCGGCGTAGCGGCATAGCGGTGCTGCGGCGATCGGCGCCGCCGGCTCGGTCAACCGGGCAGACCAGCCGTCAAGACGAGCCGTAAAGGCCGGCCTTCAAGATCAGCCGTCAAGATCAGTCATACAGGTGGCAGGCCACCATCTGCCCGTCGCCGCTGTCGCGCAGCGCCGGCTCCTGCGACTTGCAGCGCTCCATCGCCACCGGGCAACGCGTATGAAAGCGGCAGCCCGACGGCGGGTGCATCGGGCTGGGGACCTCGCCACGCAGCACGATGCGCTTGCGCTGCCGTTCCGCCTGGACATTGGCCACCGGCACCGCGGACAGCAGCGCCTGCGTATAGGGGTGGCGCGGCTGCGCATAGAGCGCGTCCCGATCGGCGATCTCGACGATGCGGCCCAGGTACATCACCGCGATGCGGTCGCTGATATGGCGCACCACCGCCAGGTCGTGCGCGATGAACAGATACGACAGCCCGAGCCGCCGCTGCAGGTCCATGAAGACGTTGACCACCTGCGCCTGGATCGAGACGTCCAGCGCCGACACCGGCTCGTCGCAGACGATCACGCCGGGCTTGAGCGCCAGCGCGCGGGCGATGCCGATGCGCTGGCGTTGCCCGCCGGAGAACTCGTGCGGATAGCGGTCGGCCATATACGGCAGCAGCCCGACCATCTCCAGCAGCTCGCCCACGCGCACCCGCACGGCCGCGCGATCGCCGGCCATGCCATGGATCTCCAGCGGCTCGGCCACGATATCGCGCACCTTCATGCGCGGGTTCAGCGAGCCGAACGGGTCCTGGTAGACCATCTGCACGCTGCGGCGGAAATGCTTCTCCTGCGCGCGCGTCATCCGGGCCAGGTCGGTGCCGTCGTAGTCGATGCGCCCGCCGCTGGCGGCCAGCATCTTCAGGATCGCCAGGCCGGTGGTCGACTTGCCGCAGCCGCTCTCGCCGACCAGCCCCAGCGTTTCGCCCTGCCGCAGCGTGAACGAGACGCCGTCGACGGCCTTGACCGAGCCGACCTGGCGCTTGAACACCACGCCGCGCGTGACGGGGAAATGCACCTTCAGGTCCTGCACGCGCAGGATCTCGCGGCCGATGGTGCGCGGGCTGGGCGCCGGAGCCGGGGCGGCGAGCGGCATGCCGCCGGCGTTCAAGGCGGCGTCCTTCATGGCGGGCGTGTCGAGCGCGGCGGTGGCGGTCATGGCGTCTCCTGCAGGTGGCACGCATTCAGGTGAACGGACAGGCCGCGGCCGCCGGTGGTCCGCAGCATAGGGCGCGTGACGCGGCATTGCGCCTGGGCCAGCGCGCAGCGCGGCTGGAACGCGCAGCCGGGACCGAGCGCGGTCAGGTCGGGCGGCTGGCCCTCGATCGGCACCAGCGCCTGGCTGGTATCGCCATCGAGCCGCGGCACGCAGGCCATCAGCCCGCGCGTGTACGGATGGCGCGGCTCGCGGTACAGGTCGTCGGCCGAAGCCATCTCGACCAGGCGACCGCCGTACATCACCGCGACGCGATCGGCGTAGCGCGCCACCACGCCGAGATCGTGCGTGATCAGGATCAGCGCGGTGCCGAGCCGCTGCGCCAGGTCCTTCAGCAGATCGAGGATCTGCGCCTGCACCGTGACGTCGAGCGCGGTGGTCGGCTCGTCGGCGATGATCAGTTGCGGCTTGCAGGCGAGCGCCATGGCGATCATCGCGCGCTGCCGCATGCCGCCGGAGAACTGGTGCGGATAGGCATTGAGGCGGCTGGCCGGCTCGGGGATCTGCACCTGGCCGAGCAGCTCGGCGGCCATGCCGAGCGCGGTCTTCCACGGCAGCTTCTGATGCAGCTGGATCGGCTCGGCGATCTGCTTGCCGATCGTCAGCGCCGGATTCATCGACGACATCGGCTCCTGGAAGATCATCGCGATGCGATTGCCGCGGATCGCGCGCATCGCGTCGGCGTCGAGCTTGAGCAGGTCCTGCCCGTCGAACAGGATCTCGCCGGCGTCGATCGAGCCGGCCGGACGCGGGATCAGCCCCAGGATCGACAGCGCCGTCACGCTCTTGCCGGAGCCCGATTCGCCGACGATGGCGAGCGTCTCTCCGGGCGCCACGTCGAAGGAGACCTGATCGACCGCGGTGACCACGCCGCGATCGGTGCGAAAGCGCGTGGTCAGGTCGCGGACCTGCAGGATCGGCTGCGTCATCGCTTGCTCCTGGTGGTGCGAGGTTGGCGCCGGCATCGGGCAAAGCTGCCGGCGGCGTGTGCGGGCTTGGGCGGGTTTGGGCTCAGAAGCCCATCTTCTTCTTCATCTCCTGATCGATCCACAGCCGCGCGTAGATCGGTCCGGGCCGCACCGCGCCGGCACGCAGTTCGCCGCCGTAGTTCTTGACCCACGGCCACCAGGCCGTATAGACGTACTGCGTCGGCAGCCAGATATACGGCGCCTGCGCGACGATCTCGCGCGTCAGCGCGCGCACCGCCTCCTGCCGCTTGCCGACGTCGCGCAGCTCGAAGGCTTCCTCGACGCGCTTGTCGAACTTCGGATCGTTCCACTGCGAGGCGTTCCACACCTGGCCGCTGACGAAGCTCTTGCGGATCGTCGTGGTCGGATTGGTGTGGCCGTTGTTCATCATGTAGCCGGGCGCGTTGGTCTTGGTCGTCATCGCCGACAGGAAGGCGCCGTACTCCATCGGCTGGATCTGGATGCGCACGCCCACCTGTTCGAGGTAGGCGGCGATCAGCGGCAGCAGCTCCATATGGTCCGGGCTGCAGGCGCACACCTGCACCTTGAAGGTGAAGCCCTTCGGATAGCCGGCCTCGGCCAGCAGCTTGCGTGCCTTGTCCGGGTTGTAGGTGAACAGCTCCTTGACGTTGTCCGGCATCGCGCTGAGCGGCTCGTAGTAACCGACATAGTCCGGATGCTGGGGATAGGCGAACAGCTCGGCGTTGCCGCCGTAGTACTGCTTGACGATCTCCTGCTTGTTGATCGCCATGTTCAGCGCCCGCCGGACGCGGATATCGTTGAACGGCTTGGTGTCGACCCGCAGCGCCAGATACTGGCCCGTGTACGACAGCCAGCGCGACCACTGCAGCTGTGGCGCGCTGCGCTTGAGTTCGTCCACCGCGGTCCAGCGCAGGCCCTCCATGATGTCGAGCTTGCCGGTGCGCAGCATGGTGTTGCGCGTGGCCTCGTCCTTGATCGTGCGCAGCACCACCTTGTCGACGAAGGGCAGCTTGTAGTCCTTGTTGCCGATGCGCTCGCTGTCCCAGTACTGCGGATTCTTCGTGTAGGTGCTGGCGTTGCCCTGCACGAACTGCGTCAGCGTGAACGGGCCCGTGCCGTTGACGTTCTTCCAGTTGGCGGCGCCGGCCGTGGCCACCTCCTTGGGCATGATCCCGGAGTAGTAGCCCCAGCCGAAGCGGTAGTCCCATTCGGCGTTGAATTCCTTGAAGCGGAACACCACCGTGTGCTTGTCGCGCGCCTCGACCTTGCTCAGGTGATCGAAGTACGTCGGGATCTTCTTTGCGCTGGCCTCCTGCCGGCTGTAGCTGAACACCACATCCTCGGCGACCAGTTCGCGCTCTTCCATCACGCCGGGCTTGGCGGGGAACTTGACGCCCTTGCGCAGCTTGACCTCGAGCGTCAGCGGATCGGTCCATTTCCACGATTCGGCCAGCTCGCCGCGGATCGCGTCCTCCGGCAGCCAGGCATCGGCCTGGAAGGCGTACTTGCCGCCGTTGCGCTTGGCCTTGCTCAGGTCGGCGGCGAACAGATGCTCGTAGATCTGGCCGGTGTCGTAGTTCTGCTTCCAGTTCCAGTCGGCGAGATCCCACGACAGGGCGGAGATGGTCGGGTAGACAGAGCCGATCTCCACGGTGCCGCCGTATTTCGGCGCCTCGGCCTGCGCGATGGCGCTGCCCGCGGTCACTGCCATCCCGGCCAACGCGACAGCCGCGGCGATGGCCGCTGCCCGTTTCGCCGTGCGGTGGACCGCCTTGTCGTTGTCGATCATCGCTGTCTCCTGTCTCTGTTCTTGTAGGGGGTGAGTCCGTGCCGTGCTGCCGGGCGCCGTGTTCACGGCTGCCGTGGCACCGGGTGCTGCAGTACCGGTTGCCGCGTTGCCGGGCACCGTCGCTACCGCGTGCCCCGCATGCGCGGATCGAGCAGGTCGCGCAGCGCGTCGCCGTAGACGTTGATCGCGTAGACGACCACGGTCAGGCAGGCGCCGGGCGCCAGCGCCAGCCACGGGCCCTGGAACATGAAGGTGCGGCCGTCGCCCGACAGCATGCCGCCCCAGGTCGGCGCCGGCGGCGGCACGCCCAGGCCGAGGAAGGACAGTCCCGACTCGGCGAGGATCGCGGTACCGACGCGGGTGGTGAACAGCACGATCACCGGCGGCAGCACGTTGGGGAGGATGTGGCGCCACAGGATGCGCGGCGTCGACGCGCCCATCGACTGCGCGGCGTGCACATACATGTTCTCGCGCACCGAGACGACCGCGCTGCGCACGATGCGCGAGCCGCCGATGCCGAGCAGCAGGCCCAGCGTCACCACGATCTGCCAGCTGCCCGGGCCGAGCACCGACACCACCACGATCAGGATCACCAGGTCGGGGAAGCTCATCCACGCATCGACGAAGCGCTGCGCCACCAGGTCGAACTTGCCGCCGAGATAGCCGGTCAGGATGCCGAGCAGCACCGACACCGCGGTGGCCAGCGTCGCGGCCGACAGGCCGATCACCACCGACAGCTGCGCGCCGTACAGGCAGCGCGACAGCATGTCGCGGCCGAGGTTGTCGGTGCCGAAGGGATGGGCCCACGACGGCGCCTGCAGGCGATGCAGCATGTTGATCTCGTTGACGCCGTAGGGCGCCAGCGCATCGGCGAAGACACCGCAGAACAGGAAGATCGCGCAGATCACCGCGCCTGCCGCGCCGAGCGGCTTGTCGCGGAACAGGCGGCGCAACAGGCCGAAGCCGGGCCAGTGGCGGGCCGTGGCGGACGCCGATGTTGCCGTTGCTGCGGTTGCTGCCGCCGTTGCTCCGGAAGCCGCCGCGGTCGCCGCGGCGGCGTCGGCCGCCGTCGGCGCGACAGGAGTCAGGGGGGGCGCGGAACGTGCCATCAGCGATGCCTCACTTTCGGATCGAACAAGCCGTAGCTGAGGTCGACCAGCAGATTGATCAGCATCACCGCCACGCCGACCACCAGGAAAACGCCGGTGATCACCGGATAGTCGCGTTGATGCACCGCGTCGAGCAGCAGCAGGCCCATGCCGGGCAGCGCGAAGATCTGCTCGATGATGACGGCGCCGCCGATCAGCAGCGGCGCCTGCAGGCCTACCAGCGTCACCACGGGAATCAGCGCGTTGCGCAGCGCATGCCGCAGGATCACCATCCGTTCGTTCAGCCCCTTTGCCCAGGCGGTGCGGATATAGTCCTGGCGCAGCACCTCCAGCATCATCGTGCGCGTCATCCGCATCGTGATCGCCGACAGCGCCATGCCCAGCACGATCGCCGGCACCAGCATCTGCTCGATGTGCTGCAGCGGGTTTTCGCGGAACGGCACGTAGCGAACCTCGGGCGACCAGCCCCACCAGACCGACGGAAACACCATCACCATCGTGCCCAGCCAGAAGCTCGGCACCGCCAGCATCAGGATCGAGAACGAGCGCGCCACGTAGTCGGCCGCGCTGTCCTGCCGGATCGCCGACAGCACGCCGATCGGCAGCGCCACCGACAACGCGACCACCAGCGCGATGGCGCCAAGCGACAGCGTCACCGGAATGCGCGCCATCACCATCTTCAGCACCGGCTCGCCCTGCCACAGCGACACGCCGAGATCGCCGTGCAGCACGATATTGCCGATCCAGTGCAGGTATTGCTCCCACATCGGCCGGTCGAGGCCGAGCAGCTGCATCAGTTCCTCGCGGCTGCGCACGTCGGCGCTAATGTCGTTCTGGCTCAGCATCAGGTCGACCACGTCGCCCGGCACCAGCCGCACGATCGAGAACACGATGATGCTGGCGAACAGCAGCGTCGGCAGCAGCGCCAGCAGCCGGCGCATCAGGTAGGCGCTCATGGTCGCCTCGCGTGACAGGTGGCGCGGCGGGCCGCGCGCGCCGATGCCGGCGGGGATACCGGTAACACGATTTCTGCTGATGCTCCGGCCATGCTGTCTCCTGTTTCCGTCCACAGGTCATTGCCTGTGGCGGTATTTCGGCACGCGGAATGCAGTTTTTGTGCGGGGCAATGCAGCGACCGGCTTTGCGCCGATCGCGATCCCAGCATACTCATCGTTCGAAGCGATGACAACCCGGAAGCGCCCCGGGCGCTCTAGTGAATTTCCCGGGGGCGGGCCGCGGCGCAGCCCCGTGCTGTCTCGCCGCGGCGGCTAGTAGCCGCGCAGCCGGGCCCAGCGATCGGCGTGGAAGTTCGCGTCGCCCAGCCACTCCTGCGCGGTGCGTGCGCGCTTCATGAAGAAGCCGATCTCGAACTCGTCGGTCATGCCGATGCCGCCGTGCATCTGCACGCCTTCCTGCACCGCGAGCGTCGCGGTCTCGCCGGCGCGGGCCTTGGCGGCCGACACCAGTGGCTCGGGGCCGTCCGGCGCCGATTCGTCGAGCCGTTGCTGGCAGCGCAGCACGATCGCGCGAGTGAGTTCCAGTTCGGTGAACAGATGCGCGGCGCGGTGCTGCAGCGCCTGGAATTCGCCGATGATCTTGCCGAACTGGCGGCGCTCCTTCAGATACGCCAGCGTGCGGGCGAAGGCCTCGTCCGCGATGCCGAGCAGCTCGGAGGACAGCACCGCGCGGCCGATGTCGAGCGCGCGCTCGAGCAGGGCGCCGCCGCCGTCGACTGCGCCGAGTACGGCGTCCGCGGGCACCTGCACGCCTTCGAAGACGATGCGCGCGGCCTGCGTGGCGTCGGCCAATACCACGCGTTCGATCCGCACGCCCGGGGTGGCGCGGGGCACCAGCAGCAGCGTGATGCCTTGCGTGTCGTCGGCTCCGGCGGCATTGACGGCGTTGGCGGCATTGGTGGCTTGTCCCGCCCGGGCATCGCCGGTGCGCGCCGCGACGATCAGCGTATCCGCGACGTGGCCGTCGACGACCAGCTGCTTGGTGCCGTCGATGCGATAGCCGCCGGCATGCGGCGTCGCGCGCGTGGCCAGGCGGAACGGGCGATGCTTGCCGGCCTCGTCGAGCGCCAGCGCGGTCAGGTGCCGGCCGGATGCGATGGCGGGCAGCAGCGCGTCGCGTTGTGCATCGCTGCCGTAGTGCGTCAGCAGGGAGGCGCCGATTACCGCGGTGGAGAGGAAGGGCGAGGGCGCCAGCGTGCGGCCGATCGCCTCCATGATGACGCCGGCTTCCACCACGCCGAGCCCGCTGCCGCCGTAGGCCTCGGGCACCAGCACGCCGGCCAGGCCGAGGTCGGCAAAGCGTTGCCACAGCTCGCGCGAGAAGCCGGTCGGATCGCCGCTGTCGCGCATCGCGCGCAGCGCGGAGATCGGTGCGTTCTCGCGCAGGAAGGTCAGCGCGCTGTCGCGCAGCATGTCCTGGGTGTCGTTCAGTACGATGGCCATGTCGATGTCCGCGAAGGGTGCCGGGGCGCCGTGCGATCGCGCGGCCCCGGCCCGGTGAAGGGAAGGAGGGGGCAGTGGCGTCAGGCGCCGGGCAGGCCCAGGATGCGCTTGGCGACGATGTTCAGCTGGCCCTCGCTGGTGCCGCCCTCGATCGAATTGGCCTTGGTGCGCAGCCAGGCGCGCGCGGTAGCGCCCTGATGGCTGCGCTCGCTTTCCCATTCGAGCGCATCGCTGCCGCCGATCGACATCAAGAGCTCGTAGCGGCGCTTGTTCAACTCGGCGCCGTAGTACTTGAGCACCGACGAGAAGGCCGCGATGCCTTCACCTTGCTTCGCCAGGTCGCGCACCCGTTCGCCGGCGAAACCGAACGCGGCCTCGTCGATCTCGAAGCGGGCCAGTTGCGCGCGCAGCATCGGCTCGTCGAGCCGGCCGGCCGCATCGGTGCCGATCGCGTTGGCGGCGTGCCGCCCCAGCGGCTGCCGGAAGCCCCGGCTGCCGATCGCGCTGATCATGTCGCGCTCATGGGTCAGCAGATACTTGGCGATCTCCCAGCCACCGTTGAGTTCGCCGACCAGCTGGTCGCGCGGCACCACGACGTCGTCGAAGAAGGTCTCGCAGAACGGCGACTTGCCGGAGATCAGCTCGATCGGGCGGGTCGTCACGCCCGGCGTCTCCATGTCGAACAGCAGGAAGCTGATGCCGGTGTGCTTCTGCGCGGAGAAATCGGTGCGCACCAGGCAGAAGATCCAGTCGGCCTTGTCGGCATACGAGGTCCAGATCTTCTGGCCGTTGACGACGAAGTGGTCGCCACGGTCCTCGGCGCGGGTCTGCAGCGCCGCCAGGTCGGAGCCGGCGTTCGGCTCGGAATAGCCCTGGCACCAGCGGATCTCGCCGCGCGCGATCTTCGGCAGGTGCTCGCGCTTCTGCGCCTCGCTGCCGTACTTGAGCAGCGCCGGCCCGAGCATCGAGATGCCGAAGCTCTGCAGCGGCACCCGGCAGCCGAGCCGCTGCATTTCCTCGCGCAGGATCTTGGCCTGTTCGCGGCTCAGGCCGCCGCCACCGTATTCGCGCGGCCATTCGGGCACGGTCCAGCCGCGCTCGGCCATCCGTTCGAGCCATTGGCGCTGGGCCTCGGAGCGGAAGCGGAACTTGCGTCCGCCCCAGCAGATGTCCTCGTCGTCCTGCACCGGCTGCCGCATCTCGGGCGGGCAATTGTCCTGCAGCCAGGCGTGTGTCTGCTGCCGGAACGTCTCCAGGTCTTCCACGGTGGTCTCCTGTCGCGGTGGCCGGCCTCTGCGGGCCGTGGTCGTTGCTTGAACCCCTTGCTCGAACCGTGCGCCGCCGAATACGGACTGCGCCGATCCGGGGCCGCAGGGCCGTTATACAAGCGGGCGCTCGCCACCGTCAATACGCTATTTACGAAAACGGTATCGGCCATGCAGAGCGCGCATATCGAATATGCCCCATGCGGTGCAGTTTGAAAGGCAATATGGCGGAGCGAGAGCGCTGTGTTAGCATCGCCGGAAACATACCAGAGTTACGAAACAGGTCGACGGCGCGATGCGCCGGAGCGGCCGAGGTGGAGACATGGAGACCAGCGAGGCTTCGATCGACGAAGCGGTGTGGACCTTCCCCGGCGCGCGCGCGCCCAACCGCCGCCGCTGGGTCGACGCCAGCGGCCTGCGGCTGGCCGTCTACGAATGGGGCGAGCCGGATGCCACGCCGCTGCTGCTCGTCCATGGCGCGCTCGATTTCGCCCGCACCTTCGATGGCTTCGCGCCGCTGCTGGCCGATGCGGGCTACCGCGTGGTCTCGTACGACCATCGCGGCCACGGCGATTCCGATCACGCCGATCTCTACAACTGGGTCGCCGATGTGCGCGACATGCTGGCGGTGGCGGATTCGATCACGCGTGAGCCCTGCCTGGCGGTCGGCCACAGCAAGGGCGGCTCGCTGCTGGTGCAGGCGATCCAGGCGCTGCCGCACCGGTTCATCCGTTTTGCTTCGATCGACGGCCTGCCGTTCCGCAGCCCGCATGCCGACAGCGCCGTACGCGAACGCAAGTCCTCGCTGACCGGGCCCGTCATCGCCCGCTGGCTCGATGCGCGCCGCCGCAGCGGCGAGCTCGAGCGCCGGCCCGGCACGCTCGAGGAACTGGCACAGCGCCGCGCCCGGATGAACCCGCGCCTGAGCCATGAATGGCTGTGCTACATCGCCTCGCACGGCGCGCGCCGCGACGAGCACGGCTGGCGCTGGAAGCTGGACCCCGCGATCGGCGTGGGCGGCTTCGGACCGATGCGGGTGCGCTGGATGACCGACAGGCTGCCGGGTTTTCCGATCCCGATGCTGGCGATCTTCGGCTCCGAGAAGGAACCGATGGGCTGGGACGCGACCGCGGACGACCTGATGCCGTTCTTCCCGGCCACCACCGAGGTCCATCGCATGCAGGACGTCGGCCATTTCATCCATATCGAACGGCCGCAGGAGACGGCGCGCCGCATCCTTCAGTTCTTCGGCGCATGACCATGTCCTCGATTCCGTCCCCGCGCCAGTCCCTGCGCCAGTCCCCGCCCCACTACCTGCGCCACCATCGTCTGCGGCTCGCGCTGCATCGGCTCAAGGATGGCGGCGGTCATCCGCTGCTGTTGCTGCATGGGCTGGGCGAACGTTCGCCGACTACCCTGCCGGCCGAATACGCGAGCTGGCCCGGTCCGATCCATGCGCTCGACTTCACCGGCCATGGTGAATCGGACCTGCCGCGCGGCGGCGGCTACAGCTGTGAATTCCTGATGGCCGATGCCGACATCGCGCTGGCGCATCTGGGCCCCTGCACGGTCGCCGGACGCGGCATCGGCGGCTATGTCGCGCTGCTGCTGGCCGGGGCGCGTCCGGGCGAGGTGCGCGGCGCCATCGTGCGCGACGGACCCGGGCTGTCCGGCGGCGGCGGCGCGGCGCGCAGCCCCTATATTCCGGTGCCGGATCTGAACCAGTTGGCGCCGCCCGATCCGTTTGCGATTGCGGAGCTGGCCAATGACGTCCGCCCGCCCAGCTATGCGTCGAGCTTCGCGATGCTGGCGTCGCAGCATTCCGACCTCGATACGCCCATCTCCGTCTGCTGCTGCGAGCGCCCGCCGTGGCTCGCCGCGGTGATGGAGCTGCTGTCGCTGGAGCCGGTCGCGCTGGACCAGGCGTTGCAGCAATACGCGGCGGCTGCGGGCGCCGGCATCCGCCCGGAGCGGGAGTCGGCATGAGCCCGGCCCTGTCGTCCGCGCGCGAGTCCGCCGACGCGGACGACGATGCCGAGCGCGGCTATCTGGACCATGTGTCGCGGCATTTCCGCCGCAATGCGCTGGCCTTCCTGGCGCACGGCATGCTGGGCATGACCGGCTTCCGGCTGGTCACCGCGCCGACCTTCGTGCCGGCCTATCTCTACCTGCTGTCCGGCTCGAAGCTGACCGTCGGCCTGGTGCTGTCGGCGCAGTACGCCGGCATGGCCGCGTCGTCGCTGTGGGGCGCGACGCTGATCGAGCATCGGCAACAGGTGATGCCGATGCTGTACCGCGTCGGCTGGCTGGTACGGCTGCAGGTGCTGGGGCTGGCGCTGTCGGCGCTGTGGCTGTCTGGTGCGGCGGCGCTGACGGCGGCGGCCGTCTTCCTGCTGCTGTTCGGCCTGCTGAACGGCGTGCAGAACGTCGCCTTCCAATACCTGACCTCGAAGATCATTCCGCTGCATCGCCGTGGCGGACTCAGCGCGCTGCGCAACTTCTTCGGCGGCCTGACCGCGGCGGCGGTGGCCTGGCTCGGCGGGCGCTATCTGGTCGGCAACGACGTGCTCGGCAACGGCTATGCGGCGACCTTCCTGGCCGCCTTCGTGCTGACCAGCCTCGGCATCTCCGCCCTGGCCGGCATGCGCGAGCCCGCCTTGCAGGACGTGCGCCTGCCGGTCGGCTTTCGGCGCCGCATCCGCGAGGTGCCGGCCTTGCTGCGGGCGCAGCCCGACTTCGTGCGCTTCTTCATCGCCCGCGCGCTGGTGGCGCTGGGCATGATGGCGATGCCGTTCTATGCGATCTACGCCGGCCAGCATATCGACCTGTCCGGCGCGACGCTGGGCTATCTGAGCCTGGCCTATCTGCTCGCGCAGACCGCCAGCAACCTGCTGTGGGGCCGGCTGGCCGACCGCTATGGCTATCGGCTCGTGTTCCTCGCCAGCATCGCGCTATGGATCGCCGCCACCGCGCTGCTGCTGTGCTGCGGCTCGCTGGGCTGGTTCGTGCTCGCCTTCTGTGGGCTGGGCGCGGGCTTCGGCGGGTTCTTCATCTCGGCCGACAACCTGGTGATGGAATTCGGCGCACGCAAGGACCGGCCGATGCTGCTGGCCGTCGCGGGCACCGGCACCTACGCGATGATGGCGATCGGCCCGGTGCTGGGCGGCATGCTGGCGCAGGGCGTGCGCTTCTGGCTGGTGTTCGCGCTGGCCATCGCGGTCAAGTGCCTGGCGTTCGCGATGGCGCTGGCGATGAAGGACCCCCGACGACGGCCCGGCCCGTTGCCGCCGAATCAGGGCGATCCCATGACGTCGTGACGTGCTGACGCTCTGACGCTTGGGTACGCCGATGCCCGGACGACGACGCTTTGCCCACGGTCTGCTTGCTTCTCCCGCCTGCGGGAAAGGGCTGGGGCAGAGGGCAAAAGACAAACACCAGGAGACGAGATGGAAGCCAGAACCTATCCCGAGTTCAGCACCCACTATCCGCTGCTGCTGACCACCATCATGCGGCGGCCGGTGCGGATGTATCCCGATCAGATCGGCGTCGTCTACCGCAATCACCTCAGCGGCGAGTACTTCCGCTTTACCTGGGACCAGTGGTATCGGCGCGTCTGCCAGCTGGCCAACGCGCTGTCGTCCGAACTCGACGTCGTGGCGGGTACTCCGCGCGAACCGGGCGACCGCATAGCCACCATGGCGCTGAACACGCACCGCCACCTGGAGCTGTACTTCGGCGTGCCCGGCGTCGGCGCGACGCTGCATCCGGTCAACGTCCGGCTGTCCCCCGAGCACATCGTCTACACCATCCGCCATGCGCAGGACCGCGTGCTGTTCTTCGACGACGCGCTGCTGCCGCTGGTCGAGGGCATCTACGACCATATCAAGGATGTGGTGCAGCGCTTCGTCTATCTGTCGGACAAGCCCGGGCTGCCGGAGACGCGCATCGCCAACCTGATCCACTACGAGGATCTGCTGGCGCGGCAGCCAGAGCAGTTCGACTGGCCGGCCCTGCACGAGGACGTCAACGCGACGCTGTGCTACACCACCGGCACCACCGGACAGCCCAAGGGCGCGACCTTCACGCATCGCCAGCTGTATCTGATGACGGTGCACGTGATGGCGCAGATGGCGATCGCCAACACGCCGTCGATCGACATCGAGGACGGCCTTGGCGTGCGGCTCGGCGAATCGGCGGTGCCGCTGCTGAACACGCCGATGTTCCATATCCACGCCTGGGGCGCGCCCTTCATCGCGGTCTACAGCGCGCAGAAGATCGTGCTGCACGGCACCTTCACCGTGCAGGGGTTCTGCGAGCTGGTCGAGCGCGAGAAGGTGACCTCGGTCGGCATCGTCGCCACCATCGCGGCGATGCTGCTCGAATACCCGGATCTGCACAAATACGACCTGAGCAGCCTGGTGCGCGTCAACGTCGGCGGCGGTGCGCTGCCGCTGGGCCTGAAGAAGAAGCTCGAAGCGCTGATCCCGTCGTTCCGGATGAGCTCCGGGTACGGCATGACGGAAACCGCCCCGACCATCGTCACTTCCTTCATCAAGAAGGACCTGGTCGACCTGGACCGCGAGCAGACCGATGCGCTGCTGGTCAAGGCGGGCCTGCCGATCCTCGGCGTCGACGTCGAGGTGGTGGACGATGACGGCAAGCCGGTGCCGAAGGACGACCAGACCGTCGGCGAGATCGTCGTGCGCGCGCCGTGGACCACCGAACGCTATTTCCGCGATCCCGAGAAGAGCGCCGAGCTGTGGCGCGGCGGCTGGCTGCATACCGGCGACCTGGCCAAGGTCGATGCGCACGGCTACATCACGATCGCGGACCGCATCAAGGACGTGATCCGCAGCGGCGCCGAGATGGTGCCGACCGTGCTGCTGGAAAACCTGATCGCGATGGCCGACTTCGTGCAGGAGGCGACCGTGGTGGGCGTGCCCGATCCGGTCTGGGGCGAACGGCCGATGGCGCTGGTCAGCGTGCGCACCGGCTTCGAGGCGGATGAATACGCGGTCATCGATTTCCTGAAGACCCATGGCGTCGACACCGGCCGCATCACCAAATGGATGCTGCCCAAGCTGGTGGCGATCACGCGCGACATCCCGAAGACCAGCGTCGGCAAGTACAACAAGAAGCGCATCCGCGACGAGCTGGATCGCTTTCTGGCGATCGCGCGGGATGTCAGCGATCGTGCGGGCTGAGGTGGGGGCGGGCTGCGTGGTGTTGATCCTTGCCCGATCCCGATCCCGATTCGGACCCCGAGCCCGATCCTGAGTGCGGATCCAGTTCTGATTTCAATTCCCAATTCCAATGGAGACATCTCGATGACGACCATCAACCCGGTCACCGACCTCACCGTGGACGCCGGCGTCGCCGTGCTGACGATCGACTCGCCGCCGGTCAACGCGCTGTCGGCCAATGTTCGCGCGGGCATCCTGGCGGGCGTCCGGCAAGCCGTCGCCGACGACGCGGTCAAGGCCATCGTGCTGATCTGCGCCGGCAAGACCTTTATCGCGGGCGCCGATATCACCGAGTTCGGCAAGCCCCCGACCGGCCCGTCGTTGCCCGAGGTGCAGGCCGCCATCGAGGACGCGCCCAAGCCGGTAATTGCCGCCATCCACGGCACCGCACTCGGCGGCGGACTCGAAGTCGCGCTGGTCTGCCACTATCGCGTGGCGGCGCGTTCCGCCAAATGCGGCCTGCCCGAGGTCACTCTGGGCCTGCTGCCCGGCGCAGGCGGCACCCAGCGGCTGCCGCGCATCGTCGGCGTCGAGAAGGCGCTGGAAATGGTCACCTCGGGCACCCACGTGCCGGCGCCGGCCGCGGCCGAGATGGGTCTGGTCGATCTGCTGACCGACGACGCCAGCCTGCGCGCCGATGCCATCGCCTTCGCCCGCCGGGTCGTGGCCGAGGCGCGGCCGCTGCGCAAGGTCCGCGATCTCGACGACAAGATCGCCGCCGCGCGCGGGAAGCCGGAGATCTTCGCCGAGTTCCGCCGGGCCAACGCCCGGCGCTTTCGCGGCTTCGATGCGCCGGAATACAACATCCGCTGCATCGAGGCGGCGGTCGAACTGCCGTTCGACGAAGGGCTCAAGCGCGAGCGCGCGATGTTCGTCGAGCTGCTGAACGGCACGCAGTCGGCGGCGCAGCGCTACTACTTCTTCGCCTCGCGCCAGGTCTGGCAGTTGCCCGATATCGGCGCCGATACGCCGCTGCTGCCGGTCAAGCAGGTGGGCATCATCGGGGCCGGCACCATGGGCGGCGGCATTGCGATGAACTTTCTCAATGCCGGCTATCCGGTCACCATCGTCGAGACCTCGCAGCAGGCGCTGGACCGTGGGGTGCGGACCATCCGCGCCAACTACGAGAACACGGCGAAGAAGGGCCGCATCACGGCCGCCGACATCGAGCGCCGCATGGCGCTGCTGACGCCGACGCTGCAGATGGAGTGGCTGGCCGACGCCGATCTGGTGATCGAGGCCGTGTTCGAGAACATGGACGTCAAGAAGGACGTGTTCGGCCGGCTCGACCGCATCGCCAAGCCGGGCGCGATCCTGGCGACCAATACCTCGGCGCTGGACGTCGACGAGATCGCCGCCGCCACGTCGCGGCCTGAGGCGGTGATCGGCCTGCATTTCTTCTCGCCGGCCAATGTGATGAAGCTGCTGGAGGTCGTGCGCGGCGCGAAGACCGCCAAGCCGGTGATCCGCACGTCCATGGAACTGGCCCGCAAGATCGGCAAGATCGCCGCGCTGGTGGGCGTCTGCCCGGGCTTCGTCGGCAACCGGATGCTGGCGCAGCGCCAGCGCGAGGCACAGAAGCTGGTGCTGGAAGGCGCGCTGCCATGGGATGTCGACCGCGTGCTGTACGACTTCGGCTTCCCGATGGGACCGTTCGCGATGAGCGACCTCGCCGGCCTCGACCTTGGCTGGGTCCGGGAGAAGTCGAGCAGCTCGACGCTGCGCGAAATCCTCTGCGAAATGGATCGGCGCGGGCAGAAGACCGGGGCGGGGTACTACGACTACGACGAGAAGCGCAACGCCAGGCCGTCGCCGGTGGTCGAGCAGGTGATCCGCGATTTCGCGGCGAAGCAGGGCCGCACCAGCCGCGTCGTCTCCGAGCAGGAGATCCTGGAGCGCTGCATCTATCCGATGATCAACGAGGGCGCCAAGATCCTGGAGGAAGGCAAGGCGATCCGAGCGTCGGATATCGATGTGATCTGGGTCAACGGCTATGGCTGGCCGGTCTACCGCGGCGGCCCGATGTTCTATGCGGACACGATCGGCCTCGACAAGGTGTTGGAGACGCTGCGGCGCTACGAGGAAAGCTTCGGTGCCGACTTCAAGCCGGCCAGGCTGCTCGAAGACCTGGTGGCGCAGGGTCGCAAGTTTGGCGACCTGAAGTAGGCCCACCAGTTGGGCATTGTGGCCACCATACGGGGCCGCCATACGGGGCCGCCATACGGGGCCGCAATGCCGTCGTCCCCGCGAAACGGGGAAGCGGCGGCCCGTATGACCCTGCATTCCGCATCGGCGGAAGGACCAAATCCGCCGTGCGATCTCGGTCGGCCTAGGCCGGCGCGCCGTGCGGCTCGGCCATCGCCACCACGACCTTGCGCGGTCCGCTGAACGGCTCGCGCGCATGCGCGGTCAGCATATTGTCCAGCATCAGCACATCGCCCTGACGCCACGGGAACACGATCTTGTGCGCGTCGAGCACCGCGCGGACGGCGTCCATTTCGGCGTCCGGAATCGGCGCGCCGTCGCCGTAATAGACATTGCGCGGCAGGTCCTCTTCGCCGACCGTATCGAGCAGCACCTCGCGCATCTCGGGCGCCAGCGCCGACAGATGGAACAGGTGCGCCTGGTTGAACCACACCGGATCGCCGGTATGCGGATGATGGGCGATGCCCTGCACCCGCTGGCGCGTGCGCAGTTCGCCGTCGTCCTTCCATTCGCAGACGATGCCATGCCGCGCGCAGTAGGCCTCGACCTGGGCGCGGTCCTCGGTGTTGAACACCTGCTGCCACGGCACATCCATGCCGTTGCCGAAGTTGCGCACATAGCAAAGCCCGCGCGTGGCAAAGCGCTCCCGTGTGCCGGCATCGACCGCACGGTAGATCGCGCGGCTGTCGGCGATCGGCGTTTCGCCGCCCTGTGGCGCCGCGCGCTCGCAATAGAACCAGATCTTCATCGGCCATTCGCGCGTATAGGCCTGCTCGTTGTGCAGCGGGATCGACTGGTGCGCGGGGTATTCGGTCGAGGTATAGACGCCGCCGGTCACCTTGCTGCGCGGCGTGGAGCCGAACTCATAGCTGAGCAGCGGATGGCCGAAGGCGGCGGCGAAGGCGCGAAAGCCCTCGGCGCCGTCGACGGCGAACGAGCGGAACAGCACGCCGCCGGTGGTGCGCAGGTGTTCCTCGATCTGGGCGCGCAGCCGTGGCAGCGCTTCGATCAGCGGCTCGCCCGCGCTGGCGGCCTCGAAGGTGAAGGGCAGCTCCGCCGCGCGCGGCAACGACGCGGCGGTCAGCGACTCGACGGTAGGCGTGGACAGATCGGTCATGCGGTCCTCATCGGGAGAGCTTGGGCGGGAATGCCTTTGGCGGGAAGGGCTTCGGCGCGAGGGGCTTCGGCGCGAGGGGCGGAAACGGTGTTTCTGCCCTCTCCCGCTTGCGGGAGGGAGTCGGGGCAGAGGGAAGTATCAGCAGCCCCGGTGAGCAGCGCCAAGGCGGCGCGATATGGCGCATCGCCGGCGTTCGCTTGGCACGGCAGCGAAGCAACCTCGCAGGCCTGCGCCGGATGCCACGCCCCCGCGGCGGTCGGTAGCGCCGCCCCCGGACCGTGCGGCCGCCAGCGGCCGTCGCCCGACCCCTGCAGCGCGACCTGCTGCCAACGGGGATCGGCGATGCCGGTGCCGGCCGCCTTGGTCAGGGCTTCGCGCGCGGTCCACAGCGCATAGAAGCGATCCAGCCGCAAGGCGGGATGGCAGCCGCACAGCATGGCCTGCTCGTCCGCCGAGAACGCCGATGCGGCCAACGTCAGCGGCTCCACCGGGCGGCATTGCTCGATGTCGACGCCGACCGCCGCGATCGCGGGATCCGTCGCGATGGCGATCAAGCCGATGCCGCCGCTGTGCGAGACATTGAAGCGCGGCGCGCTGTCGATCCCCGGCGGCAAGATCGGTTTGCCCAGCGGATCTGCCTCCAGCGGGACCGCCTGCGGCGCAAGTTCGACAATCGCGCCAAGCAAACAGCGCAACGCGGCGCGTACCGCGGCAAAGCGGGCCCGATCGGCACCGCGACGATAGCCGCGCAGCCGCGCCGCTTCCTGTGGCGACAGGACTGCCAGGTCACCGGGTGCGGGCTCGGCCTTGACGTCGATATCGATCCGCCAGACGCGCACGTCGTAGGACTCGAGCGGCGCGGGCAGCGGCACGGGCGTCGGCTCCATCGATCGCAGCGGCGCTAGCATGCGCTGACCTCCACGGCTGCGCTCCCCGCCGCGGCCGCCGCCGAAACGCCAAGCTGCGTGCCGATCCGCGCAAGCATCGATGCGGCGTGGTCGCGCAGGAAGAAGTGCCCGCCGTCGTACCAGTCCAGCGTGAAGGCGCCCTCCGTTTCGTGGCCCCAGCCGGCGATCGTACCGCCGACGGTGCGGTCGCTGCGCCCGCCGAAGGCATGCAGCGGACAGCGCAGCAACGTCCGCTCGCGATGCCGATAACTCGCGCAGACACGGAAGTCGGCACGCAGCACCGGCAACGTCAACGCCATCATTTCCTCGTGTTCCAGCAATTCCGGCGGCGTGCCGTCGAGCGCGCGCAGATGGTCCATCAGCGCGGCATCGTCCAGCGGTCCGGCGAAGCGGTCGGGGTCGCGCAGACGCGGGGCCGGGCAACCGGAGACCACCAATGCGCAAGCGGGCTCGCCCTCGCCCTGCCAGCGGTGCGCCAGCTCGTAGGCGATCAGCGCCCCCATGCTGTGGCCGAACAGCGCATGGCGGCTGCGCGGCGATTCGGCCAGCAGCCGCTGCTGGCGCAACTCGAGCGCCAGCTGGTCGCACAGCGTATCGAACGATTCGCACAGCGGCTGCCCAATCCGGGTGCCGCGGCCGGGCAGTTCGACCGGCCGGATCGTCAGCCCGGCCGGCGCCGCGCGGCGCCATCCGGCATAGGCCGCGGCGCCCGCGCCCGCATTGGGCAGGCACCACAGCGTGACCGGGCCGGTGGCGGTCATCGCGCCGCGGGCTCGCCCTGCGCTTGCATCGCGGCACGCAGGCTCGCGGGCCGCATATCGGTCCAGTGTGTCTCGATGTACTCCAGGCATTGCTGCCGCTGGCCGCTGAAGCCGACGGCGCGCCAGCCCGCCGGGATCGGACGGTAATCGGGCCAGATCGAATACTGCTCTTCCGGATTGATGACGACCTGGAAGAGCAGGGTGTCGCTGTCGAAGCTCATGGTGTGTCCCTCGTCTGACTGGATGCGTGGCAGTGGCGGCGCCCAAGCGAACGCCCGTGACAACTAGACGGACCGGGACGGCGCGAATTTAGTCGAGAGGGACCCGGCGGGCTCGCGTCGGCGATCGCCGGATTGAATCCAAAATCTAAATATCGCCCGCCCCGGATCGTCACATCGGATATCCCCGCACGAGACGCGGGGTCGGCCGCTGCGTCGGTCGCCGAACTCCCACCGCAAGGGGCATCAGATGACAAGCAGTGCTTTGGAATACGACCTACTCGGCATCGGCTTCGGGCCATCGAATCTGGCGCTGGCCATTGCGATGGAAGAGCGCGCCGGTGCCGCGGCGGCGGCCCGCACCGCGCGGCCGCCGCGCTATGCCTTCATCGAGCGCAAGCCCGATTTCGTCTGGCATGGCGGCATGCTGCTGGACGACACCGACATGCAGATTTCCTTCCTGAAGGATCTGGCGACGCTGCGCAATCCGCGCAGCCCTTATACCTTCATCAACTATCTGCACAGCCGCGGTCGGCTCGAAGCGTTCATCAACCTGAAGACGTTCTTCCCGAGCCGGATCGAGTTCAACGACTATCTGGCGTGGGTCGCGTCGCACTTCGGCGAGCGCTGCCACTATGGGGAGGAGGTGATCGACGTGCTGCCCGAGCCGGCGGACGGCGTGGTGCAGCGCCTGCGCGTCCGCTCGAGGGATGCGGACGGGCGCATCCATGAGCGCCTGACGCGCAATCTGGTGCTGGGCGTCGGCGGCGAGCCGCAGGTGCCCGCGGCCTTCCGTGGCTGGCGCGATGCGCGCGTGGTGCATTCCTCCGGCTATCTGGACCGGATCGCCCAGTATCGCGACGACAATGCGCCGCGGCGGATCGCGGTGGTCGGTGGCGGCCAGAGCGCGGCCGAGGTCTTCATGGACCTGGTCAAGCGCTTCCCGGCCTCGGAGGTCGCGATGGTGTTGCGCGGCGGCGCGCTCAAGCCGTCGGACGACAGCCCGTTCGTCAACGAGATCTTCAGCCCCGGCTTCACCGACTTCATCTATCGGCAACCCGGCGAGCGCCGGCAGCAGATGCTGCAGGAATATCGCAATACCAACTACTCGGTGGTCGACCTCGACCTGATCGAGCGCATCTATCAGATGCTCTATCAGCAGAAGGTGGTCGGCAATCCGCAGCACCAGCTGCTGCCGGGCAAGGACATCGAGGCGGCCGCGCCGCAGCCGGACGGCATTGCCTGCGTGCTGCGCGACCGTGCCAATGGCGCCGTGCAGCGCCAGCAGTTCGATCTGGTGGTGCTGGCCACCGGCTATCGGCGCCAGGCTCACCAGCGCATGCTTGCGCCGCTGGCCTCGCTGATCGGCGAGGGCTTCCGCGTCGACCGCCACTATCGGCTGCAAACGTCGACGCGTTGCCTGCCGCAGATTTTTCTGCAGGGTTGCTGCGAGGACAGCCACGGCCTCAGCGATACCTTGCTGTCGGTGCTGGCCGTGCGCTCGCACGAAATCGCCGAGGCGGTGCTGGAGAACGAGATGCAGGCGGATCGTGATGCCGTGCGCGTCGCGCGGGACGCCGCCGACGTGCGGCCGCTGGTTGGCACGGCATAGCCGGCCGTGTGGTGTCTGCCGGTTTGCGCCGGCCCTTTCCTGCCGATCTCGGCAAGGCGGCCGGCGCGTTCCGGCCGTCAGCCGTTCAGGACGCTGAGTACGCTGCGGGCGCCGTTTCCAGTCCGTCCCGGTCCGCGGGCAGGTACAGATGCTCGCCAAAGAAGCGTTCGCGCAGCAGCATCACCAGCATGGCCTGCTTGTGCGGGAAATCGAACAGCTTGATCTTCGAGAAGCCGGCCCGATCCAGGTTGGCGATCTGGCGATGGTGGTCCGAGCGCGGCTCGCCGACGATGCGCTGCGTGCGCGGATCGTCCAGGAACTGGAAATGCTGGATGGCGGGGAACCAGGCGGTCAGGAAGGCCTTGCCCCGGAATGCCGGCTCGCCGATCAGCACATGCCAGCCGCGATCGAAGTCGTTGGCGTCATAGAACGGCGCGATGCGGTTTTCCTTGGCCCAATAGACCTCGAAGTAGCCGAACGGCGTGCCATCGATCGACGCGATCAGCGGCAGCATGTGCGGATCGTCGATCAGCCCTTGCAGATAGCACCGATGCTTTTCCTCGTCGCCTTCCTCGTGCCAGAAGTGCGCGACATCCGGATCGTTCATCCAGCGATGCAGGCTGGCAAGGTCGTGCTCGACCGTGGCGGCGTGCAGCGTAAAGGTCCGGCGCAGCCAGGGGATATAGCGGGCGTAGACCGTGCCCGCGGGCTTCGGCGGCCGCACCGGATGGCGCTTCTCACCGGTCATCGCATAGCGCAGCGGATAGGGCGCCTCGGCGCGGCTGCCCAGCCATAGCGGCGCGTATTGCCACAGCATCGCGGCCTCGCAGCGGTCGCCGTCGGCGTGCGGACGCACGACACCGCGCCGATGCAGCAACGCCCGCGTCGGCTGGTGTTCGATGTCGACATCCATTTCGGTGACCGCCCACTGCGTCGTGATCGCCTCGAGCGCCGCGATCGCGGCATCGGCGGACGCGTCGGTATCGGCAAAGGACTCCGCGAGGCGCAGTACCGGGCGCGGTCCCGGGGCAACGGCGAAGCTCGCGAGCGGTTCGTTGCGGCGGGCGTCACGTACCTCGAGCCGCCCGGCTTCCCACGACGATTCCAGGGCGTCGCCGCGCGCCTCGAAGGAGCGAAACCCCTGGAAGGCGGCGGCCGCGCTGCCCGACTGTTCGATCGGCATGATGTTCTCCATGGTGATGGCCGGCAAAGGCGTTCGACCGGTGCTGGAGAGACGGTGGGCGAGGCGGGAAATTTAGCGCGTGGGGCACGCTGTGCCGGCGCCTGCGCCCGTAGGCTATCCGGGGGCCGCCAGACCCATATAGAATGCGAATCATTCGCAAATAGGGATCGACCGCCGCCGGGCGCCAGCCACCATGCATATCCGAACGTTCCGCATCTGGTACCTGATCCACAAATGGACCAGCCTGATCTGCACCGTCTTCCTGCTGTTGCTGTGCCTGACTGGCCTGCCACTGATCTTCGGGCATGAGATCGACCACTGGCTCGGCAATGGCGTCGAGGCGCCGGAGCTGCCGGCCGACGCGGGCCGGGTGCCGGTCGATCGCATCGTCGCCGACGCGCTGGAGCGGCGCCCGGGCACGGCGGTCCGTTTCGTCACCGCCGACGACGAGGAGCCGGTGTGGTTCGTCTCGCTGTCCTCGCGGGAAGCGCCTCGCCAGGGCGGGGCGCTGCTGACCTACGACGCCCGGACCGGCGACCTGCTACGCGATACGCCGCTGCGGTCCGGCTTCATGCTGATCATGGTGAAGCTGCATACGGACCTGTTCGCCGGGCTGGCAGGCACGCTGTTCCTGGGCTTCATGGGCCTGTTGTTCGTGATCTCGATCGTCTCGGGCATCGTCGTCTATGGCCCGTTGATGAAGAAGCTGCCCTTCGGCACGGTGCGCCGCGAACGGTCGACCCGGCTCAAATGGCTGGACCTGCATAACGTGCTGGGCATGGCCACGCTGTCGTGGGCCTTCGTGGTTGGGCTGACCGGCGTGCTGCTCACGCTGGCCAAGCCGACGTACAGCTTCTGGCAGGCCACCGAGCTGAAGGCGATGGTCGCGCCGTTCGCGGCCAGGGACGGCGCGTCGCCCGCCGCGGCCGCGCCGCCGGAAAAGCTGGCCTCGCTCGACGCCGCGATCGCGCTGGCCAAGGCCGAGGAGCCGGACATGACCACCGCCTTCGTCGCCTTCCCCGGCACGCCGCTGGCCGGCAACCACCACTACGCCGTCTTCATGCGCGGCGACGCGCATATCACCTCGCGGCTGATCAAGCCGGTGCTGATCGACGCGCAGACCGGCGCCTTCGCGGCCAAGCGCGAGATGCCCTGGTACGTCGCCGCGCTGCGGATCTCCGGGCCGCTGCATTTCGGCGACTACGGCGCGATGCCGCTGAAGATCCTGTGGGCCATCCTCGATGTCATCACGATCGTGCTGCTCGGCAGCGGCATCTATCTGTGGGTTGGCCGCACGCGTACCACCAATGCGCGGCTGCGCAAGATGGAAGACGAACAGCGCACGGCCGAGCGCGCCGCTCCCGCGGTCGCCGCGGTGAGCCAAACCGGAGCGAGCCGATGAAAACGCCCGGGACGTTTCTGTGGATCTATGGCATGCCGATCGTCCTGGCCATCGCCGGCTGCGTCGGCCTGGCGGCCGCGCTGTTCGCGGACGGGGTATGGGATTGGGTCTCGTGGCTGGCCCTGGGCGCGATGACAGCGGCAGGGCTCTGGTATGCGCTGATCCCGGCCGCCTCGTCCACCGAGCGTGGCGTCAACCGTTCGCCGGCACGGCCTCCAGCCGATCGCGCAGCCCCTCGATAAAGGCCGGCGCCCGCACGATCCCCAGATGGGTCGCCGCGACGCGCTGCGAATAGGCCGGCTGCCGTTCCAGCAAGGCAACCAGCCGTTCCATATCGTCCTCGGCGCGGTCGGCTGCCCACCAGCAGGTCGGCGCCACCTGCAGCGCCTGCAGCGACATGTCGTGACTGAGCTCGCGCAGCCGTTCGGCCGTGGCGAACATCCGTGACAGTTCGTCCGGGCCCGCTTGCTCCGCGCCGCCGGCCAGCGCGAAGGCGCGCCGGATCAGATGCTCGACGAGCTCGGGACCTTGCATCTCCGCCTGTGCCCTCGTCAGCTCGTCCGCAAAGCCGCTGTTTGCCAATTGCGGGAACAGCTGCAACAGATACGCGTGGAGTTCGTCGATCGAGCCACGCTGCCTGACCGGCGCCGTTCCCTGGCGCGGCACCAGGCTGTCCACCAGGCCGAGGAAGGCCACGGTCTCGCCGGCGTCCTCCAGGATCGCAGCCATCCGCGCCGCCAGTGCGCCACCGAGCGACCATCCCAGCAGCCGATAGGGACCCGTGGGCTGCACGGCCCGGATCGCCTTCACATGCAGATGGGCGAGATGTTCGAGCGAGTCGAACGTGTCCACCGGCGGGCACGCAAGCCCATGGACCTTGCAGGCCCCCTCAAGTGCTCGCGCAAGCGGCGTGTAGTCGAACACATTGCCGAAGGATGCGTGCACGCAGAACAGCGACGGCGTCTCGGCGGCGGACCGATTCAGGGGTACAGGCCGATGCTGCGCCGAGCCCGCGCCGCCGAGCACCTGGCAGAGCGAGGCGATGGTCTGATGTTCCATCAGATGGCGCAGCTCGATGGCCAGACCGGCGCCGGTCGTGGCACGCAGGCGCGTCAGCACCTGCAGGCACAGCAGCGAATGTCCGCCGAGTTCGAAGAAGTTGTCGTGGATGCCGACCTGGTCGACGCCGAGAACGTCTTGCCAGACCTGCGCCAGCAGGGTTTCGATCTCGTTGCGCGGGGCGACGTAGCCCTGGGTTTCCCAGACCGGGGCGGGCAGGGCGCGACGATCGAGCTTGCCGTTTGGCGTGACCGGCAGGCGGTCCAGCGCGATGATTTGCGCCGGGACCATGTGGTCGGGCAGCTGCGCCTTCAGTCCGGTCTTTAGCGTGGCGGTATCCGTGCCGTCCAGCACGCAGTAGGCGACCAGCCGGTCCTCATGGACGATCACGGCGGCGTCCTTGACGCCAGCTTGCGATCGCAGCAGATGCGCAACCTCTCCGAGTTCGACCCGGTAGCCGCGGATCTTGACCTGTTCGTCCTGGCGGCCGAGGTATTCGATCCGGCCGTCGGCGTCCTGCCTGACGCAGTCGCCGGTGCGGTACATCCTTGCCCCGGCGGTGAAGGGATCGGGGACGAAGCGCTCGGCGGTCAGCCCTGGGCGACCGAGGTAGCCGCGCGCCAGCTGCGGTCCGGCGATATAGAGTTCGCCGACGATGCCGGCCGGCACCGGGTTCAGGTCGGGGTCCAGTACATAGACGCGGGAGCCAGGCAACGGCGTGCCGGTCGGCAACTGCCGTTCGGGCAGGGTCACCGCTTCATGCGTCAGAACGCCGACCGTGGTTTCGGTCGGGCCGTAATGGTTGAACAGCCGGCATTGCGGCTTCAGGGCGCGGATCGTCCGAGCCAGTTCGGCCGAGGTCGCTTCGCCGCCAAGAATCAGCGCCTCTTCGGGCAGCACGTCAGCGGGTTGGCAGGCCTGCAGCAATCCGCGCAGATGGCTGGGTACGATCTTGAGCACACCGACGCGGTGCCGGGCCATGTAGTCGGCAAAGCGATCCGGATCGAAGCCCCGCTCGCGAGAGATCAGATGCAAGGTGCGGCCGCTGCAGAGGGCGCCGAACAGCACGGTATGGCCGAGATCGGCCGCGGTGGTGGATACCATCGCCATCGAGGCATCGGCAGGCAGTTGCAGCCGGTGCAGCACGCCGGAGACGTAATGCGCGAGCGCGTCGTGGCTGACCACCACGCCCTTGGGGGTGCCGGTGGAGCCGGAGGTATAGATCAGGTAAGCGGCTTGCCCCGGAAGCAACGAGACGGAAGGCGCATCGTCGACCGGCGTCACGGACGTCGGATCGATGCAATCGAAGCCCGGCCCGAACCCCGGTCCGAACTCCGGCACGGAGCCGGGCACCGAGCCGACGACAACACCGGCGCCGGCGTCGTCCAATAGCTGGCGCAAGCGCTCGACCGGCTGCGCCGGGTCGAGCGGCACGCAAACCGCGCCGGCCTTGAGGATGCCAAGCAGTCCGGTGATAAACGCCGGAGAGCGCTCGACACAAAGCCCGACCCGCGTCTCGCGGCCAATGCCGCGCTCGGCCAGCGCCACCGCGATGCCATTGGCGATCCGATCGGTCTCGCCCCGAGTCAGCGTCTGCTCCTCATATCGCAACGCCAGCGCGGATGGATCGACCTCGACGCTGCGCCGCCATGCCGCCAGCACATCGCCTGGCCTGGCAGCCACCGCCTCACCGATCAGCCGTCCTTCGTCCCCGCCATTCAACACGAACTCGCCAACACGAAGCCCCGACCCCGCCGCCATCTGCTCGAGGACGCCAAGGTAGTGCGCCAGCATCCGTTCAACCGTACGATGGTCGAAAAGATCGCACGCATATCCCATGGCCCCGAACACCGCGCCGGTCTGGTCCTCCTGCGTATCGAGGGACAGGTCCACCTTGGTCGAGCGGACCGATCGCTCCACCGGTTCCAGCTGCAATCCCGGAAGCCGTTGCGCGATGCTGCGGTCGCGCCGTTGGTGGTTCAGCATCACCTGGAACAGCGGGTTGTGCGACGGGTCGCGTTCGGGCTGCAATGCCTCGACCAACTGCTCGAAGGGCAATTCCTGATGTGCCTGCGCTTGCAGCACGGACTCGCGAGCGCGGGCGAGCACAGCGTCAAACGCCATGCTGCCGTCGATCTCGGTCCGCAACACCTGCGTGTTGACGAAGAAGCCGACCACACCCTCGGTTTCCACCCGATTGCGGTTGGCCACCGGCACGCCGATGCGCAGATCTCGCTGACCGGTGTAGCGGTAGAGCAGGACCTGGAAGGCGGCCAGCAGCACGGTAAACAGCGTGGTGTCGGCACGACGCGCCAACGTCCTGAGCTTGGCCGAGAGGTCCGCGTCGAGCGAGAACGAAACCGCGCCACCGCGATGGCTTGGCACCGCAGGACGCGGCCGGTCGGTCGGCAGTTCCAGCACCACGGTGCCATCGTTGGCCAGATGCGACTTCCAGTAGCCCAGTTGCCGCTCGAGTTCGCCGGCCTCGAGCCATTGCTTCTGCCACGCCGCGTAGTCGGCGTACTGGATTGGCAGCGGGGCCAACTGCGCCGGCTGGCCGCTGACGAAGCCCGCATAGAGCCGCGCGAACTCGTCGATGATGACGTTCATCGACCAGCCGTCGGAGACGATATGGTGCATGGTGACCAACAGGATGTGGTCGTCGTCGGCCAATCGCAGCAGGCGCACGCGCAGCAGCGGTCCTTGTTCGAGGTCGAACGGGGCCCGGGCCTCGGCGTCGACCAGCGACTGGACCGTGGCGTCGCGCTGCGCCGGATCGGTGTCGCGCAGATCGCTGATGGCGACGGGAAGGGGAGCAGGCGCGTGAATGCGCTGCACCGCCTGCTCGCCCTCCTGATGGAAGGTGGTGCGCAGGCTTTCGTGCCGCTCCACCAGCGCATCGAAGGTTCGCTGCAGCGCCGATCGATCGAGGTTGCCGCGCAGGCGTACCGCTCTTGGGATGTTGTACGCGGCGCTATTGCGGTTCCATTGCCACAGGAACCATAGCCGTTGCTGGGACCAGGACAACGGGATCGCGGCGCTGCGATCGGCCCGGGCCGGAGTGCGATCCGCCGTCGCTGACGAAGACGAAGACGAGGCGCCGTTCTGATTCGTCGCGATCGCCCGCGCAAGGTCGCCCAATACCGGGTTGGCAAACACCTGCTTGGGCAACAGCTTGTGACCGGCCTTCTTCAGGCGGGCGATCAGCTTCAGCGACAGGATTGAATCGCCACCAAGCTCGAAGAAATTGTCGGTGGCGCCGACGCGCTCGACGCCAAGGACTTCTTGCCAGACCTGCGCGAGCAGGGTTTCGATCTCGTTGCGCGGGGCGACGTAGCCTTGCGTCTCCCATACTGGCGCGGGCAGGGCGCGACGATCGAGCTTGCCGTTTGGCGTGACCGGCAGACGGTCCAGCGCGATCAGTTGCGCCGGGACCATGTGGTCGGGAAGTTGGGCCTTGAGCTGGGCTTTCAGTGTGACGGTATCCGTGCCGTTCAGCACGCAGTAGGCGACCAGCCGGTCCTCGTGGACGATCACGGCCGCGTCCTTGACACCGGCTTGCGATCGCAGCAGATGCGCGATCTCACCGAGTTCGATCCGGTAGCCGCGGATCTTGACCTGTTCGTCCTGGCGGCCGAGGTATTCGATCCGGCCGTCGGCGTCCTGCCTGACGCGGTCGCCGGTGCGGTACATCCTTGCCCCGTCGTTGAAGGGATCGGGGACGAAGCGCTCGGCGGTCAGTCCCGGGCGACCGAGGTAGCCCCGGGCCAGCTGCGGTCCGGCGATATAGAGTTCGCCGACGATGCCGGCCGGCACCGGGTTCAAGTCGGGGTCCAGTACATAGACGCGGGAGCCAGGCAACGGCGTGCCGGTCGGCAACTGCCGTTCGGGCAGGGTCACCGCTTCGTGCGTCAGCACGCCGACCGTGGATTCGGTCGGGCCGTAGTGATTGAACAGCCGACAGTGCGGCTTCAGGCCGCGGATCGTCCGAGCCAGTTCGGCCGAGGTCGCTTCGCCGCCAAGAATCAGCGCCTGCTCGGGCAGGACGTCAGCGGGTTGGCGGGCCTGCAGCAATCCGCGCAGATGGCTGGGGACGATCTTGAGCACGCCGACGCGGTGCCGGGCCATGTACTCGGCGAAACGATCGGGATCGAAGCCCCGCTCGCGCGAAATCAGATGCAAGGTGCGGCCGCTGCAGAGGGCGCCGAACAGCACCGTATGGCCGAGGTCGGCGGCGGTGGTGGAGACCATCGCCATCGAGGCATCGGCCGGCAGTTGCAGGCGGTGCAGCACGCCGGAGACGTAATGCGCGAGCGCATCGTGGCTGACCACCACGCCCTTGGGGGTGCCGGTGGAGCCGGAGGTATAGATCAGGTACGCGGCCTGGTCAGGAAGCAGCGAGACGGAAGGCGCATCGGCGACCGGCGTCACGGACGTCGGATCGATGCAATCGAAGCCCGGCCCGAACCCCGGCCCGAACTCCGGCACGGAGCCCGGCACGGAGCCCGGCCCCGAGCCTACGACAACACCGGCCCCGGCATCGTCCAATAGCTGGCGCAAGCGCTCAACGGGCTGTGCCGGATCGAGCGGCACGCAAACCGCGCCGGCCTTCAGAATCCCAAGCAGCCCGGTGACGAACCCCGGCGAGCGCTCGACACAAAGCCCGACCCGCGTCTCGCGCCCAATGCCGCGCTCGGCCAGCGCGGCCGCGATCCCATTGGCGATCCGATCGGTCTCCTCGCGCGTCAGCGTCTGATCCTCATATCGCAACGCCGTCGCGGAAGGATCGGCCTCGACGCCGCGCCGCCAGGCAGCCAGGACATCCGGCAGCGCTCCGTCGACGGTTTCGGCAACCAGCACGCCCCCGTCCCCGGCGATGCCGATCTGCCCGAGCCGTTGGTCGGGGTCGGCCAGCATACGTGCCAGCGCCTGTTCCATCCGGCCCAGCAACGCCGTGACGTCCCGGTCGGCGAAGCGGTCGCGCTGGTACGCGAGCGTCAGATGCAGGCGCTCGTCCATCGCCGCGATCACGCTCAGCGGATAGTTATTGCGGCCGCTGATGACAAATTCAGCGCCTGCCTCCTTGGCGGCGGCGCCCAGCAGGCGGATGTCGATCTCGCCCTGCCGCTGTTTCAGCGCGGCGTCGACCGGATAGTTCTCGAACACCACGATGCTGTCGAACAACGCGCCGCCTTCGCCCGGGCGTGCCAGCCGCTGGATGTCCGGCAGCGGCATATGTTCGTGCTGCTGGTTCTCCACGGCCTGTTGCTGGATGGCGCGCCACCATTGCCGGACCGGCAGGTCGCTCGGCAGTCGCACACGCAGCGGAACCGTGTTGATGAACAGGCCGACCATCGATTCGATGCCGGGGAAATCGCCGGAGCGGCCCGACACCGTGGTGCCGAACACCACGTCGTCGCCGCCGCCATGCCGTGCCAGTGTCCAGGCCCACAGCCCTTGCACCAGCGTATTGACGGTGACGCCTGCCTGCCGCGCCAGCGTGCGCGCGGTTTCGCTGAGGGTGGGCGACAGCGACAGCTTCTGCTCCGCATAGCCGGATCGCCCGACCTCCGGCGCACTGGCCGGCAGGGGCGTCGGCACTTCCACGTCCGCCAGCGCCTGCTGCCAGTAGCTGGTAGACGCCGCCTTGTCGCGCTGGCCGAGCCATTGCAGGTAGGCGCTGAAGGGACGCGGCGCCGTGGCGGGCAGCGGCTGGCCGCGGCGCAGCGCCAGATACGACTGCAGGACGTCGCTCAGCACCATGCCCACGCTCCAGCCGTCCATCGCGACATGATGGAAGGACCAGGCCAGCCACCAGCGCCGCGCCTCCACCTGGACCAGGCAGAGCCGAAGATCGGCGGCGCGGCGGAAGGGGAATCCGTCCTGCCGCTGCGCTCTGAGCCTGGCTTCGAGTTGCCGGCGCTGTTCGTCCGGCGGCATGCCGCGCCAATCGATCTGTTCCAGTTGAACGGGCCGCCGCTTGTACGCGATCTGCAGCGGCACGTCGCTCTCGCCCCAGATAAAGTCGCTGCGCAGGGCCTGATGCCGGTCGGCGGTCCATTGCCAGGCGCGGACGAAGTCGTCGATCGCCAGCTCGCCGCGAATGTCGAAGACGCGCTGATAGTGATAGGGGTCGCCGTCGCCGCGTTCCAGTGCGTGGAACAGGACGCCCTGCTGCAAGGCGGTCAGTGCCGCAATGCTCTCGATGTCCTGTTTGCGTCGTTCGGTGGCAGTCGTCATGGTGATCGGATTCAAAGGCAGCAAGCGGTATGGAGCTCGTTTCAGAGCTCGCATTTGGGAGCACGGTTTAGAGCACGTTATCGAGCAGCGCGTCGAGCGCGTCCTGGCCGATCTGGACATTGACCAGGTCGGATGGCGTCATGCCGTGGTTGTCGTGACAGAGGCAGTGCTCGATGACGGCTTCCAGTTCGCGATGGAGCGCATCGCCCAGGCGCTCGATGGTGGCGGGCTCGAACTGTTTGCAGCTATAGCCGAGTTTCAGCACCAGCTCGGCGCCGAATACCTGGCCATTGATAGTCAGCGCGTTGCCGAGCGGGGCCTGGGCATCGCGGCTGGCCCCGCTCGGTTCGTCGGCCATGGCGAAGTCGGCGTCCTCGCCCGCGGTCTGGTCGAATTGCCCCAGATAGTTGAACGTGATGCGCGGCTCGGCGCGGCGGGCCATCTCCGACCGGATCTCGGCGGGGCCCAGATGACGCAGCAGGCCATAGCCGATGCCGTTGTCGGGGATCGCGCGCAAGGTCTCCTTGACCTGCTTGATGGTGTCGCCGATATCCGGCGCGACGGGCAGCACCACGGGGAACACCGTGGTGAACCAGCCCACCGTGCGGCTGATGTCGACCGAATCGGAAAGCGCTTCCCGTCCATGCCCTTCCAGCTGGATCGCGACACGCGGCCGTTGCGTCCATGTGCCAACGGCACGGGCGACGGCGGTCAGCAGCAGGTCGTTGATGCGGGTGCGATAGGCGCCGTGCGCTTGTTGCAACAGTTGCGTGGTTCGCGCCGCGTCCAGGCGGATCGTGTGCTGGCGCCCGTCGATGGCAAGCGCCGGTTCGTCGTGATCGGGTTCCAGCGCCGGCACGTCGGGCTGCGATAGCCAGTAGTCCGCCTGCTGCCGCAGGGCGTCCCCATTGGCGTGCGCCGCCAAGGTCTGCCCCCACGTCTTGTACGACGCGGTCTTGGGCGCAAGGACGATGGCTTCACCTTGCCGTGCGAGGCGATACGCCTGCTGCAGGTCTTCCATCAGGATCCGCCATGACACCCCATCGACCACGAGATGGTGCACGGCGAGCAGCAGCCGCTCGGTGCCGTCGGCCAGTCGCAGGTGCAGCGCGCGCAGCAACGGGCCCCGTTCGAGGTCCAGGCTTCGTTGCGCATCGCTGCAACGGTCCGTGATGGTGGCGATGTCGGCCACCTGCTCGTGCCACAGCAGGTCATGAGCGTCGTGCTCGGCGTAATGCTGTTGCCATTGGCCGTCGCACTGTCGATAGCGCAGGCGCAAGGCATCGTGATGGGCGACGAGGGCCTGAAGCGCCTGGCGTAGCGCAGCCTGGTCGATCGGTGCAAGAGGCTTCAGCAGTACCGACTGGTTCCAATGATGGCGATTCGGCATCGGCGTCTCGAAGAACCATCGTTGAATCGGCAGCAGCGGCACTTCGCCCGTGGGTTTGTCTTCGACGGGCCGTTCCGTGTCCTCGCGCGTCGCCGCCCGGGCCAGCGCCTGCACGGTCTGATGCAGGAACAGGTCCTTGGGCGTGAAGCGCAGGCCAAGGCGTCGCGCCTTGCTGACGGCCTGGATCGACAGGATCGAGTCGCCGCCGAGCTCGAAGAAGTTGTCGGTGATGCCGACTCGTTCTACGCCAAGGACCTCCTGCCAGACCTGAGTCAGCTTGGCCTCGACCTCGTTGCTCGCGGCGACGTAGCTCTGGACTTCCCACACCGGCTCCGGAAGCGCCCGGCGATCCAGCTTGCCGTTCGGGGTGACCGGCAGCTGGGTCAGCGGCATGATCTGCGCCGGCACCATGTAGGGCGGCAGGACGTTCTCGAGATATGCCCGGAGCCGCGCCGGGACCTCCACCTCACTGTGGACTGGCACAACGTAAGCGACCAGCTGTTTGCCACTTGGACCATCGTGGGCGACGACCACCGCTTCGCGCACGGTTTCGTGTGCGCGCAGGCGCGCCTCGATCTCGCCCAGTTCGATGCGATAGCCGCGGATCTTGACCTGATGGTCGAGCCGGCCGACGTATTCGATGCTGCCGTCGCGGCAGCGCCGCACCAGATCGCCGGTGCGGTACATGCGGGCGCCGGCGGTGAAGGGGTCCGGGACAAAGCGCTCCGCGGTCAGTCCCGGTTTGCCGACGTAGCCGCGCGCGAGACCCAGGCCACCGATATACAGCTCGCCTGCTACGCCTACCGGCACCGGGTTCAGGTCGGCGTCGAGCACGTAGGCGGTGCGGTCGCCCACCGGTGTGCCGATCGGCACGTATGCGCTCGCGCAATCGGTGTCGTGCTGCCCGACCCAGGCCAGCGGCGTGACCACGGCCTCGGTCGGGCCATAGCCGTTGATCAGCGTGCGGGCCTGGAACTTCTGCTTGATGCGCGCGAAGGCCTCGCGCGACATCGCTTCGCCGCCGAAGGACAGCAGGCGCAGCGGCACCGGTTCGGTGGCCGCCTCGGCCAGTCGCAGCAGGTACGCGGGCGGGAAGCCGGCATTGGTGACGCCTTCGCGCGCGATCACTTCGAGGGTCTGCTCGGCGCTCCACAGGGCGTCGTCGCGCAGCACCAACTGGGCGCCGGCGATCAGCGGTACCAGCCAGCGTTCGTGGGCCCCGTCGAAGTTGAAGGACAGGAAGTGCAGCTCCCGGTCATCCGGTCCCATGCCGTATTGCACGACGGTGGCGTGGCAGTGCATCGCCAGCGGTCCGTGCTCGACGGCGACGCCCTTGGGCGTGCCGGTGGAGCCTGACGTGTAGATCAGATAGGCCAGTTGGCGGGGGGCGACGGTCGGCAGTTGCACCGGCGCCGGCACGCCAATGTCCTCCATGACGAGGAGCGGCAGGGTGGTATCGATGCGACCAGTCAGCGCTTGCGAGGTCAGAACGAGCTTGACGCCGGCGTCCTGCAGCAATTGCTCGATACGCGCAGCCGGCAGTTCGGGGTCCAACGGCAGGTAGGCGGCGCCGGCCTTCAGCGTGGCCAGCAGCCGTACGATCAGGTCAGGGCTGCGGTCGAGCACGACGCCGACGACGGTTTCCGGGCCGACACCGGCCGCGTGCAGGGCGTAGGCAAGACGCGTGGCGGCGGCATCGAGTTCGCCGTAGCTGACGGCGCGCTGCCCGCAACGCAGCGCAATGGCATCAGGGCGCTGTGCCGCCTGACGCGCGATGGCGACGTGGACGGGATCCGCAGCCGAGTAGCGGCGATCGGTGACATTCCAGTCGGTCAACTGCTGTCGCTCGTCCGCAAGCAGCAGCGGGATCGCGGCGATGGCGATCGCCGGTTCCTCCGCCACGGCGCGTAACACGCCGACATAGTGCCGCTGCAAACGCTCGACCGTATCGTGATCGAACAGATCGGCGGCATAGCCGAACACGCCGTTGAGGGCGCCATGCTCGTCCTCCTGCGTATCGAGCGCCAGATCGACCTTGGCGGCGCTGCCCGTACGCTCGACTTTCTCCAGCATCAGACGGGGCAGCCGATCCAGCGCGCGCAGGTCGCGCCGCTGATGGTTCAGCATCACCTGGAACAGCGGGTTGTGCGACAGATTGCGCTCGGGCTGCAGCGCCTCGACCAGTTGCTCGAACGGCAGTTCCTGATGCGCCTGCGCTTGCAGCACCGATTCCCGAGCGAGGGCGAGTACCGCGTCAAACGCCATGCTGCCGTCGATCTCGGTACGCAGGACCTGCGTGTTGACGAAGAAGCCGACCACGCCCTCGGTCTCGACGCGATTGCGATTGGCCACGGGGACGCCGACGCGCAGGTCGCGCTGGCCGGTGTAGCGGTAGAGCAGGACCTGGAAGGCGGCCAGCAGCACGGTAAAGAGCGTGGTGTCGGCACGGCGCGCCAATGCCCTGAGCTGGGCTGACAGGCCAGTGTCGAGCGAGAACGAAACCGCGCCGCCGCGGTGACTCGGGACAGCCGGGCGCGGCCGGTCGGTCGGCAGTTCCAGCACGACAGTGCCATCGTCTGCCAGATGCGACTTCCAATAGCGCAGTTGCCGCTCGAGCTCACCGGCCTCCAGCCACTGCTTCTGCCACGCCGCATAGTCGGCGTACTGGATCGGCAGCGGCGCCAATTGAGCCGGCTGGCCGCTGACGAAGCCCGCATAGAGCCTAGCGAACTCGTCGATGATGACGTTCATGGACCAGCCGTCGGAGACGATATGGTGCATGGTGACCAGCAGGATATGGTCGTCGTCGGCCAAGCGCAGCAGGCGCACGCGCAGCAGCGGTCCTTGCTCCAGGTCGAACGGCGCCTGGGCCTCGGCGTCGACCAGCGACTGGACCGTGGCGTCGCGCTGCGTCGGATCGGTGTCGCGCAGATCGCTGATGGCGACGGGAAGGGGAGCAGGCGCGTGAATGCGCTGCACCGCCTGCTCGCCCTCCTGATGGAAGGTGGTGCGCAGGCTTTCGTGCCGCTCCACCAGCGCATCGAAGGTCCGCTGCAAGGCGCCATCGTCCACCGAGCCGCGCAGACGCAGCATGCCGGCGAGGTGATAGGCGCTGCCGGCAGGCTCCAGCTTCCACAGGAACCACATTCGTTGTTGTGCGGCGGACAGCGGCAGATCGCCGGAGGGCGGGCGCCAGTCTGGCGTAATCGGAAGCACCGACAGCGAAATGCCCTGCTGGCCCAGCCGCTCCCGCAGGATCTTCCGCTTCTCCGGCGGAAGGCCGACAAAACGCCGGATCAGTTCCCGGCTTGTTTGCTGTTCGTTCATTGGATCAGGAAGTCTCGAGATCGGCCATCAAGTCGTCGATGGTCTGCAATTGGCTGGCGACGTTGACCGTGGCGCCGGTCGCCTGTTGCTGGGCGATGTATTCGGCAAGCTCGGCCACGGTGGGCAGCGACATCGCTTGACGCAGCGTCAGCGGGTTGCCGAACTCGCGGTGCAGCCGGGAAACGAGTTGCGTCAGCAGCAGGGAATGGCCGCCAAGCTCGAAGAAGTCGTCGTGAATGCCGACCCGTTCGACGCCCAGCACTTCCTGCCAGATCGCCGCCAGCAATGCCTCGATGTCGTTGCGCGGTGCCACGTAGGAATGGGTTTCCCAAACCGGCTCGGGCAGGGCGCGGCGATCGAGCTTGCCGTTGGAGGTAACCGGCAACTGGTTCAGCGGCACGATCTGCGCCGGCACCATGTAGGGCGGGAGGCAGCCTTCGAGATAGGTTTTCAGCTTCGCGCCGACGCCGGGCTGGTCTTCGGCGGGAACGGCATAGGCGACCAACTGCTTTCCGCCCGGACCGTCGTGGGCGACGACCACCGCTTCCCGCACGGTTTCGTGTGCGCGCAGCCGCGCCTCGATCTCGCCCAGTTCGATGCGATAGCCGCGGATCTTGACCTGATGGTCGAGCCGGCCGACGTATTCGATGCTGCCGTCGCGGCAGCGCCGGACCAGATCGCCGGTGCGGTACATGCGGGCGCCGGCGGTGAACGGGTCCGGGATGAAGCGTTCGGCTGTCAGTCCCGGTTTGCCGACATAGCCGCGCGCCAGGCCCAGGCCGCCGATATACAACTCGCCGGCCACGCCTACCGGCACTGGATTCAGGTCCGCGTCGAGCACGTAGGCGGTGCGGTCGCCCACCGGTGTGCCGATCGGCACGTATGCGCTCGGGCAATCGGTGTCGTGCTGTCCGACCCAGGCCAGCGGCGTGACCACGGCTTCGGTCGGTCCGTAGCCGTTGATCAGCGTGCCGGCCTGGAACTTCTGCTTGATGCGGGCCAAGGCTTCGCGCGACATCGCTTCGCCGCCGAAGGACAGCAGGCGCAGGGGCACCGGCTCGGTGGCCGCCTCGGCCAGACGCAGCAGGTACGCGGGCGGGAAGCCGGCATTGGTGACGCCTTCGCGCGCGATCACTTCGAGAGTCTGCTCGGCGCTCCACAGGGCGTCGTCGCGCAGCACCAGCTGGGCGCCGGCGATCAGCGGTACCAGCCAGCGTTCGTGCGCGCCGTCGAAGTTGAACGACAGGAAGTGCAACTCCCGGTCGTCCGGTCCCATGCCGTATTGCTCGACGGTGGCGTGGCAGTGCATCGCCAGCGGTCCGTGCTCGACGCCGACGCCCTTGGGCGTGCCGGTGGAGCCGGAGGTGTAGATCAGGTAGGCGAGCTGCCGGGGATCGACGGCGGACAGTTGCACCGCTTCCGGCTCGCCAATGTCCTCGATGACGATGACCGGCAGGGTAGTAACGATGCGGCCGGCCAGCGCCTGGGACGTCAGAACGAGCTTGACCCCGGCGTCCCGCAGCAATTGCTCGATACGCGCAGCCGGCAGTTCGGGGTCCAACGGCAGGTAGGCGGCGCCGGCCTTCAGCGTGGCCAGCAGCCGTACGATCAGGTCGGGGCTGCGGTCGAGCACGACGCCGACGACGGTTTCCGGGCCGACACCGGCCGCGTGCAGGGCGTAGGCAAGACGCGTGGCGGCGGCATCGAGTTCGCCGTAGCTGACGGCGCGCTGCCCGCAACGCACCGCAATGGCATCGGGGCGCTGTGCCGCCTGGCGCGCGATGGCGACGTGGACAGCCTCGGTCGCCGAGAAGCGGCGGTCCGGCGTATCCGGGTCGCGCGAAGGCTCCTCATGGTCCGTATCGAGCAACTTCAAGTCGGCGATACGTGTCGTCGGGGCAGCGGCAAGTTGGTCCAGTACGCCAATGTATTGCCGCTGCAATTGCTCGACGGCAGCGTGCGAGAACGCTTCGCACTGATAGCTGCAGACGATATCGAGCGTGGCACCGGCCGAGACCACCAGCGTCAGCGGATAGTTGGTAGTCGCCGCATGGCTGACCTCGCCGAGCTTCAGGCCGTTCTGCTCGCGCTGGCGCAGTGCCGCATCGACCGGGTAGTTCTCGAACACCAGGATCGAGTCGAACAGCGCCTGTCCGCCTTGACCGGCCCAGCGCTGGATCTCGTACAGCGGCACGTGTTCGTGCTCGCGCAGCGCCAGGTTCTCCGCTTGCAGCGCCTGCAGCCAGTCGGCGACGGCCTGGTCCGGCGACGGGGCCTGGATCACCGGCAAGGTATTGATGAACAGGCCGAGCATCGCCTCGGCGCCCGGCAAGGCCGCCGGCCGACCGGCGACCGTGGCGCCGAAGGCAACGGCACGCCGACCGGTATAGCGCTGCAGCACGATGACCCAGGCCGCCTGCAACAGCGTGTTCAGCGTCAGATGCTGGCTGGCGGCGCTGCGTTGAAGGCGCGCGAGGGCGTCGGCATCGAGGCTGGTGTGGCAGGTCGCGTGACCGGTGCCGGCATCCGGTGCGGGAAGTGCCGAGGCCAGCCGGGTAGGCTCGTCGAGCGCTTGCAGCCGCTCGCGCCAGAAC
>NZ_JAIZPL010000007.1:0-304213 GCF_020418465.1 Cupriavidus sp. DB3 | reverse complement strand
CATCGCGATGCGCATGTGCTCGCGCTCGGTGGCCTCGTCGATGTTCTGGTAATGGATCCAGCGCCAGCCGTGGCAGGCGATCTCGTGGCCCAGCTCGACGAAGGCGCGGGTCAGCTCGGGATGGCGCTGCAGCGCCATCGACACGCCGAAGATGGTCAGCGGCAGGCCGCGCTGCTCGAACTCGCGCAGGATGCGCCAGACACCGGCGCGCGAGCCATATTCGTAGATGCTCTCCATGCTCATGTGGCGGTCGGGATAGGCCGCCGCGCCGACGATCTCGGAGAGGAACTGCTCGGACGCCGCGTCGCCATGCAGCACGCAGTTCTCGCCGCCTTCCTCGTAATTGAGCACGAACTGCAGCGCCACGCGCGCGCCGCCCGGCCATTGGGCATGCGGCGGCTGGCTGCCGTAACCGATCAGATCGCGTGGATAGTTATGGTTTGTCATCAGGGTCACTCGGGTTGTCAAAACAGGCCGCACGGCATCGACCCGGCCCGCGCCGCCACCGAGGCGGCGACGCGGGCGATTGCACGGCTGGCCTTATTCCGTGCCGTGGGTATTGGCGGCCGCGTTGCGCATCGCTTCGTCGGCCGACTGCATGCCGTTGTAGAACAGGTTCAGCGCCACCGCGACCACGGTGCCCAGCACGATGCCGCTGTGCGTGATCGCATGGGTCCAGCTCGGCAGGTACTGGAAGAAGGTCGGTGACAGCGTCGGGATCATGCCGAAGCCGATCGAGATCGCGACGATGAACAGGTTGTGGCGGTTGCGGTTGAAATCGCACGAGCCCAGGATGCGGATGCCGGTCGCGGCCACCATGCCGAACATCACGATGCCGGCGCCGCCCAGCACGAACTGGGGCACCGAGGCAACCACGTGCGCCATCTTGGGGAACAGGCCGAAGGCGATCAGGATCAGGCCGCCCGCCGCCGCGACATAGCGCGAACGCACGCCGGTCACGGTGACGAGGCCCACATTCTGCGAGAACGAGGTGTACGGGAAGGTATTGAACACGCCGCCGATCACCGTGCCCAGGCCGTCGGCGCGCAGGCCGCGCGTCAGGTCGGCGTTGGACAGCCGCTTGCCGGTGATGTCCGCCAGTGCAAGGAACATGCCGGTCGATTCGACCAGCGTGATCACCATCACGATGCACATCGACAGGATCGCCGAGAAGTGGAAGGTCGGCATGCCGAAATGCAGCGGCGTGATGACGGCCACATAGCTCGCTTCGTGCAGGCCTTCGAACGACACCTTGCCCATCGCCATCGCGATCAGCGTGCCGGCGATGATGCCGAGCAGCACCGCGCAGTTCGACACCAGGCCGCGGCCGTACTTGGTCAGCAGCAGGATGATGACCAGCACCGCCCCGGCGATGCCGAGGTTGGTCAGGTCGCCGTAGGCGAGGTTGGGCACTTCCTTGACCACGCCGTCGATCACCGCACGGGTGGTGGGCTGGCCGCCGGCGGCCCAGTTGATGCCGACCCGCATCAGCGACACGCCGATCAGCGTGATCACCGTGCCGGTCACCACGGGCGGGAACAGCCCGAGCATGCGGCCCATCATCGGCGCGATCAGGATGCCGAACAGGCCGGAGGCAATCACCGCGCCGTAGATGCCCAGCAGTCCGATATTGGGATCGGTGCCGATCGCGATCATCGGCGCCACCGAGGCGAACGTCACACCCATCATCACCGGCAGCCGGATGCCGAATTTCCAGAAGCCGAACGCCTGGATCAGCGTGGCGATGCCGGCGGCGAACAGGTCGGCGTTGATCAGGAAGGCCAACTGGTCCTTCGGCAGCTTCAGCGCGCCGCCGACGATCAGCGGCACCGCCACGGTGCCCGCGTACATCACCAGTACATGCTGCAGCCCGAGCGCGAGCAGCCGCCCCGAGGGCAGGCGCTCGTTGGTCAGGTCCGTGGGGACCGTGGTGCTTGCGCTTGTCATTGTGTTTGTCTCCTCTCCGATGGTTGGACGTTTGCTTGGCGTCCGCATGCCTTCTGGTGCGTCCGGCCAGATCGTTCGGAACGATCCGGGCCTGGGCCCGCTGCCGGCACCTGCGAGGGTGCGCGTGGCTGGGCGGGCTGCGAAAGCTGGGCGGGGCGCCGGCAGGGTGGAACAGCGGGCTAGGTGGAGCGTCCCAGCACGCTGCGAAGATCGAAGCTGCCCGGATCGTCGGGCTGTACGCGGTCGGCGCAGGCGCCGAGATGGTGCGCCATGCGCGATTGCGCCAGGGCGGCGTCGCCCTGTTCCAGCGCATCGAGAATGGCCTCGTGTTCGTCGAAGGAGCAGGCGTTGTTGCCCGGCGCCTCGACGCTGGCGATCATCAGCGTGGTGCGCGACACCAGGCGGCGCATCATCGTGACCAGCAGCGCGTTGCCGGACAGCTCGGCGAGCGCGGTATGGAATTCGGCCGACAGGCGGATCCACTTGGGCCGTTCGTTGTTCAGGAAGGCCTGCCGTTCCTGCTGGACCATCTGGCGCACCGGCGCGATCACGCTGCGGACATTGCGCTGCGCCGCGAGCTTTTCCAGCACCGCGCGCTCGAGCATCTGGCGCAGCTCGAACATGTCGTGCGCCTCGTCGGTGGAAGGGCTGGCGATGAAGGCGCCGCGATTCGGTTCGAGGTCCACCATGCCGTCGGCCGCGAGACGGGCCAGCACCTTGCGCACGGTGTGCCGCGCGGTGGCATAGATCTCGCAAAGCGAATGCTCGGTCAGCTTGGTGCGCGGCGGCAGCCGATGCTCCATGATCGCGTCGTAGATCTCGTGATACATGCGCTCCTCGACCGAACCCTTGCGCGGCTTCGTTTCGTTGGGCGCGGCGCCTTCATCGGCGCCGGCAATCAGCTTGAGAGTCTTGGACATCGTGGGCACCCGCTGGTAGAGGGTTCGGCCGCGCCTCGTCCGAGGGCGCCGATCCAAAAATTGTTGACAATTATTTGGTTGTGCATTCAATATTGTCAACAAAACCGAACCAGGTTTTCGACAACTACGGGTAATCCCGCAGTTGTCATCCGGATTGGTGCAGCGCATTGTCGCCATGCACCAGTTCTGCGCCGGGATGCGTTGAAAAGACGTACCGAGCGGGCACCATACCCACAAATGGTGCTAGTGAAGGCAGCGGCGCCTCTCACCACCCACGTGCTAAGGAACCAGACCATGGGACGCTTGACCACCCACGTTCTCGACACCGCCGCAGGCATTCCCGGCCAAGGCCTGTCGATTACCCTTTCCAAAATTGTTGACAATCGCCGCGAAACGCTGAAGACCGTTGTGACCAATCACGATGGCCGTTGCGATCAGCCGCTGCTCGAGGGCGCCGACTTTGCCGTCGGCGTCTACGAGCTCGAATTCGGTGCCGGGGATTATTTCCGCGCGCGCGGCGTGCAGTTGCCCGAGCCCGCCTTTCTCGACGTGGTGACGCTGCGTTTCGGCATTGCCGATACGAACGCGCATTACCACGTGCCGCTGCTGGTGTCGCCGTGGTCGTATTCGACCTACCGCGGCAGCTGATTCGCGCAGCGAGGGAAACAGGAGACAAGAGATGGAAGGCTACATTCTCGACTGGGCCAATCTGCTGCTGCGCTGGGCCCACGTGATTACCGCGATCGCGTGGATCGGCTCGTCGTTCTACTTCGTCTGGCTGGACAACAGCCTGCAAAAGCCGGTCGATCCCGATCTGGTGGACAAGGGCGTCGGCGGCGAGCTGTGGGCCGTGCACGGCGGCGGCTTCTACAACCCGCAGAAATACCTGACCGCACCGAAGAAGCTGCCAGAGAACCTGCATTGGTTCTATTGGGAGTCGTATTCGACCTGGATGACGGGCTTCGCGCTGCTGGTGGTGCTGTACCTGTTCAACGCCAGCACGTTCCTGATCGACAAGAACGTCTACGACATGTCGCCCGGCGCGGCGGTCGGCCTGGCGGTGGCGTACCTGCTGGTGGGCTGGGTGGTCTACGACTGCATCTGCCGCGTGTTCGGCAAGAACGATCGCGTGGTCGGCATCCTGGTGGCGCTGTACGTGGTGCTGGCCGCCTATGTGGCCTGCCATCTGTTCTCGGGCCGCGCCGCGTTCCTGCTGACCGGCGCGATGATCGCGACCATCATGAGCGCCAACGTGCTGGTGTGGATCATCCCGGGGCAGCGCAAGACCGTTGCGGCGATGCGCGAAGGCAAGCCGGTCGATCCGATCCACGGCAAGAACGCCAAGCAGCGCAGCGTGCATAACACCTATTTCACGCTGCCGGTGCTGTTCGCGATGCTGTCGAACCACTACAGCATGACCTACGCGCACAAGTACAACTGGGTCGTGCTGGTGCTGATCATGCTGGCCGGCGTGCTGATCCGCCAGTTCTTCATCCTGAAGCACAAGGGCAAGATCAATGTCCTGTGGCCTGCCGCCGGCGTTGCCGCGCTCGGCGTGGTCGCCGTGATGATCGCCCCGCAGCCGCGCCAGCCTGTGGCCGCGCAACCGGACGGCGCCACCGCGACCAAGGTCAGCTTCGCCAAGGTGCAGGAGATCATGAACGCGCGCTGCGTGCAGTGCCATGCCGAGGCGCCGAAGATGATGCCGACCGCGGCCAAGGGCATCAAGCTCGATACCGCCGACGAGATCAAGGCGCATGCCCAGCTGATCTATCAGCAGGCCGTGCAGCAGAAGGCGATGCCTCTGGGCAACGTCACGCAGATCACGGACGACGAGCGCGCGCTGCTGGGCCAGTGGTTCGAGTCCGGCGCCAACACGACGCAATAACCCACCGATCGGTGATCGACGGTCCGGTGGCCGCGCAGTCGGCGACCGCAGTACCGGACCGGCGAGGGTTTGAACGGGGCGAAAGCCCCGTTTTTTTATGGGCGGCTGCTTTTTGGGTGCGGCTGGTGGGCGTTCTAGCGCGCGATATCCATCAACGCCACCACGCCCAGCACCACGAACACCGCCGCGGCGATGCGGTGGACCAGCCGGATCGGCAGCCGGTGGGCGAAGCGTTCGCCGAGCAGCACGGCGGGCACGTTGGCCAGCATCATGCCGAACGTGGTGCCGGCGACCACGGCGAGGATATCGGTGCTGAAGCGGGCGGCGAGGGCGACGGTGGCGATCTGGGTCTTGTCGCCCATCTCGGCGAAGAAGAACACCACGACGGTCGCGCACAGCACGCCGAACGCGCCCTTGACTGCCTTGGGCTTTTCGGTCTCGTCGAGCTTGTCGGGGATCAGCATCCATGCGCCCATCGCGATGAAGCCCAGGCCGAGGATCCAGCGCAGCAGCGCCGGGCCGACCATTTGCGTGATCCAGCCGCCGAGCGCGCCGGCCAGGCCGTGATTGACCAGCGTCGCGATCAGGATGCCGAGGATGATGGGGATGGGCTTGCGGTAGCGCGCAGCGAGGATGAGCGAGAGCAGCTGAGTCTTGTCGCCCATTTCCGCGAGGGCGACGATACCGGTCGAGACGAGCAGGGATTCCATTCGTTGTTATCGGAGCAGCGGGCCGGACGCATCGCGAGATGCCAATGACGTGCGTTTTCCCCGGCCCAGCCGAAAAACGACGTCATCGGTCTCGCCAGGCCCTGGAACAGGCATTGCACCGTTCCGAAGCTGCGCACGCCATAACCGCGAGCGGTCAAGTCTGTTGACGTACGCCCCTGTCGCCAGGCTAGGTGCCGAGCGGCAGGGCGGCTACTCCCCAATGAGGAAGCGCGATTATAGCCAGTCTGCGAGGCGGTCGTCCATACCACGGCTAGCCTGTGACGCACCGGATCGCGCCAAGATCTGGCGCAGACCGGCCTCGGACTGGGCACCGATCGCGCCCGGACCGCGCCCGGACCGCGCCCGGACCGAGCCCGGACCGCGCCAACACCGCGCCAACACCGCGCCAACACCGCGCCCGGGCCGCGCCAACACCGCGCCCACTACGCCGGCACCGCCGACGGCGCGGTGGTGCGGCGGCCGCGGAAGTCGGTCCAGCACAGCGCCTGGAAGTCGTACAGCTTGCAGCGGCGCGCGGTATCGAAATACCAGCGCCACGAGAAGTTCTGCACCACGATGCGGCCGGGCAGCGCCTGCTCCAGCAGCGCTTGCGCCCGCTTGAGCCGGTACAGCGGCACGCTCATGTCGACGTGGTGGGCGGTGTGTTCCATGATGTGGTGCAGCAGGGTGCCGACACCATGGCGAAAGCGCAGATGGACCGTGGTCGAGACGAAGGGCTGTGCGCGCGCCCACATCGTCTTGCTGTCGTACCAGGCCACGCTCTCATGGGTATGGTGGACGTACAGCACGAAACCGACGGTCGCGTTCCAGACCAGGAAGGGCACGGCGAAGCCGGCCACCAGCAGCAGCGCGACCGACTGCTGTGTCGCCAGCGCCAGCCAGACCAGCGAGCCGATCCACAGCGCCGCAAAGCCGGCCACCAGCAGGCAGTCCAACAGGAAGATCTTGCGGCGCGTCGCCATCTGCCGCCGGCTGGGGAAGAACAGTTTCAGCCACCAGATCTCGATCAGGTAATACAGCCCGGCACCCAGGCCGTTGCGGTACAGCCGTTCGAGCGCGCGCCGCCACCACGGCAGCGCCGCGTATTCCTGCATCGAACACGGGGCCCAGACGAAGTCGAAGCCCTTCAGGTTGGTATAGCCGTGATGGACGACGTTATGCCCGACCTCCCACAGGCTGTATGGCGTCAGCGACGGCAGGAAGGCGATCCGGCCCAGCCATTTGTTCAGGCCGCGGCGCGGCGTCAGGCTCTGGTGGCAGGCATCGTGCCCGAGGATGAACAGGCGCGCGATCAGCACGCCGGCCAGCACGCCGAGCCCGAGCTTGGCGAGCCAGTGCGGGGCGACGACCAGCGCGGCGAGGGCGGCGATGAACAGCGTCGCGTCGAGCGCGAACAGCAGCAGCGCGCGCGGCGTGCTGCGCTCGGACAGCGGAATCAGCCAGCCGCGGATGATCTTGCGCGGCGGCAGCGGCGCGTCGGCAGACAGCGGCGCGGGCGGATGGCCGGAACCATCGGCATCGGCGGACGGAACGGCCGAGGCCGCGGGAACGGCTGGGGCGGGGGAAACGAGCGAGACGGGCGAGACGGGCGAGACGGGTGCAACGGCTGAGGCGGGTGTGGTCATCTTGGCATCGGCATTGTCGAATGGCGCGGGCCAGCGTAATGCAGATCGATGACAACCGCCTTGACCGCGGTCAAGCCACGGCGCCGGACCGCCTGCGCGGCCTGTCCGGCGCCGTTCGGGGCTGGCGAGGCGCTTAGACGCCCGCCCGCTCGCCCATCACGTAGACGCTGTCGATCACCCGATCGTCGCCCAGCATCGCAAACGCGAACAGCTGCTCCTCGAGCGTTTCCGAGCGCGCGCTGCGGCGGCCCAGCAGCGGCGTGGCGTCGGGGTCGAGCACGATGAAGTCGGCCTCGTTGCCCGGCGCGAAGCTGCCGACGCGGTCGCCCCAGCCCAGCGCATCGGCCGGCGCGCGCGTGGCAAGGTAGAACATCCGCAGCGCGGTCAGGTGGTAGCCGCCCATCCGGGCGACCTTGTGCGCGGCGTTCATCGTGCGCAGCATCGAGAACGAGGTGCCGCCGCCGACGTCGGTGGCCAGCGTCAGATTGAGCCGATGCGCGTCCGACTGGTGGAAGTCGTACAGGCCGCTGCCGAGGAACAGGTTCGAGGTCGGGCAGTGCGCCACGGCCGCGCCGGTATCGGCGAGCCGGCGGCGATCGTCGTCATCCAGATGGATCGCATGGCCGTAGAACGCGCCCGGGCGCAGCAGGCCGTATCGATCGTAGACGTCCAGATAGCTGCGCGCCTGCGGGAACAGCTCCGCGACCCATTTGACCTCGTCGCGGTTCTCGGCCACGTGGGTCTGGATCAGCGCATCGGGGTAGGCGCGCGCCAGCTCGCCGCAAGCTGCCAGCTGCGCCTCGGTCGAGGTCGGCGCGAAGCGCGGCGTGATCGCATAGGACAGGCGCCCCTTGCCATGCCAGCGCGACAGCAGATCGGCCGATTCGCGCGCGCCCGATTCCGCGGTATCGCGCAGGAAGTCCGGGCAATGGCGGTCCATCAGTACCTTGCCGGTCGCCAGCCGCAGATTGCGGCGATGGCTCTGGGCGAACAGCGCGTCGGCCGAGGCGGCATGCACGGTGCTCCAGACCAGCGCGCTGGTGGTGCCGTTGCGCAGCAGCTCGTCGGCGAAGAAGCTGGCCACCGCGGCCGCGTATTCGGGCTCGGCGAAGCGGCGCTCCTCGGGGAAGGTATAGGTGTCGAGCCAGTGCAGCAGGCCCGGCGACGGCGACGCGATGATGTCGGTCTGCGGGTAGTGCACGTGCGTATCGATAAAGCCCGGCACGATCAGCTTGCCGCGATGGTCGATCACCTCGGTGTCCGGGGCAATCGAATGCGCCAGTTCGGCGTAGGGGCCGGCCGCGGCGATGCGGCCATTGGCGACCAGCAGCACACCGTCTTCCCAATACTGATACGCGTCATCATGGAATTGCGGGTCGCGCAGGAAATGCAGCACGCGGCCGCGGATGGCGCGGGTGGTACCGGTCGGGGAAGAGGAGCTGGTGGTCTGGTTCATGGTCGTGGGGTTGGAGAAGGCCGGCGCGGGGCGCCGGCCCGATGTTGCGCCGGTCAAGGCCGCAACGGCGTCAAGCCGTCGCGGCGCTTGCCGGCGTCGTGGGGCTGGCCGATTGCCAGAAGCGGTCGACCTCGGTCAGGTATTCGGCCTTCAGGGCCGGCCGCAGGAAACTCGCCTCGAAGCTGTTGCGTGCGAGCCGGTGCGCGTCGGCGGCATCGAGGGGCAGCGCATCGAAGGTCGCTTCCCAGTTGGCGTTCATATAGCCGCCGAAATAGGCCGGGTCGTCCGAATGGATCGTCACCGCGACGCCGGCATCCAGCAGCTTCTTCAGCGAATGGTCGCGCAGGTCCGGATAGACCTTGAGCTTCTGGTTCGACAGCGGGCAGACCGTCAGCGCGATGCGTTCGCGCGCCAGCCGCTCGACCAGCGCCGGATCGTCGATGGCGCGCACGCCGTGGTCGATCCGCTCGACCTGCAGGATGTCGAGCGCGTCGCGGACATAGTCGGCGGGGCCTTCCTCGCCGGCATGGGCCACGCGATGCAGGCCCAGCTCGCGCGCGCGGGCAAATACCCGCGCGAACTTCTCGGGCGGATTGCCGCGCTCCGACGAATCGAGGCCGACGCCGATAAAGCGGTCGCGATAGGGCAGCGCGGCTTCGAGCGTGGCGAACGCGTCTTCCTCCGACAGATGCCGCAGGAAGCAGAGAATCATGCTGCTGGAGAAATCGTACTGCGTGCGCGCCTGCGCCAGGGCGTCGGCGATGCCGTCGATCACGATCTCGATGTCCACGCCGCGCGCGGTATGCGTCTGCGGATCGAAGAAGATTTCCGCGTGGCGCACGTTGTCGGCGACGGCGCGCTCGACGTACGCCATCGTCATGTCGAAGAAGTCTTCCTCGGTCAGCAGCACGCTGGCGCCGGCATAGTAGATGTCGAGGAAGGACTGCAGGTCGGTGAACGCATAGGCGGCGCGCAGCGCCTCGACGCTGGGGTAGGGCAGCTTGACCTGGTTGCGCTGCGCGAGCCGGAAGATCAGCTCGGGCTCGAGCGTCCCTTCGATGTGCACATGCAGTTCGGCCTTGGGAGTGCGGCGGATGCGTTCCGCGAGCGCGGCGTCGAGCGTCATGGGGGGATCCTTTTTTGCTATGCCGGCATGCTGTTCGGGTTCGAGCAGAAGGCCGGCGCGGTTACCGGTGGGCGGGGCTGCCGCTGTCGCTATCGCCTTCGCCCGGTTGCCCGCCGTCCCGCTGCGTTGCCGGTGCGTCGGAGCGCAGCGCGGCCAGGCGCTGATCGCGCACTTGCAGCAGCTGGGCGACGATGGCAACTGCAATCATAGCCGGAGCCTTGTCGGTGATGCCCGCGACGCCGATCGGGCAGGTCATCCGCGCAAAGGCGGCCGGGTCGATGCCATGCTCGACCATCCGGTGTTCGAAGCGGGCGCGCTTGGTCTTGGAGCCGATCAGCCCGAAGTACGCGAAGTCGGTGCGCCGCAGGATCCGTTCGCACAGCGCCTGGTCCAGCGCATGGCTGTGCGTCATCACCAGGAAGTAGCTGCCGGGCGGCGCGTGATCGACCACCGCCTCGGCCGTATCGGTGGCCTCGGCCACCACGTTGCCGGGCAGGCCGGCCGGAAACAGCGTGTCGCGCTCGTCGACCCAATGGACCGTGCACGGCAGCGTGCCGAGCACCTTGACCAGCGCATGGCCGACATGGCCGGCGCCGAACAGCACCACGTGCATCTCGTCCGGGGCCAGCAGGTCGGTCCAGCTGCCGTCCTCGTGCAGCGTGACGGCGGGCAGCGTCGGCAAGGGCGTGCGGTCGACGGCATGGCGCACCGGGCCGGCGGCCGGCACCGTGCGCGTCACGGTGCGGCGCGCGGCAAAGGCCGCTTCCACCGCGTCGAGCCATTCCAGATCGGCCGCGCCAAGCCGCTCGAAGCCGAGCTGCACCACGCCGCCGCAGCACTGGCCCAGCGCGGGCCCGAGCGGAATCCGCACGACGCGGCGCGTGGCATCGGGCGCGAGAGAAGCGGCCTCGCCGCGCGCGGCCGCATCGAGCATCTCGCGCGCGATCGCCATGCCGCGCCATTCCAGATGCCCGCCGCCGATGGTGCCGATCAGGTCGTCGCCGGTCACCAGCATGCGGATGCCGGGCTCGCGCGGCGCGGAGCCCTTGACCTCGACGATGGTCACCATCGCCACCGGCACGCCGGCGCGCACCAGGGCGGCGGCATCGGCGAAGCGGAAGGGCTTGAGCGGAGCGTCCTGCATGATCGCTTTCGTGCCGTCGGGGACCGCGATCACGCGGCCGCGGCCTGACGCACGGCATCGGCCGCGTTCAGGATCGCCTCGGCGGTCGCCGGCGCATCCAGCGGCGGGTTGACGCGATAGCCGCCCAGGCTGGCGATGGCGTCGCGGATCGCGAAGAACACGGAGAACGGCAGCAGCAGCGGCGGCTCGCCGACCGCCTTCGAGCGGTGGATGCTGTCCTCGGCGTTGCGGTTCTCGAACAGCCGCACGTTGAACACTTCGGGGCAGTCGTTGACGGTCGGGATCTTGTAGGTCGACGGCGCATGCGTCATCAGCTTGCCGTCCTTGTTCCACCACAGCTCCTCGGTGGTCAACCAGCCCATGCCCTGGATGAAGCCGCCTTCGACCTGGCCGATATCGATCGCCGGGTTCAGCGAGCGGCCGACGTCGTGCAGCACGTCCGCGCGCAGCAGCCGGAATTCGCCGGTCAGCGTGTCGACCAGCACTTCCGAGCAGGCCGCGCCATAGGCGTAGTAGTAGAACGGCCGGCCCTGCAGCTTGCTCTGATCCCAATGCAGCTTGGGCGTCGCGTAGAAACCGTCGGACCACAGCTGCACGCGGGCCACATACGCCTGGCGCGCCAGTTCGTCGAAGCGCAGGCGCAGCTCGCCCGCGACCACCAGATCGTCGCCGAAGCGCACGGTCGACGGATCGACGCCGGCCTGGCGCGCGGCGAAGGCGGCCAGCCGCTCGCGGATCTGGCGCGCCGCGTCCTGTGCGGCCTTGCCGTTCAGGTCGGTGCCGGTCGAGGCCGCCGTCGCCGAGGTGTTGGCCACCTTGCTGGTGTCGGTCGCGGTCACGCGCACGCGTTCGAGCCGGATGCCCAGCTCGTGCGCGACCACCATCGCCACCTTGGTGTTCAGCCCCTGCCCCATCTCGGTGCCGCCGTGATTGACCAGCACCGAACCGTCGTTATAGACGTGCACCAGCGCGCCGGCCTGGTTGAAGTGGGCGACGTTGAACGAGATGCCGAACTTGACCGGCGTGATCGCGATGCCCTTCTTCAGCACCGGGCTGGCCGCATTGAAGGCGCGCGTGGCCTCGCGCCGGGCGCGGTAGTCGCTGCTGGCCTCGAGCTGGTCGAGCAGCTCGTGGATGACGTTGTCCTCGACGGTCTGGCCGTAGGGCGTCACGTTGCGCTCGGTCTTGCCGTACAGGTTGTCGCGCCGCACGTCGAGCGCATCGCGGCCCACGGTACGCGCGATATTGTCGAGGATGTACTCCATCGCGAACGCGCCCTGCGGTCCGCCGAAGCCGCGGAAGGCGGTATTGCTCTGCGTGTTGGTCTTGCCGCAGTAGCCGTCGATCTGCACGTGCGGCAGCCAGTACGCGTTGTCGAAATGGCAGATCGCGCGGGTCATCACCGGGCCCGACAGGTCGGCCGAGAAGCCGGCGCGCGACACCATTTCCACCGCGACCGCCTCGATGCGGCCCTGCGGGTCGTGGCCGACCTCGTAGTCGAACACGAAGTCGTGGCGCTTGCCGGTGATCATCATGTCGTCGTCGCGGTCCGGACGCAGCTTGACCGGGCACATCAGCTTCCACGCGGCCAGCGCTGCGCAGCAGGCGAACAGCGCGGACTGCGATTCCTTGCCGCCGAAGCCGCCGCCCATGCGCCGGCATTCGACCAGCACCTGGTGCACCTGCCAGCCCAGCACGTGGGCGACCGCGTGCTGCATCTCGGTCGGATGCTGGGTCGAACACCAAACGTGCATGCCGTCGTTTTCCTTCGGCACCGCATAGGCGATCTGGCCTTCCAGATAGAACTGCTCCTGGCCGCCGAGGCGGATATGGCCCTTGTCGCGATGCGCGGCCTTGCCCAGATGCTCGCGCGGCTGGCCGCGCTCCAGATGCATGGGCGGCAGCACGTAGCTGCCGGCCTCGTGCGCGGCTTGCGGCGACAGGATCGGCGGCAGGTCTTCGTAATCGATCGCGGCCAGGCGCGCCGCGCGGCGCGCGGCATCGTGCGAGGAGGCCACCACGACGAAGATCGGCTGGCCGACGAACTGCACCGTGTCGCTCGCCAGGATCGGATCGTCGTGGATGATCGGGCCGCAGTCGTTGACGCCGGGGATGTCCTTCGCGGTCAGCACCGCGACGACGCCGGGCGCGGCGCGCACCTTGTCGAGCGCGATCGAGCGGATGCGGGCATGGGCGCGGGCGCTCATGCCGAGCGCGGCGTGCAGCGTGCCGGCTAGTTCGGGGATGTCGTCGGTATAGGTCGCCGTGCCGGCCACATGCAGATGCGCGGACTCGTGCGGGCGCGACACGCCGATCTGCGGCGGCGCCTCGGCGGCGATATGCGCGGCGAGGTCGCGGCCGCTGAAGTCCGCCGTCGCGGGGGCACCGCCGTTGGCGGCACCGGTGTCGAGCAGGAAGGCCTCGGTTTGCTTGTTCATGCCGATCGCTCCTCTTCTTAAACGGTGGCCGCGGTGGCCGCGGAGGCGGGCACGCTGCCCGCGCCGGGCGCCCGTACGTTGACGGCCGCGGCCGGCAGCGCATCGTCGCGCGTCTCCAGCCAGAAGCGGTACAGCAGATTGGCGGCGCCGCGCGCGCGGTATTCGGCGGTGGCGCGCATGTCGGTCAGCGGCGTGTAGTCCCGCGACAGCGCGGCCATCGCGCCCTTGACGGTGGCTTCGTCCCAGCGCTGGCCGAGCAGCGCGGCTTCGGCCTGGGCCGCGCGCTTGGGCGTGGCCGCCATGCCGCCGAAGGCGATGCGGGCCTGGCGGACCACGCCGTCGGCGACGGTGATGCCGAAGGCGGCGCAGACCGCGGAAATGTCCTCGTCAAAACGTTTGGACAGCTTGTAGGTACGGAAGTGCTGGGGCCCGGACACCGGCACGCGCAGCGCCGCGACGAACTCGCCTTCGGCCATCGCGGTCTTCTGGTAGGCCAGGTACAGCTCCTCGAGCGGCAGCGTGCGGCGCGTGTCGCGATGCTGCAGCACGACCTCGGCGCCGAGCGCGATCAGCGCCGGCATCGAGTCGCCGATCGGCGAGCCGTTGGCGATATTGCCGCCGAGCGTGCCGGCATTGCGGATCGGCAGCGAGGCGAAGCGTTTCCAAAGTTCTTCCAGCTCGGGATGCGCCTCGGTCAGCGCGGCATAGGCGCGTTCCAGCGAGACGGCGGCGCCGATCTCGATGACGCCATCGTGCTCGACGACCTGCTGCATGTCCTCGACCTGGCCGACATAGAGCAGATTGCCCAGCTCGCGGAACTGCTTGGTGACCCACAGGCCCACGTCGGTGCTGCCGGCCAGGATGCGCGCGGACGGATCGTCGGCCTTCAGCGCGGCGAAGGCCGAGGCGGTGCGCGGCGCATGGAAGACGGCCCCCGACGGGTCGCGATAGTGGAAGGTGTCCTCGCGTATCAGCGTGCGCAGCGCGGTGGCGATCGCCTTCGGCTCGAGCCGGCTGGCGTGCGGGGCGGGCAGCGACATCATGCGCTGGCCCGCCTCGATGATCGGGCGGTAGCCGGTGCAGCGGCACAGGTTGCCGGTCAGCGCGTCGCAGATGGTCTGGCGGTCCGGCGCGGGTCCGCCCGGCTGGTGCTGCTGGTACAGCGCCCACAGCGACATCACGAAGCCCGGCGTGCAGAAGCCGCATTGCGAGCCGTGGCATTCGACCATCGCTTCCTGCACCGGATGCAGCGAGCCGTCGGCCTGGCGCAGGTCCTCGACCGTGATCAGCGCCTTGCCGTCGAGCGTGGGCAGGAACTGGATGCAGGAGTTGACGGCCTTGAAGCTCAGTTCGCCATCCTGCTGCAGTTCGCCGATCACCACGGTGCAGGCGCCGCAGTCGCCCTCGGCGCAGCCTTCCTTGGTGCCGGTGCAACGCGCATCCTCGCGCAGGTATTGCAGCACGGTGCGGGTGATCGGGGCATCGGTGACCTGCTGAACCTGGCCGCGATGGTAGAAGCGGATGGGTTGTGTCTCCATGGTCGTTTTATCTCCTTGCGATGGGGACAAACATAGCACTCGCGCCGAGTAGCAATATTCGGCCCAGGTGATATGCCCCATCATGACGCGCACGCCGCCCGCGGGCCCGCCGCCGCGCCCCCCGATTGCGCTGCAGTGCACAGATTTGCGGGGATTCCGCGGGTTTGCGCCGAATTGACCGCTGCCAGGGTGACTGGCATACACTATGCGCCGATCCTTATCCCCACGCCACCGGCCCGCAGGCTTATCAGGCCGGACGAATTCATCATGCACGGACGCGACCATCTGGACACCTATCTGCTTCGGGTATTGCATACCCTGCTGACCGAGCAGAGCGTCACGCGCACGGCGGTGCGGATGGGGCAATCGCAGCCGGCCATCAGCAATACGCTCAAGCGGCTGCGCGAGATCACCGGCGACGCGATCCTGGTGCGCGGCAAGAGCGGCATGGTGCCGACCGAACGCGGCCGCGAGCTGCTGGAGCTGGCCGAACAGAGCCTGGCGGCGATGGACCGCATCGCGCGGCCGCCGCAGCAGTTCGATCCGGCCACCACCGACCGCACCTTCCATCTGGGCGCGCCCGATTATCTGGACGCCTTCTTCCTGCCCAATATCGTCGAGCGGGTGCGCCGGCTGGCGCCGGGCGCGAAGCTGTTCGTCCATCCGCTGACCAGCGCCACGGACTTTCTGGAGGAGCTGGAGCAGGGCAAGCTCGACATCGTGATCGGCAACTGGCTGTCGCCGCCCGAGCATCTGCATATCTCGCCGCTGTTCGAGGACGAGGTGGTCTGCATGCTCGGCGCCCAGCATCCGCTGGCGAAGAAGGGGCTGTCGCTGAAGCACTACCTGGAGATGCCGCATCTGGCGCCGGCGCCGTATGCGTCGATGCAGCGGAGCATGATCGACCAGGCGCTGGCGGAGCAGGGCTACAAGCGCCGCATCCAGGTCACGCTGCCGTATTTCGGGCTGGTGCCCTATGTGCTGATGAAGACCGACATGGTCTTTACCACCGGCCGGCAGTTCGCCGCGCACTATGCGCAGTACCTGCCGATCCGGATGGTGCCGGCACCGGTGTCGTTCCCGCGCATGCGCTTCTACCAGCTATGGCACGAGCGCTGCCACGCCGCGCCGGACGTGCTGTGGCTGCGCCGGATGATCGCCGAGGTCGCGGCCGACCTGCCGCTGCTGCCGCGGCTGGAGATGGCGGCCGAGCCCTGACGAGGAACGCGGCGGCCGCCGGCGCAGGCCGGGGATTGGCGCTCAGGAGCCGGTCTTGTAGCTCGGGAAGAACAGCTGCTCGCCGTCGACCTTGTAGCTGGCGATGGCGTCCTGCCCGGCCTTCGAGGTGATCCACTCGATCAGCTTGCGCGCATCGGTGTAGTTGATGCCGGGATGCCGGGCCGGATTGACCGCGATGATGCCGTAGGGGTTGAACATCTTCGGATCGCCCTGCACCGCGATCGCCAGGCCCGTCTTGGCGCGATAGGCGCCGTAGGTGGCGCGATCGGACAGCGTGTAGCCGGGCATTTGCGCCGCCATCGTCAGCACCTCGCCCATGCCGAGCCCGGCGTTGACGTACCAGGACTGGCCCTTGGGCTCGATGCCGGCCGCCTTCCAGTACGACTTCTCCATCAGGTCGGTGCCCGAGTTGTCGCCGCGCGAGATGAACCTGGCGCCGCTGGCGGCGATCTTGCGGAAGCCGGCAATCACGTCCTTGCTGCCCGCAATTCTGGCCGGGTCCGCCGCCGGGCCGACCACGATGAAGTCGTTGTACATCACGTCGCGCCGGTCTATGCCGTGGCCCGCCGCGACGAAGGCGTCTTCCATCTTGCGCGCGTGCACCAGCAGCACGTCGACGTCGCCCATCTCGCCCATCTTCATCGCCTTGCCCGAACCTACCGCGATCACCTTGACCGTGACGCCGGTGTCGCGCTCGAAGCGCGGCAACAGGGTCTTCAGCAGGCCGGAGTTTTCGGTGCTGGTGGTGGTCGCCAGCTTCAGTTCGCCGCCGAAGGCGGCGCCGGTGCCGAGCAGCGCGGCGGCCGACAGCAGGGCGGCGGCCAGGCGCGGCAGAGCGCGGGCGGCGCGGAATGGGCGGAATGGGTGGGAGGGGGCGGTCAGGCCGGATGAGGCGGAGTGGCGACCCGGACGGGCAAACGGCATGTCGGAATTCCTCTTGTTATGTTTATCTGAACATAATTGCATGCGCCCATCCGCTTCGGTGACAATGCGCGACATCCGAAGCTTCCGCTAATCTGCGCAAGCTTGTACGGGCGCCATGATTGTCTCGGCACTCCAAGAACAAAGTAAATAAGAACAGCGGAACATATGACATTCCATTTCGAACTGTTTCCGGTGGTATCGACGGACGACAACCCGCGTGCCAACGGCAAGGTGTTCCTGCTGCTGCAGGCGGTGCGCGAGACCGGTTCGCTGCATCGCGCCGCCGCCAAGGTCGGGCTGTCGTACCGGCATGCCTGGGGCGTGATGCGCGACTGGGAGGCGCTGCTCGGGCGCAGCATGCTCGATATGGAACGCGGCCGCGGCGCCTCGCTGACCCGCTTCGGCGAGCGCCTGCTGCGGGCGGAGGTCAAGCTGCGCGAGGCGGTCGATCCGGCGGTGCGCAAGGCGCTTGCCGAGTTCGCCGCGGAGCTGGACGATGCGGCCCGGCCGCAGACGCGCATCCATTTCTCCGGCAGCCACGACCCGGCGATGGAGGTGCTGGCGGCGGCGCTGAACGAGCAGCCCGAGGGCCTGCAGCTCGATACCGTGTTCTGCGGCAGCGTCGAGGGGCTGATCTGCCTGCACGAGCGGCAGGCCGAGCTGGCGGGCTTCTATGTCGCGCCGATCCAGACCGCCGGATCGGTTGCGCACGTGACGCTGCGCAAATGGCTGCGCCCGTCCTCGGTGCGGCTGATCCCCGTGGCCTCGCGCGAGCAGGGCCTGATCGTCGCGCCGTCGCGGGCGCGCGAGATCCGCGAGCTGCGCGACCTGGTGCGCACGCAGGCGCGCTTCGTCAACCGGCAGCGCAGCTCGGGCACGCGGCTGCTGTTCGACCAGTTGCTGGCGGCGCAGGGCCTGTATGCCGACCAGGTCGCCGGCTACGACCAGCCCGAGTTCAGCAACGAGAAGGTCGCCGAGGCCGTGCATGCCGGCCGCGCCGAGGTCGGCTTCGGCCTGCGCGTCAACGCCGAGGCGCACGGCCTGGCCTTCGTGCCGCTGACGCGCGAGGTCTACTATCTGGCGCTGCGCAAGGCCGACCAGTTCGCGCCGTGGGCGCACGCGCTGCTGGCGCTGCTGGCCGATCCGGCGATCGGTGCCCGCATCACCGCGCTGCCGGGCTATGCGCTGGCCGAGCAGCGCGGCTTGCTGGCGCCGGAGCAGGTGCTGCCCTGGTACGGGGTGGACGGGCGGGAGTAGGGGCGGCTCCCAGACCATTGGTCTTCTCCCTCTCCGCAGGCGGGAGAGGGGAGCAGGGTTGAGGCTTGGCGCGAGCCGCGCCGGGCAGGCCACGACGGGCCCGGAGGGGCGCGGATCAGGCCCGTATTACACTGCGCCCATGGCCGGCGCCGCCGGCCGCGACTCTGCGAGGGCGTCCCGATGCTGGAAACCGCCGCGCTGGCCGCGGGCATGTCCTGGGCCAGCGGCTTTCGTCTCTATCTGGCCGTGCTGGCCGCCGGCGTGCTGGCCCGCATGGGCTGGCTCGATCTGCCGGCCGGGCTGCAGCCGCTGGCGTCCAACTGGGTGATCGGCGTGGCGGCGGTGCTGGCGCTGGCCGAGTTCATCGCCGACAAGGTGCCGGGCTTCGATTCGGTCTGGGACGGCTTCCATACCTTTGTCCGCATTCCCGCCGGCGCGATCCTGGCGGCGGCCGCCTTCGGCAATCTCGATCCGCAGTGGATGGTGATCGCCGGCCTGATCGGCGGCACGCTGGCCGGCACCGCCCATGCGGCCAAGGCCGGCACCCGCGCGCTGATCAATGTGTCGCCGGAACCCTTTTCGAATTGGGCGGCCTCATTCACCGAGGATGTGACCGCCACCGGCAGCCTGCTGCTGGCGTTCTTCCTGCCGGTGCTGTTCTTCGTGCTGCTGGCGATCAGCCTGCTGCTCGCGTTGTGGCTGCTGCCCAAGCTGTGGCGCGGCGTGCGCAAGCTGCATGGCGCGCTGACCCGCAAGGGCGGGCCGCCCGCCGCGTACTGACCGGGAACGGCGCCATCGCCGGCGCCATCCGCGCCAGCAAGGCGAATATCCGGAATATCCGGAATATCCGCCGAATAGCCCGAGTACCCGCCGAATACGCCGAATACGCCGAATACGCCGAAACACTCGAATACGCCGAACACCGAATACCCGACCACGACATCATGCCGACCGATTCCGCCGCGGACTCCGCCGCCCCTGCGCTAGTACGCCCCGTCGCCGTTCCCCATGCCGGGACCCGTTTCTCGCCCTGGGCGCAGGCGTGGCGGATGGCGCGGCGCGACTGGCGCGCCGGCGAGCTGACGTTGCTGCTGTTCGCGCTGGTGCTGGCGGTGGCCGCGCTGGCCAGCGTCGGCTTCCTGTCCGACCGGATGCGGCAGGGGCTGGAGCGCGATGCCCGCCAACTGATCGGCGCCGACGTGCTGCTGGTCGCCGACCAGCCCTTCGATCCGGCCTTTGCGGCGCAGGCGGCGGCACAGGGCCTGACCGTCGCGCAGACGGTGACCTTTCCGAGCATGGCGACCGTGGCGAGCCCGGGCGGCGCTGCGAGCGGCACCACGGCCGGTGCCACAGACGGCGCCACCAAGGGCGCCACCAACGGCGCCACCAACGGCGCCACCGGGCAGATCGCCAATGGCGCGAACGGTGCCGGGCGCGCGGACAACGGAAATGCCGCCCAGCCCGGCGCCGCCACGGCCGAGGGCGCCGCGCCGGCCGAGGCCGATGCACCGGCCAGCCAGCTCGCCGCGCTGAAAGCCGTCAGCCCCGGCTACCCCCTGCGCGGCACGCTGAAGACCGCCACCGCGCCCGGCGCTCCCGGCGAGCCGGCCGGTGGCATCCCGGCGCCCGGCACGGTATGGGTCGACGAGGCCCTGCTCGGCGGGCTCGGCGTGCAGGTCGGCGACACGCTGCGGCTGGGCAGCCGCAGCTTCCGCATCGAACGGATCATCACGCAGGAGCTCGACCGGGGCGGCGGCTTCATGAACTTCGCGCCGCGCGTGATGCTGCCGCTGTCCGATCTCGAGGCGACCGGCCTGATCGGCTGGGGCAGCCGAGTCAGCTACCGGCTGCTGGTGGCGGGGCCGGAGGCGGCCGGCGTGGCCTATCGCCAGTGGGCGGAGGGGGAGATCGAACGGCGTGGGCTGCGCAATACCCGCGTCGAGTCGCTGGACTCGGGCCAGCCGCAGATGCGGGCGACGCTGGACCGGGCCGAGCGCTTCCTGTCGCTGGTCGCGGTGCTGTCGTCGATGATCGCCGCGGTTGCGATCGCGATGTCGGCGCGCCGCTATATGCAGCGCCATACCGACGCCTGCGCCATCTACAAGTGCCTGGGGCTGTCGCGCAGGGAGATCCTGCTGGCCTTCGGGCTCGAATTCCTGCTGGTCGGCGTGCTCGGCGCGGCGCTGGGCGTCGTGCTCGGTTATCTCGGCCATTACGGGCTGCTGCTGTCGCTTGGCAACCTGCTGACCGTGTCGCTGCCGCAGCCGTCCGCGCTGCCGGCGGTGATCGGCCTGCTGTCCGGGCTGGTGCTGCTGATCGGCTTTGCCTTGCCGCCGCTGCTGGCGCTGACGCGGGTCGCGCCGCTGCGCGTGCTGCGCCGCGACGTCGGCATGCCGCCGATCTCGGTGTGGATCGCCTATGCGCTGGGCCTGGGCGCCTTCGTCTCGCTGCTGCTGGTGGCCGCGCGCGACCTGAAGCTCGGCCTGCTGACTGCGGGCGGCTTCGCCGGCGCGGGCGTGGTGTTCGCGCTGCTGGCGCTGGGCCTGCTGACGCTGCTGGCGCGACTGGTACGCGGCCGCCTGGTCGGCGGCAAGTCGGCCGGCCGCGCGGTGGGCTGGCGCTTTGCGCTGGCCGTGCTGGAGCGCCGCCGCGCGGTCACGATGCTGCAGACCGTGGCGCTGGCCGTCGGCCTGATGGCGCTGCTGCTGCTCGGCATGACGCGCAACGACCTGATCGATTCGTGGCGCAACACCACCCCGGCCGACGCGCCCAACCGCTTCATCATCAATATCCAGCCGGACCAGCGCGAGCCGCTGCGGCAGATGCTGTCGCGCGACGGCATCGACGATCTGCTCTATCCGATGGTGCGCGGCCGGCTGACGCATATCGGTGGCGAGCCGGTGCAGGCCTCGCGCTACGAGGAGGGCCGCGCGCGCAATCTGGTCGAGCGCGAATTCAACCTGTCCTATACCGATGCGCTGCCCGAGGGCAACCGCGTGGTGGCTGGCCGCTGGTTCGACGGCAAGCGGCCCGAGGCGTCGATGGAGGAGGGTATCGCCAGGACGCTTGGCGTGAAGCTGGGGGATACGCTGCGCTTCGACGTGGCGGGCCAGCAGATCGAGGCGCCGGTGACTTCGCTGCGCAAGCTGGACTGGAGCTCGATGCGCGTCAATTTCTTCGTGATCCTGCCGCCGTCGATGATGCAGGGGCTGCCGGAGACCTATATCACCGCCTTCCACCTGAAGCCCGAGCAGGCGCCGCTGGGCAATGCGCTCAGCGCGCGCTTTCCCAACATCACGATCGTCAATACCGAGCTGATCCTGCGGCAGGTGCAGGGCGTGCTCGACCAGGTCATTGCTGCGGTGCAGTTCCTGTTCGCCTTCACGCTGGCGGCCGGGGTGACCGTGCTCTATGCCGCGCTGGCAGGCGCGCGCGACGAACGCCGTCGCGACGCCGGGCTGCTGAAGGCGCTGGGCGCCTCGGCGGCGACCATCAAGCAGACGCAGTACGCCGAATTCCTGGTGGTCGGCGGGCTGGCCGGGCTGCTGGCCAGCATCGGCGCGATCGCGGTCGGCTGGGCGCTGTCGCGCTTCGTGTTCGACTTCTCCTATGTGCTCAATCCGTGGATCGTGCCGGTCGGCGTGGTTTCTGGCATGCTGTGCGCTTTTGCCGGCGGCTGGCTGGGCCTGCGCGACGTGCTGCGCCAGCCGGCACTCGCGACGCTGCGGGAGGCTTGAAGGGCTCAGAGGGCTCGGAGGGCTCGGAGGGCTCGAAGGGCTCGAAGGGCTCGAAGGGCTCGAAGGGCTCGGAGGGCTCGAAGGGCTCGGAGGGCTCGAAGGCCATGAAGCGGCGCCATCGCCGGCAAACCGACTCCGTTGATTCGAACCGCAATGTCCGACGTATCCCGGCAGACTGCCGACACCCCCAACGCTGCCGACGAGCAGACCCCGCAGCCCACCGCCTACGAGTTGATCGGTGGCGAGGCGCGCGTGCGCGAGCTGGTCGACCGCTTCTATGACCTGATGGACCTGGAGCCGGAGTTCGCCGGCCTGCGCGCGCTGCATCCGCCCTCGCTGGACGGCTCGCGCGACAAGCTGTTCTGGTTCCTGTGCGGCTGGCTGGGCGGTCCCAACCATTTCATCGAACGCTTCGGCCATCCGCGCCTGCGCGCCCGCCATCTGCCGTTCGAGATCGGCATCAGCGAGCGTGATCAATGGATGCGTTGCATGGCGATGGCGATGCAGGACGTGGGCCTGTCCGAGGATCTGCAGATGCGGCTGCTGCAGGCGCTGTTCCAGACGGCCGACTGGATGCGCAACGTGGCGCGGTGATACGACGGCAGCAAGGAGAAACGATGGACCACATCAATCACAACAACCTCGCCGCCCGCATCCTGGCGTTCTGGTTCGGCACGCCCGACTCGGCCGACTGGGATCGCGAGCGGGCGATGTGGTTCACCCGCAGCGAGGCCTTCGATGCGCGCGTGCGGGAAGAATTTTTGCCCGCATGGGAAGCCGCGCATGCGGGCACCGATGGGTGGTCGTCGTTCGTCGAGAACACCGCCGACGTCGCGCCGGAAACCGTCTGCGCGCGCATCGTGCTGCTTGACCAGTTCCCGCGCAACATGTTCCGCGGCGATCCGCGCAGCTTTGCCACCGATGCGCAGGCGCTGGCGCTGGCCCGGCGGATGGTCCAGCGCGGCGACGATCGCTGCCTGCCGACGCCGTATCACCGCATGTTCTGCTATATGCCGTTCGAGCATGCCGAAGCGCTGGACGCCCAGCACGCGGCGGTCGAGCTGATGACCGCGCTGCGCGAGGACACCGCGGGGCGGGTCGATGTCGTCGAATGGGCCGAGCGGCACCGCGTGGTGATCGAACGCTTCGGCCGCTTCCCGCATCGCAATGCGGTGCTGGGCCGGCCCAGTACCGACGAGGAAGTGGCCTTCCTGCGCCAGCCGGGATCCTCGTTCTGAGTTCCGATTCTGGCGTTCTGAAGTTTCGAAGTTCCGAAGTCCTGACGCTAATACGCAGCGCGCGTCGTTACGCGCCCGCTGGCGAAACCGAAACGGCGTTCAGGTCTTGTCGCGCGCCTGCTGCCACTTGTCGACGCGCAGCTGCGGCACGTTGGCCAGCGACTCGATGATGCCGTCCGGGGTGTCGGCCACGCGCAGCAGGCCGGCATGTTCCGGCTTCAGGAAGCCTTCGCCGACCGCATGGCGCAGGAAGCCGAGCATGCCGTCATAGAAGCCCGCGACATTGAGCACGCCGACCGGCTTGGCGTGATAGCCCAGCTGCAGCCAGGTGAAGGTCTCGAACAGTTCCTCGTAGGTGCCGATGCCGCCGGGCATCGCGACGAAGGCGTCGGCGCGGTCGGCCATCATCTGCTTGCGCTCGTGCATGTTGCGCACGACGTGCAGCTCGGTCAGGCCGGCGTGGCCGATCTCCTTGTGCATCAGCGCCTCGGGAATGATGCCGATCGCGGTGCCACCGTGTTCGAGCACCGCATCGGCGACCATCCCCATCAGGCCCACCTTGCCACCGCCGTAGACCAGCGCCAGGCCCTTGTCGGCCAGCGCGCGGCCCATCGCGCGCGCCGCCTGCGCGTATTCCGGGCGATTGCCGGGGCTCGAACCGCAATAGACGCAAACCGATTTCACTGCTTTCCTTCCTGTCGTGGTTTGGGGTGGGCGGGCGACGGCGCACCGGCCTTGCCCGATGGCTCCGCCTGCGCCTTGCCGGCGGCGAACTCGCGCGCGAGCTGATCGAAGGCCTGGCGCGCGTTGCCGCGCAGATAGGGCGCGAGGATCGAGAAGATGTGGTAGCTGGCGCTGTGCAGGTAGCCGCGGATCTGCTCGGGATCGTTGTACTGGCGCGGGTGCTGCACGAACTGGAACGACAGCCAGTAGGTCGCGACCACGACGATGTTGGTGCAGATCGCGTCGACCTGCTCGGGCGTGGCTTCCATCTCGCCGTCGTCGAGGAACTGGCGGCAGATCTCCTGCGCGAAGCGCTTCTTCTGCTCGACGATGCGCTTGAAGTTGGTCTCCAGCATCCGGTTGCGGGCCAGCAGGTCGTTGATGTCCCGGTACAGGAAGCGATAGTTCCACAGGAACTCGGACATGTACTGCAGATAGCCCCAGCTTTCGCCGAGCGTCGGCTTGTGGTCGTCCGGCAGCTTCAGCCGGCGCTCCATTTCCTGCTCGAAGCGCGCGAAGATCGACGTGATGATGTCGTCCTTGTTGCGGAAGTGGTAGTACAGGTTGCCGGGGCTGATGTCCATCGCCTCGGCGATGGTGGTGGTGGTCACGTTGGGCTCGCCGACCTCGTTGAACAGGCGCAGCGAGACATCGAGGATGCGGTCCCGCGTGCGGCGGGGACCGGTCTGGGGTTTGGATTCCATGAGGCCGGGCAAGCTAGGACAGGCGAGGGCCGCAAACGGACGGACCGGCGCACTGCGAATGGACGGACTGCGATTATATGCAATGGCATCGCAGCTGGCCCCGCGGCGCCATGCCGCTGCGGTCCACTCAGCCGCCCAGCCGCCCAGCCGGTCAGCTGCTCAGCCGATCAGCCGATCAGCGCGCGCAGCCAGCCCACCACATGCGGGGCGGCGATCGCCAGCCAGGTGCCGCCGCACAGCACCAGCGCCAGCATCACCGCCGCGCTGCCGAAATCCTTGGCGCGCTTGGACAGCCCGTGCCGCTCCAGCGAGATGCGGTCGACCGCGGCCTCGACGCTCGAATTGAGCAGCTCGACGATCAGCACCAGCAGCAGCGTGCCCAGCAGCAGGATCCGTTCGACCACGGTGACTGGCAGCAGGAAGGCCAGCGGCGTCAGCACCGCGACCAGCGTCAGTTCCTGCCGGAACGCGCTTTCCTCGAGCACCGCATAGCGCAGGCCCGACAGCGAATTGACCGCGGCTCGCCAGGCGCGGGCGATGCCGCGGTTGCCCTTGTGGGGGTTGTCTTCAATCGTGTAGTCGCCGTTCTCGCGGGGCAAGGTCGGCTTCGGCACGGAGTTGTCGGAGGGAAGAGGGGGTTTCGCCATGATCTTGTCGGGGGCGCGCGGTCTGGCCGTGGCCGTTCGGCATGCCGTGCAGCGGTCGCAGATGCGCGAGGAACTGTTCGGACGCGGCGCGCCACGAAAAGCGTTCGGCGTGCGCGCGTGCGGTGGCACGGTCGATGCGCAGCGCTTCGAGGCAGGCCTCGCGCAAATCCTCGTGCATCACGCCGGCGTCGCTGTCGCCCAGCACATCGATCGGACCGGTGACCGGATAGGCCGCGACCGGCAGGCCGCTGGCCAGCGCTTCGAGCAGCACCAGGCCAAAGGTATCGGTGCGGCTCGGGAACACGAAGACATCGGCCGAAGCATACACCTTGGCAAGCTCGGGCTGGCTCAGCACGCCCAGGTAATTGGCGTTCGGATAGCGCGCCCGCAGCGCCGGCAGCGCGGGGCCGTCGCCGACGACCCACTTCGAGCCGGGCAGATCCAGCGCGAGGAAGGCCTCGACGTTCTTCTCGACCGCGACGCGGCCGACGTAGAGAAAGATCGGGTGGGCGGTGTTCAGCACGTTGACCGACTGCGGCACGAACACATCGAGATCGACGCCGCGCGTCCACAGCACCGCATGCTCGATGCCGAAGCGGTGCAGGTCCTGCAACACCACCGGCGTCGGCGCCATCACCGCCTGCGCGGGACCGTGGAACCAGCGCAGGAAGCGGTAGGTCCAGGCCAGCGGAATGCCGAAGCGCGCCTGCACGTATTCCGGAAAGCGGGTGTGATACGCGGTGGTGAACGGGAGCTTCTGGCGCACCGCGTGACGGCGCGCAGCGAGGCCGAGCGGGCCCTCGGTGGCGATATGCAACGCGTCCGGCGCGAACTCGCGGATGCGCCGGCGCACCGCCGCGCCGGGCAGCAGCGACAGGCGGATCTCGGGGTAGGTCGGGCAGGGCACCGTGCGGAATTCGAGCGGCGTCAGCAGCTCGACGGTATGGCCCATCGCCTGCAGCTCGCGGCGGGTCGACTTCAGCGTGCGAACCACGCCGTTGACCTGCGGTTCCCAGGCATCGGTGACGATCAGGATTTTCATGGTGTGTCCTTGCGGCGGCGCCGCGGTATCGGTTGCCCAGCAGCGATCGATCGGCATGCGGCGCGGCGCTACACCGTCGCCGCGCTCTTGCGCATGCGGCGCGCGACGGGCTGCGCAGGGTCGCGCAGCGTGGTCCAGTAGACGATCTTCAGCTCGCCCTCCATGGTCTCGACCAGCGCCGACAGGCTTTCGACCCAGTCGCCGTCGTTGCAGTAGAGCTGGCCGTCGACCTCGCGGATCTCGGCCTTGTGGATATGGCCGCAGACCACGCCGTCGCAGCCGCGCCGGCGCGCTTCCTCGACCATCGCGTGTTCGAACGAGCTGATGTAGTTGACCGCGTTCTTGACCTGGTGCTTCAGGTACTGCGACAGCGACCAGTAGGGAAAGCCCAGCCGCGCGCGGATGCGGTTGAAATGCCGGTTCAGCGCCAGGATCAGCGTGTAGAGCGTGTCGCCAAGATAGGCGAGCCAGCGCGCGTGCTGCACCACGCCGTCGAACAGGTCGCCATGCACGACCCACAGGCGCCGGCCGGTGGCGGTCACGTGCACCGCTTCCTCGCGCACCACCACATCGCCGAAGGCCAGGCCGTCGAACTGGCGCGCGACCTCGTCGTGGTTGCCGGGCACGTAGATGACCTCGGTGCCCTTGCGCGCCTTGCGCAGCAGCTTCTGCACGACGTCGTTGTGGCTCTGCGGCCAGTACCAGCCGCGCCGCAGTTGCCAGCCGTCGATGATGTCGCCGACCAGGTACAGCGTGTCGGACTCGTTGTGCTTGAGGAAGTCGAGCAGGTAGTCGGCCTGGCAGCCCGGCGTGCCCAGATGGATGTCTGACAGCCAGATCGCGCGGTAGCGCTCGACTTCAGGCGGATCTGCGGAGGGGACGGAGGCCGGAACCGGGTCGCGCCGGTCCTGGTGGTTCAGGCGGTCGGTATCGGCGGGGAAGGCGGTGGTCGGCGCACGGTCCAGGCCGGGCGGCATGAAGGCGGCTGGCATGCCGGGAATGGCGGCCAGCGGCAGCATCGGGTCGGAGCGTCCGCGCAGTCGCTGCGCGGCGCGGGCCAGATGTGCCCGGGCGGAACGGAGTGGACTGACCATGGCGGCCCCGGTGACGGCAATGACTGCATTGAGCCAGCCATCGATGACGGCGCCATGACGGAAACATGAATGACATGTGACCAACCGTAAAGGCGGTCGGCGGTTCGCCGTCGGCCGTTAGCGATCAGCGATCAGCGGTAAGCGGTAAGCGGTAAGCGGTCCGCGGTCCGCGGTCGACGGGGGGCGAGCGGCGATGCCCACGGAAATCGATCGGTCAGAAGTTGGCCGCTCAGGAAGCGACCGATCAGGGCGAGACCGCTCAGGAAGCGGCCGGAGCCGCGGCGTGCGCGAGCCGGTCCAGCGCCGACAGCACCGCGTCGAACGCGCGCGGGTCGCGCAGCAGCGACACATGGCCGATGCCGGCCAGCGCGACGTTGTGGGCGCCGTCGAGCCAGCTGGTTTCGGCCGGGCCGGCGATCGAATCGTGCCAGCTGAAGATCGACACCATCGCGGCGCGATCGCGCGGGCTTTCGCTGCGCGCGAGCGCATGCAGCCAGTCGTTGCCGCAGCGCATCTGGCGCGCATTGGCGCCGCTGCCGATGCTGGCCAGCGTGCAGCCGTGGTGCGGCGTGCCGAGCGTGACGATGCCCGCGCAGGCGGCCGGGCGTCCCTCGCGGCGGGCGCGGGCCAGCGCCGCGCGGGCGGCGAGTCCGCCCATGCTGTGGCACAGCAGCAGCGGGGCGCGGCCGGCGCTGCGGTTCAGCGCTTCGGTCGCCGCCAGCAGCGCGTCGCCATAGTCGTCGATATCGGCCAGCATCGGCTCGAGGTCGATCGCCTCGCAGCGATAGCCGGCCGCCGCCAGCGCCGGCTGCAGGTCGAGCCAGACCGCGCGATTGCAGCCGTAGCCGTGCACCAGCAGCACCGGCGGGCGCACCGCCGCGGCATCCGGCGTCGCCGGTACCAGCGGCTGGCGATGGCGGAAGGGCTGCAGCCAGTTGAACATGCGGAACACCGCGATGCATTCGCGCAGATAGCAGAGCAGGGCCCGCCCCGGACCGAGGCGCGCGGCGGCGCGATGCGCCTGCAGCGCGGGCGGCAGCGTCGGCATGCCGCCGCCGAACGCACCGGTGCCGCCCACCGAGATCGCGAAGGCCATCGCCACCGACAGCGCGAACAGCACCAGCACCGTGGCGATGCCGCCGGCCAGCGCCGCCGGCCAGCTCCAGCCGGCCAGCCGCACCAGCGCCAGCGCGACGCCGTACGCACCGCCGAGCTGCATCGCCACGGCGATGCGGCGCACCGCGGTGGCGGTCAGTTTCATGGCTGGCGCGGCGGCCGCAGGTCGACCAGCCGCGTGCCGGCCAGGCGGTCGTGCAGGAACTGGCGGCGCCGATCGAGGAAGGCCAGCAATAGCCAGATCGCCAGGCCGCACGCCAGCACGCCGACGAAGGGCCCCTTGACCAGGCCCAGCGCATGGCCGGCTGCCGCCGACGGCGGCAGCCACAGCCAGGCCAGCAGATAGCGCAGCGCCGCGCGCGGCCAGCGCGGCGGCTGGCCGTCGGCGCCCTCGACGCGGATGCGCCAGGTCTGCATCGGCAGGGTCTGGCCGGTGCGCTGCCAGAACCAGGTGAAATAGAAGCCCATCACCAGGAAGCTCCATAGCTGCATGGTCAGCGGCGTATCGACGCGCAGTTCGCGCAGCAGCGGCCGGGCCAGCAGATAGAGCGCGGTGGAGGCGCTCAGCACCCCGAACAGCAGCACGCCTTCGTACAGCATGCAGGCGACGCGGCGGCGGATGGTGGGCGCCGCCGGCGTGGGCTGCTTCGAGGCGTGCATCGAGGCGTGCGCCGCGGCCTGCATGGGAGCCTGCCGCGCGGCGGTCGGCTCGGTGCGGGGTTCGGCGGCGTCAGTGGCGGGCTTGGCGGACATGGGCTGGCATGGTCAGAGTCGGGGCGAGGCGCGGACGAACGCGGTGCGCCGGCGTGATGGGCAGCGGCATTATGCCAAACGCGTCGCCGTGCGCTGCATTGGGCGGCGCGGCGGCGGTGCGTGGGATGGAGCGGGAGCGGTGGGGGGGCCGTCGCGTGGCCGCGGCGGACGACGTGGGTGGATCAGTTGCCGCGAGAGAAGGTGTCGGTGGTCGCGGGTGGCGTGGTTTCGGCGACGGGCACCGAGGCCGCCGCCGCGCCGCTGGCTGCGTCGGCGGGGAGGCTCGCGCTGGCTGCCGCCACGTTGGCACCGCTGGCCGGGGCGACGCCCGGCACCAGCGCCGCGGAGGCGGAGAGCGCCGCGGCAGCGTTCGCCGCCGCCGGGACCGAGGCGGCGCTCGCCGCGTGGGGCGGCACCGCCCGCGCCGGCGTCGTCGTCGAAATCGGCGGCTTGCGGCTGGAGGGCAACGCGCTGACCGCGCCGGGTCGCGGCGGCACCTTGGCGGCCTCGGCCAACTGGCGCTTCTGCGCTTCGGGCAACTGCTGGTAGCGGTCCCAGGCCTCGGTCTTGCGCTCGACCGGCACGGTGCGATGGATCTGGAAGTTCTCGCGCGCCAGCCTGCGCTGCTCCGGCGTCAACTGCGCCCACTCGGTCATGCGCGCATGCACGCGCTGCTGCTCGGCCGGCGACAGTTCCTGGAAGCGGGCGGCGATGCGCAGCCATTTGCGGCGATGGACCTCGGTCAGCGTGTTCCACTGGCCGGCCAGCGGCGCGAGCACGCGCTGCTGGGCCGCCGTCAGCTCGGACCAGGCGGGGCGGGCCGTACGGACTGCCGCGCTGGTGCCCGGCCTGGCCGCCGGGCTCGACGCCCTGGCCCCCGGCTCGACGGCATCGTGGGCATGCGCGGCGGGCGGCGTCAGGCACCACAGCACCATGGCGCCAAGGCCGGCGCCCAGCAGCAGCGCCAGGCCGCGGCGCGTGCGGATCCTCGCCGGCTTATTCGCCATGCTTGAGGAAGACATGGAAGCCCTCGTCCGCGTAGGCGGCGGGCGGCAGTTCGTCGAGCAGCATGGCGGCGTCGACATCGGCGAGTTCCTCGATCCGCTGCTGCTGTTGCCATTGGTAGATGCCGGCGAGGCCGCCGGCCAGCGCGACCAGCGTCCATACCAGGCCGAGCCGGCGCACCCAGTCGCCCAGCGGCCGCATGGCGCGGCGAGCGTCGCCGTGCAGCGACGGGCCGGCCGCGGCAAGGCGGGGTGATGTTTGAGGCGCTTCGACGCGGCGGCGCGACAGCGCCACGCGGCGTGCGGCGGCCAGCCGGTCGGCGATGTCGGCCGGCACCTGGTTGGCGGAGGCGTCCAGCATGGCGGTGATCTGCCGGGCCAGGCGGCGTTGCTCGATCTCGGATGCGTTTCTGCTGTTCATAGTCGGAGTCCCCGGGCGCGCAGCGCCTGCGCCAGGGCATGCGTGGCGCGCGAACAGTGGGTCTTGACGCTGCCTTCGGAACATCCCATGGCAGCGGCCGTTTCCGCGACGTCCATATCCTCCCAGTAACGCAGCAGGAAGGCCTCCCGTTGACGGGTGGGCAGGCGCTGCACTTCTTCCTCGATGATGCGCATGGTCTGCACGCGCTCGAACCGGTCTGCGCTGCTCTCGGCGGCCTGCGAACCCGGCTCGCTCTCCAGCGCCTCGAGCAGGTCGGCGTCCTCGCCGTCGCGCTCGTCGCGCAGGTTCGAGAACAGCGTGACCCAGGTATTGCGCACCTTCTGGCGGCGAAACCAGTCGTGGATGGTGTTCTGCAGGATGCGCTGGAACAGCGGCGGCAACTCGGCCGGGCCGCGGTCGCCGTATTTTTCGGCCAGCTTGATCATCGCGTCCTGGACGATGTCCAGGGCCGCCTGTTCGTCCCGTACCGCGAATACCGCGTGCTTGAAGGCGCGGCGTTCGGCGCTGGCGAGAAAATCGGATAGTTCCTGTTCGGTTGCCATGCGGCGGGCAAGGGCGGCCGGCGCGCATGCCGCACCCTGGCGGGGCGGCCGGCAGCCCGGAAATCAGCAAAATGCGCCGATGCTAGCAAATAACCGGGCGGCCGTGTCGCCCCGGCGACACGATACGAGACCATAGACCGTGCTGGTGCGATGCAGTATCATCGACGGTTCACGACATCAGTGGTTGTCTCATCTGGCCGCTTATGAGGCGGTCTCCCATGCAGACGCGCACCGCTTGAACCCGTGCCACAAGCCCGGCAGAGAGCATCCAAACAATTTTTTGCCGAAAATTGCAAAGGACTGACATGAACATGCCCAGCGCGGAATTCTCCCACGCCGACAGCAATTCATCCGCCGCACCCGAAATGATCGGGGCGGAAATCCTCGTCCACGCACTTGCCGAAGAAGGCGTCGAATACGTCTGGGGTTATCCCGGCGGCGCAGTGCTGTATATCTACGACGAGCTGTACAAGCAAAAGAAAATCGAGCACATCCTGGTGCGCCACGAGCAGGCCGCGGTCCACGCCGCGGACGGCTATGCGCGCGCGACCGGCAAGGTGGGCTGCGCGCTGGTGACCTCGGGTCCCGGCGTGACCAATGCCGTTACCGGCATCGCCACCGCCTATCTGGACTCGATTCCGATGGTCGTGATCACCGGCAACGTGCCGACCCACGCGATCGGCCAGGATGCCTTCCAGGAGTGCGACACCGTCGGCATCACGCGCCCGGTGGTCAAGCACAACTTCCTGGTCAAGGACGTGCGCGATCTGGCGGCGACGATCAAGAAGGCCTTCTATATCGCGGCGACCGGCCGTCCCGGCCCGGTGGTGGTCGACATCCCGAAGGACGTGTCGCGCAATGCCTGCCGCTACGAGTACCCGAAGGCGATCGACATGCGCTCGTACAACCCCGTCAACAAGGGGCATTCGGGCCAGATCCGCAAGGCATTGGCGCTGCTGCAGAGCGCCGAGCGGCCGCTGATCTATTCCGGCGGCGGCGTGGTGCTGGCCAATGCCAGCGACGAGCTGCGCCAGCTGGCCGCGCTGACCGGCCATCCGGTCACCAACACGCTGATGGGCCTGGGCGCGTTCCCCGGCACCAGCAAGCAGTTCGTCGGCATGCTGGGCATGCACGGCACCTACGAAGCCAACATGGCGATGCAGAACTGCGACGTGCTGATCGCCATCGGCGCGCGCTTCGACGACCGCGTGATCGGCAATCCGGCGCACTTCACCTCGCAGCCGCGCAAGATCATCCATATCGACATCGACCCCTCGTCGATCTCGAAGCGGGTCAAGGTCGACATCCCCATCGTCGGCAACGTCAAGGACGTGCTGCAGGAGCTGATCGCGCAGCTGCAGGCCAGCGACGTCAAGCCCCGCCGCGAGGCGCTGTCGCGCTGGTGGGAGCAGATCGAGCAATGGCGCTCGGTCGACTGCCTGAAGTACGACCGCAACTCCGAGATCATCAAGCCGCAGTACGTGATCGAGAAGATCTGGGAACTGACCGGCGGCGATGCCTTCATCTGCTCGGACGTCGGCCAGCACCAGATGTGGGCCGCGCAGTTCTACAAGTTCGACCAGCCGCGCCGCTGGATCAACTCGGGCGGCCTCGGCACGATGGGCGTGGGCCTGCCGTACGCGATGGGCATCAAGAAGGCGTTCCCGGACAAGGAGGTCGTCACCGTGACCGGTGAGGGCTCGATCCAGATGTGCATCCAGGAACTGTCGACCTGCCTGCAGTACGACACCCCGGTCAAGATCTGCGCGTTGAACAACCGCTATCTGGGCATGGTGCGCCAGTGGCAGGAGATCGAGTACGACAACCGCTACTCGCATTCCTACATGGACGCGCTGCCCGACTTCGTCAAGCTGGCCGAGGCCTATGGCCACATCGGCATGCGCATCGAGAAGACCGCCGACGTCGAGCCGGCGCTGCGCGAAGCCTTCCGCCTGAAGGACCGCACCGTGTTCCTGGACTTCCAGACCGACCCGACCGAAAACGTCTGGCCGATGGTGCAGGCGGGCAAGGGCATTTCGGAAATGCTGCTCGGCGCGGAGGACCTGTGATGCGACACATCATTTCGGTCCTGCTGGAGAACGAACCGGGTGCGCTGTCGCGCGTGGTCGGGCTGTTCTCGGCGCGCGGCTACAACATCGAGACGCTGACCGTGGCGCCCACCGAGGATGCCTCGCTGTCGCGGATGACGATCGTGACGACCGGCTCGGATGACGTGATCGAACAGATCACCAAGCATCTGAACCGGCTGGTCGAGGTGGTCAAGGTGGTCGACCTGACCGAGGGCGCGCATATCGAGCGCGAGCTGATGCTCGTCAAGGTGCGCGCGGTCGGCAAGGAGCGCGAGGAGATGAAACGCACCGCGGACATCTTCCGCGGCCGGGTCATCGACGTCACCGAGAAGACCTACACGATCGAGCTGACCGGCAACGGCAGCAAGCTCGATGCCTTCCTCGATGCGATCGATCGCAGCGCGATCCTGGAGACCGTCCGTACCGGCGGCTCGGGAATCGGCCGCGGCGAGCGCATCCTGAAGGTCTGACGCCGGTCTCTCGCGCGGCAACCCCACCACACCACATTGCAGTATCGACGGCGGCGCGCACGCGCCGACTACATGCGCGGCGCGTCGTCGACTCCCAACATCGGAAAAAGAGCGAAGGAATCATCATGAAAGTGTTTTACGACAAGGACGCCGACCTGTCCCTGATCAAGGGCAAGAACGTCACCATCATCGGCTACGGCTCGCAGGGTCACGCCCACGCGCTGAACCTGAACGACTCGGGCGTCAAGGTGACGGTCGGCCTGCGCAAGAACGGCGCGTCGTGGAACAAGGCCGTCAACGCCGGCCTGCAGGTCAAGGAAGTCGCCGAGGCGGTCAAGGACGCCGACGTGGTGATGATCCTGCTGCCGGACGAGCAGATCGCCGACGTCTACAAGAACGAAGTGCACGACAACATCAAGGAAGGCGCCGCGCTGGCCTTCGCCCACGGCTTCAACGTGCACTACGGCGCGGTGATCCCGCGCGCCGACCTCGACGTGATCATGATCGCGCCGAAGGCCCCGGGCCACACCGTGCGTTCGACCTACAGCCAGGGCGGCGGCGTGCCGCACCTGATCGCGGTGCACCAGAACAAGTCGGGCGCCGCCCGCGACATCGCGCTGTCGTATGCCACCGCCAACGGCGGCGGCCGTGCCGGCATCATCGAGACCAACTTCCGCGAAGAGACCGAGACCGACCTGTTCGGCGAGCAGGCCGTGCTGTGCGGCGGTACCGTCGAGCTGATCAAGGCCGGTTTCGAGACGCTGGTCGAAGCCGGCTACGCGCCCGAAATGGCCTACTTCGAATGCCTGCACGAACTGAAGCTGATCGTCGACCTGATCTATGAAGGCGGCATCGCCAACATGAACTACTCGATCTCCAACAACGCCGAGTACGGCGAGTACGTGACCGGCCCGCGCGTCGTCACCGAGGAGACCAAGAAGGCCATGAAGCAGTGCCTGAAGGACATCCAGACCGGCGAATACGCCAAGAGCTTCCTGCTCGAGAACAAGGCCGGCGCCCCGACCCTGATCTCGCGCCGCCGCCTGACCGCCGAGCACCAGATCGAGGAAGTGGGTGCGAAGCTGCGCGCGATGATGCCCTGGATCGCCAAGAACAAGCTGGTCGACCAGTCGAAGAACTAAGCGTGCCGAACGCCGCGCCGCCGGGTTTGCCGGCCGGCGCGGCCTCAGCCCCGCAGCCGTTCAGCCTTCCGTCCCCCAGAGGCGGTGGCCATGGCCAGACCATGGTCCGCCGAGGGAAAACGGGCGAGGGCTGGGCGGCTTTTTGTTATCCTTGTCAGACTTGACTGACCTCCATTGACCTCTTTCCCACCTGCATGAACTATCCCCATCCGCTGATCGCCCGTGAAGGCTGGCCGTTTCTGGCCGGCGCTTTTGTCATTTCGCTGCTGGTGCATGCCAGCGCGGGATTCTGGTGGGCGCTGCCGTTCTGGATCGTCACGGTGTTCGTGCTGCAGTTCTTCCGCGATCCGCCGCGGCCGATTCCGACCCAGCCCAACGCGGTGCTGGCGCCGGCCGACGGACGCATCGTCGCGGTCGAGAAGACCCAGGACCCCTACGCCGGCCGCGAGGCGCTGAAGATCAGCGTGTTCATGAACGTCTTCAACGTGCATTCGAACCGCGTGTCGGTCGACGGCACCGTCGAGAAGATCGATTATTTCCCCGGCCAGTTCGTCAACGCCGATCTGGACAAGGCCTCGACCGAGAACGAGCGCAACGCGGTGGTGATCCGCCGCACCGGCGACGGCAAGGTCGTCACGCTGGTGCAGGTCGCCGGCCTGATCGCGCGGCGCATCCTGTGCTACACGCGCGTCGGCGACACGGTGGCGCGCGGCCAGCGCTACGGCTTCATCCGCTTCGGCTCGCGCGTCGACGTCTATCTGCCGCTGGACGCCCGGCCGCGCGTGACGATCGGCGAGAAGGTGTCGGCCTCGTCGACGGTCCTCGCCGAGCTGGATTGAGCCACGGCGATCGAGGAGATTCGGCATGGGTGCATTCAACCGGCGCAACAAGCGCGTGATCGGCGGCAACGTGACCCATCTGCGGCCGTTCCGCCATAACCAGATGCGGGGCGCGGAGATCGATCCGGCGGACGACGACGAGCTCGAGGTCGAATACGTGCGCCCGCGCCGGCGCGGCATCTACCTGCTGCCGAACGCCTTCACAACGGCCGCGCTGTTTGCCGGTTTCTTCGCCATCGTGCAGGCGATGAACATGCGCTTCGATGTCGCCGCGATCGCGATCTTCGCGGCGATGGTGCTCGACGGCATGGACGGCCGCGTGGCGCGCATCACCAATACGCAGAGCGCCTTCGGCGAGCAGTACGACTCGCTGTCGGACATGACCTCGTTCGGCGTCGCGCCGGCGCTGGTGATGTACGAATGGATCCTGAAGGACCTCGGCAAGTGGGGCTGGATCGCGGCCTTCGTCTATTGCACCTGCGCGGCGCTGCGGCTGGCGCGCTTCAACGCCAATATCGGCGTGGTCGACAAGCGCTTCTTCCAGGGCCTGCCAAGCCCCGCGGCGGCGGCGCTGGTGGCCGGCTTCGTCTGGCTGGCGATCGACAACAAGCTGCCGGTGCGCGAGCTGTGGATGCCCTGGGTGGCGTTCACGATCACGCTGTACGCCGGGCTGTCGATGGTCACCAACGCGCCGTTCTACAGCGGCAAGGCGCTCGACGTGCGCCACCGCGTCTCCTTCGGCGTGATGATCCTGGTGATGGTGCTGTTCGTGGTGGTGTCGAGCGATCCGCCGGTGGCGCTGTTCGGGCTGTTCGTCGGCTATGCGATTTCGGGCTACGTGCTGTGGGGCTGGCGCGCGATGCACGGCGAGCAGGGCGGCGTGGCGCGTGCCCGGGCGGACGGCTCGGACTGACACCGTCCTCGCCGGAACCATGGCGGATGTCGATTTGATGAACGGGAAAGGCGCTTCGGCGCCTTTTTCGTTTTTGCGTTTCCTTGCGATTCCCCGCTTGTGATGTGCGTCCGATTCGCGGTATGTTGCCGTTGCGTCATGCCGCGAGGGCATGGCGGCCCGTCGCGTAGCCATGCCCGGCTACCGACTTGCCACTGACACAAGGAGAATCCCATGAGCGTGCTGGATTTCATCAAGGAAGCAGGCGAGAAGCTGTTCGGCCGCGAAGCCAAGGCCGCCGAGCCGGCCCAGGCCGCGCCCGCCGCGGATGCCGCGCAGAAGGCCGAGGCGGCCAACCGCACCGCCGGCGAAGCGATCGAAAACTACATCCGCAAGATGGGTCTCGATGCGACCGGGTTGTCGGTGCAGGTCGACGGCGCCCAAGGCAAGGTCACGGTATTTGGCGTCGCGCCGGACCAGGCCACCCGCGAGAAGATCATCCTGTGCTGCGGCAACGTCGAGGGCGTCGAGCAGGTCGAGGACAAGATGTCGGTCAACGTCGAGTCCGAATCGGCCCAGTGGCACACCGTGGCCAAGGGCGACACGCTGTCGGCGATCGCGCAGAAGTACTACGGCAAGGCCTCCGCCTACAACGCGATCTTCGAGGCCAACCGGCCGATGCTGTCGCATCCGGACAAGATCTATCCGGGCCAGAAGCTGCGCATTCCGCCGCAGGCCTGATGCTCCTGCCGCGGCCCCGCATCGCGCGGGGCAGGCCGGCGCGCGGCCGCTGGGGAAAACCCGCGTGTTGCGCGCCGTTGCCATCTCGGCTATATTCGCTGCCATGATTTCGCGCCAAGCCCGACTCGCCCGTACCCTGCTAGGTAGCCTACTAGGCAGCCAGGTCGGGACGCGCGCGCGCTGAGGAAGCGATACCTTAACGCGAAGTCGCACAGGATTTATCCACGCCCCGGCCTGCATCCCTGCACGCCGGGGCGTTTTGCATTGTGCCGCAGCGATCGGCGACGATGCGAACAGCCGGCAGCGGGGCACCCGGAACAGAAACCGCCGAAACCCGTTCGAGCACTTATCCCCCAGGAGCGTTTTCCATGTCGGACAAACTGATCATTTTCGATACCACCTTGCGCGACGGCGAGCAGTCGCCCGGCGCCTCGATGACGCGCGAGGAGAAGATCCGCATCGCGCGCCAGCTCGAGCGCCTGAAGGTCGATGTGATCGAGGCCGGCTTCGCCGCCAGCTCGAACGGCGACTTCGAGGCGATCCGCGCGATCGCGCAGACCGTCAAGGACTCGACCATCTGCTCGCTGGCCCGCGCCAACGACAAGGACATCGCCCGCGCCGCCGAGGCGCTCAAGCCCGCCAACTCCTTCCGCATCCATACCTTCATCGCCACCTCGGCGCTGCATATGGAAAAGAAGCTGCGCATGACGCCGGACCAGGTCTACGAGCAGGCGCGCCTGGCGGTGCGTTTCGCGCGCCAGTTCACCGACGACATCGAGTTCTCGCCGGAAGACGGCAGCCGCTCCGACATGGACTTCCTGTGCCGCGTGCTCGAGGCCGTAATCGACGAGGGCGCGACCACGATCAACCTGCCGGACACGGTCGGTTATGCGGTGCCCGAAGGCTATGCCGCGCTGATCCGCTCGGTACGCGAACGCATTCCGAATTCGGACAAGGCGGTGTGGTCGGTGCACTGCCATAACGACCTGGGCATGGCGGTGGCGAACTCGCTGGCCGCGGTCAAGCTCGGCGGCGCGCGCCAGATCGAATGCACGATCAACGGCCTGGGCGAGCGCGCCGGCAACACCAGCCTCGAAGAGGTGGTGATGGCGGTCAAGACGCGGCGCGACTACTTCAATCTGGATGTGGGCGTCGATACCACGCAGATCGTGCCGGCGTCGAAGCTGGTCTCGCAGATCACCGGCTTCGTGGTGCAGCCGAACAAGGCCGTGGTCGGCGCCAACGCCTTTGCGCACGCCTCCGGCATCCACCAGGACGGCGTGCTGAAGGCGCGCGACACCTACGAGATCATGCGGGCCGAAGACGTGGGCTGGACCGCGAACAAGATCGTGCTGGGCAAGCTGTCGGGCCGCAACGCGTTCAAGCAGCGCCTGCAGGAACTCGGCATCGAGCTCGACAGCGAGAGCGAGGTCAATGCCGCCTTCGCGCGCTTCAAGGAGCTGGCCGACCAGAAGGCCGAGATCTTCGACGAGGACATCATGGCCATCGTCTCGGACGAGGCCCATGACGCCAACGAGCACTATCGCTTCATCTCGCTGTCGCAGCGCTCGGAAACCGGCGAGCGGCCGCATGCGCGCGTGGTGTTCAACATGGACGGGCAGGAGTACACCGGCGAAGGCGAGGGCAACGGCCCGGTCGATGCCACGCTGCACGCGATCGAAGGCAAGGTCAACAGCGGCGCCGAGCTGGTGCTGTATTCGGTCAACGCGATCACCACCGGCACGCAGGCACAGGGCGAGGTCACGGTGCGGCTGTCGAAGGCCGGCCGCATCGTCAACGGCGTGGGCACCGATCCGGACATCGTCGCGGCCTCGGCCAAGGCCTATCTGGCCGCGCTGAACAAGCTGCACGACAAGGCGGTGCAGAAGATCAATCCGCAGATCTGATCGCGTCGACTGCGGGCGCGCCGGACCGCAACGCCGGTCGTTCGCGAGCATGGCTCGCGGACGCCCGGCGTTTTTTCATGGACGCCGGCCCAGGCCTGATACGTGTGGTCCCGCGCCGGCCATCCCTTTCGCAGGTTTCGCTGTCCGCGCCGTGAGCGCTACCTAGCGGATCGTTTCGCGCGGATCGGCCAGCGGATCGGGCGTGATCTGGGTCTGCCGCAGCACGCCGGCGTCGTCGAAGTAGAAGTGGAACAGCGACGGCCAGTTCTCCTCGTGCAGGAAGCGGTACGACCAGACATCGCGGCGCATCAGCGGAAAATACTGCGTCGGCTCGCGCGGCAGGCCGAAATGCTCGGCGACGTCGCGCTTGGTCCAGGTGCCGATCCGCGCCTTGTACAGCTCCGTGGTAGTCAGCATCTGGCGGAAGCGCGTCAGCTTGCCGCTGGTATCGAAGTCGGCCGCATAGGCCTGGCGCCCGAGCGGCTGCTTCGAATAGATCCAGCGCACGGTGCCGTCGTCGAGCCGGTAGATGTCGGTGGGCTCGCCGAAGGTCGCGCGTACCGTGCTCTCGGGCGCGCCGATCAGCTTCTGCGCCTCCTGTACCGGCTGCAGGTAAACGCACGCCGTCAACAGGGCGCCGCAGGTGCCGAGCGCCAGCCAGCGGCCAATGCTTTCCAGTGCTTTCATTGCGATCCTCGATCCTTTATTGCAACGGATAGCGGCAGTGTAGCGCCGCAGGCGCCGCATCGCACCGCCGGCGCGATTGCAAGGCGGTGAGCGCTGGCTTACCATGCTGCGCTTTCGCGGAGGTCGTTCGATGGTTGGGAAGGGGTGGCTGGGGGCTTGCCTGTTGGCCCTGGCGGCGGGTGCCGCGTCGGCGCAGGAGCCGATCCGGCTCGGCATGATCGACGGGCTGTCCGGCCCGTTCGCCAATGCCGGCGAGGCGGTGGTGCGCAATCTTCGGCTCGCGATCGACCGGGTCAACGCCCGCGGCGGCGTGCGCACCGCGGAAGGGCAGCGCCCGCTGGAGCTCGTCACCTTCGACAGCAAGGGCAATGTCGACGAGAGCCTGATCCAGTTCCGCGCGCTGGTGGACCGCCGCATCCCCTTCGTGCTGCAGGGGAACAGCTCCGCGGTCGCCGCCGCGCTGGTCGGCGCGGTGAACCGCCACAACGCGCGCCAGCCCGATGCGCGCGTGCTGTTCATGAACTATTCGGCAGTCGATCCGGCCCTGACCAACGAGAACTGCAGCTTCTGGCATTTCCGCTTCGATGCCGGCGCCGACATGCGGATGGAGGCGCTGACCGAGGTCATCCGTGCCGACGCCAGCGTGCGCCGCGTCTACCTGATCGCGCAGGACTACAGCTTCGGCCACCAGGTCTCGCGGCTGGCGCGCGACATGCTGGCGGCCAAGCGCCCCGATGTGAAGATCGTCGGCGACGAGTTCCACCCGATCGGCAAGATCAAGGACTTCGCGCCGTATATTGCCAAGATCAAGGCCAGCGGTGCCGACGCGGTGATCACCGGCAACTGGGGCAACGACCTGACGCTGATGGTCAAGGCGGCGCGCGAGGGCGGCCTCGGCGCCAAGTTCTATACCTTCTACGGCAATGGCCTGGGCGCCCCCGCGGCGATGGGCGAGGCCGGCGTGGGCCGGGTGCTGGCAGTGGCGGAATGGCATCCGAACGTGGGCGGCGCCGCCTCCGATGCCTTCTATCAGGCCTTCCGCAGCCGCTATCCCGAGCCGAAGGACGACTACGTGCATCTGCGCATGCAGATGATGGTCGAGATGCTGGCGCGCGCGATCGAGCAGGCCGGGTCCACCGATGCGGTCAAGGTCGCGCGGGCGCTGGAGGGCATGCGCTACGTCAACGACTTCCATGACGCCACCGTGCGCGCGGACGACCACCAGGTGCTGCAGCCGCTCTATGTGTCGATGATGGAGCGCCAGGGCGGCGAGGTGCGCTTCGACAACGAGGGGTCGGGATTCGGCTTCCGCACGGTCAAGCGGCTGAAGTCGGCGCAGACCACGCGCGCTACCACCTGCAAGATGGAGCGCCCCTAGGTATCTGCCCGCCGGTATTGGAAGGGCACGGGCAGGCGGTTTTGCCCGGCCACCCCAGTTGCGCTATAATGCGCGGCTGTCGTTCAGGCGGCACTCGCGGTAACGCGGGCGCGCCAGGCGGCAATGCAGTGTGCGGCGCAAGCCGCACGTTTATCCCGCACGACGATCGCGGCCCTGGCGCTGCGACGTTCGCAAGTGAAAGGAAACATCATGTCCGTAGCCGATATCAACAAGTCCGAAGTCATCAAGCAGTTCGCCCGCGGCGCCAACGACACCGGCAGCCCCGAAGTCCAGGTCGCTCTGCTGACCACGCGCATCAACGAACTGACCCCCCACTTCAAGGCCAACATGAAGGATCACCACAGCCGCCGCGGTCTGCTGCGCATGGTGAGCCGCCGTCGCCGCCTGCTGGACTACCTGAAGTCGAACGACGCCGATCGTTATCGCGCGCTGATCGAGAAGCTGGGCCTGCGCAAGTAAATTGCGCCAGGCTGCTCGGATCGGGGAAGGGAAGAGGATGGCGATGCCGATGCCGGCATGGTCGGCACTGTCGGTCCTCGCACCGCACGCCCCGGCGTGACGCCAGGATGCCTGCGTCAGCTCTGCTGATGCAGGCATTTTGTTTTTTGCGGCGGCGAATCGGCCGTGGCGGCAAATGCCGCGAAGCCGAATGACGCCGCGGGCGGCCGGCTTGACCGGGCGCCGTTGCCGTTGCGCCACGATGCGCAACGGAGTAAGTTAATTCGTTCTTTTCATTCATGACACCGGAGTCCGGCAAGGAAACAGGGCCTTGTGTCATTCCAGCGCCTCATCGAATATCGGCAGCGATCGTTTCACCTTGATCGCTGCGCGTCGATCGTCGTGCATCGATGCCGCGGCGGCGACCGCGGTGACGCGCTGGAATGGCATAGCACTTCCCTGCGACCGCGCCTGACAGCGATCCGGCAGCAATGCCCGCGGCTGCATCACGCGGGCGCCGGCACGCCGGCGGGCCCGATGGCCCGTCGCCGTGCAAGCACACAGGGGAACGCTCATGTCCATGTTCAATAAGGTCGTCAAGCAATTCCAGTGGGGCCAGCATACGGTCCGCATGGAAACCGGCGAAATCGCCCGCCAGGCCGGCGGCGCGGTGCTCGTCGATGTCGAGGACACCGTGGTGCTCGCCACCGTGGTGGCCGCCAAGCAGCCCAAGCCGGGCCAGGATTTCTTCCCGCTGACGGTCGACTACATCGAGAAGACCTATGCCGCCGGCAAGATCCCGGGCGGCTTCTTCAAGCGCGAAGGCCGTCCGTCGGAGAACGAGACGCTGACCTCGCGCCTGATCGACCGTCCGCTGCGTCCGCTGTTTCCGGAAGGCTTCTATAACGACGTGCAGGTGGTGATCCACGTCGTCTCGCTGAACCCCGAAGTGCCGGCCGATATCCCGGCGCTGATCGGCGCCTCGGCCGCGCTGGCGGTCTCTGGCATTCCGTTCAACGGCCCGGTCGGCGCCACCCGCGTCGGCTACCAGAACGGCCAGTACCTGCTGAACCCGACCCGCAGCCAGCTGGCCAGCTCGGACCTCGACCTGGTCGTTGCCGGCACCGAGCGTGCCGTGCTGATGGTCGAATCGGAAGCCAACCAGCTGTCCGAGGACGTGATGCTGGGCGCCGTGGTCTACGGCCACGAGCAGATGCAGGTCGCGATCAACGCGATCCACGAGCTGGTGCGCGAAGGGGGCAAGCCCGAGTGGAACTGGGCGCCGGCGCCCAAGAACGAGGCGCTGATCGCCAAGGTTGCCGAGGTCGGTTCGCCGCTGCTGCAGGAGGCCTATCAGATCCGCCAGAAGTCGGCGCGTTCGCAGAAGGTCAAGGAAGCCTACGCCGCGGTCGAGGCCCGTCTGGCCGAAGCCGGCGTCGAGTTCGACAAGGTCGAGGTCGGCAACATCCTGTTCGATCTGGAAGCCAAGATCGTCCGTGGCCAGGTGCTGGCCGGCGAGCCGCGCATCGACGGCCGCGACACGCGCACCGTGCGCCCGATCGAGATCCGCTCGTCGGTGCTGCCGCGCGCGCACGGCTCGGCGCTGTTCACCCGCGGCGAGACGCAGGCGCTGGTGGTGGCCACGCTGGGCACCAAGAGCGATGAGCAGATCATCGACGCGCTGGCCGGCGAATACCGCGACCGCTTCATGCTCCACTACAACATGCCCCCGTTCGCCACCGGCGAAACGGGCCGCGTCGGTTCGCCCAAGCGCCGCGAGATCGGCCACGGCCGTCTGGCCAAGCGCGCGCTGATTCCGGTGCTGCCGGCCGAGGACGAGTTCGCCTACACGATCCGCCTGGTCTCGGAAATCACCGAGTCGAACGGCTCGTCGTCGATGGCTTCGGTCTGCGGCGGCTGCCTGGCGCTGATGGACGCCGGCGTTCCGGTCAAGGCGCACGTGGCCGGCGTGGCCATGGGCCTGATCCTGGAAGGCAACAAGTTTGCCGTGCTGACCGACATCCTGGGCGACGAGGACCACCTCGGCGACATGGACTTCAAGGTGGCGGGTACCGACAACGGCATCACCGCGCTGCAGATGGACATCAAGGTCCAGGGCATCACCAAGGAGATCATGCAGGTCGCGCTGGCGCAGGCCAAGGAAGGCCGCCTGCATATCCTGTCGAAGATGCAGGAAGCGATGGGCCATGCGCGCACCGAACTGTCGGAGCACGCGCCGCGCATGATCACGATGAAGATCCATCCGGACAAGATCCGCGAGGTCATCGGCAAGGGCGGCTCGACCATCCAGGCGCTGACCAAGGAAACCGGCACGACCATCGACATCCAGGAAGACGGCACGATCACGATCGCGTCGACCTCGACCGAGGGCATGGCCGAGGCCAAGCGCCGCATCGAGGGCATCACCGCGGAAGCCGAAGTGGGCAAGATCTACAACGGCACCGTGCTGAAGCTGCTGGACTTCGGCGCCATCGTCAACATCCTGCCGGGCAAGGACGGTCTGCTGCATATCTCGGAGATCGTCAACGAGCGCGTCAAGGACATCAAGGACTGGCTGAAGGAAGGCCAGCAGGTCCGCGTCAAGCTGATCCAGGCTGACGAGAAGGGCCGCCTGCGTCTGTCGCTGAAGGCGGCGATGGCCGAGGAGGGCGGTTCGATCGCCCCGCTGGCCAACGCCGAAGCGCCGGCAGCGCCGGCCGAACCGACGGGCGGCGAGCAGCAGTAAGCCGGTCCGGGGCCGCCGTTCCGCGCAAGCGGGGCGACGGCTTCTCGGTCGGACGCAATGCGTGTGGAAAAACGGCTGGGCGATGCCCGGCCGTTTTTTTGTTTACACTGCCGCCAGTCCCTCAGGGCAGGCGCGATCGTTCGCGCTTTCTTTTTTCCCTTTCCGCATCCCTACCGCGCGCCAGGCGCGGTTTCAGTTTTCAAGGAGCCAGCATGCAAGCCATCGAGATCCGCGAATACGGCGGCCCCGACGTGTTGCAGCCGACCGAGCGCCCCGATCCGGCGCCCGGTCCCGGTGAAGTCCTGATCCGCGTTGCCGCGGCCGGCGTCAACCGGCCCGACGTGTTCCAGCGTACCGGCAACTATCCGGTGCCGCCGGGGGCCTCCGATCTGCCCGGTCTCGAGGTCGCGGGCGAGATCGTCGGCGGCGATCTGTCGCATCCGGACAATCGCTTCGGCCTGAAGGTCGGCGACCGCGTGTGCGCGCTGGTGCAGGGCGGTGGCTACGCGCAGCTGTGCACCGCGCCGCTGGCGCAGTGCCTGCCCGTGCCGCAGGGCCTGAGCGATATCGAGGCCGCGGCCTTGCCCGAGACCTTCTTCACGGTGTGGAGCAATGTGTTCGACCGCGGCTATCTTGGACGCGGCCCGCGCGGCAAGGACGAGACGCTGCTGATCCAGGGCGGTTCGAGCGGCATCGGTACCACCGCGATCCAGATCGCCAAGGCGCTCGGCCACAAGGTCTTCGTCACCGCCGGCAGCGACGAGAAGTGCCGTGCCTGCGAGGCACTCGGCGCCGACCGCGCGATCAACTACAAGACGCAGGACTTCGCCGCCGAGGTCAAGACGCTGACCGGCGGCCGCGGTGTCGACGTGATCCTCGACATGGTGGCCGGCCCGTATCTGGCGCGCGAGCTGTCGTGCATCGCCGACGATGGCCGCATCGTCATCATCGCGCTGCTCGGCGGTGCCAAGGCGGAGATTCCGCTCGGCGACATCCTGCGCCGCCGCATCACCGTCACCGGCTCCACGCTGCGGCCGCGCCCGGCCTCGTTCAAGGGCGAGATCGCCCGCGCGCTGCACGAGCAGGTGTGGCCGCTGCTGGCCGACGGCAGCATCAAGCCGGTGATCCACCAGGTGTTCCCGGCCGCGCAGGCCGCCGACGCCCATCGTCTGATGGAGTCGAGCGAGCATGTCGGCAAGATCGTGCTGACCTGGTAACGGGTGGCCGGGCCGGGCCCGGCTCGGCTCGGCGCGGCCATCGGGCCGGGCTGATGGATTGGACGGCGCTGGGCGGGACCGTGCAGGACCGGGCCGATGGCTGGGGCGGGGTTGGGCTGGCCTGGGCTGGCCTGGGCTGGCCTGGGCTGGCCGGGGCTGGCCGGGGCTCGCCGGGGCTGACCGGGGCTCGCCGGGGCTGACCGGGACTGACCGGGGCTGACCGGGGCTGGCTTGGTCGGGCGCCGGATTCGCGCGCTTTCCGGCCGATCGGCGTAGCGCCCCGTCCCCGCGCACGGTAGAATAGCGGGTTTGATTTTGAGAGGCGCTTTCGTGAGACAAAAGCTCGTCATCGGCAACTGGAAGATGCATGGCAGCCTGGCTGCCAACGAGGCCCTGCTGAACGGTGTCAAGGCCGGCGCCCCTGCGGGTGCCAGCCTCGCGGTGTGCGCGCCGTTCCCCTATCTGGCGCAGTGCCAGGCGTTGCTGGCGGGCAGCCAGGTCGCCTGGGGCGCCCAGGACGTGTCGGCCGAGGCGCGCGGCGCGTTCACCGGCGAGGTGGCGGCGTCGATGCTGGCCGAGTTCGGCGTCAGCTACGTGCTGGTGGGGCATTCCGAGCGCCGCACCTATCATGGCGAGAGCGATGCCGCTGTCGCCGCCAAGGCGCTGCGGGCCCTCGAATTCGGCATCGTGCCGGTGATCTGCGTCGGCGAGACGCTGGCGCAGCGCGAGGCGGGCGAAACCGAGGCCGTGGTCGGCCGGCAGCTGCAGGCCGTGCTGGACGCGCTGTCGGTGGAGCAGCTGGGTCGCGTGGTGCTGGCCTACGAGCCGGTCTGGGCCATCGGTACCGGCAAGACCGCCAGCAAGGAGCAGGCCCAGGCCGTGCACGCCTTCCTGCGGGCCCAGGTGGCTGCGCGCGACGCCGGCGTGGCGCAGCGCATGGCGATCCTGTACGGCGGCAGCGTCAAGCCGGACAATGCGGCCGAGCTGTTCTCGATGGCCGATATCGACGGCGGCCTGATCGGCGGCGCCTCGCTCAAAACCGAAGATTTTCTCGCGATCGGCAACGCCTGATGCCGGCCGCACCGACCGTCTGAATCAGGCAAGCGAATCGAATCCATGGCAATTCTGAAAACTCTATTGATGGTCGCGCAGGTGCTGTCGGCACTGGGCGTGATCGGCTTGGTGCTGCTGCAGCACGGCAAGGGCGCCGACGTCGGCGCGGCGTTCGGCTCGGGCGCCTCGGGCAGCCTGTTCGGCGCCACCGGCTCGGCCAACTTCCTGTCGCGCACCACGGCCGTGCTGGCCACGCTGTTCTTCGTCTGCACGCTGGCGCTGACGCTGCTGGGCAACTACCGTCCGTCGGCCTCGCTGGGCGTGATGGGCGCGGCTCCGCAGACCGCTCCGGCCCCGGCCGCCTCGGTGCCGGCTGCATCGGCCCCGGCCGCTGCCGCATCGGTGCCGGCGGCTCCCGCCGTGCCGAAATAATCCGGCATTTGCGCCCGGGATTGCCGAACATTTTGCACTTGTGCATTGAACAAAGTGGCGATCATGGGTTAGAATGCAGGGCTTGAAACGATTCCCCAGCGACGGTTCCTGGCGGTGCAGCCAAATAGCAAAAATGGCCGCAAAACCAGCATACCGAAGGGCTTGAAACCCGGCGCCAGGCAATATTGTTTCTCCCCCAGCCGACGTGGTGAAATTGGTAGACACGCTATCTTGAGGGGGTAGTGGCGAAAGCTGTGCGAGTTCGAGTCTCGCCGTCGGCACCAAACAACTTGATCGGAGTCTGCTCCCGGGCAATGCCCCGGTGAGGGGCTCCGGCAGTCCGCAAGGCGGCGCCGTGATGTCTGCGCAATGGCGTTGGGCGCTTGGGGTGGGCAACAGGACGCCGCTTCAGCTGGTGCTGTTGACAACATTCCAGATAAGGCTGGCCGTACCTTGAATCTCGAAGCCTATTTCCCCGTTCTCATCTTCATCATCTTCGGCGTGGTGCTCGGCCTCGCGCTGATGTCGATCGGCCGGATCCTGGGTCCGAACAAGCCCGACGCCGCCAAGCTCTCGCCCTACGAGTGCGGCTTCGAAGCGTTCGAGGACGCGCGCATGAAGTTCGACGTGCGCTATTACCTCATCGCCATCCTTTTCATTCTGTTCGATCTCGAAACCGCTTTCCTTTTCCCGTGGGGCGTCGCCCTACAGGACATCGGCTGGCCGGGTTTCATCGCCATGGGCGTGTTTCTGCTGGAATTCATCGTGGGCTTCGTCTACATCTGGAAAAAGGGCGCGCTCGATTGGGAGTGATGTGAAATGGCAATCGAAGGCGTTCTGAACGAAGGCTTCGTCACGACTACCGCTGACAAGCTGATCAACTGGACCCGCACCGGGTCGCTGTGGCCGATGACCTTCGGCCTGGCCTGCTGTGCCGTGGAAATGATGCATGCCGGCGCCGCGCGCTACGACATGGACCGCTTCGGCGTGATCTTCCGCCCGTCGCCGCGCCAGTCGGACGTGATGATCGTGGCCGGCACGCTGTGCAACAAGATGGCCCCCGCCCTGCGCAAGGTGTACGACCAGATGGCCGAGCCGCGCTGGGTCATCTCGATGGGCTCGTGCGCCAACGGCGGCGGCTACTATCACTACTCGTATTCGGTGGTGCGCGGTTGCGACCGGATCGTGCCGGTCGACATCTACGTGCCGGGCTGCCCGCCGACGGCCGAAGCGCTGATCTACGGCATCATCCAGCTGCAGAACAAGATCCGCCGCACCAACACCATCGCGCGCAAGGGTTGACATGGCCAAGCTCGATACCCTGAAGTCCGCGCTGGAGAAGGCGCTCGGCAATCGCATCGGCAAGCTGGTGGAGTCGTTCGACCAGCTGACGCTGATCGTCAAGGCCGACGACTACCTCGAAGTGGCCCGCATCCTGCGCGACGATCCGTCGCTGCGTTTCGAGCAGCTGATCGACCTGTGCGGCGTCGACTATTCCACCTATGGCGACGGCGCCTGGGACGGTCCGCGTTTCGCCGCGATCTCGCATCTGCTGTCGCTGACGCATAACTGGCGCCTGCGCGTGCGCGTGTTCGCGCCGGACGACGACATGCCGGTGATCCCGTCGCTGATCGACGTGTGGAACTCGGTCAACTGGTTCGAGCGCGAGGCGTTCGACTTCTTCGGCATCATCTTCGAAGGCCATCCGGACCTGCGCCGCATCCTGACCGACTACGGTTTCGTCGGCCATCCGTTCCGCAAGGACTTCCCGGTGTCCGGCTATGTCGAGATGCGCTACGACCCCGAGCAGAAGCGCGTCATCTATCAGCCGGTCACGATCGAACCGCGCGAGCTGACGCCACGGGTGATCCGCGAGGAAAACTACGGCGGCCTGAAGCACTGACCGGCACTGAGAACCCGCGATGGCAGATATCAAGAATTACACCCTGAACTTCGGTCCGCAGCACCCGGCGGCGCACGGCGTGCTGCGCCTGGTGCTGGAGCTGGACGGCGAAGTGATCCAGCGCGCCGACCCGCACATCGGCCTGCTGCACCGTGCCACCGAGAAGCTGGCCGAGCAGAAGACCTGGATCCAGAGCGTGCCGTACATGGATCGTCTCGACTACGTGTCGATGATGGCCAACGAACACGCCTACGTGATGGCGATCGAGAAGCTGGTCGGCATCGACGTGCCGATCCGCGCGCAGTACATCCGCGTGATGTTCGACGAGATCACGCGCCTGCTGAACCATCTGATGTGGATCGGCTCGCACGCGCTCGACGTCGGCGCGATGGCGGTGTTCCTGTACGCGTTCCGCGAGCGCGAGGACATGTTCGACATGTACGAGGCGGTGTCGGGCGCGCGGATGCACGCGGCCTACTATCGTCCGGGCGGCGTCTATCGCGACCTGCCCGACACGATGCCGCAATACAAGGCGTCCAAGGTCCACAACGAGCGGGCGATCAAGGCGATGAACGAGGCGCGCTCCGGCTCGCTGCTCGACTTCATCGAGGACTTCACCAACCGGTTCCCGAAGTACGTCGACGAGTACGAGACGCTGCTGACCGACAACCGGATCTGGAAGCAGCGACTGGTCGGCATCGGCGTGGTCAGCCCGGAACGCGCGCTGCAGATGGGCTTTACCGGCCCGATGCTGCGCGGCTCCGGGATCGAGTGGGACCTGCGCAAGAAACAGCCCTACGAGGTCTACGACAAGCTCGACTTCGACGTGCCGGTCGGCGTGGGCGGCGACTGCTATGCGCGCTATCTGGTGCGGGTGGAAGAAATGCGCCAGTCCAACCGCATCATCAAGCAATGCGTCGACTGGCTGCGCCGCAATCCCGGCCCGGTGATGAGCGACAACCACAAGGTCACGCCGCCGTCGCGCGTCGACATGAAGTCGAACATGGAAGAGCTGATCCACCATTTCAAGCTCTTCACCGAAGGCATTCGCGTGCCGGAGGGCGAGACCTACGCGGCGGTGGAGCACCCGAAGGGCGAGTTTGGCATCTACGCGATTTCCGATGGCGCGAACAAGCCGTACCGTCTGAAGATCCGCGCACCGGGCTTTGCCCACCTGGCCGCGCTCGACGAAATGGCCAAGGGCCACATGATCGCGGATGCGGTGACGATCATCGGTACGCAGGACATCGTGTTCGGCGAGATCGACCGCTAACGACGTGCCGCCGCCGGACGACGATCCGGACCGACCGCGGCAAGCCGGCATGGGGCTCATGCCTGCGAGGACAACGCAGCGACGGCTGCAACTGATGCGGACCGCGCCACCGGCTGGCGCGTTTCGCTTGTAAATCGGCGCATTAGGCAACACCACGGCAACGACCATGCTATCAGCAGAAGCTCTCAAGGAAATCGATCGCGCGATCGCCAAGTATCCGGCCGACCAGAAGCAATCGGCCGTGATGGCGGCATTGGCCGTGGCGCAGGGCGAAGTGGGCTGGGTGTCCCCGGAAGTCATGGAATTCGTGGCCAAGTACCTCGACATGCCGCCGGTGTGGGTGGAGGAAGTGGCCACCTTCTACAACATGTACGACACCAAGCCGGTCGGCCGCTACAAGCTGACCGTCTGTACCAACCTGCCTTGCGCACTGTCCGGCGGCGAGCGTGCCGGCGAGTACCTGAAGCGCAAGCTGGGCATCGACTACAACGAGACGACCCCGTGCGGCACCTTCACGCTGAAGGAAGGCGAGTGCATGGGCGCCTGCGGCGACGCCCCGGTGATGATCGTCAACAACACCCGCATGTGCAGCTTCATGAGCGACGCCAAGCTCGACGCGCTGGTCGACGAGCTCAAGGCCGAAGCCGCTGCCAAGGGGGACAAGTAATATGACCTGTCTGCACGACCGCCATATCCAGCCGCTGATCCTGGCCGGGCTGGATGGCAAGAACTGGCATCTGGAAGACTACGTCAAGCGCGGCGGCTATCAGCAGCTCAAGCGCATCCTGACCGAGAAGGTGCCGCCCGAGCAGGTGATCGCCGACGTCAAGGCCTCGGGCCTGCGCGGCCGCGGCGGCGCGGGCTTCCCCACCGGCCTGAAGTGGAGCTTCATGCCGCGTCAGTTCCCGGGCCAGAAGTACCTGGTCTGCAATACCGACGAGGGCGAGCCTGGCACGTTCAAGGATCGCGACATCATCCGCTACAACCCGCACGCGCTGATCGAAGGCATGGCCATCGGCGCGTACGCGATGGGCATCACCGTGGGCTACAACTACATCCACGGCGAGATCTGGAACGAGTACAAGATCTTCGAGGAAGCCCTCGAAGAGGCGCGCGCGGCCGGCTTCCTGGGTGACAACATCCTGGGCTCGGGCTTCAGCTTCCAGCTGCATGCCCACCACGGCTATGGCGCCTACATCTGCGGCGAGGAAACCGCGCTGCTCGAATCGCTGGAAGGCAAGAAGGGCCAGCCGCGCTTCAAGCCGCCGTTCCCGGCCAGCTTCGGCCTGTACGGCAAGCCGACCACGATCAACAACACCGAGACCTTCGCCGCGGTGCCGTTCCTGCTGGCCGTCGGTCCCGAGAATTACCTGAAGATGGGCAAGCCGAACAACGGCGGCACCAAGATCTTCTCGGTCTCGGGCGACGTCGAGCGTCCCGGCAACTACGAGATTCCGCTCGGCACGCCGTTCGCGACGCTGCTGGAACTGGCCGGCGGCATGCGCGGCGGCAAGAAGCTCAAGGCCGTGATCCCGGGCGGGTCGTCGGCGCCGGTGGTACCGGCGGACCTGATGATGGCGTCCGACATGGACTACGACTCGATCGCCAAGGCCGGCTCGATGCTGGGCTCGGGCGCGGTGATCGTGATGGACGAGACGCGCTGCATGGTTCGCTCGCTGCTGCGCCTGTCCTATTTCTACTTCGAAGAATCGTGCGGCCAGTGCACGCCGTGCCGCGAAGGCACCGGCTGGCTCTACCGCATGGTGAACCGCATCGAGCATGGTGAAGGCCGCCAGGAAGACCTGGACCTGCTCAACAACGTTGCCGAAAACATCATGGGCCGCACCATCTGCGCGCTCGGCGATGCGGCGGCGATGCCGGTCCGCGGCATGCTCAAGCACTACTGGAAAGAGTTCGAATATCACGTCGAACACAAGCAGTGCATGGTTCCGGCCTACATCTAAGCGTGGCAGAACATGGTTGAACTCGAAATCGACGGCAAGAAGGTTGAGGTTGCGGAAGGCAGCCTGGTGATGGAAGCGGCCCGCAAGCTGGGCACCTACATCCCGCACTTCTGCTATCACCGCAAGCTGTCCATCGCGGCCAACTGCCGCATGTGTCTGGTCGAGGTCGAAAAGGCGCCGAAGGCGCTGCCGGCCTGCGCCACGCCGGTTACCGCGGGCATGAAGGTCTTCACCAACTCGGAGAAGGCGGTCAAGGCCCAGAAGTCGGTGATGGAATTCCTGCTGATCAATCACCCGCTCGATTGCCCGATCTGCGATCAGGGCGGCGAATGCCAGCTGCAGGATCTGGCGGTCGGCTACGGCGCCTCCGAATCGCGCTACAAGGAAGAGAAGCGCGTGGTGTTCCACAAGAACGTGGGCCCCCTGATCTCGATGGAAGAGATGACGCGCTGCATCCACTGCACCCGCTGCGTGCGCTTCGGCCAGGAAGTGGCCGGCGTGATGGAGCTGGGCATGCTGAACCGCGGCGAGCACTCCGAGATCACGACCTTCGTCGGCAAGACGGTGGACTCCGAGCTGTCGGGCAACATGATCGACCTGTGCCCGGTCGGCGCGCTGACCAGCAAGCCGTTCCGCTACACCGCGCGGACGTGGGAGCTGTCGCGCCGCAAGTCGGTGTCGCCGCACGACGGCCTGGGCACGAACCTGATCGTCCAGTCCAAGAACCACCGCGTGATGCGCGTGCTGCCGCTGGACAACGAAGCCATCAACGAATGCTGGCTGTCGGACCGCGACCGTTTCTCGTACGAGGGCCTGAACAGCGCCGACCGCCTGACGCGGCCGATGATCAAGCAGGACAACCAGTGGCTCGAGACCGACTGGCAGACCGCGCTCGAATACGTCGCCAACGGCCTGGCCGGCATCAAGCGCGAGCATGGCGCCGACCAGATCGCCGCGCTGGCCAGCCCGCACGCCACCGTCGAGGAGCTCTATCTGCTCGGCAAGCTGGTGCGCGGCCTCGGTAGCGACAATATCGACTTCCGCCTGCGCCAGGCCGATTTCTCGGCGCCGGTAGCGGGCGCACCGTGGCTCGGCATGCCGATCGCGGACGTGTCGACGCTGCAGGGCGCGCTGGTGATCGGCGCCTCGCTGCGCAAGGATCAGCCGCTGCTGGCCTCGCGCCTGCGCCAGGCCGCCAAGAAGGGTGCACGCGTCGCCGTGCTGGGCGCCAGCCCCGAAGATCTGCTGATGCCGCTGGCGGCGCGCATCGCCGTGGCGCCGTCGGCCTGGGCCGCCGCGCTGGCCGGCGTGGCACGCGCGGTCGCGGCCGCCAAGGGCGTCGCCGCTCCGGCCGGTACGGACGGTTTCGACGGTGGCGCGCTGGCCGAGGCGGCCGCGCAGGCCCTGCTGTCGGGCGAGCGCCGTGCCGTGTTCCTCGGCAACGAGGCGGTCCGCCATCCGCAATTCGCCGCGCTGCACGCGCTGGCGCAGTGGATCGCGGACAACACCGGCGCCACGCTGGGCTTCCTGACCGAAGCGGCCAACACCGTCGGCGCGCATCTGGTCGGCGCGCTGCCGCGCCAGGGCGGGGCCGATGCCCGCGCCATGCTGGAGTCGCCGCGCAAGGCCTATGTGGTGCTGAACGCCGAACCCGAGTTCGACACCGCCGACCCGCAACGCGCGCTGGCCGCGCTGAGCCAGGCCGGCACCGTGATCGTGCTGTCGCCGTTCCGCTCCGACGCCGCGCTGCAATACGCCGACGTGATCCTGCCGATCGCGCCGTTCAGCGAGACCTCGGGCACCTACGTGAACTGCGAAGGCGTGCCGCAAAGCTTCAACGGCGTGGTGCGTCCCCTGGGCGAGACCCGTCCGGCGTGGAAGGTGCTGCGCGTGCTGGGCAATCTGCTCGACGTGCCGGGCTTCGACTACGAGACCGCCGAGTCGGTCCGCGACGAAGCGCTGGCCGAAGCGATCGCTCCGCGCCTGAACAACCGCACGTCCGCCGCGATCCAGGTCGCCGCGCCGTCGGCCAACGGTGCCGTGCCGGCGATCGAGCGCGTCGCCGACGTGCCGATCTACCACTCGGATGCGATCGTGCGCCGTGCCGATTCGCTGCAGCTGACCGCTGCCGCGCGCCGCGCGATGCAGGTGGGCCTGTCGGCCGACCTGTTCGCCGCGCTCGGCGTGGCCGCCGGCGATCCGGTGCGCGTGACGCAAGGGCAGGGCAGCGTCGTGCTGCCGGCCGTGCTCGAGGAAGGTCTGCCCGCCAATACGGTGCGCGTGTCGGCGGCCACGCCGGCCGCCGTCGGCCTCGGGCCGATGTTCGGCACCGTGCTGGTGGAAAAGGCGGTGGAACTGGCCCCGGTGGCCGCGGCTTAAAGAAGCGAATACGACAGGCGAGAGAGAAAGATGATCGATTGGATTACCTCGCAGGGACAGGCCGTCTTCGGTGGCGCATGGACGCCGCTGTGGATCCTGATTCGCGCCGTGGTCATCGTGGTGCCGCTGCTGCTGTGCGTGGCCTACCTGATCCTGTGGGAGCGCAAGCTGATCGGCTGGATGCACGTGCGGATCGGGCCGAACCGGGTCGGCCCGCTGGGACTGCTGCAGCCGATCGCCGACGTGCTGAAGCTGCTGCTCAAGGAAGTGATGACGCCCTCGCAGGTCAGCAAGGGCCTGTACCTGATCGCACCGCTGATGGTGCTGATGCCTGCCGTGGCGATCTGGGCGGTGATCCCGTTCCAGGCCGAGGTGGTGATGGCCGACGTCAACGCCGGCCTGCTGTATGTGATGGCGATCAGCTCGGTCGGCGTCTACGGCGTGATCCTGGCGGGCTGGGCCTCGAACTCGAAGTACGCCTTCATCGGCGCGATGCGTGCCGCCGCGCAGATGGTGTCGTACGAAATCGCGATGGGCTTCGCACTGGTCACGGTGCTGATGGTGTCGGGCAGCCTGAACCTGTCGGCGATCGTCAACGGCCAGAACACCGGCTACTTCGCCAACATGGGCCTGAACGTGCTGTCGTGGAACTGGCTGCCGCTGCTGCCGATGTTCGGCGTCTACTTCATCTCGGGCGTGGCCGAAACCAACCGCCACCCGTTCGACGTGGTGGAAGGCGAATCGGAAATCGTGGCGGGCCACATGATCGAGTACTCGGGCATGGGCTTCGCGCTGTTCTTCCTGGCCGAATACATCAACATGATCATCATCTCGACGATGACCGCGCTGATGTTCCTCGGCGGCTGGGCGCCCCCGGTCGACAGCGTGGTCACCAACGCGATCCCGGGCTTCTTCTGGCTGCTGATCAAGGTGTTCCTGCTGCTGTCGGTGTTCATCTGGATCCGCGCCTCGTTCCCGCGCTACCGCTACGACCAGATCATGCGCCTGGGCTGGAAGGTCTTCATTCCGCTGACCGTCGCATGGCTGATCATCGTGGCGATCTGGATCAAGTCGCCCTGGAACATCTGGCACTGAAATCGCCGCCGATCCCGGCCACGAAGCTGGCCGGGACGGGCCAAACCGGGCCGCGGCGCACGCGCCGCGCCCGGTGGAATTACTAGGAAGCAATCGTCATGCTGCTCGCCATCAAGGACTTCTTCAACAGCCTGCTCCTGAAGGAACTCTTCAAGGGCATGGCCTTGACCGGCCGCTATCTCTTCGCTCGCAAGATCACGGTGCAGTTCCCCGAGGAGAAGACGCCGATCTCGCCGCGCTTCCGCGGCCTGCACGCGCTGCGCCGCTATCCGAACGGCGAGGAGCGCTGCATCGCCTGCAAGCTGTGCGAAGCGGTCTGCCCGGCGCTGGCCATCACGATCGAGTCGGACGTGCGCGCCGACGGCACCCGCCGTACCACGCGCTACGACATCGATCTGACCAAATGCATTTTCTGCGGCTTCTGCGAGGAAGCCTGCCCGGTCGACGCCATCGTCGAAACCCAGATTCTCGAGTACCACGGCGAGAAGCGCGGCGACCTGTATTTCACCAAGGACATGCTGCTCGCGGTGGGCGACCGCTACGAGCCGCAGATCGCGGCGGCCAAGGCGGCGGACGCGAAGTACCGCTGATCGCGCCGGGCGCGCGCATCGGGCCGCAAGGCTTCATATTGAATCGGGCCCCGCGAGGGGCAACTAGAAGGATGCCGCAAGGGCAGGCCGCCGGGGGTGGCCTGTGCCGTGCGGCACGACGAGAACCATGGAATTCACGACCACCATCTTCTACGTCTTCGCAGTGGTGCTGGTGCTCTCCGCACTGAAAGTCATCACCGCCAAGAACCCGGTGCACTCGGCGCTGTACCTCGTGCTGTCGTTCTTCACGGCAGCCGCGCTGTGGATGCTGCTGCAGGCCGAATTCCTCGCCATCCTGCTGGTGCTGGTCTACGTCGGCGCCGTGATGGTGCTGTTCCTGTTCGTCGTGATGATGATCGATATCGATATCGAGCACCTGCGGCGCGACTTCTGGACCTATGTGCCGCTGGCCTCGGTGGTGGGCGCGCTGATCATCGCGGAAATGGCGATCGTGCTGGTGCGCAACTTCATCGGCACCACGCAGCCGCTCAAGCCGATGCCGCAGGGCTCCGACTACTCGAACACCGGCGCGCTCGGCCAGGTCATCTACACCGACTACATCTACGCCTTCGAGGTGGCCGGCATCATCCTGCTGGTGGCCATCATCGCCGCGGTCGCGCTGACGCTGCGCCGCCGCAAGGACACCAAGGCGCAGGACGTGTCCGAACAGCTGCGCACCCGCCGCGCCGACCGCGTGCGGCTGGTCTCGATGCCGGCACAGACCGCGCAAGCCGCCGGCGAGCAAGCCGACGCCGCCAACAAGAACTGAAGATCGGGGAACGACGTGCTCTCTCTCGCCCATTTCCTGGTGCTCGGTGCGATCCTGTTTGCGATCAGCATCGTCGGCATCTTCCTGAACCGCAAGAACGTGATCGTGCTGCTGATGGCGATCGAGCTGATGCTGCTGGCGGTCAATATGAACTTCGTCGCCTTTTCGCACTATCTGGGCGATCTGGCCGGCCAAGTCTTCGTTTTCTTCATCCTGACGGTGGCCGCCGCCGAGTCGGCGATCGGTCTGGCAATCCTGGTCGTGCTGTTCCGCAATCTGGACACGATCAACGTCGACGACCTGGATGCGCTCAAGGGCTGATGCCCGCGAGCCGATCCTGTCGAAACACGTCACCCAACCGACCGCACCCGACCGCACACCAACAAGCGTCCTATGGCAACCACGCTCAACCCCAACCTGCTGCTCGCGATTCCGCTGGCGCCGCTCGCCGGCGCGGCCATCGCGGGATTGTTCGGCACCAAGTTCTTCGGATCGTTCTCGTCGGAGACGCGCGCCGGCCGCGCCATCGCCCACACCGTGACCATTCTCGGCGTGGCGATCGCCTGCCTGCTGTCGCTGCTCGTGCTGCGCGACGTGATGGTGGATGGGGCCAGCTTCAACGCCACCGTCTATGAGTGGATGGTGCTGCCGTTCAACGGCCATCCGCTGAAGATGGAGGTCGGCTTCCTGGTCGACTCGCTGACCGCAATGATGATGGTGGTGGTGACCTTCGTCTCGCTGATGGTGCACATCTACACCGTCGGCTACATGCAGGGCGACCCCGGCTACAACCGTTTCTTCGCCTACATCTCGCTGTTCACCTTCTCGATGCTGATGCTGGTGATGAGCAACAACTTCCTGCAGCTGTTCTTCGGCTGGGAAGCGGTGGGCCTCGTCTCGTATCTGCTGATCGGCTTCTGGTACACCCGTCCGACCGCGATCTTCGCCAACCTGAAGGCCTTCCTGGTCAACCGCGTCGGCGACTTCGGCTTCATCCTGGGCATCGGCCTGCTGCTGGCCTACAGCGGCAGCCTGAACTACACCGACGTGTTCGCCGCGCGCGACCAGCTGGCGACCGTGACCTTCCCGGGCACCGACTGGATGATGCTGACGGTGGCCTGCATCTGCCTGTTCATCGGCGCGATGGGCAAGTCGGCGCAGTTCCCGCTGCACGTGTGGCTGCCGGACTCGATGGAAGGCCCGACCCCGATCTCGGCGCTGATCCACGCGGCCACCATGGTGACCGCGGGCATCTTCATGGTCAGCCGCATGTCGCCGCTGTTCGAGCTGTCCGACGCCGCGCTGTCCTTCGTGCTGGTGATCGGCGCGATCACCGCGCTGTTCATGGGTTTCCTGGGCATCATCCAGAACGACATCAAGCGCGTGGTCGCGTACTCGACGCTGTCGCAGCTGGGCTACATGACGGTCGCGCTGGGCGCCTCGGCCTACCAGGTCGCGGTGTTCCACCTGATGACCCACGCCTTCTTCAAGGCGCTGCTGTTCCTGGCCGCGGGCTCGGTGATCATCGGCATGCACCATGACCAGGACATCCGCAACATGGGCGGCCTGCGCAAGTACATGCCGATCACCTGGATCACCTCGCTGGTCGGTTCGCTGGCGCTGATCGGCACGCCGTTCTTCTCGGGCTTCTACTCGAAGGACTCGATCATCGAGGCCGTGGCCGAGTCGCACATCGCCGGTTCGGGCTTCGCCTACTTCGCCGTGATGGCGGGCGTGTTTGTCACCGCGTTCTACTCGTTCCGGATGTACTTCCTGGTATTCCACGGCGAGGAGCGCTTCGGCAAGCCGCACCTGCACCACGACCACGCCGAGGAAGAGGAAGAGGCGCATGGCGACGATCATCACCACGGCCTGGCGCCGGGCGAGAAGCCGCACGAGTCGCCGTGGGTCGTGACGCTGCCGCTGGTGCTGCTGGCGATCCCGTCGGTGGTGATCGGTGCGATCGCGATCGAGCCGATGCTGTTCGGCGACTTCTTCAAGAACGGCGTGGCCTTCCAGAACGTGATCTTCGTCGGCGAGAACCATCACGCGATGCGCGAGCTGGGCGAGATGTTCCACGGCTGGGTCGCGATGGGCATCCACTCGCTGCAGACCCCGGTGCTGTGGCTCGCGCTGGCCGGCGTGGTGCTGTCGTGGTTCTTCTACATGAAGCGCCCCGACATCCCGGCGGCCATCCAGCAGCGCTTCAGCGGCGTGTACAAATTGCTCGACAACAAGTACTACATGGACGCCATCAACGAGGCGGTGTTCGCCCGCGGCGCGCGCCTGCTCGGCACGGGCCTGTGGAAGGGCGGCGACCAGGGCCTGATCGACGGCCTGCTGGTCAACGGCGCCGCGCGCGTGGTCGGCTGGGTCGCCTCGGTCAGCCGCTACGTGCAGTCCGGCTATATCTATCACTACGCATTCGCGATGATCCTGGGCATGCTGGTGCTGCTGTCGATCACGATCTTCGGCTCGGCTAGCGCGGTGGGCGCCAAGTAAGGAATACAACGAAAATGGTTCTCTCTTTCGCTATCTGGCTGCCTGTCTTTTTCGGCTTGCTGGTGCTGGCTTTCGGCTCGGATCGCAGCCCGGGCTTCGTCCGCTGGACCGCGTTGTTCGGCTCGATCGTCAGCTTCCTGGTCACGCTGCCGCTGATTCTGAACTTCGACCGCGGCACCGCGCAGATGCAGTTCGTCGAGAAGTATTCGTGGATCGAGCGCTTCAACATCAACTACCACCTCGGCGTCGACGGCATCTCGATGTGGTTCGTGGTGCTGACCGCCTTCATCACGGTGATCGTCGTGATCGCCGGCTGGGAAGTCATCACCGAGCGCGTGGCGGCCTACATGGCCTCGTTCCTGATCCTGTCGGGCATCATGGTCGGCGTGTTCGCCTCGCTCGACGGCATGCTGTTCTACGTGTTCTTCGAGGCCACGCTGATCCCGATGTACATCATCATCGGCGTCTGGGGCGGTCCCAACCGGGTCTACGCGGCCTTCAAGTTCTTCCTCTACACGCTGCTCGGCTCGCTGCTGACGCTGATCGCGCTGCTGTACCTGTACAACAAGACCGGCAGCTTCGAGATCCTGCAATGGCATCAGGCCAGGCTGTCGATGAACGAGCAGGTGCTGCTGTTCCTGGCGTTCTTCCTGGCCTTCGCGGTCAAGGTGCCGATGTGGCCGGTCCACACCTGGCTGCCCGACGCCCACGTCGAGGCGCCCACCGGCGGCTCCGTGGTGCTGGCCGCGATCATGCTGAAGCTGGGCGCCTACGGCTTCCTGCGCTTCTCGCTGCCGATCGCGCCGGACGCCAGCCACAGCCTGGCCGCGTTCATCATCGCGATCTCGCTGGTGGCCGTGATCTACATCGGCCTGGTGGCGATGGTGCAGGCCGACATGAAGAAGCTGGTCGCGTACTCGTCGATCGCCCACATGGGCTTCGTCACGCTGGGCTTCTTCATCTTCAGCGAGATCGGCATCGAGGGCGGCATCGTGCAGATGATCTCGCACGGCTTCATCTCGGGCGCGATGTTCCTTTGCATCGGCGTGCTCTATGACCGCGTGCACTCGCGCCAGATCGCCGACTACGGCGGCGTGGTCAACACGATGCCGAAGTTCGCGGCCTTCGCGGTGTTCTTCGCGATGGCCAACAGCGGCCTGCCGGCCACCTCGGGCTTCGTCGGCGAGTGGATGGTGATCCTGGGCGGCGTCCAGTACAACTTCTGGATCGGCCTGGCGGCGGCCACCTCGCTGATCCTCGGCGCGGCCTATTCGCTGTGGATGGTCAAGCGCGTGGTGTTCGGCGATATCAAGCACCAGCACGTCGCCGAGCTGGTCGACCTGAACAAGCGCGAGTTCGTCATGCTGGGCCTGCTGGCCGCGATGACGCTGTACATGGGCCTGCATCCGAAACCCTTTACCGATGTGATGCACGCATCGGTGGTCAACCTGCTGTCGCACGTGGCGCAGTCCAAGCTGTAAGCAGGGAGAGAACGAATCATGGAATCGACCACGACTTGGGCGCCCGTCGCCCCGATCATCTTCCTGGCGATCGCCATCGCGGCGGTCAACTGGATCGACCTCGCGCGCGGCAAGAACCGCCCGAGCGTCGCCTATCCGCTGTCGCTGCTGATCACGCTGGTACTGACCGTCTGGTTCGGCCTGAACGCCGCCAACGGCGAGACCCACTACGCCTTCTCGAACCTGGCCGTGATCGACCCGATGGCGAACGTGCTGGCCTCGTTCTCGGCGCTGGCGCTGTTCGTGACGCTGGTCTACACCCGCCGCTACCTCGGCGACCGTGACCTGTACGCCGGCGAGTTCTACATGCTGGCGCTGTTCACGCTGGGCGGCCAGATCGTGATGATCACCGGCAACAACTTCCTGACGCTGTACCTCGGCGTGGAACTGCTGTCGCTGTCGTCGTACGCGCTGGTCGCGCTGCGCCGCGATTCGCGCGTGACGTCCGAATCGGCGATGAAGTACTTCGTGCTGGGCGCGCTGGCCTCGGGCTTCCTGCTGTACGGCATGTCGATGATGTACGGTGCCACCGGTTCGCTGAACCTGGGCGAAGTGTTCCGCGTGGTCGAATCCGGCCGCGTCAACACGACGATGCTGGCCTTCGGCGTGGTGTTCCTGGTCGCCGGCCTGGCCTTCAAGCTGGGCGCCGCGCCGTTCCACATGTGGATTCCGGACATCTACCAGGGCTCGCCGACCGCGGTGACGCTGCTGATCGCCGGTGCGCCGAAGCTGGCCGCCTTCGCGATGACGCTGCGTATCCTGGTCGAAGGCCTGCTGCCGCTGGCGGTGGACTGGCAGGTCATGCTGTCGGTGCTGGCGGTGGTGTCGCTCGCGATCGGCAACCTGACCGCGATCGTGCAGAGCAACCTGAAGCGGATGCTGGCGTATTCGACGATCTCGCACATGGGCTTCCTGCTGCTGGGCATGCTGTCGGGCGTGGCCGGCGGCCAGACCGACGGCGCCGCCAGCGCGTACGGCTCGGCGATGTTCTACGCGGTCACCTACGTGCTGACCACGCTGGGCACCTTCGGCATCATCCTGCTGCGCACCAACAAGGGCTTCGAGGCCGAGACGCTGGAAGACCTGAAGGGCATGTCGCGCAAGAACCCGTGGTTCGCGCTGCTGATGCTGGTGATGATGTTCTCGCTGGCCGGCATCCCGCCGACCGTGGGCTTCTACGCCAAGCTGGCCGTGCTCGAGGCGGTGGTCGCGGCGGGCATGTCGTGGCTGGCCGTGGTGGCGGTGCTGTTCTCGCTGATCGGTGCGTTCTACTACCTGCGCATCGTCAAGCTGATGTACTTCGACGTGCCGGCCGGCGAGGAAACGCTGGAAGCGTCCGGCGGCCTGCGTTCGCTGCTGAGCCTGAACGGCCTGGTGATCGTCGCGCTGGGCATCTTCCCGGCCGCGCTGATGAACCTGTGCTACCAGGTCGTGCGCACCACGCTGGGCGCCTGAGCGCCCGGCCGACGCGCACACGAAGCGAATACCACCCAAACCGCAATGAGCGCATCCGCGGGCGGCTGGTTTGTCATCCTGCTGGCATTGGCCTGTGCCAATCTGCCGTTCGTCAACCAGCGCCTGTTTGCGGTCATTCCGCTCGGCAAGCCGCGCAAGCCGTTCTGGGTGCGGCTCGCCGAGCTGATCGTCTACTATCTGCTGGTCGGCGCGGTCGGGTTCGCGGTCGAGGCCGGCCTGGGCAACCGCTTTGCCCAGGGCTGGCAGTTCTACGCGATCACCGCCTGCCTGATGCTGGTGTTCGCCTTCCCCGGCTACACCTGGCAGTACCTGGTCAAACATCGCGCGAGCTGACGCCGAACCCGGCATGACCTTCGGCGGCCTCGCCATCCCGGAGGGTTCATGTCGTCATCCCACTCGAAAGCCGCCTCCCTGGTCTCTCCCGAAGCGCTCGACGCCGGCGGCGACGACCATCTGAAGGAAGTCCCCCTGGCGTCCGCGACGCTGCACCGGGGCAAGTTTCTGACGCTGAAGCAGGACATCGTGCGGCTGCCCGACGGCAAGCAGGCCGGCCGCGAGTATGTCGAGCACCCGGGCGCGGTGATGATGATCCCGCTGTTCGACGACGGCACCGTGCTGGTGGAGCGCCAGTTCCGCTATGCGGTGCGCGAGGTCATGCTCGAATTCCCGGCCGGCAAGCTCGACCCCCAGGAAGGGGCGCAGCGCTGCGGCGAGCGCGAGCTGCGCGAGGAAACCGGCTACAGCGCCGCGCGCTGGGACTACCTGACCCGCATCCACCCGGTAATCTCGTACTCGACCGAGTTCATCGACCTGTTCCTGGCGCGCGAGCTGACCGCCGGCGAGGCGGCGCTGGACGACGGCGAATTCCTCGAAACGCTGATCGTGCCGGCCGGGCAGGTGATCGACTGGGTCCGCCAGGGCCGCATCACCGACGTCAAGACCATCATCGGCGCGTTCTGGCTGGAAAAGGTGCTGTCGGGCGCCTGGCAGCCGGGCGAGCAGAAGGTGCCGGGCTGAGCGCCGCCCACCTTTAAATTCGCCGAAGCGCTACCATCTTCCCGACAGGCCAGCCTCCGGGCTGGCACCGGTCAGGAAAAAATTAGAACGACCGTTCACAAATTTGCGATTCACGGCTAATATTGCTTTGACGGGCTGGAAACATCATGAAGGTGCTCGACCTGCGCTGTGCGCATGACCATCGGTTCGAAGGCTGGTTTGCTTCGGAGGAGGATGCGCAGTCGCAGATTTCGCGCGATCTCGTTCAGTGTCCTGTCTGCGGCGACCACGCGGTGACGCGGCTGCCGAGCGCCCCGCGCCTGAATCTGTCCGGCGCGGCCGAGCGAGCGCCGACGCCGCGGGCGCCGGTACCGCAGGCACAGGAGGCGGTCCCGCAGGCGGCGCAGGTTCTGCAATCGCTGTATCTGAAGGCGGTCAGGCAGGTGCTGGCGCAGACCGAGGACGTGGGGCCGCGCTTTGCCGAGGAGGCCAGGCGCATGCATTACGACGAGGCACCGGAACGCGGCATCCGCGGGACGGCGTCGCCGGAGGAAGTGCAGGCGCTCGCCGAAGAGGGCATCGAAACGTTTCCGCTCGTGGTGCCGGATGCGCTGAAGCAGACGGCTCACTGAATCGCGTCCCGTGCCCGCCTTCGCGCCGGTGCGAGGGCGCGTTGGCCAGAACAATTTGCCGGCCGCAGCCGGCATCACTGGAGACGGGCATGGATCTCAATTACACGGCGGCCGACAACGCCTTCCGCGAGGAAGTGCGCAGCTGGCTGGAAGCCAACCTGCCGGCGGACATTCGCGCCAAGATTCTGAATCACCGCCGGCCCAACCGCGACGATCTGGTGCGCTGGCACAAGATCCTGGCGGGCAAGGGCTGGTCGGCGCCGCACTGGCCGGTCGAGTTTGGCGGCACCGGCTGGAACGCGACCCAGCGCCATATCTGGGATGAGGAAAATGCCCGCGTCGGCGCGCCCGGCGTGCTGCCTTTCGGCGTGGCGATGGTCGCGCCGGTGATCATGAAGTACGGCAACGAGCAGCAGAAGTCGTACTACCTGCCGCGCATCCTGGACTGCACCGACTGGTGGTGTCAGGGCTATTCGGAGCCGGGCTCGGGCTCGGACCTGGCCTCGCTGAAGACCCGCGCCGAACTGACGCCGGACGGCAAGCACTACATCGTCAACGGCCAAAAGACCTGGACCACGCTCGGCCAGCACGCCGACATGATCTTCTGCCTGGTCCGCACCGACCCCGAGGCCAAGAAGCAGGAGGGCATCTCCTTCCTGCTGATCGACATGAAGACGCCGGGCATCACCGTGCGTCCGATCATCATGCTCGACGAGGACCACGAGGTGAACGAGGTCTTCTTCGACAACGTCAAGGTGCCGGTCGAGAACCGCGTCGGCGAAGAGAACAAGGGCTGGACCTACGCCAAGTACCTGCTCGGCCATGAGCGCACCGGCATCGCCCGCGTCGGCAATTCCAAGCGCGAGCTGGGCTTCCTGAAGCGCGTCGCGCGCCAGCAGCAGAAGAACGGCAAGCCGCTGCTGGAAGATCCGGTATTCGGCGCCAAGGTCGCCGCGCTGGAGATCGAGCTGATGGCGCTGGAAATCACCGTGCTGCGCGTGGTCTCGAGCGAGAGCGCCGGCAAGGGCCCCGGCCCCGAGGCCTCGCTGCTGAAGATCAAGGGCACCGAGATCCAGCAGATGCTGACCGAGCTGATGGTCGAAGCCGTCGGCCCGTACGCGCAGCCGTTCGACCGCGACTACCTGGAGTGCGAGACCGAGCATGCCGTGACCGGCTACGACGATGCCGCGCCGCTGGCCGCGTACTACTTCAATTTCCGCAAGACCTCGATCTACGGCGGATCCAACGAAATCCAGAAGAACATCATCAGCCAGATGATCCTGGGGCTGTGAGGAGACAGGAACCATGAACTTCAATCTCAGCGACGAGCAGAAGCAACTGGCTGACGCGGTACGCCGCTTCATCGACAAGAGCTACGACTTCGAGTCCCGCAAGAAGGCCTACAAGAGCGAGACCGGCTACAGCGAAGCGGCCTGGAACGCGCTGGTCGAGCTCGGCCTGACCGCGCTGCCGGTGCCCGAGGCGCAGGGCGGCTTCAACGGTACCGCCATCGACATGATGGTGGTAATGCAGGAGCTGGGCCGCGGCCTGGTGGTCGAGCCGTATCTGGCGACGGTGACCGCGGCCTACGCGCTGAAGCAGGCCGGCGGCCAGGACGCCGTGCTCGAACAGGTTGCCTGCGGCGAGATCAAGCTGGCCACCGCGTTCAACGAGCGCGAGGCGCGCTACGCGCTGAACGACGTGCGCGTGACCGCCAGGGGCGGCAAGCTGAACGGCACCAAGGTCGTGGCGGTCCACGGCGGTCAGGCCGACAAGCTGGTGGTGTCCGCACGCACCGGCGGCGGCAATGCCGACCAGGACGGCATCTCGCTGTATCTGGTCGATGCCAGGGCCCCGGGCGTCACGATCCGCGACTACCGCACCATCGACAATCTGCACGCGGCCGATATCACCTTCCAGGACGCCGCCGGCGAACTGCTGGGCGCCGAAGGGCAGGGCTGGGCGCTGCTCGAGCAGACCGCCGACTACGCCGCGGTGCTGCTGTGCGCCGAGGCCGTGGGCGTGATGGACACGCTGACCGCCGCCACCATCGAGTACGCCAAGACGCGCCAGCAGTTCGGCGTGCCGATCGCGCGCTTCCAGGCGCTGCAGCATCGCATGGTCGAGATGTTCATCCATGCCGAGCAGTCGCGCTCGATCACGCTGCTGGCCGCGGCCCGCTTCGACGAGGCCAGCCCCGAGGAGCGCCGCCGCTATGTGTCGGCGGCCAAGGCCCGCGTCGGCCAGGCCGCGCGCACGGTCGGCCAGGAAGCGGTGCAGATCCACGGCGGCATGGGCGTGACCGACGAACTGCCGGCCGCGCACATGTTCAAGCGGCTGACGCTGATCAACACGACCTTCGGCGATGTCGACCATCATCTTGGCCGCTTCGCCAGCCTGCCGGAATTCCAGCAGGCGGCATGATGGCCAGCCGTTGAGGCAACACAGGCCGCGCTCGGGCGTCAACGTCCGGCGCGGCTTTTTGCTTTGGCGGACCAGAACAACCCAGCAGACTGGAGACCCCATGTCCGACACCATGTACTTCGAAGACTTCGTCGTCGGCAGCCGGCGCGAGCTCGGCTCGCGGCTGATCACCGAGGACGAGATCGTCAGCTTCGCGACGCAATACGATCCGCAGCCCTTCCACGTCGACAAGGAGGCCGCCCAGCGCAGCATCTACGGCGGCCTGATCTCGAGCGGCTGGATGACCTGCGCGGTGATGATGCGCATGCTGGTCGACAACATGACGTCGAAGTCGGCCAGCATGGGCTCGCCCGGCGTCGACGAGATCCGCTGGCTCAAGCCGGTCTATGCCGGCGATACGCTGACGGTGTTCGTGTCGGTGCTGGACAAGCGGCCGTCGCAGTCCAAGCCCGATCGCGGCGTCGTGCACACGCAGTGGGAGGCGGTCAACCAGCGCGGCGAGCTGGTCTGCACCGTCAAGGGCATGGGCATGTACGGCCGCCGGCCGGCCTGAATCCCCCATCGAACCGGAACCGTCGTTCCGGCCCGACATTGGACAAGGAGAGAAGATGCGCACCATCGCTTCGCTGGAAGAACTCGAGGGCCTGCAGGGGCAGGAGGTCGCCGTCAGCGACTGGACCGAGATCACGCAGCACCAGGTCAACCTGTTCGCCGAGGCGACCGGCGACCATCAGTGGATCCACGTCGATCCCGAACGCGCGCGGCGCGAATCGCCGTTCGGCGCCCCGGTCGCGCACGGCTTCCTGACGCTGTCGCTGCTGCCCGCGCTGATGCAGAGCGCGATGCAGATGCCGGGCGTCAAGATCGGCGTCAACTACGGCCTGAACCGCGTGCGCTTCACCGCGCCGGTGCCGGTCGGCAGCCGGCTGCGCGCCCGCATCAAGCTGCTGAAGGTCGAGCGCATCGCGCCGCCGCCCAATGCCCCGGACCTGGTCGGCGCGCAATCGACCTGGGAGGTCACGATCGAACGCGAGGGCAGCGACCGTCCGGTCTGCGTCGCGGAATCGATCAGCCGCCGCTACTCCTGACGCCCCGGTGCGGTGCGTCGCACCGCTTTGCATCATCGCACCATCGTGATGCAAGGCGCCGGCGCACCGCCACGGTGCCGTCATGCCAATGCAGTCTCCCGCGCGGCGCCAGGCCGCGTTCTTTTTTTGTGGCACGCTAGTTGCAGAAGTGCTCCCGGGGTGCGTTCTTCCTCGAACACAAACAGAGCTAGGGAGCTGCAATGAAACGACGTGAGGTGTTGAAGCTGTCGGCGTTGGCCGCCGCGGCGATGATCGGTACCAGCCCGCTGGCGATCGCGCAATCGAAAGAGCCGATCAAGGTGGGCGTGCTGCATTCGCTGTCGGGCACGATGGCGATCTCGGAGACGTCGCTGAAGGACGTCGCGCTGATGGCCATCGACGAGATCAACAAGAGCGGCGGCGTGCTGGGCCGCAAGCTGGTGCCGGTGGTCGTCGATCCCGCGTCGAACTGGCCGCTGTTCGCCGAGAAGGCGCGCCAGCTGATCAGCAACGACAAGGTCGCGGTGACCTTCGGCTGCTGGACCTCGGTGTCGCGCAAGTCGGTGCTGCCGGTCTACGAGGAACTGAACGCGCTGCTGTTCTATCCGGTGCAGTACGAGGGCGAGGAGATGTCGAAGAACGTCTTCTACACCGGCGCCGCGCCCAACCAGCAGGCCATTCCCGCGGTCGAGTACCTGATGAGCAAGGAGGGCGGCGGCGCGAAGCGCTTCTTCCTGCTGGGCACCGACTACGTGTACCCGCGCACCACCAACAAGATCCTGCGCGCCTTCCTGAAGAGCAAGGGCGTGGCCGACAAGGACATCGAGGAGGTCTACACGCCGTTCGGCCACAGCGATTACCAGACCATCGTCGCCAACATCAAGAAGTTCTCGCAGGGCGGCCGCACCGCGGTGATCTCGACGATCAACGGCGATTCCAACGTGCCCTTCTACAAGGAACTGGGCAACGCGGGCCTGAAGGCCAAGGACGTGCCGGTGGTGGCGTTCTCGGTCGGCGAGGAAGAGCTGCGCGGCATCGACACCAAGCCGCTGGTCGGCCATCTGGCCGCGTGGAACTACTTCATGTCCGTCAAGAACCCGGAGAACGACGCCTTCAAGAAGCAATGGGCGGCCTGGGTCAAGGCGAACAACCTGCCGGGCGGCGACAAGCGCGTGACCAACGATCCGATGGAAGCGACCTACGTCGGCATCCACATGTGGGCGCAGGCGGTCAAGAAGGCCGGCACCACCGATCCGAACAAGGTCCGCGCCGCGATGATCGGCCAGACCTTCAAGGCGCCGAGCGGCTTCACGCTGACGATGGGCGAGAACCACCATCTGTACAAGCCGGTGATGATCGGCGAGGTCAAGGGCGACGGTCAGTTCTCGGTCGTGTGGAAGACGCCGAAGCCGCTGCGCGCGCAGCCGTGGAGCCCGTTCATCGCGGGCAACGAGGGCAAGCCGGACAAGGTGATGTAAGGGCTGTCGTTGAGGGGGAGCAAATCACCCCATCTCCCAGACCCTCTCCCACCGAGGGGAGAGGGGGAACACAGTCGGTTCTCGCATTCCGCAGAGGGAGAGGGCAGCGGCGCCCCTTGTTCCGCTGCGGTTCCGCTGCCGTTCGTTCGATGGCCATCGTCTTGATCCAACCACCACCCATCTCCATGTCCCGATCCATGCTGCCCCGCGCGCCCTGGTGGCGCGCCACGCTCGCCGTGCTGCTGCTGATGGCGGCGCCCGCGCTGTGGGCGGCCGCCGCGCTGACCCAGGCCGATCTGCAGCCCCTGGCCGAAGACGATTTCGATGCCAAGCGCGCCGCCATCGTCGCGCTGGCCAAGGCCGACCCCAAGCAGGCCGGACCGATCCTGCAGGCGCTGCAGGACGACACGCTGCAGTTCGCGCCGGGCGTCGGCATGGTGCGCGTGGAGGGCGAGCGCGCGATCGACGCCATCACCGGCAAGCCGGTCGAGGTCGATGCCGGCGCGCTGCAATCGCTGACGCTGAACAACAGCCTGCGCGCGCAGGTGGACGGCGCGGCCGGCAGCCTGCTGCTGTCCTCGCCCGACGCCACGGTGCGCGCGCAGGCGATCGCCGCGCTGCTCGAGCGCCCCGAGGACGCGCCGCGCGAGGCCGTCGCCGCCGCGCGCCAGTCGGAGGCCGACACCGCGCTGCGCGCCCAGCTCGACGTGATCTGGGCCAATACCGTGCTGGCCGATGGCAGCCGGGACGAACGGCTCGAAGCGATCCGCATCCTCGGCCGCGACAGCGATCCGGCCACGCGCCAGCGGCTGCAGCCGCTGGTCGAACGGGACGAGAGCGGCCAATACCGCGAGCCCGACGCGCAACTGCGCGCCGCCGCGCAGCAGGCGCTCGACAACCTGCAAGCGAGCGAGCGCCAGGCCGAGCTGATCGGCAACCTGTTCGCCGGCCTGAGCCTGGGCAGCGTGCTGCTGCTGGCCGCGCTGGGCCTGGCCATCACCTATGGCCTGATCGGCGTGATCAACATGGCCCACGGCGAATTCCTGATGATCGGCGCCTATGCGACGTGGCTGGTGCAGTCGCTGTTCCGCACCTATCTGCCCGACGCCTTCGACTGGTATCTGCCGGCGGCCTTGCCCGCAGCCTTCCTTGCCGCCGCCGCGGTCGGCTTCGTGCTGGAGCGGCTGGTGCTGCGCCATCTGTACGGCCGGCCGCTGGAAACGCTGCTGGCGACCTTCGGCGTCAGCCTGCTGCTGATGCAGGCGGTGCGGATGCTGTTCGGCGCGCAGAACGTCGAGGTCGCCAATCCCAGCTGGATGAGCGGCGGCGTGCAGTGGATGCCGGGCCTGGTCATTCCGTACAACCGCATCGTCATCGTGGTGTTCGCGCTGGCCGTGGTGGCGATCGCCTGGGCCGTGCTGAACCGCACCCGGCTGGGCCTGTTCGTGCGCGCCACCACGCAGAACCGCACGATGGCCGCCTGCGTCGGCGTGCGCACCTGGAAGGTCGACAGCTATGCCTTCGCCTTCGGCGCGGGCATCGCGGGCCTGGGCGGCTGCGCGCTGTCGCAGATCGGCAATGTCGGCCCGGACCTGGGGCAGGCCTACATCATCGATTCCTTCATGGTGGTCGTGCTCGGCGGCGTGGGGCAGCTGGCCGGCACCATCGTCGGCGCCTTCGGCCTGGGGATCATCAACAAGTTCATCGAGCCGTTCTACGGCGCGGTGCTGGCCAAGATCATCGTCCTGGTGCTGATCGTGCTGTTCATCCAGAAGCGGCCACAGGGACTGTTCGCGCTCAAGGGGCGCAGCGCGGAGGCATGATGCAAAGCTCGATCGATCCCGGCACGCGTGCCTTCTCGCTGGCGGTGCCCGCGCGCCAGCCGCTGTTTTCCGCGCGCGGCTGGCTGGCGCTCGCCGTCGTCGCGCTGCTCGCGGCCGTGGCGGTGCCGGTGTGCGCGCTGGTGCTGCCCGACACCCATCCGCTGCATCTGTCCGCCTATGCGCTGACGCTTATCGGCAAGATCATGTGCTTCGCGCTGGCGGCGATCGCGCTCGACCTGGTGTGGGGCTACTGCGGCATCCTGAGCCTGGGTCACGGGCTGTTCTTCGCGCTGGGCGGCTACGCGATGGGCATGTACCTGATGCGCGCGATCGGCCGCGACGGCGTCTATCGCAGCGAGCTGCCCGACTTCATGGTGTTCCTCGACTGGAAGGAGCTGCCGTGGTTCTGGCACGGCACCGAACACTTCGGCTATGCGCTGCTGCTGGTGGTGCTGGTGCCCGGCGTGCTGGCCTGGCTGTTCGGCTTCTTCGCCTTCCGCTCGCGCATCAAGGGCGTCTACCTGTCGATCATCACGCAGGCGATGACGTATGCCGCGATGCTGCTGTTCTTCCGCAACGAGACCGGCTTCGGCGGCAACAACGGCTTCACCGACTTCAAGCGCATCGCGGGCTTCGCCATCGCCGCGCCCGAGACGCGCACCGTGCTGTTCGTGCTGACGGCCTTCGCGCTGCTGGGCGGGCTGATCGCCTGCCGCTACATCGTGACCTCGAAGCTCGGCCGCGTCGTCACCGCGGTACGCGATGCCGAGACGCGCGTGATGTTCTCCGGCTACAACCCGCTCGGCTACAAGCTGTTCGTCTGGACCTTCTCGGCGGTGCTGTGCGGCATCGCGGGCGCGCTGTATGTGCCGCAGGTCGGCATCATCAATCCGGGCGAGATGTCGCCCGCGAATTCGATCGAGATGGCGGTCTGGGTCGCGGTCGGCGGGCGCGGCACGCTGATCGGTCCGGTGATCGGCGCCTTCCTGGTCAATGGCGCGAAGACGCTGTTCACCGCGCACTTCGCCGAGTACTGGCTGTTCCTGCTCGGCGCGATGTTCGTGCTGGTGACGCTGTATCTGCCGAATGGCGTGGTGGGGCTGCTGGCGCGGCTGCGCCGTGCCGACGGTGTGCGCGCGTCCGCGCCGTCAGCGGCCTCCGCGTCGCCCGCTGCATCCGCGTCACCATCTTCATCCGCGTCGCCAACGACGCCCGCCACACCGATCGCGGCGCCGGCCGCCCGCAGCGGAGCAAAAGCATGAGCGCCGCAACGAACCCGAACCGAAATCCGACGCTACGCCACGACGCCACGCAGGCGGAAAGCGGCGATGCCACCGGCCTGGGCCGCGTGCTCGAGCGCGGCGCCATCGATGTCTCGCACGGCCCGATCCTCTATCTGGAGGACGTCACCGTGCAGTTCGACGGCTTCCGCGCGCTGAACAAGCTGACGCTGGCGATCGACCACGGCGAGCTGCGCTGCGTGATCGGCCCCAATGGCGCGGGCAAGACCACGATGATGGACGTGATCACCGGCAAGACCGGGCCGCGCAATGCCTCGGTCAGCGGCCGCGTGTTTCTCGGCCAGAGCATCGACCTGATGCGGTTGAACGAGCCGACCATCGCCCAGACCGGCATCGGCCGCAAGTTCCAGAAGCCCACCGTGTTCGAGCAGCACGCGGTGTGGGAGAACCTGGAGCTGGCGATGAAGGCCGACAAGCGCTGGTGGTCGTCGCTGCGCGCGCGGCTCGACGCGGACGGCCGCAACCGCATCGAGCAGACGCTGGCGCTGACGGGCCTGGAAGACGAGGCCTACCGGCCGGCGGGGCTGCTGTCGCACGGGCAGAAGCAGCGGCTCGAGATCGGCATGCTGCTGATGCAGCGGCCGCAGCTGCTGCTGCTCGACGAGCCGGTGGCCGGCATGACCGACGAGGAAACCATGCAGCTGGCGAAGCTGCTCGATGGCCTGCGCGGCAGCTGCTCGATGATGGTGGTCGAACACGACATGGAATTCGTCGCCGCGCTGGCGGGCGAGTCCGGCAAGGTCACGGTGCTGGCCGAAGGCAGCGTGCTGGCCGAGGGCACGCTGGACGCGGTCAAGCGCGACGAGCGCGTGATCGAATCGTATTTGGGGCGCTGAACTGCCGCGCTGAATTCGGCGCCGGATTGGAACGCAGAAAGGAAAACCGATGCTGCAAGTCAGCGGATTGAACCAGTACTACGGCGGCAGCCATATCCTGCGCGACGTCAGCTTCGAGGTGCCCGAAGGCCGGCTGACCACGCTGCTCGGCCGCAACGGCGTGGGCAAGAGCACGCTGCTGAAATGCCTGATGGGCGTGGTGCAGACGCGCAGCGGCAGCATCCGCTGGAATGGCCGGGCGCTGGACAAGGCGCCGCCCTACGAGCGCGTCGCCGCCGGGCTGGCGTATGTGCCGCAGGGGCGCGAGATCTTTCCGCGGCTGACCGTCGAGGAGAACCTGCTGATCGGCGCGGCCAGCCGCGGCAAGCCGGACGGTGTGCCCGACCGCATCTACCAGCTGTTTCCGGTGCTGCGCACGATGCGGCAACGTCGCGGCGGCGACCTGTCCGGTGGGCAGCAACAGCAGCTGGCGATCGGCCGCGCGCTGATGAGCGAGCCGAAGCTGCTGATTCTCGACGAGCCCACAGAAGGCATCCAGCCGTCGATCATCCAGGACATTGGCCGCGCGCTGCGGCTGCTGGTCGACGAGTTCGGCATGACGGTGCTGCTGGTCGAGCAGTACTACGAATTCGCGCGCCATCTGGCCGATCACTACGTGGTGATGAGCCGCGGCGAGGTGGTGGCGAGCGGCGAGGGCGGCCGGATGGAAGAAGAGGGCGTGCGGGAGATGATCGCGGTCTAGGCGGCCTCTCTCCTTTTCCCTGTCTTTATCTCGCTTTCTCCCGCTCCTTCGCCGAGTCATGCGCCATCCCGATTTCCCCGCCGACGATCCCGCCGCGACGCTGGCGATGCCGGCCGCGTGGCACGCTAGCCTGCGTCTGCGCTTCGCGGTGCGCGGCGAGCGCAGCGCGCTGGTCGAGCGGCGGCATGCCGGGCCGCTGATGGTGCAGAAGCCGCTGTATCCGGAGGGCGGCATCTGCCACGCGGTGGTGCTGCATCCCCCGGCCGGCATCGCGGGCGGCGACGTGCTCGACATCGATATCGGCATCGAATCCGGCGCGCACGCGGTGCTGGCCACGCCGGGCGCGACCAAGTGGTACAAGTCGCTCGGCCGCGACGCCAGCCAGTGCGTGCGCATCGTGGTCGCCACGGGCGCGCGCCTCGACTGGCTGCCGCAGGAAAACATCGTGTTCGACGATGCGCGCGCGCGGCTCGCGACCACCGTCGAGGTGGCGCCCGGCGCCAGCGCGATCGGCTGGGACGCGCTGGTGCTCGGCCGGCAGGCGTCCGGCGAGCAATGGCGACGGGGCACCGCGTGGATGGACACGCGCATCGGGCAGGGCACGCGCACGCTGTGGCGCGAGCACGCCCGCCTCGATGCCGATTCGCCGCTGCGCCACGCACGCGTGGGGCTGGACGGCCTGCCGGTGCTCGGCACGCTGTGGGCCGTCGGCGCGGGCGCGACGCAGGACCTGGCCGAGCGGCTTGCCGAGAGCCTGCCGTATCGCGCCGATCTGCGTGCCGGTGTGACCTGCCTCGCCGACGCCGAGCAGCCGATGCTGCTGCTGCGCGTGCTGGGCGCGCGCATCGAACCGGTGCGCGAGCTGATGGTGGCGGCGTGGAGCGCGTTGCGCATGCCGATCCATGGGGTCGAGGCGAAGCCGCTGCGGCTGTGGTCGACGTGATGGCGGACGTGAGGGCCGACGTGAGGGCCGACGCGAGGGCCGACGCGAGGGCCGAAGCGAGGGCCGAAGCGATGGCCGGCGTAACGGCGGAGCTGATGGCGAACGTAATGGCGAACGTCATGGCGAACGTCATGGCGGCCGTACCGGTGAACGCGATGGCCTGCGTGCCGCGCCAACCGAAAGACAACGAACCGAACACCGAGGACAGGCGATGGAACTGACGCCAAGAGAGAAGGACAAGCTGCTGATCTTCACCGCCGCGCTGCTGGCCGAGCGCCGCCGCGCGCGCGGGCTGAAGCTGAACTATCCGGAGGCGGTGGCGCTGATCACCGCCGCCATCATGGAGGGCGCGCGCGACGGGCGCACCGTCGCCGAACTGATGCATGCCGGCACCACGGTGCTGTCGCGCGAGGACGTGATGGAGGGCGTGGCCGAGATGATCCCCGAGATCCAGGTCGAGGCGACCTTTCCCGACGGCACCAAGCTGGTCACCGTGCATCAGCCGATCGTCTGACGCACTACCGGCGTATCGCAACGCATGCGCGCATCGGACGCATCGGACGCATCGGACGCATCGGACGCATCGCACGCCGGTAAGCAGGCACGCAGGCGCGCAGGCACGCAGGCACGCAGGCACGCAGGCACGCAGGCACGCAGGCGCGCAGGCACGCAGGCACGCAGGTGCGCAGGCACGCAGGCACGCAGGCACGCAGGCGCGCATCGCACGCATGACGGACATCCCAGCCGCCGACTGAATTTCCGTATTTCACCGAGGACAACATGGCCGGTTTCATTCGCTCCCTTTCTTTCCAACAAGCCATGCCGCGCGGTCTGGCGCGCGCCGCGACGCATCTCGCGGCTTCGGCCACGGTGCTGGGCAGCGCGCCGGCGCTGGCCCACCCGGGCCACGACGTCGCCAGTGTCGGCGCCAGCCTGGCCTCGGGCCTGCTGCATCCACTGACTGGCGCCGACCATCTGCTGGCGATGGTGGCGGTCGGCGTCTGGAGCGCGCTGGCGGTCGGCACGGCGGGCGCGTTCGGCTCGGTCGGCTCGGTCGGTTCGCTCGGCTCGTTCGGCTCGTTCGGCTCGGTCGGCGCGGGCGGCGCGGGCGGCGGCGTGCTGCGCGTGCCGCTGACCTTCGTCGCGCTGATGCTGGTCGGGGCCGCGCTCGGCCTCGCCGGCGTTGCCTTGCCCGCGGTCGAGCCGATGATCGCCGCCTCGTTGCTGGTGGTCGGCCTGCTGGTCGCGTTGCGCGCGCGGCTGCCGGCAGGCGTGGCGATGGCGCTGGTCGGCGGCTTTGCGGTGTTCCATGGCTACGCGCACGGCGCCGAGCTGCCGCCCAGCGCCGGCGCGCTGCCGGCGGTGCTGGCCTATGTCAGCGGATTTGCGGCCGCGACCATGGCACTGCATCTGGCCGGCATCGCCGCCGGCACGGTGCTGCGCCGGCATGCGCCGTGGCTCGCGCGCGCGGCCGGCGCCGGTGTCGCGCTGTATGGCGTCGGGCTGATGGTGGCCTGATCTGGCAGCCGACAGCCGACAGCCGACAGCCGACAGCCGACGGACGACATCCGAAAGCACGACAGCACGACAGCACGACAGCACGACAGCACGACAGGAGACGCCATGATCCCCGGTGAACTGATGCCCGCCGACGGCGAGCTCGAACTGAACGCGGGCCGCGCGACGATACGGCTGGCGGTCGCCAATACCGGCGACCGCCCGATCCAGGTCGGCTCGCATTTCCACTTCCACGAAACGAACGCCGCGCTGGACTTCGACCGCGATGCCGCGCGCGGCTTCCGTCTCAATATCGCCGCCGGTACCGCGGTGCGTTTCGAGCCGGGACAGTCGCGCACCGTCGAGCTGGTCGCGCTCGATGGCGACCGCATCGTCTACGGCTTCAACGGCAAGATCATGGGAGCGCTGTGATGGCGTTGACAATCGGAAGGCAGGCCTATGCAGAGATGTTCGGCCCGACCACCGGCGACCGCGTGCGGCTGGCCGACACCGCGCTGGTGATCGAGGTCGAGAAGGATTTCACGATCTACGGCGAGGAGGTCAAGTTCGGCGGCGGCAAGGTGATCCGCGACGGCATGGGGCAGAGCCAGCGGCTGGCGCGCGATTGCGTCGACACGGTGATCACCAATGCGCTGATCGTCGACCATTGGGGCATCGTCAAGGCCGATATCGGCATCAAGGATGGGCGCATCGCCGGCATCGGCAAGGCGGGCAATCCGGACATCCAGCCGGGCGTGACGATCGTGATCGGCCCCGGCAGCGAGGTGATCGCCGGCGAAGGCATGATCGTGACCGCCGGCGGCATCGACAGCCATATCCACTTCATCTGCCCGCAGCAGATCGAGGAGGCGCTGATGAGCGGCGTCACCACGATGATCGGCGGCGGCACCGGTCCGGCCACCGGTACCTACGCGACCACAGTGACCCCCGGCCCCTGGCATATGGAGCGGATGCTGCAGGCGGTGGACGCCTATCCGATGAATATCGGCCTGCTGGGCAAGGGCAACGCCAGCCTGCCGCAGCCGATCGTCGAGCAGGTCGAGGCCGGCGCGATCGGGCTGAAGCTGCACGAGGACTGGGGCACCACGCCGGCGGCGATCGATACCTGCCTGTCGGTGGCCGACGCGACCGACGTGCAGGTCGCGATCCATACCGACACGCTGAACGAGGGCGGCTTCGTCGAGGCGACCATCGCCGCGTTCAAGGGCCGCACCATCCATACCTATCACACCGAAGGGGCGGGCGGCGGGCACGCGCCGGACATCATCAAGGTCTGCGGCGAGGCCAACGTGCTGCCGTCGTCGACCAATCCGACGCGGCCCTACACGATCAATACCATCGACGAGCACCTGGACATGCTGATGGTCTGCCATCACCTCGATCCGTCGATCGCCGAGGACATCGCCTTCGCCGAAAGCCGCATCCGCCGCGAGACCATCGCGGCCGAGGACATCCTGCACGACCTCGGCGCGTTCTCGATGATCTCCAGCGACTCGCAGGCGATGGGGCGCGTCGGCGAGGTGATCCTGCGCACCTGGCAGACCGCGCACAAGATGGCGGTGCAGCGCGGCAAGCTGCCCGGCGATCCGCACGATGCGCGCAGCGGGCACGACAACTTCCGCGTCAAGCGCTACGTCGCCAAGTACACGATCAATCCGGCGTTGACGCATGGCGTCGCGCACGAGGTCGGCTCGATCGCGGTCGGCAAGTGGGCGGACCTGGTGCTGTGGAAGCCGGCGTTCTTCGGCGTCAAGCCGAGCCTGATCCTGAAGGGCGGCATGATCGCCGCCGCGGCGATGGGCGATCCGAACGCGTCGATCCCGACGCCGCAGCCGGTGCACTATCGGCCGATGTTCGCCAGCGCCGGCGGGGCGCTGCATCGTTCGTCGCTGACCTTCGTGTCGCAGGCCGCGCTGGCGGCCAACGTGGGCGAGCGCTACGGGCTGCAGAAGACGCTGTCGGCGGTGCGCGGCACGCGCACGGTCAGCAAGCGCGACATGATCCACAACGACTGGCAGCCGGTCGTCACCGTCGATCCGGAGACCTATCAGGTCGTTGCCGACGGCCAGCTGCTGACCTGCGAGCCGGCCACCTCGCTGCCGATGGCGCAGCGCTATTTCCTGTTCTGACCATGCACCAGATCGACAAGCATCTTCCCGCGCCGCACGGCATCGCGCCGGTGCTGGTGCGCCGCGCGCCCAAGCTGGTGCTGCCCTTCGGCGACCGCAGCAAGAGCCGCCTGCGCGCCGTGCTCGACAACGGCGAGGAAGCGGCGATCTTCCTGCCGCGCGGCACGGTGCTGCGCGGCGGCGATCTGCTGGTGAGCGCCGACGGCACGTTCGTCGAGGTGCAGGCGGCCGCGGAATCGGTGCTGCAGGTACGGGCCGAGGATCCGCACGCGCTGATGCGCGCGGCCTACCATCTCGGCAACCGCCACACGCCGGTCGAGATCGGCCGAGACTATCTGCGGCTCGAATACGACCCCGTGCTGGCCGATATGCTGATGCGCCTGGGCGTGCAGGCCGAACGCGCCGAGCTGCCGTTCGAGCCGGAGGCCGGCGCCTACGGCGGCGGCCACAAGCACGGCCACGACGCGACCTTCGCCGAGGACTATGCGGCGGCGCAGGCGGTGTTTCACGAGCATCATGGGGGCTCGCAGTCGCAGTCGCAGTCGCAGTCGCAGTCGCAGTCGCAGTCGCAGTCGCAGTCGCATTCGCACTCGCACCAGCATTCGCGGTTGCACTCGCATGGCCATGATCACCAGCATGGCCACGATCACCCGCATGACCATGATCATTCACATGGCGGCCACGCGCACCATGCCGGCTGCGATCACCGGCACTGACTCGCTCGCGCTGCCATGACCCAGCTCCCCCAACTGCTCTCGCTGCTGCATCTGGCCTCGCCGGCGCTGCCGATCGGCGGGTTCAGCTATTCGCAGGGGCTGGAGGCGGCGATCGACTGCGGCATCGTGCGGGATGCCGACAGCGCGGGGCAGTGGATTCGCGACAATCTGCTGCACGTGCAGGCGCATGCCGAGGCGCCGCTATGGCTGCTGCTGCATCGCGCCTGGCGTGCCGGCGACCGCGAGGGCGTGCGCTACTGGAACGACTGGTTCCACGGCAGCCGTGAGAGCGCCGAGCTGCGGCTGGAGACCGAGCAGATGGGATGGTCGCTGGCGCGCCTGGTCGGACAGATGGCATGGGGCGAGCCGGCGCTGCGCGATGATCTGGCGGCGATGTCGCCGGTGTGCCTGCCGACGGCCTTCGCCGCCGCCTGCGTCGCGCTGCAGGTCGACGAGGGCGACGGACTGGCCGCCTACTGTTTCAACTGGGCGGAGAACCAGATCGCCGCGGCGATCAAGGCGGTGCCGCTGGGGCAGGTGGCGGGCCAGCAGATCCTGCGCGGCATGCATGGCTGCGTGCTCGACGCCGTGGCCGAGGCAACGCGCCGCGCCGATGCCGAACCGCCCGCTCTGTCGACGCTGTCGCCGATGCTGGGCCTGCTGTCGGCACGCCACGAAACGCAGTATTCGCGGCTGTTCCGCTCCTGAGCGCGGCCACATTTCACGGGCAGACATCCGCAGCCACATATCCGCAGCGACACATTCGCAGCCGTACATTCGCAGCCACATTGGCGGCCACATTCGCAGCCACATTCGCAGCCATACATCCGCAGCCACAAATCGAATCGGACGAGACATCATGACCCGTACCAAGACACTCCCTCCGCTGCGCGTCGGCGTCGGCGGCCCGGTCGGCTCCGGCAAGACCACCTTGCTCGAGATGCTGTGCAAGGCCATGCGCGAGCGCTACGACCTGGTGGCGATCACCAACGACATCTACACGAAGGAAGACCAGCGCCTGCTGACGATCTCCGGCGCGCTGCCGGCCGAGCGCATCATGGGGGTGGAAACCGGCGGCTGCCCGCATACGGCAATCCGCGAGGACGCGTCGATCAATCTCGAGGCGGTCGACCGCATGCTGGCGCGTTTTCCCGATGCCGACGTGGTGTTCATCGAATCCGGTGGCGACAATCTGGCGGCGACATTCAGCCCGGAGCTGTCGGACCTGACGATCTACGTGATCGATGTCGCCGGCGGCGAGAAGATTCCCCGCAAGGGCGGGCCGGGCATCACCAAGTCGGATCTGCTGGTGATCAACAAGACCGATCTCGCGCCGTATGTCGGCGCCAACCTCGACGTGATGGAAAGCGATGCGCGAAAGATGCGCGGGGAACGGCCTTTCGTGATGGGAAGCGTCAAGTCGGGGCAGGGTCTTGACGCGGTGATCCGCTTCATCGAGCGGCAGGGCATGCTGGCGATGTAGCCGCGATGTAGCCGCGATGTGCGGCGCCGTCGACGGCGCGTGCTAGGTGTGGTTGTTGCGCTTGCGGGCGAGGGCTCGTGCCACCGAGGCGACCAGGTCCTGGTCGTCATTATCGAGCCTTGCCATATAACGCCGCGCATTGCGTTGCGCGGTGGTTTCCTCGCCGCCAAATGGAACGCGTAATTCCTCGACTGTCAACACCGCGTTTTCGCCATCGAACTTCAACATTTCGCCGGGAGGGACGCCGAGGGTATCGGCCAGAGTGCAGATGTTGATCAGCGCTACATTACGCAGTCCGCGTTCGATGCCGCTGAGATAGGAACGCGCCATTCCGCTTTCGAGGGCGAGCTTTTCCTGGGACCAGCCCCTTTGCTTGCGCAGGGCCGTCAGGCGTTGGCCAAATTGCTTGAGAGGATCGCCGACCATGGTTTTGACAAGATGTGAACTCGAAGGAAGTTAAGGGATTGGCCCGGTCGACTCGACATCCTAGAGTCCGTCGCACAATCGGTGTCAGCCAACATAAAGTGTGTGAACTCACCCTATAGGTTGCATTTACTGTCGAAAATCGGATGGGCGGTAGCGGAACGAGGACCGGGGTGCACTGTTTTCGCATGGACGCGAGCGAATGTCATACAGGTATTCACCTGAATCCTCGGTTCCGAAAACGATAGGTTTGTTGTTGCCCGTTAATCTGACGAAATCGGAAGCCGCAGATGGGGCGCTGAGGCGGCCGGAACGGCGAGAGACGGTTGCCGCAGCGTGGCGGCGCAGGCGAAGAGAGGAGTGAGGCGGGAGCCGGCCGCGGGATGGCCGGCGAGGGACTGCGGGGGCGTCGTCGGGCGCCGCGGCGGAAAAGGCGCCGCGAGTCCTGCCCGCGGCGCCGCGCCGCTCAACGGCGGACGTATTGCGTGGCGCCGAACAGGATCTCGCGTTCCTTCTCGGTATGCAGCGGCTTGCGTTCGCGCGCCAGTACCTCGACGCCGCGCTTGACCGCGGGGCGCTCGGCGATCGTGTTGAACCAGCGCTTCAGATGGGGATAGTCGTCGAGTTCGACGCCCTGGTTCTGCCAGCTGCGCAGCCACGGGAAGGTTGCGATATCGGCGATCGTATATTCGTCGCCGGCCAGCCAGGGACGACCGGACAACTGCTTGTCGATCACGCCATAGAGGCGGCGCGCTTCATTGGTATAGCGGTTGACCGCATATTCGATTTTCTCCGGCGCATAGATGCGGAAATGGTGCGCCTGGCCCAGCATCGGACCGACGCCGCCCATCTGGAACATCAGCCATTGCAGCGTTTCGTATTTGCCGCGCACGTCCTCGGGCAGAAACTTGCCGGTCTTGCCGGCCAGATACACCAGGATCGCGCCCGATTCGAACAGCGAGATCGGTTTGCCGTCCGGCCCTTCGCTGTCGACGATGGCGGGAATCTTGTTATTCGGGCTGATTTTCAGGAATTCCTCGCCGAACTGGTCGCCGGCGCCGATATTGATGGGGTGCACCTGGTAGGGCAGGCCGCACTCTTCCAGCATGATATGAACCTTGTGGCCATTGGGCGTGGCCCAGCTGTAGACATCGATCATCGAGGAAGCTCCTGGACGGGAGAGAGCGCCGCCGACTCGCCAGCGGAGCGGAGCGCCGGTTGAATGGACCGACGCATTTAATCACAGAAGAAAAAAACGCGCAGACAGGCTGCGCGTGGATGGCTCGCTGCCGGCGCAGCTGCCCTGGAGTCGTGCGGCCGGATGGCCGCCGATGTTTTTACCGGGCGACGGCCTCAGCCGCCGCGCGTGACCGGCATCTGGATCTCGTCCGGATTCAGGCTCATGTGCTTGGCCAGTTCCAGCTTGGCGATCGCGTTGCGGTGCACCTCGTCCGGACCGTCGGCCAGGCGCAGCGTGCGCTGGTGCGCCCACCACGAGGCCAGCGGGAAGTCTTCCGACACGCCGGCGGCGCCATGCACCTGGATCGCCCAGTCGATGACCTTCAGCGCGACGTTCGGCGCCACCACCTTGATCATCGCGATCTCGGCCTTGGCCACCTTGTTGCCGACCGTGTCCATCATGTACGCGGCCTTCAGCGTCAGCAGGCGCGCCATCTCGATCTCGCAGCGGGCCTCCGCGATGCGTTCCTGCGTGACGCCATGGCGGGCGATCTGCTTGCCGAACGCGACCCGGTCCAGGCTGCGCTTGCACATCAGTTCGAGCGCGCGCTCGGCCACGCCGATGCTGCGCATGCAGTGGTGGATGCGGCCCGGACCGAGGCGGCCCTGCGCGATCTCGAAGCCGCGGCCTTCGCCGAGCAGGATGTTGTCCGCCGGCACGCGCACGTTCTTCAGTTCGATCTCCATGTGGCCGTGCGGCGCGTCGTCATAGCCGAACACCGGCAGATGGCGCTTGACGGTGATCCCCGGCGTATCGGCCGGCACCACGATCATCGACTGCTGCTCGTGGCGGCCCGCATCGGGATTGGTCTTGCCCATCACGATATAGACCTTGCAGCGCGGGTCGCCGGCGCCCGACGACCACCACTTGGTGCCGTTGATCACGTAGTGGTCGCCATCGCGCTCAATGCGGCAGCGGATATTGGTCGCGTCGGAGGACGCCACGTCGGGCTCGGTCATCAGGAAGGCCGAGCGAATCTCGCCGCGCAGCAGCGGCTCGAGCCACTTGTCCTTCAGTTCCTCGGAGGCATAGCGCTCCAGCGTTTCCATGTTGCCGGTGTCGGGCGCCGCGCAGTTGAACACCTCCGGCGACCAGGGCACGCGGCCCATGATCTCGCACATCGGCGCGTATTCCAGATTGGACAGCCCTTCCGGCGCGCGCGGCGAGCGCGGCAGGAACAGGTTCCACAGGCCCGCCTCGCGCGCCAGTGGCTTCAGCTCCTCGATCAGCTTGCTCGGCACCCAGGCGTTGCCGGCCTTGCGGTTGGCCTGGATCTCGGCGTGGAAGCGCTTCTCGTTCGGATAGATGTGCTGGTCGAAGAAGGCCAGCAGCCTGGCGCGCATTTCCTTGACCTTGGGCGAGTATTCGAAATCCATGGTGTCTCCTCACAACCCCTGCGATTTGGCCCCGCCGCTGATGCCGGACCACCGCAGGGCAGCGGACCGGCAGGCGGCGGGCGGGCGCGATATACGCCGACTGGGGCCACTCTATCCGATTCGTCGTAATATGAAAAATGAATTTTCTGGATTCGACGGTATCAATCTCCTGCATTCCATGCCACAATCGCCGCCATGCAGCTCTCCCGCATCGACCTGAACCTGTTCGTCGTGTTTGACGCCATCTACACCGAAGGCAGCATCACGGCGGCCGCCCGGCAGCTGAACCTGACGCAGCCGGCGGTCAGCCATGCGCTCGGCCGATTGCGCACGCTGTTCGACGACCCGCTGTTCGAGCGGCGCGGGCAGGGCATGGCGCCGACCCCGCTGGCGCGCTCGCTGGCCGGGGAGGTGCGCGCCGCGCTGCAGTCGTTCGCCCGCACGCTGCAGGACACGCCGCATTTCGATCCGGCGGCGACGGTGCGGCGCTTCACCATCGGCATGCGCGACGCGCTGGAGTCGACGCTGCTGCCGCCGCTGATGTCGCGCGTCGCCGCGGTGGCGCCGCACGTCGACATCGCCGCGGTGCGCTTCGATCGCCGCGAGATGGAGTCGGAGCTGCTGGCCGGGACGCTCGATGCCGCGATCGACATCCTGCTGCCGGTCTCGCCGGCGATCCACCACGCGCAGTTCATGGCCGATCCGATGGTGGTGCTGGCCCGGCGCGACCATCCGCTGGTGAAGAAGGAATTGACGCTGGAGCGCTATCTGGCCGCCGAGCACGTGCACGTGTCGTCGCGGCGGCGCGGCGCGGGGCTGGAGGACCAGGCGCTGCATCGGATGGGCATGACGCGGCGGGTACGGCTGCGCTGCCAGCACTACGCGGCGGCCTGCCGCATCGTCAGCTGCACCGACCTGCTGGCGACGCTGCCGCTGCGCTATGCGCGCATCGCCAACGAGGCCTATGGCAATCGCCTGCTGACGCTGCCGTTCAAGGTGCCGTCATTGGAGCTGCACTTGTATTGGCATGCGGGCGGGGAGAATGATGGCGCGAACCGGTGGCTGCGGGAGCAGCTGATGGCGGTGATGACGGGGTTGGAGAAGGGCGCGCCGGCAACCTCCTGATCCGTTGCGTCGGCGGCACCGTCGGTAGCGGCGGTGCCGCCGGCGCTCCCCGCGCTCAGTCGGCCATCCGCGGAACCATGACCCAGCTGCCACCGAATAGCGAAAACCGCCGGCGTGCGGCCGCCGCGGTGCCCGAGTCCGGGATGGGGGCCGGATCCTCTGCGATGTCGGCGACCGGCGCGGATTCCTGTTCGGCGATGTCGCGCGCGGACGACTCGCCGCCGGCGCGCTCTTCGCCGTCGTCATCGTCGCTGAGGTCCGACGCTTCGTCGGACGGCGGTTCGCCATGCACCGGTTTGGGCGGCTCCATGCCGCGCGAGTCGTATAGAACCGATTGCATGCAAGGCCGCAGGTCGCCGTCGGTGGTCGATTGCCGCATGACATGGTGCTCGGCGTCGAGCGCTTCGAAGACATAGCAGCCGGAGCCGTTCATCTGACCGTCCGTCCTGCGGGCGACATAGTGGCGTTCATTGGCACGTCTGTATTCGATCGGTTTGAGACTCCTGTCCCGCGCTTCACGTTGCCGATGCAGCTGGATCGGCGTCAGCGACTGATCCTCGGCGGCGTCATCGCTGCGATATTGTCCGATTCCGCAGGGGCGCTCGCATCGGAAGGACTCCGCCTCGCCGGCCGCGATGATGCGGTAGGCCACTCCCTCGCGGCGGCGGCATTCGTCCAGCATGTCGTGAAAGAGGTCGGAGAGGTAGTCGAGCAGCCGGGACAACAGGCGTATCAACAGATTGCCGCTCCCTGGCTGCATCGTCGTCAGGGCCTGGTCCAGCGCCGGCGCCAGGCATGCCACGTGAATGGCGTCGGAGCGTTCGCCCAGCTTGTATCGCTCGGGCTCTCGTCCCTGGAGCCAATTCAACAAGCTGCGCAATGGCGGGTCGTTGGCATCCCAATGGATCTCGATCTGATGATCGATCGTCAGCACGGGGCGCAGATTCGACATGTAATAGGTGTTGTCGTCCGGGCCGGTGTAGGAATGCCATTTCATCAGCTTGTTGATGCGCCAGCCGGTGCCGTCTTCCAGCGGCGTGATGCGTGCGCTGACCACCGAGGGCAGCAGCGGCAGATCGATTCCGTTGCGCACGGAAATCGCTTGCAGCGCCACCGCCTCGGCCTTCCAGAACTCGTCGGTGCAAAGGGTCGCCGCGGCGGTATAGGCGTGCGCCAGATTGTCGATGTTCTGTCCGGGCGCCGCCTGCGCCTTCAATTGGCCCGCTATCGCGGCAATCAGTTCGTGGCCGGCCTGGGTTCTGCTGTAGGGCTCCGCCTCGCGCGCGCGCCTGTCGCGGATGCGATTGTTCAGCCTGGCTTGTTCGACGAGATGATCGGAATTGACATGGCTCGCGCCCGCGAATTCGATGCGGCACCGCTCATCTTCGAACAGTCGCCATGCGGTCTGGGCAAAGGCCATGCCGAAGTTGGCACGCGCAATGTGCTCGGACGGAGCCGTCGGGATGGGCATCGGCGCATGCGTGACGGCGTGCAGCATGGCACAGGGATCGATGAAGGGTTTGGAGAATGGCATATCGGGTAGCAGCGATCGGTATGGAATACGCCGCTGGCCGATCCGCGATCCGGGGCGAATGATCTGCGGGATGCCGAAAGATTTCGATCCGATGCGGCGTCGGCCGGGCGACCTGGACAGGCGATGCAAATGCGGCGCAGAGCGTCCGCACCGCATCGGTGACGTGCTGCGAGCCGGTCTTATGGCTTGTCGTCTGCCCCGGTCGGCGACCCGGTGCCGGCTGCGGCGTTGTTGGCGACCGTAGGCGAAGAGCCCTTCTCCGGCCCCGAAAACGTCATCGCGCGGCCCCTTTTCCCCGGGGTCGGCGCGCCGTTCTGCTTCCGCTCATCCGTTCCCTTTCGCTGCTGGTAGACGAGATCCATCGGTATTTTTGCGAGGTTTTCAGCGGCGAGGCCCGCCTCGTATTTGGCGACCTTCGCTTGCAGTTCCCGTACCTTGTCCTGGGTTTCCTCGTACTGGCTTGTCACCTGCTCGAGCCGGGGCCGCAGGTGGTTTCGCTCGCCCTCCGCGGCGGTCAACCTTTGCTCGAGGTTCGCAACGCTCGCGAGAAGCGTGTTCCGCTCTGCCAGCACCGTGTTGTGCTCGCCCTCGATCCCCTCCCGCAATCGACGTTCCCTTGCCACGGTTTGTCGCAGTGCTTCCAGTTCCGCCTGGACCTCCGGGGATGGGCCGAGCGGCGGTTGCGGGACGAAGTCCGGCGGCGGTAGCGGAAGGTCAGGGGGAGCGATCGGGGCGTCCGGCTGACGGTGCTCCTGATGCTCGATGGGCCCTTGCTGGTTCCAGTCGCCGATGGCGACCCTCTGCCGAAGCGCAGGGTCGCGCTGCTCCAGCAGTGTCCTCAAGGAAGAGGGGGCATCGCCGGCAGCCGGGCCATGTATGCGATGGATCCAGTTGGGCCGATGCGCGAGCTTCTTGATGACGATATGCTGGCCGCTTGCTTCGGGATCCGGTGCGTGCGCGACATGCTGGCTGCCTGCCCATGACCAATTGCCCAGGCTCTTGGGGACCTTCGCGAGGCGGTGACGATGAAAGTCCACGCCTCCGACCCGCACCTTGATCTGCACGCCGCGAAACAGCCGCCCCAATAGCGGAATACTGGCCAGCGCATCGAGCAGCGCGGTGACGAACCCGCGGGTGCCATGCTTCATCAGCTTGTCGCGGATCTCGGGCAGCGGGCTGTTGACATGCAGCGAAACAAAGCTGCCCTCCAGCCACTGATTTCCGGCCCTGCGCTTCAGCGGTATCACGACCTTGACATTGGCGGTGAGCACCGCGCCGTGCTCGCGCATGCAATGCCACTGGCCACCGGACTGGTATTCATGCCAGGCCGCGCTCAAATGGCATTCCATCGATTTGCCGTCCTTCGACATCTCGACGTTCATGCCCAACTGGGCAGGGCTCGCCAAGCGGATTTCGCCGTAAGTGGTGTCGTGGTTCAGCGTCGACCGAAGCGTGGTTTCGGCCGTATTCCAAAAGGCTGGGCTGGCGATCAACGCTGCCACCGCATAGTAGGCCGATTCCTCGATGGCGGAAGTCGGCGCCTGGCCGGCAAACGTGCGGGGCAGCCTCGCCGCGATGCCCTCCAGGATGGCAGCCCCTTGCCTGTCATGGCTGTGTCTTGCGATGTCCTCGAGGGGGACGGCTTCGCCCGCGATCTCCAACTTGACGCGTGGCTCCATGCGTGGGTCCGAGAGGAACAACCGCTCGGCACCATCGAGGAGCTGCGGCAACTCGTCGGCCGTCAGCCCGGGGACACTGATTGGCGCCGCGAACAAGTCCTTGGCCGCATGGCTGTGTCCGGTCGACATCGAATTCAGATAGGAGACTTTCATGGTATTCGCCTGTGACAGGGGAGGTTCACGTCCGGGCGGCATGTACATACCGTGCACCGGACCCTTCGCGCGTGGCGGTGGTCGACGATCGCGACGGACATCCCCAGTCCACGCCGACGCCACAACCAACGACGGGTCACATGCTGCTACCGAATTGGTGTCTCAACTGTCGGTGGTTTACGGCCGTTTCTGATTTGCGACTTATTCGTATCGAAATTGCTGCGAAGTCAGGCGGCGATGTTGCGCAGCGCGGCGTCCAGGCGCGTCAGCGTGGCGCCGCAGGGCGCGGCGATCTTCATGGTCAGCAGGGGATCGGCGCGGGTGCGGCCGAGATTGATCGCGACGACCGGCTTGCCGGCCTGCGCAGCGGCGACGCAGAAGCGGTATCCGGAAAAGACCATCAGCGAGGAGCCCACGACCAGCAGCGCGTCGGCGCGCTGCAATGCCTCGTGGACCGCGGCCACGCGATCGCGCGGCACCGAATCGCCGAAGAACACCACGTCGGGTTTGATGATGCCGGCGCAGCGGCGGCAATGCGGCACGGTGAAGCCGTGCAGGTCGTCGGGCTCGAGATGCGCGTCGCCATCGGCCGACGGCACGGCCGACAGGCCGGCGATGGCCGGGTTGGCCGCTTCGAGTTCGTGCTGGATGTCGGCGCGGGCGTGACGTTCGCCGCAGGACAGGCAGACGACCGAACTCAGGCTGCCATGCAGCTCGATCACGCCGGTGCTGCCCGCCGCCTGGTGCAGGCCGTCGACGTTCTGCGTGACCAGCGCCTCCACGTGCCCGGCCTGTTGCAGGCGGGTCAGCGCGCGGTGGGCGTCGTTGGGCAAGGCGCGCGACATGATCGGCCAGCCCACCATGCTGCGCGCCCAATAGCGCTGGCGGCGCGCGTGCGATTCGAGAAATTCGCGATGCTGGATCGGCGTGCTCGCACGCCAGTTGCCATCGGCATCGCGATAGCCGGGGATGCCCGAATCGGTGCTGATGCCGGCGCCGGTCAGCACCAGCAGGCGCGGGTGCCGGCGTACGAAGCCAATCAGCGCGTCATCGTCGCCATGCGGCGGACCGTCGACCGCGATCGGCGCGGCAGCGCCCGGCGTCGCCGCGGTGGTCATGGCCGTCACGGCGAGGGCGCCTCCTCGGGATGCCGCGCCAGCCAAGCGCGCAGTTCCTGCCGGTAGCGCTCCATTTCTTCGTAATAGAAATCGAAGATGCAGGGGCTGCAGCCGCTCCCGCAACAGGCGTCGTCGTCGGGCCGGTTGGGCGGCAGCGGGCGGGGATCGTCGTGAGAGTGAGGGGAGGGGGCGGACACAGCGGCGGACAAGGTAGCGGACAGCGTGAACCGGTCAAAATCGATAGCAACGGCCAGTATACGCTTGCCGCCTGGGCCACGCCCGGGCTCATCCGGGCCGGGAGGGGAGTGCCGAAAGCCTCCCGGCTGGCCGCCGTCAGTCCAGCTTGATGCCCGCCTGCTTGACCACCGCAGCCCAGCGCGTCTTCTCGGCCGCGAAGAAGCGGTTGGTCTCGGCGGGCGTCATCGTCACCACCTCGGCGCCCTGGCCGGCCAACTGCGCGCGCACCTCCGGCGAACGGATGATGCGCACCAGCTCGGCGTTCAGGCGCGTCACCGCGGCGTCCGGCATCCTGGCCGGCGCCATCACGCCCTGCCAGGTGCCCGATTCGAAATTGGCGACGCCCTGTTCGGCGATGGTCGGCAGATTGCCCACCAGCGGCATGCGGGTGCGCTTGGACACCGCGATCGCCTTCAGCTTGCCGCTCTGCACATGCGGCAGCGTCGCCAGCATGCCGTTCATCAGCACCTGCGCGGTGCCGCCGACGGTATCGGCAATCGCCTGCGCGCCGCCCTTGTACGGCACGTATTGCCATTTGGCGCCGGTGGCTTGCTGCACAGCCACGCCGGCCAGATGCGGGGCGCTGCCGATCGCGGTGACGGCGAAATTCAGCTCGCCGCGCTTGGACATCTCGACCAGGTCCTTCAGCGTATTGGCCTGCACCGACGGGTTGACCACCAGCATGTGCGGCGAATAGGCCAGCATGCCGACGCCCTTCAGGTCCTTGGCCGGATCGAAGGTCAGCTTGGTGTAGACCGACGGGCTGATCGCCAGCGCGCCGACATCGCACAACAGCAGCGTGTGGTTGTCGCCGCCGGACTGCGCCACGAAGGCGGCGCCGACATTGCCGTTGGCGCCCGGACGGTTGTCGACCACGACGGGCTGGCCCAGCGCCTCGCCCAGCTGCTTGCTGATCAGCCGCGCGATGATGTCCGACGAGCCGCCAGCGGGATAGGGCACCACCAGCCGGATCGGGCGGTTCGGCCAGGTATCGGCGGCAAGGGCGGGGGCCGCCAGCGGGGCGGCGGCAGCGGCGAGGGCGGCGGTGGAGGCCAGTCTGAGGAAGCGGCGGCGTGCGTGCATGATGTCTCCGGAACGAGTTATTTGTCAGTCGTCATACAACAATGGTCGCCATCATAAGAGCCGGAATGCCAGGCCGTCTAGCGGTTGAGACCGGATTTTTTGCCCGATTCAGGGAAATCCCGGAGGTGGTGGCGCGGGCTCTGGTTATATGTCATCGGACAATGTGGCGGATGCTTAGAGCCGATGGCGCACAAAGAAAAAGGGCTGGCGCGGCTCGTCGCCGCGCCAGCCCTTGTCGGCCCAGCCTGGGTCGTACGTACCGCGCTCAGGCGATCCGCTGCTTCGCCTTCTGCGCGTACTGCCAGCCCATCTCGGCCATCGGGCGGGCCCGCCGGCCGGCGTCGACCGCCTGCGCCGACGATGCCGTGCCGTCGACCACGCGCTTGGCGATGCCCTGCAGGATGCCGGCGATGCGGAACATGCTGAAGGCCAGGTAGAAGTTCCAGTCGCCGGTGATCTGGCGTCCGGTGCGCTGCTCGTACATGCGGCGGTAGGTCGCCTCGTCGGGAATGCCGAGCGCGGCGTAGTCGAGCCCGGCGATGCCGCGGAACTGGCCCGGCGCGATATGCCAGCTCATGCAGTGGTAGCCGAAGTCGGCCATCGGATGGCCGAGCGTCGACAGCTCCCAGTCCAGCACCGCCAGCACGCGCGGCTCGGTGGGGTGGAACATCAGGTTGTCGAGCCGGTAGTCGCCATGGACGATGCTGGTCAGGTCCTGGTCTTCTTCCGGGATATGGTGCGGCAGCCAGTCCATCAGCGCGTCCATCGCGTCGATCTTCTCGGTCTCGGACAGCTTGTACTGCTTGGTCCAGCGCTCGATCTGGCGCGCGAAGTAATTGCCCGGCTTGCCGTAGTCGCCCAGCCCGATGGCCTGGTAGTCGACGGTATGCATCGCGGCGATGACGCGGTTCATCTCGTCGTAGATCGCGGCGCGTTCGCTCGGGCTCATGCCCGGCAGCGACTGGTCCCACAGCACGCGGCCGTTGACGTACTCCATGATGTAGAAGGCGCGCCCGATCACGGCCTCGTCCTCGCACAGCGCGTACATGCGCGCGACCGGCACGTCGGTGTTCGCCAGCGCGGCCATCACGCGGTACTCGCGCTCGATCGCGTGCGCCGACGGCAGCAGCTTCGACTTCGGTCCCGGCTTGGCGCGCATCACGTAGGTGCGGCCCGGCGTGATCAGCTTGAAGGTGGGGTTGGACTGGCCGCCCTTGAACTGCTCGACCGTCAGCGGCCCGGCGAAATCCTCGACATGGTCGCGCAGCCAGGCTTCGAGCGCGGCGGTATCGAAGCGCTGCTGCTCGGCGACCGGGCGCGTGCCCTCGAACTGGGAAAGATTGCTGCTCATGCTGTCTCCGGTATCTTTTTTATCGGGATCGGTGCGGGTGGGACCGCGGTCGGCCGCGCTGGGCCGTGGGCTTCAACGATAGGTCGGCTTGCGCTTCTCCAGGAAGGCGCTGATGCCTTCGCCGCCGTCGGGGTGATGCAGCGCGGCGACGAAGTTCTCGCGCTCCTGCGCCAGATGCGCGTTCAGCGACAGCGTGCCGGCCTGGTTGATCAGCCCCTTGATGCGGCCCATCGCGTGCGAGGACTGCGCGGCCAGCGACTGGCCCAGGCGCAGCGCTTCGTTCAGCGCCTCGCCCGGCTCGGTCACGCGGTTGACCAGGCCGAACTGCGCAAGCCGCTGCGCGTCGACGGTCTTGCCTTCGATCAGCAGCTCGGAGGCCAGCTGGCGCGGCAGCGCGCGTGCCAGCTCATACGAGCCGCCGCCGTCGGGGGTCAGGCCGACCTTGACGTAGGCCATCACGAACTTGGCATTGCTGGCCGCCACCACGAAGTCGCAGGCCAGCACCAGCGAGAAGCCCGCGCCCGCGGCCGCGCCCTCGACGGCCGCGATGATCGGCTTCGGAAAGGCATGCAGGCTTTCGATCCAGGCATGCAGCATCGTGATGCTGTCGGCCTGCACCTGCGGCGGCTGCGCGCGATTGCCGAGCAGCCGGTTCAGGTTGCCGCCGGCGCAGAACATGCCGTCGGCGCCGGTCAGCACCACCGAGCGGATGCCGCTGTCCTGCTCGGCCGCCTGCAGCGCTTCCCTGGTCGCGAGGTAGATCTCCGGGCCGAGCGCATTGCGCATTTCCGGATTGGAGATGGTCAGCACCAGTGTCGCATCGACGCGTTCGGACAGCAGTTGGGCAGGCATGGCGGCTCGGTGGTGTGATGGAAGGGAAGGGGCCGGGGAGCGTCAGGCTTCCTCGGTCAGCAGCGACAGGCCCAGGCTGGCACGGCGCCACAGCCAAGGGCTCGGGCGATAGCGCATGTCGCCGGTCAGCCGCTCCATATTGCGCAGCACCTCGAGCACCAGTTGCGGGCCGATCGCATCGCCCAGCGCCAGCGGGCCCTTTGGATAGCCCAGGCCCAGGTTGACGGCGAGGTCGATGTCCGACGGCGTCGCGATGCGCTGCTGCGCGATATCGGAGGCGATATTGACGATGCACGAGACGATGCGCTGGGCGACGAAGCCGGCCGAATCGCGGATCACCGTGACCGGCACGCCGTCGCTGGCGAACAGGCCGTGGGCGCAATCGCGCATGGCCGCGCTGGTGGCGGGCGTCGTCATCAGCGTGCGGCGCCTGGTGGCCTCGAACGGCAGCAGCGTGTCGATGGCGACCACGCGGCTGGCGTCCAGGCCCTGCTGCAGCGCGCAGGTGGTGGCATCCAACCCGAGCGGCGTGACGACGATCAGCGCATCGGCCGACGGTGCGTTGCCGCCCTCGGGCGTGACGCCCATCGCGGTCAGCAGCTTGACCACCATCGCATGGCCGCGCTCGCTGTCGCGGCTGACCCAGACGTTGGCCGGGCGCGCGCTGGGCGCCGGCGCGGCGGCGGGCAGCTGCTTCTGGCCATCGACATAGCGGTAGAAACCGGCGCCGGTCTTGCGGCCCAGCAGCCCGCCGACCTGGCGGATCGCCGTGATCGGCGAGGGGCGGTAGCGCGGCTCCTGGTAGAACTGGTTGTAGATCGACTCCATCACCGGGTGCGAGACGTCGAGCCCGGTCAGGTCCATCAGCTCGAACGGGCCCATGCGGAAGCCCGCCTGCTCGCGCATGATCGCGTCGATGTCGGCGAACTCGGCCACGCCTTCCTGCGCGGCCTTCAGCCCTTCGATGTTCATGCCGCGGCCGGCATGGTTGACGATGAAGCCCGGCATGTCCTTGCAGCGCACCGGCGTATGGCCCATCCGGCGCGACAGCGCCATCAGCGCATCGCCGACCGCCGGATCGCCGGACAGGCCGTCGATCACCTCGACCACCTTCATCAGCGGCACCGGGTTGAAGAAGTGATAGCCGACGACGCGGCCTGGGTGCTTCGCGCCGACCGCGATTGCGGTGATCGACAGCGACGAGGTGTTCGACGCGATCACCGCGTCCGCACGCACGATGGCCTCGAGCTTGGCGACCAGCTCGCGCTTGACCTCGAGCCGCTCGACGATGGCCTCGAGCACCATGTCGCAATCGGCCATTTCCTCGAGCGCGCCGCACGGCTGCACGCGCGACAGCGTGGCGGCGGCATCGTCGCTGCTGATCTTGCCCTTGTCGGCGAGCTTGGCCAGCGTGTCCTGCAGATACTGGCGGGCGGCCGCGACGGCCTGGGGATTGGTGTCGAACAGGCGGACGGTCAGGCCGGCCTGCGCCGCGATCTGGGCAATGCCCCGGCCCATCGCGCCGGTGCCCACGATGCCGAGGGTGTCGATAGTCAAAGTGCTCATCGTGCTTCCAAAAAGTTGTGGTTAAATTAGCACGCTCGTGCGGTTTTTGCACTCGTTGCGTGAACACTGCCGCGCCGGCGCGTGCGCTGATCGGCCAAAAAAGCCGGGGCGCGGCCACCGATCCCGTCCGGGAGAACGCAGCACAACAAAGGAGACATACCCATGCTGAAGCTCTGCGGCTTTGCTGCCAGCAACTACTACAACAAGGTCAAGCTGGCGCTGCTGGAAAAGAATGTGCCGTTCGAGGAGGTGCTGGCCTGGATCGGCGAGACCGACCTGAACGCCTCGCCGCTGGGCAAGGTGCCGTACATCGTCGCGGACGGCGGCACGCTGTGCGAATCGGAGGTGATCGCCGAATACCTGGAGGCCGCCTATCCGCAGACCCCGCTGCTGCCGGCCGATCCGCTCGCCGCCGGCAAGGTGCGCGAACTGGTCACCTACATGGAACTGTATCTGGAACTGACCGCGCGGGAGCTTTATCCCGAGGCGTTTTTCGGCGGCAAGGTCAGCGATGGGGTCAAGGAGCGCCAGCACAAGCTGCTGACCCGCTACATTCCCGCCTTCGCCAGGCTGGCGAAGTTTTCACCATATATGGCCGGCGACACCTTCACGCTGGCCGACTGCGCCGCGGTGGTGCATCTGCCGCTGGTGTCGGCGTGCACCAAGATCATTTACGGCAACGACATGCTGGCCGACCTGCCGGTCAAGGACTATCTGAAGCGCATGAGCGAGCGGCCGACGGTGCAGAAGGTCAACGCGGACCGCAAGACCAACACCGAGCTGATGCTGAGCCGGAACAAGCCGTAAGAGGGCGATCGCGGTTTGGAGCCCCCCTCTCCCCAACCCTCTCCCCCTGAGGGGAGAGGGAGAACTCCGCCGGGCCGGGCATTCGTTGCCGGTCCTTCGTAGCGCGCCGGTGTTCATAACCCTCGGTGTACTCCCTCTCCCGCTTGCGGGAGAGGGCCGGGGAGAGGGCCGGGGAGAGGGCAACGGGCGGTCGCATGGCGCAGACCGCCCGCCCTGCCTCACAGCTTGCGCAGCCGCTCCAAGGCCAGCGCCAGCGTCTCCTCCCGCTTGGCGAAGCAGAAGCGCACCACGCCGGATTCGCGCGGCTGCGAATAGAACGCCGATACCGGAATCGCCGCGACGCCGATCTCGCGCGTCAGCCACATCGCGAAATCCGCTTCGCTCATGTCCGAGATCGCCGAATAGTCGACGCACTGGAAATAGGTGCCGTCCGACGGCAGCAGCTTGAAGCGCGTATCGGCCAGTCCCGCACGGAAGTAATCGCGCTTGGCCTGGTAGAAGGCCGGCAATTCGAGATAGGGCCCGGGGTCGGCCATGTAGTCGGCCAGGCCGTGCTGCACCGGCGTGTTGACGGTGAACACATTGAACTGGTGGACCTTGCGGAATTCCGCCATCAGCGCGGCCGGCGCGGCGACATAGCCGACCTTCCAGCCGGTCACGTGATAGGTCTTGCCGAAGCTCGACACGACGAAGCTGCGCCGCGCCAGTTCCGGATGGCGCGCCACCGACTGATGCGACTGGCCGTCGTAGACCATGTGCTCGTAGACCTCGTCCGACAGCAGCAGGATGTCCGTGCCCGCCAGCAGCGCGGCCAATTGGCGCATATCGTCCTCGCGCCAGATCGTGCCTGTCGGGTTGTGCGGCGTGTTGATCAGGATCATCCGCGTGCGCGGCGTGATCGCGGCCGCGAGGCGGTCGAACGGAATGCGGAAGTGCGGCGCGTCCAGCATCACCGGCACCGGCTTGCCGCCGGCCAGTTCGATCGCCGGCAGATAGCTGTCGTAGCACGGCTCCAGCACGATCACTTCGTCGCCCGGATGCACCGCGCACAGGATCGCGGTCAGCAGCGCCTGCGTCGCGCCCGCGGTCACCGTGATCTCGCTGTCGGCATCGTAGGCGCGGCCGTAGAGCCTGCCGATCTTGGTCGCGATGGCCTGGCGCAGGCTCGGCACGCCGGCCATCGGCGGATACTGGTTCAGGCCGCCCCGCATCGCGCGCGTGACCGCGTCGACGATCTTCGGATCGCAATCGAAGTCCGGAAAACCCTGGCCCAGATTGACCGCATTCTTCTCGGCGGCGAGCGCCGACATCACGGTGAAGATGGTGGTGCCCACGTTGGGCAGGCGGGATGGGGGAGGGCTCAGCGGGGCGTCGGCGGACATGGCGTCAATCGTCAAATCGTCAAATGGTCGAACGTCAATCGGATGGCGGGGAGGCGGGGTGGCAGGCTGGCAATCGGAGGCGATTCTAGCGCGCCGGCCGCGCGGCCAGCCAGGGCGCGAAGGCCTGCGGCGTCAATACCGCGACGCCGCTGCTGCGGCGCAGCCGGCCCGCCAGCTTGAGCACCGCCTTGTCCTTCGACACCAGGCATTCGGCGCCGGCGAAGTGCGCCAGCTCGATGAACTTCTGGTCGTCGCCGTCGCGGCAGCGCGGCAGCCGGATCGCTTCGGCCTGCGTCGGGCAGGGCGGTGCGACCGCGGTGGTCAGCCGGTCCACGGTCGCCAGCGCCTCGTCGATATCGACGTCGAAGCGCGCGAACTGCGGGTACGCCAGCACGCGGCGCAATTCCTCGCGGCAATCGGCGCGGATCAGCGGCGCGATGGCGCCGTCCCGCAGGGCCGTGCGGATCGGCTCGGCATGCGGATCGCGGAATACCAGCAGGTCGATCCAGACGTTGGAGTCCAGCACCACGCGGGGCGGGGAGGCGTCGTCGGGCGCTGCGTTCGGAAGCGCGGGCGCGGGGTTGGGTGCGACGCTGGGTCCTGTGGCGGACCCGGCGTTGGACCCGGCGTTGGACCCGATCGCGGGTCCGGTAGAGGGGTTGAGCATTCGTTACAATCGGAACTTTGTTTCTGCCGCATTCTGCCATGTTGATCGTTCTGTCGCCCGCCAAGTCGCTGGACTACGAGACGCCGCCCCGCGTCCGGCCTCCGCTCAATGCCAGCCACCTGCCGCGGCTGATCCCGCGTTCGGCGCAGCTGATCGAACGCCTGCGCGCGCTGTCGCCGCAGGAAATCGGCACGCTGATGGATATCTCGGACAAGCTCGCGGTGCTGAACGCGACCCGCTACGCCGACTGGTCGCCCAAATTCACCGCGCGCAACAGCAAGCCGGCGGCGCTGGCCTTCAACGGCGATGTCTATGAAGGGCTCGACGCCCCCAGCCTGTCCGACGACGACCTCGCCTTCGCGCAGCGCCATGTCCGCATCCTGTCGGGCCTGTACGGCGTGCTGCGGCCGCTGGACTGGATGCAGCCGTACCGCCTCGAGATGGGCACGCGGCTGGCCAACGAGGCCGGCAAGGACCTGTACGCGTTCTGGGGCGACGACGTGACGCAACTGCTGAACAAGGACCTCGCCGCGCTGAAGGGCGAGGGCGCGCCGACGCTGGTCAATCTGGCCTCCGAGGAATACTTCAAGGTCGTCCGTCCCAAGGTGCTGAACGCGCGCGTGATCACGCCGGTGTTCGAGGACTGGAAGGGCGGCCGCTACAAGATCATCTCGTTCCACGCCAAGCGCGCGCGCGGCACGATGGCGCGCTTCGCGGTGACCCGGCGCATCACCGAAGCGGCCGGCCTGAAGAAGTTCGCCGAAGACGGCTACGCCTACGACGCGAAGGCGTCCGACGCGGCGCGCTGGGTGTTCCGCCGCCGGCTGGAAGACTGACGCCGCGCGCGCGGGCGTCGGGCCGATGGCCACGCGCCGGGCCGGCCAACAACGCGGCCAACAACAAATTCGTCTTGCGAGGCTCAGACATGAAGACCGCAGCGCTGCATATCTCCAGCCGGTTCGATTCCGGCGCGATCGAAGTCGAGGCGCTGGACCGCGCCGACGATATCCGGCTGCGCATCCGCGCCGATTCGCATGCCGACTTCCGCCAGTGGTTCCATTTCGGGCTGCACGGCGCGGCCGGCCAGGCCTGCCGGCTGCAATTCCTGAACGCCGGCGATTGCACCTATCCGGACGGCTGGCGCGACTACCGGGCCGTGGCCTCGTACGACCGCGTGCAGTGGTTCCGCGTGCCGACCCGCTTCGACGGGCAGGTGATGACGGTCGAATTCACGCCGGCGCATGACAGCGTCTGGTTCGCCTATTTCGAGCCGTATCCCGAAGAGCGCCACCTGGCCCTGCTGGGCACCTGCCAGCGTTCGCCGCGCGCGCGGCTGACGCATCTGGGCAGCACGGTCCGGGGCCGCGCCATGACGGCGGTGACGATCGGTACGCCGGAAGACGGTGACAATGCCGGCCGCAAGACCATCTGGATGATCGCGCGCCAGCATCCCGGCGAAACCATGGCCGAATGGTTCATCGAGGGCGTGCTGCAGCGGCTGACCGGCACCGGCATCTGGGCCGGCGACGGCGTGGCCGAGCGGCTGCTGCAGAAGGCCGTCTTCCATATCGTGCCGAACATGAATCCGGACGGCTCGGCGCTGGGCAATCTGCGCACCAACGCCGCCGGCGCGAACCTGAACCGCGAGTGGATGGCGCCGAGCCTCGATACCAGCCCCGAGGTCTATCACGTGCGCCGCGCGATCGAGTCGACCGGCTGCGACCTGTTCTTCGACATCCACGGCGACGAGGGCCTGCCGTACAACTTCGTCGCCGGCAGCGAGATGCTGCCCAGTTTCACGGAGTCCCAGCGCGTCGCGCAGGCGCGCTTCGTCGAGGCGTTCAAGCGCGCCACGCCGGACTTCCAGGACGTGCATGGCTATGCGGCGAGCAAGTACAACGCCGATGCGCTGAAGCTGGCCTCCAAGTACATCGGCCACGCGTTCGGCTGCCTGTCGCTGACGCTGGAGATGCCGTTCAAGGACAACGCCGACCTGCCGCAGCCGGAGGTGGGCTGGAACGGCGCCCGCAGCGCGCTGCTGGGCGCGGCGATGCTGCAGGCGATCCTGGCGCAGCTGGACTGAGCCACGCCGCCGCGGGATGCGGCGGCGATTCAGCGGCAAGTCGGCGCCAGTTCAGCGCCAAGTCGGCCGCATTACAGCGGCAAGTCAGCGGCAAGTCAGCGGCAAGCGTGACGATGCCGCGCGGCAGGATCAGCGCGCCGACTTGCTGGTCTTCTTCGTCGATTTGCTGCTGGTGGAAGCGCCGGACTTCGCCGCGGCCTTCTTCGTGCCGCCCGACGATTTCGCCGACGCCGCGGCCTTGCCCGAGCGGCTCGACCTGGTCGCCTTCGCCTTGCGGCCCTTGGCCGTGGCGTTGCGCGGCGCCACGCTGACGGCGGGCTTGGCGGCCGGTTCGACGATGATGTCGCCGTCGTCGTCCAGCAGTTCGTAGGCCAGCATCATGCCGTCGTCATAGCCGCAACGGACCTTGACCGGGTCCCAGCGCGACTGGCCGTTGCGGCGATGCGCGGCGGCCGAGAAGGTCACCACCGAGGTCACCGGCACCGCCTGCTTGCCGCGCGAGAAGCGGCCTTCCCAGCTTTCGACCGAGGCCTGTCCCGACGCCAGCGCGCCGGTCGGGATGCGCAGCGCGTCGTAGGTCGCCGAGCGCGGCACCACCCAGCTCGCGTGCGCGGCGCAGTCGGCCACGTCCGCGCTGGCGTTCTCGCTGCGCATCAGCTGCTGGCGCATCTGCGCCCGGTATTCGGCCAGGCTGACGCGGCCGGTGGGCGGCAGCGTGACGGTCTTTGTCGGGGAGTTGTCGTTGTCCGGCGGCGGTACCGCCTGCTTGTCGGAGTAGGAAGTCGCGCCGCGCGGTGCGGGCGCGGGGGTCTGCGGGGCGGGGCTGGCGGCGGGGGCCTGGGCCTGCTGGCCGGCGGTGTCGCCGGACTCGGAAGGCGCGGTGGCGCACGCGGCCAGCATCAGAGCGGCGGCCGCGGCGGCGAGGGCGCGCAGCCGCATGGAAATTCGTCGGATCACGGGATCTGCTTGCTTCGGGGGCGAAGTGGTTGGCAAAAGACTGCCATGATAGAGGAAACCCTTTGCACAAAGTTCCTCGCGGCAGCCAACCTAGGGTCAGTCCCGAGCGCGGACAGGGCCCGATTTGGACCCGATCCGGCCTCGGTGCGAGCCCGGTCCGCTCCCTCGTGACGCCATTGCGGCGCCCTGGTGCAGCGAATCGCGCCGGGCCGATGCCGGCCCGGCGCTTGGCGCTTAACGCGTCGCCGCCGAACGGGCGAAGCGGTCGAGCTCGGCAAGCAGCGCGTTCAGGTTCTGCTTGAGCTTGTCGAAGCCCGCATTGCGGGTCAGCGCCACCTCGTCCATGTACAGCTTGCGATTGATCTCGAGCTGCAGGCTGTGGCGGCCGGCCTGGGGCTGGCCGACCACGCGCACGATCTCCACGCCCTTGTAGGGGTGGTTGCGCCAGACGTCGTAGCCCATTTCCTTCAGCACGCCCTCGACCAGGTCGGTGAAGCGCTTGTCGCAGGTGCTGCCGTCGCGGTCGCCCACCACGAAGTCCGGATGCTGCAGGCCCGGATGCTCGGTGGCGTATTGCGCCGCCTCGCTCGGCATCGAATGGCAGTTGATGTGCCACGCGCTGCCGTGCTCGGCGATCGCCCGGTCGGCCAGCTTCTGCAGCTGGGCGTAGTAGGGCAGGTAGTAGCGCTCGATGCGCGCCTGCACCTCGGCCACGCTCAGCTTGCGATCGTAGATCGCCTCGCCGGTGTCGAGCACACGCCAGACCAGGCCCTTGCCGAGCCGGGTCTTGGGCGTTTCCTGCATCGGGCCCGGCCAGGGGGCGTCGAGCAGGGCCTGGTCGATCTCCTCGATGCCGCGGTTGGCATCGAGGTAGCTGCGCGGAAAGCCCGCGCACAGCAGCGCGATGCCCTGCTTCGGCGCGTCGGCGTACAGCTCGTCGACGAAGGTGTCCTCGGCCTGGCGCAGCAGGTTCAGGGGCAGCCCGGCGGCGAAGCGGAAGTCCGCCGGGTAGGTGGTCGCGCTATGCGGCGAATCGAGAAAGAGCGGGCTGCTCTCGCCTTCCGGCAGTTGCAGGAAGTAAGGGCGCTCCGCGCTCTTTCGGTCTGCTTCGGTCATGATGCTTGCGGCTCGGTCTTGCGGCTTAGTCCATCGAGATCTTGGCGGCGGCGGCGATGCGCTTGTTCTTGGCCACTTCGTTCTTGATCTGCGTGGCGAAGTGCGCCGGCGTGTCGCCGACCGGGGTCGCGCCCAGCTTCTCGAACTTCTCCTTGACCTCGGGCATCGCCAGCACCTTGACGGTGGCGTCGTGCAGCCTGGTCTGGATGTCGGCCGGCAGCTTGGCCGGGGCGATCAGGCCGAACCACGACGAATCGTTGACCTCGGCCAGGCCCAGCTCGGCGAAGGTCGGCACGTTCGGCAGCGCGGCGACGCGCTTGGGCGCGGCCACGGCCAGCGCGCGCAGCTTGCCGCCCTGGATGAACGGCAGCGACGACGGCAGGTTGTCGAACAGGATCTGGACCTGGTTGGCCAGCGTGTCGTTCAGCGCCGGGCCGACGCCCTTGTACGGCACGTGCAGCAGCTCGGTCTTGCTGCTCAGCTTGAACAGCTCGCCCATCATGTGCGACACGCTGCCGTTGCCGGCCGAGCCGTAGGCCAGCTTGTTCGGCTGCGACTGCGCCAGCGCGATGAAGGCCTTCATGTCGTTGGCCTTGACCGACGGGTGGACGCTCATCACGTTCGGCACCGAGGCCAGGTTGGTGATGGTGGTGAAGTCCTTGGTCGCGTCGTACTGCAGGCGCGGGTAGATCGCCGGGTTGATGCCGTGGGTCGAGGCGGTGGCGATGCCGATGGTGTAGCCGTCCGGCGTGGCCTTGGCCAGGTAGCTGGTGCCGATGCTGCCGCCGGCGCCGCCGCGGTTGTCGACCACCACGGCCTGGCCCAGTTGCTGGCCCAGCTTGTCGGCGACGATGCGGGCGACGATGTCGGTGGTGCCGCCGGCCGGGAAGGGCACGACCAGCGTGATCGGCTTGGTCGGATACGAACCCTGCGCGGCAGCCTGGAACGACAGGCCGGCGGCCAGGGCGGCCGAGCCGGCAGCGATGAGGCGGAGCATGTTACGGCGTTGCATGAATGATCCTGAAAAGGGGTCCAACACGGAAATGGGGGAGAAAGGGCGTCGGCAGGGCGCGCCCGTCGTTGCTGTGCTAGAAAGCCTCGTTGAGCTTTGCTTGCGATTCTGCGCAAATCTGCAAGAACCGTGCAAACGAATTAAAATCGCACGGTCATTCCATTTGGTCGTGAAGTCTGGGAAATCGAGGAAGTCGCATGCGGCGCCTATGCCCGTCGTTGACCGGGCTGCAGGCCTTCGAGGCCGCCGCCCGTCATCTCAGTTTTACGCTGGCCGCCCGCGAGCTCCATGTCACGCAGGGCGCGGTCAGCAAGCAGGTCCGCCAGCTCGAGTCGTCGCTGGGCGTGGATCTGTTCGAACGCGTCCGTCAGCGCCTGCTGCTGACCGATGCCGGCCGCCGCTATCTGGAGCGGATCCGGCCCAGCCTGCAGGAAATCGAGGCCGCTACCGTCGAGCTGGTGGCCAGCCAGGGCCGCGGCGGCACGCTGCATATCGCCAGCATGCCGACGCTGGGCGCCAAGTGGCTGATTCCGCGGCTGCCGCAGTTCTTCGAGCGCCATCCCGAGGTCACGCTGGAATTCGTGCCGCACGCGCAGGGCTATGACTTCTCGCAGCCGGACCTCGACGCGGCGATCCGCTTCGGCGATGGCGTCTGGCCTGGCAGCCTGGCCGACTACATGACCGGCCGCGAGGTGTTGCCGGTGTGCCGGCCGGGTTTGCTGGCCAACGAGCCCAACGGCGTCGCCGCGTCGCCCCAGGCGCTGCTGAACTATCCGCTGCTGCACCATACGACGGTGCCGGAGGCCTGGTCCGACTGGCTGGGCGAGCTGGGCGTGACCACGCGCGAGGCCTGGAGCGGTCCGCGCTTCGACCAGTTCTCGCTGCTGACCCAGGCGGCGCTGTCGGGGCTGGGCATCGCGCTGATCCCGCGCTGCCTGATCGAGCAGGAGCTGGCCAGCGGGGCGCTGGTGGTGGCGCACCCCGCGCGGGTGCTCAGCAAGAAGGGCTATTACCTGTGCTATCCGGAGCAGAAGCAGCACCTGCCGGCGCTGCAGACCTTCCGGCAGTGGCTGATGGAAGGGGTGGACGTGGTGGCGTGAGCGGGCGACGGCCGGCTTACTTCGACAGCACCTTCATCGCCTGCTCGAGCCCGGCGATGGTCACCGGATACATCCGCGCCTTCATGATCTGGTTGATCACCGAGATCGACTGGCGGTACTGCCACAGGCCTTCCGGCTCCGGATTGAGCCAGACGAAGCGCGGGAACTGGTCGATCAGCCGGTTCAGCCAGACCGCGCCCGCCTCGGGATTGTTGTACTCGACCGAACCGCCCGGCTGCAGGATCTCGTACGGGCTCATGGTCGCGTCGCCGACGAAGATCACCTTGTAGTCGGGCGTGTACTTGTGGATCAGGTCCCAGGTGGCGATCTTCTCCGCGTGGCGGCGGCGGTTGTTCTTCCACACGTAGTCGTAGACGCAGTTGTGGAAGTAGTAGTACTCCAGGTGCTTGAACTCGGTCTTGGCCGCCGAGAACAGTTCCTCGACGCGCTTGATGTGGTCGTCCATCGAGCCGCCGACATCCATCAGCATCAGCACCTTGACCTTGTTGTGCCGCTCCGGGCGCAGCCTGATGTCGAGCAGGCCCGCGTTGGCCGCGGTCGAATGGATGGTGTCGTCCAGGTCCAGCTCGGTGTCGGCGCCTTCGCGCGCGAACCGGCGCAGCCGCCGCAGCGCGACCTTGATGTTGCGCGTGCCCAGCTCGACCTGATCGTCGTAGTCGCGATAGGCGCGCGTCTCCCATACCTTGATCGCGGTGCGGTTGCCCTTGGACGGGCCGCCGATGCGGATGCCCTCGGGGTTGTAGCCGCCGTGGCCGAACGGCGAGGTGCCGCCGGTGCCGATCCACTTGTTGCCGCCCTCGTGCTTTTCCTTCTGCTCTTCGAGCAGCTGCTTCAGGCGCTCCATCAGCTTGTCGAGCCCGCCCATCGCTTCGATCCTGGCCTTCTCCTCCGGCGACAGTTCGCGCTCCAGCGTCTTCTGCAGCCAGTCGAGCGGGATGTCGGACTTCCAGTCGACCAGGTTCTCGACGCCCTTGAAGTAGGCCGCGAAGGTCTGGTCGAACTTGTCGAAGTGCTTCTCGTCCTTGACCAGCGTCATGCGCGACAGGTAGTAGAACTCGTCGATCGACGGCGCGATCACCTGGGCCTTCAGTGCCTCCAGCATGGTCAGGTATTCCTTGACGGATACCGGCAGCTTGGCGTGCCGCAGCGAGAAGAAGAAGTCGATCAGCATGGCGGGTCTCGGTGTCGCGGTGGGCTGGCGGTGCGTGCGTTGCGCTCTGTGCGCGCTGTGTGTCGTGTGCGTGCGGTCGGTGCGATCGTGCACGCGGCGCTCAGCGCGGCATCTCCAGGCGGTAATGCAGATGGCGCTTCACCGTCGGCCATTCGCTGGCGATGATCGAGAAGACCACGGTGTCGCGCAGCGAGCCGTCGGGCATCACCTGATGGTTGCGCAGCACGCCGTCCTGCTTGGCGCCGAGCCGGGCGATCGCGGCGCGGCTCTGGTGGTTCATCCAGTGCGTGCGGAATTCGACCGCGATGCAGCGCAGCTGCTCGAAGGCATGCGCGAGCAACAGCAGCTTGCACTCGGTGTTGACCGCCGTGCGCTGCACACTCTGCGCATACCAGGTGTGGCCGATCTCGAGCCGCCGGTGGGTCTCGTCGACATTGAACATCCGCGTCGAGCCGACCACCGGACCGACCACGCCGTCCTGCACGCGCCGCACCACGAAGGGCATCGCGCCGAGGCGGTCGCGCTGGTCCAGCGCGGTGTCGATCCACGCGCGCATGCCGTCGGGCGTCGGCACCGAGGTGTACCACAGCTTCCACAGCTCGCCATCGCTCGCGGCCGCGCGCAGTTCGGTTTCATGCGCGGCGTCGAGCGGCTCGAGCATGACGTGCCGGCCTTCCAGCACGATCGGCGCGATCAGACGGGTCATCGGGGTTCCTGGGGAGGGTTGGAGGTTCGAAGGTCGAGGTTCGCAGTTCGATGAAGGGCAGGGCGGCGTTCAGCGGTTGGCGCGGTTCATGAAGACCAGGCGCTCGAACAGATGCACGTCCTGCTCGTTCTTCAGCAGCGCGCCGTGCAGCGGCGGGATCGCGGCCTTCTTGTCCGGGCTGCGCAGCGCCTCGGGCGGAATGTCCTCGGCCATCAGCAGCTTGAGCCAGTCGATCAGCTCCGAGGTCGACGGCTTCTTCTTCAGGCCCGGCAGGTTGCGCATCTCGTAGAACGCCTCGAGCGCGGCCGATACCAGTTCGCGCTTGATGCCCGGATAGTGGACGTCGACGATGCGCTGCATGGTGTCGGCGTCGGGGAACTTGATGTAGTGGAAGAAGCAGCGGCGCAGGAAGGCGTCCGGCAGTTCCTTCTCGTTGTTCGACGTGATGATGACCAGCGGACGATGTCTGGCGCGGATCAGTTCGCGCGTCTCGTAGACGTAGAACTCCATCCGGTCGATTTCGCGCAGCAGGTCGTTGGGGAATTCGATGTCCGCCTTGTCGATCTCGTCGATCAGCAGCACCACCGGCTCGTCGGACTCGAACGCCTGCCACAGCACGCCCTTGACGATGTAGTTGCGGATGTCGTGCACGCGGTCGTCGCCGAGCTGCGAGTCTCGCAGGCGGGACACCGCATCGTATTCGTACAGGCCCTGCTGCGCCTTGGTGGTCGACTTGATATGCCATTGCAGCAGCGGCATGCCCAGCGCGGCGGCGACTTCCTCGGCCAGCATGGTCTTGCCGGTGCCAGGCTCGCCCTTGATCAGCAGCGGACGCTGCAGCGTGCGCGCGGCGTTGACGGCGAGCTTCAGGTCGTCGGTGGCCACGTAGTGGGCGCTGCCCTCGAAGCGGGCGGAGGGGGCGGCAGAGGCGCCAGCGGCGGCTTGGGCGGTATCGGTCATGTCGCGTTCTGAGGCTTCGTTCGGGTTGGAATGGGCCAGTATAAAAGAGCTTTCCCGTTCGCGTGCGGCCATGGCGCCGCTCTATGGACTGCCGCGTGCCGCGTGCGGTACAATGCGCCGGTTTGACGCGCCCCCACGTCCATCCTCCTTCCCCGGCCGCCCACGTCGCACCCTGGCGGCCCTGGTCGGGAAGCGGCGATCACGAAAGAATGGCCGGCATGACGGTCGATGCGCACGGCCCCGGCCGTGCATTCGGCGGGAGTTCCATGTCTGGCCGCTCGGGCAGGTCACGCAGGGTTCAATCCTTCCAATCCGACTACGACAATGAAAAAGCTCCTCACGATGGTGGTGCTGGGCGCCGCCGCGACGGCAGCGCAGGCCCAGGAAGTCAAGGGCAATGTGGAGGCAGCCCGGGACAAGGTGGCGATGTGTATCGGCTGCCACGGAATTCCGGGATATCGGGCTTCGTTTCCCGAGGTGTACGAAGTGCCGATGATCGGGGGCCAGAGCGCGAAGTACATCGCGAACGCGCTGCAGGAGTACAAGAAGGGCGGCCGCAAGCATCCGACCATGCGTGGCATCGCGGCGACGCTGAGCGACCAGGATATTGCCGACGTGGCTGCGTACTACGCGCAGCAGAAGCGCGATACCCGCGACAATCCGCAGAAGTGAGAGGACCCGACATGAAGACGCTCAAGACGCTCTCGTTCGCGCTCGGCGCACTCGTGCTGGGTGCCTCGGCGATGTCGGCCTCCGCCGCCGACATCGAAGCCGGCAAGGCCCTGGTGCAGAAGGGCAATTGCGCCGCCTGCCACGGCGCCGACATGAATTCCCCGATCGCGCCGGACTATCCGAAGCTGGCCGGCCAGCACGCCGGCTACCTGTATCACGCGCTGGTCGCCTACCAGGTCCACGGCAACCCGCAGGTCGGCCGCTCCAACGCGATCATGCAGGGCCAGGTCAACGCCAACCCCGGCGTGCTCGGCAAGGACGGCAAGCCCCGCCCCTTCACGCGGCAGGAGCTGAAGAACATCGCCGCCTATCTGGAATCGCTGCCGGGCGATCTGGTGTTGAAGAGGTAAGGCAGCCTACCGCCGTCAAAAAGCCGCTTCCTTCGAGGCGGCTTTTTTTATATCTTCGGCATGGACCGATCGAAGGCATGATGACCCCGCAATACGATGGTGCTCCCTCAACAGCGGGAGCCAATGTGCCAACCCTCAGCATATTTTTCGGGATCGTGATCACGATGTATTGGCGTGACCACGAACCGGCCCATTTCCATGCGCGCTATGGCGACGCCGAAGCGATCATCCGAATCGATACGCTTGAGGTTATCGCCGGGTCGCTCCCTCGGCGTGCGCTTGCACTGGTATTGGAATGGGCGTCGGCGCATCGAACCGAATTGGCCGAAGATTGGCGGCTTTGCAGAAATCACGAAATGCCAAAGCCCATTCCGCCCCTGGAGTAATGCAATGGTTGCGTGGCACGTCACCCGTCTGGCTGTCCTGCCAAATCATCGACTGGACGTTGAATTCGCCGATGGCACGCGCGGAATCGTGGATATGTCGCGCGATGATTTCCATGGCGTGTTTGCCCCGTTGGCTGATGAGGCCTATTTCGCCAGGGCCTCTATTGCGGATGGCGCGGTGGTATGGCCAAACGGGGTCGATATCGCCCCGGATGCGATGTACGAGGAAGTGACGGGGCGCCCGTTGATCCGATCGTAGGGGCCCGTCGGGTGAGTGGCGGCGCGGTGGCCGCCAACTCAGCGTTCATCAGTTCCCGCTGCCCTTCGCCAACCGCCGTGCCTTGACCGCGTTGGCCAGGATCTCCAGCACCCGCACCGAATCGTCCCAGCCGATGCAGGCGTCGGTGACCGACTGGCCGTAGGTCAGCGAGTCGATCGGCGCGCCCTGGACATGGTCCTGGCGGCCGGCGATCAGGTGCGATTCGACCATCACGCCGATGATGCGGTCGTCGCCCGCGGCGAGCTGGCGGCCGATGTCCTCGCAGACCGGGATCTGGTTCTCGTGCTTCTTGCTGCTGTTGGCGTGCGAGGCATCGATCATCAGCCGCGCCGCGAGCCCGGCCTTGGAAATCGCGTCGCAGGCCTGCTGCACGCTTTCGGCGTCGTAGTTCGGATTCTTGCCGCCGCGCAGGATGATGTGGCAGTCCTCGTTGCCCGAGGTCGACACGATCGCCGAATGGCCGCCCTTGGTGACCGACAGGAAGTGGTGCGGCTGCGACGCGGCCTTGATCGCATCGACCGCGATCTTGACGTTGCCGTCGGTGCCGTTCTTGAACCCCACCGGGCACGACAGCCCCGAGGCCAGCTCGCGATGCACCTGCGATTCGGTGGTGCGCGCGCCGATCGCGCCCCAGCTGACCAGGTCGGCGATGTACTGGGGCGAAATCATGTCGAGGTATTCGGTGCCCGCCGGCAGGCCCATCTCGCTGATATTGAGCAACAGCTCGCGCGCGGTGCGCAGGCCGTCGTTGATCTTGAAGCTGCCGTCCATGTGCGGATCGTTGATCAGCCCCTTCCAGCCGACCGTGGTGCGCGGCTTCTCGAAGTAGACCCGCATCACGACCTCGAGCTCGTTGCTGAAGCGATCGCGCTGCTCCTTCAGCAGCTTGGCGTATTCGAGCGCGGCGCGGGTGTCGTGGATCGAGCAGGGGCCGATGATGACGATCAGCCGGTCGTCCATGCCATGCAGGATGCGGTGCATCGCCTGGCGCGCGCCGTAGATGACGTCCGACGCCTTCTCCGACAGGGAGAACTCGCGGATCAGGTGCGCCGGCGGCAGCAGCTCCTTCAGTTCGCGAATACGAAGGTCGTCGGTGTTCTTCAACATGATGGCTCCAGGTCTTGTCAGGTCGTGAGAGTGGGGGGGTATTCGATGCTGCGGGGAAAGTCGGGCCAAAAAAAAGCCGCCAGGTCTGCTGGCGGCTTTTTTGCAATCTTGGGAGGCGCTTACGACTGATCCTCTCCTTCCGCCAGCGGTGCGAGATCGCTAAAAAAGTAAAAGTAAAACTTGGCGGACATGTGGGAGGAAAGCGCGGTATTCGGTCGGTCTTGCGATTGGTATTGCGTCTGTTTTCGTCGGTATCGCGTGTCGGCGAGGCGGCAAGCGCCGGCGACGAAGCCACTTTATAGCCCGTTTCGGCACGCTTGGCAAGCGCGCCGAAACGCCGGGGCAAGGCGGAAGAGGGCCGGCTGTGGCGCCGGCGCAGCAGCGGCGCCGACGCCCGCGGCCGTCAGGCGGTGCCGCCCACCGTCATGTTCTCGATGCGCAGGGTCGGCTGGCCGACGCCGACCGGCACGCTCTGGCCTTCCTTGCCGCAGACACCGACGCCCGAGTCCAGCCGCATGTCGTTGCCGATCATGGTGACGTCCTTCAGCGATTCGGGACCGTTGCCGACCAGCGTTGCGCCCTTGACCGGCGCGGTGATCTTGCCGTCCTCGATCAGGTAGGCCTCGCTGGCCGAGAACACGAACTTGCCGTTGGTGATGTCGACCTGGCCGCCGCCGAAGTTGACCGCGTACAGGCCGCGCTTGACGCTGGCGACGATCTCCTGCGGGTCGCGGTCGCCGTTCAGCATGTAGGTATTGGTCATGCGCGGCATCGGCAGCGCGGCGAAGCTCTCGCGGCGCGCGTTGCCGGTCACCGGCATCTTCATCAGCCGCGCGTTCAGCGTGTCCTGGATATAGCCGCGCAGGATGCCGTCCTCGATCAGCGTGGTGCACTGGGTCGGATTGCCTTCGTCGTCGAGGTTCAGCGAACCCCGGCGGCCTTCCAGCGTGCCGTCGTCGACCACGGTAACGCCCTTGGCCGCCACGCGCTCGCCCATGCGGCCGGCGAAGGCCGACGAGCCCTTGCGGTTGAAGTCGCCTTCCAGCCCGTGGCCGACCGCCTCGTGCAGCAGCACGCCGGGCCAGCCCGGCCCGAGCACGACGGTCATCGCGCCGGCCGGGGCGGGGCGCGCCTCCAGGTTGACCAGCGCCGACGACACCGCCTCGTCGACATAGGTGCGCAGCAGATCGTCGCTGAAGTAGCCGTAGTGATAACGGCCGCCGCCGCCCGAGGTGCCCATCTCGCGCCGGCCGTTCTGCTCGGCGATCACCGTGACGGACACGCGCACCAGCGGCCGCACGTCGGCGGCGATCACGCCGTCGCTGCGGGCGATCAGCACCACGTCGTATTCGCCGGCCAGGCCCGCCATCACCTGCACGATGCGCGGATCCTTGGCGCGCGCCATCTTCTCGACGCGCTCGAGCAGCGCGACCTTCTCGGCCGCCGGCATCGAATCGAGCGGATCGTTGGGTGCGTACAGGTCGCGGCCGCCCTGCGAGGCCAGCGAACCCGCCACCTTGGTGCGGCCGCTGCCGACCTTGCCGATGGTGCGGGTCGCGGCGCTGGCCTGCAGCAACGCCTCCAGGCTGATCTCGTCGGAGTAGGCGAAGGCGGTGCGGTCGCCCGACACGGCGCGCACGCCGACGCCCTGGTCGATATTGAAGCTGCCCGACTTGACGATGCCTTCCTCGAGGCTCCAGGCCTCGCTGCGGGTGTACTGGAAATACAGGTCGGCGTAGTCGACCTTGTGCGTGAAGATGTCGGCCAGCACGCGTTGCAGCCGGGCTTCGTCAAGCCCGTACGGGTTCAGCAGCAGCTGCTGTGCGGTGGCGAGATTGCGGATTCCGAGATCGCCGGCGTTCATGAATGTCCTCTGTTGGATTCGGTGTCGCGCTGCCCGGCATCGGGCCGGCAGCCGCAAGGGTGGGGCGCCGGCTGGTGCGGCGCCCGAATGTTCGGTACTACGGTTCGGTCAGGTACCACGGTTCGGTCGGGTCCTACGGGTGTCCATGCTACAGCACCCGGTGGCGCAGCGCAGGCAGGTTCTGCCGCACTTCGGCGATGCGCGCCGGGTCCAGCGTGCCGCTGACCACGCCCTCGCCCTCGGGCAGCATGGCCAGCACCTCGCCCCAGGGATCGACCAGCATCGAGTGACCCCAGGTGCGCCGGCCGTTCTCGTGCTTGCCGCCCTGGGCCGCCGCCAGCACATAGCACTGGTTCTCGATCGCGCGGGCGCGCAGCAGGATTTCCCAATGCGCCTGCCCGGTGGTGTAGGTGAAGGCGGCCGGCATCAGGATCAAGGCCAGGCCGTTCTCGCTGTCGGTGCTCGCCATCTGCCGATACAGCTCGGGAAAGCGCAGGTCGTAGCAGACCGACATCGCGACCCGGCCGCACGGCGCACCGAAGGTCACCGGCTCGCGGCCGGCCAGGATCGTGCGCGACTCGTCGTAGCGCTCCTCCCCGCGGGTGAAGCCGAACAGGTGGATCTTGTCGTAGCGCGCCACCCGTTCGCCCTGTGGGTCGAAGGCGAGCGAGCTGTTGCGGACGCGCTCGGCGTCCTCGCACCACAGCGGCAGCGTGCCGCCGACCAGCCAGATGCCGTGGCGCCTTGCTGCATCGGCCAGGAAGCGCTGGATCGGTCCGTCGCCGTCCTGCTCCCGCACCGCGACCTTGTCGCTCTCATGGCGGCCCATCAGGCAGAAATACTCGGGCAGCAGCACCAGCTCGGCGCCGCCGCGCGCGGCCTCGGCGATCAGCGCATCGGCGCGCGCCAGGTTGGCGTCGAGCGCGGTGCCGGTCACGGTCTGGATCGCGGCAACACGCATTGCACGCGTCGCGCTTGGCGTGGCGGAGGGGGAAGCGGCAGGGCTGGCTGGCGCGCTGGTGGGGCGGGTAGCGGGATCGGCGGCTGGCATGGCGTTTCCTCGATGCGCGTGGGCGCAATTACGGCATGTAGGACTGCTCGGGCTGGCGGCGATCGGGAGCGCGCCTGGACCCGTCCGCGTTATTGTCGCCGACCTTGGCGATCCGCGGCTCGGCCCAGCTTCCTGTCACCTTGTAGTGCTGCGTGAAGGCCTTGGAGAACTCGTCGGCGAACAGCAATTGCGCCGCCAGCGTGCCGATCCCGAGCGCCGGATTGATGAAGGCGGCGGCGACCGAAGCCGAGGTCGCGTTGATGCGCGGCACCAGCGCGACCTCCAGATCCTGCGTTTCCTGCGGAAGATTGGCGCTGCCGGTCATCGCCGCGCTGACCTGCGGGCTCTTCAGGCGGAAGTCGCTGGTGCTGGCGATGCCGTTCTCGATGGTGCCGGTCGCGCTGATCTCGTCGAACACCAGGCCCTCGCCGGCGATGCCGCGGAAGTCCAGCGTCACCAGCCGCATCACGCTCTGCAGGCTCAGCACGCCCAGCAGCTTGGCCGCCCCGGGCTCGACGCTGACGATCTGGCCATTCTCGAGCTTGAGCGCCACGCGGCCGTTCAGCGAGGGGTAGTCGATCGCCAGCGGCGAGCCGATCCAGCGGATGCGGCCCTCGAGCTTGCCCTTGCCGTCGCGCAGCGTATGCGGCATGCCGAGCCGGTCGAGTACATCGCCGGCATTGCGCACGTCGACGTTGAAGCTGAGCAGTGTGCGGCGCTGGCCGCCGGCCTTGCCGCTGTCGCGCACGCGACGCGGCACGCGCCAGCTGCCCTGGCCGGTGAAGGTCGCGCCGGGCTGTTCCAGCGTCAGCGATTCCAGCGTCCAGACCGGTTCGCCATTGTCGAGCGCGCTGTGTGCCTTGACCTGCAGCTTGCCGAAGTCGTGGCCACGCAGTTCGAAGCGCTCGGCCTGCAGGTCGATCGACGGCAGTTGCTCGATCTGGCCGGCCAGCGCGTCGGCGACCTTGCTGGTGTCCTGGCTGTCGGGGATGTTCAGCCGCGACAGCCGCAGCGTCAGCGCGCCGCCCGGGCTGGACGGCACCGCGCGCCACTGCATCTGGCCGGCGATCTGGCGCGAGTCGAGGCGGAACTGCCAGCCGGGATCGCCGGCCTGCGCGGTGCGCACGGCGTCCAGCGTCACGTCGTCGAGCTCGCGGCCGAAGGCGAGCAGCGTGCGCGAACGCGCGGTGATGCGCTCCGGCAGATACGAGGCCGTGGCCGGTTCGCGCGCGCCGCCGCCCTTGTCGTCGGCGGAGCCGCTGGCGGGTGCACCGGCGAGCGCCGTGCGCCAGCCGTCCAGATCGAAGCGCTCGACCGCCAGCGCGGCGCTGACCCCGGTGGCGGGCGTGGGCGCCGGCTGGCCGATGCCGATGCCGCCGTTGACGACCTCGACGCCGCCGGCGCCACGGCGCAGCAGATAGCGGGCGTTCAGCATCGCGCCGTATTGCAGTTCGAGTTCCTCGTGGCCCGCGCGTCCGGCCACCGGTCGTACCTCCAGGCGCAGTGGCGCCGGTTGCCCGGCCGGCTTGGTCAGCGGCGCCGGCAGGTCGACCGCCATGCCGGCGAGGTCCGCGGTGAACGAGATCACCGGCTGGCGTTCGCGCACGCCGATCACCGCCTGGTAGCTGGCATTGCCGTCGAAGCGGCGCGCCAGCGGCGTCAGCCCGGCACCGGACAGCGCCTCGGCGATGCCGCGCGAGTTGGCGCTGCCGGCCGCGGTCACGCGCACCGTGCCGTCGGACTGCGTGCCGCCGCTGGCGCGCACCTCGCCGCCGAGCAGGCGCGCGCGCACCGCATCGAGCTGGAAACCGTGCTCGTTGAAGGCCACCGTGCCGGTGGCGCCGCCCAGCATCGGCAGGCCCGGCGCCAGCACCACGTCGTTGCCGGTCAGGCGGTACTGGCCCTCGACCTTGCTGCGGGTGGCATCGGCCAGCGGCAGGTCCAGCTTGAGCCGCAATTCGCCATTGCCCTGGCCGCGCGCGTCGCCGGTGACGTTGCCGGTCCACTCGCGCACCGGGCTGCTGGCGATATAGCGCAGGAAACCCTGCATCGGGCCGCTGGCGCTGCCGTCCAGCGTCAGCCGTCCGCGGTGGTCCAGCTCGTCGATGCGGCCCTTGACGTCGCGCAGCGCCACGCCGGCCAGGCCCTGCACCGAGGCGCGCTCGACGTTCAGCGCCATCGCGCCGCGCTCGAACCGGAGGCTGCCATCGATCTCGGTGAACAGCGGCCACAGCGGCTTGCCGTCCGGACCGTGCGGGTCGATCTGGTAGGACGCCTGCCGCAGCGGCACGTCCACGTGGAAGTCGCCATGCCGGGCGGCGTCACCATGGAAAGGGAAGTGGGCCAGATCGCCCTTGACCTGGAAACGGACCGCCTCGGACTCGCCGCCCGCCAGCGCGCCGGCCAGATAGTGGCGCGTACTGGCGGGAATGTGCAGCGGCAGGTAGCGCGGCACGCGTGCGATCTGCGCGCGGCCGAGCTCGCCGTCCAGTTCCGCAATGCCGGCGTGGCCGTCGCCGCCTTCGCGCCAGCTGCCGCGCACGGTGCCGGCCGTGTCGGCGTTGGCGAAGCGGATGCCGTCGGTGCGCACCACCAGCTTGCCGCCCTCGCGGCGCCACTCGAATGCGCCGGCCAGTTCGTCGAAGGGCAGTCGCGGGTCTTCGAAGACGCCGGGGAAGGTCAGCGTGGCCTGGGTGCCCTCGAAGCGCGCGCTGCCGCCCTGCTGGTCGAAGGAAAAATTGCCGGACAGGCCGCTGAAGCCGGGAATGCCCAGGTTCGCATGGCCGTCCTTGTCGAACGCCGGTTCGGCCGGCTGCTCGCGCACCGACACGTTGCGCAGCGTGCCGTGGATGCGATAGCGGGCGGGACCGCCTTGCCGCTGCAGCAGGCCGCCGCGCTCGCGGGTCCAGTCGACGTCGAGATTGTCGAGCCGGCCGGACGGCCGCAGCGCGCGCACCTGGCGGGCCAGCGCGGTATCGAGCGGCATCGCGGTCGACAGCGCGCGCAGCGCGTCGAGGTCGAGCGTCGGCGCCTTCAGCGCCAGCCGCCGCAGCGCGCCGTTGTCGTCGCGCGCCCAGCGCAGCGTGACGCGGCGCATGCCTTCGCGCCAGGCGCCGCCGGTGGCCTGGGCCTGCGCGCCGGCGGGCTCCCACAGCAGCGTGTCGACGGTCAGCTGGTTGTCGGCGCCTTCGCGCCGATGCAGCAGCAGCGCCTGCGACTGGTTCAGCCGCAAGGGCTCGGCCGCGCCGGCCAGGCGCAGATCGACCGCGTTGGCGCGCAGCCGGGCCTGGCTGCGCAGCATCTCGCCATTGGCGAACTCGATGGTGCCGTCGCTGCTCAGCACGCCGCTGTCGACCCGCTCGAACAGGCTCAGGTAGCGCTGCACCGCGGGCAGCTGCAACTGGCCGATATCCCAGCTGGCCTGGCCGCGCCAGTTGCGCCAGTCGCCCTGCGCATGCAGATAGGTATGGCGGAAGGTGCCGGTGACCACCAGCGGGCGCGCGGCCAGCGCGGCCGAGCGCGCTTCCAGCCGCAGGTCGTGGCGGGCGCCGCTGCGGGTCGAACGCAGCAGGATGTCGCCGACCTCCAGCACCGGCAGGCCGCGCTGCTCGTCGAGCCAGCGGACCTTGCCGCCGGTCAGCGTGACCGAGCCCTGCGCCAGCAGCCAGTCGAGAAAGCGATGATCGTCGCCGCCGCTGCGGTCCTGCGTGCGCATCGGCATGCCCGCCACCTCCAGCCGGCCCTGCGCCGAGCGGTGCACCAGCACGTCGGCGTGGTTGGCGTCGAAGCGGGCGAAGCGCAACTCGAGCGTGCTCAGCGACTGCCAGGACAGCGCGCCCTGCAGCGTCTCGGCCGACAGCAGCACGCGCTGCTGGTCGTCGACCAGACGCACGCCGCGCGCATGGAAGGCCGGATGCCAGCCATCCCAGGTGGTTTCCAGCGCGGCGATGGTCAGGTGGGCCGACAGCGCCTCCGAGCCGCGTTGCTCCAGCCAGGCGCGTGCGCCCGCGGCCTGGGGCCACAGCACGAAACGCATCAGCAGGAACAGCACCGCGGCCACGGCCGCCAGCGTGACACCGATGCGCAGCAGCCAGCGCGCGATCCAGCCCCAGCAGCGGTGGCGCACCGCTGCCGCGACGGCGCGGCCGATGGCGCGCGGCGAGGCCTTCAGGGAGCGAAACAACTGGCCGGCCCGGCGGCGCCAGGCCGAGGTCGAAAACGACTTGCCGGAGGGAGGGGAGGTCGAGGAAGCGGTACCGGAACCGGAACCCTGGGCCGCCGCGGCACCGGCGGGGGAGCCCGCGGACCCTGGGGTTGCTGCCGCGCCGCTGGACGGGGTGGGGCGTTCGGCGGGTGGGGTGGCGCGGCTGGACATGCGCAGATTATCCGACAATACTAGCCGCTCTCCAATTCGAAGCCAGCCCGGGCGGCGTTACCGGTGGCGCATGATTCCTCGCGCGGCGTTCCTCTGCCGCGAGCCATCCAAGTGACAGGAATGACTTCCCCAGATATCGCGAGTTCCCAGGCGGGCGCCGGTCGGCATGCCGCCGACGCCGCCGTTGCCGTCGATGCCGCCACCGCGGCCAGCGGCCTGGGCGGCATGGCAAGCGGCGCCTTTGCGGTGGCCGCGGCGACCGGTCTCGACCCCGCCGATTGCGGGGGACACGCATTGTACTCGGCGGCCGCCTCGCACTACGTGCGGCGCGTGATGCAGGCCCGGCCCGAACTGCCGGCCCTGGTCGCCCAGGCCAGCGCCGAGCCGCTGACGCGGGTCTGGATGGAAGCGCGGCTGGCCGAGCTGCGGCAGCCGGCCGCCGACGCCGAGCAGGCGATCGGCCAGGCGCTGCGGCGGCTGCGCGCCGAGGTGATGTGCATCGTCATCGAGCGCGATCTGCGCGGGCTGGCCACGCTGGCCGAGGTCACCGGCGCGATGACCGACCTGGCCGAGCTGTCGATCCAGCATGCGCTGGCCACGCTGACCGAGGACATGGCGCCGACCTTCGGCCGACCCGTCGGCGAGCACAGCGGCGAGGTACAGGAGCTGATCGTGGTCGGCATGGGGAAGCTCGGCGGCCGCGAGCTGAACGTCTCGTCCGATATCGACCTGATCTTTCTCTACGACGAGGACGGCGACACCGCGGGCGGCCAGCGCAGCCTGTCGAATCATGAATACTTCACGCGGCTGGGCCGGCGCCTGATCAGCGTGCTGGCCGAGACCACCGCCGACGGCTATGTGTTCCGCGTCGACATGCGGCTGCGGCCGAACGGCGACGCCGGGCCGCTGGCCTGCAGCCTCGGCATGCTCGAGGAATACCTGGTGGTGCAGGGCCGCGAATGGGAGCGCTACGCCTGGATCAAGGGCCGCGTGGTGTCGTCGCTGGCCACGCCGCACGCGCAGCGCACCGCCGATCAGCTGGCGCGGCTGACCACGCCCTTCGTGTTCCGCCGCTATCTGGACTACGGCGTGATCGCCGCGATCCGCTCGCTGCATGCGCAGATCCGCGCCGAGGCAGCCAAGCGCAGCGGGGGTCTGGCCGGCCATGGCGTCAACCAGCGCTCGGCCGATATCAAGCTGGGGCGCGGCGGCATCCGCGAGATCGAATTCATGGCGCAGGTGTTCCAGCTGATCCGCGGCGGCCAGGACCTGGCACTGCGCGCGCGGCCGACGCTGGAGGTGCTGGCGATCGCGGTCGAGCGCGGGCTGCTGCCGGCGGGGCAGGCGCTGCAGCTGTCGGATGCCTATCGCTTCCTGCGCCAGCTGGAGCACCGGCTGCAGTATCGCGACGATGCGCAGACCCACCATCTGCCGACCAGCGAGCAGGAGCAGTCCGCGGTGGCGCGCATGATGGGCTGCGCGGACTGGCCCGCGCTGCAGGCGCGATTGGCGGAACTGCAGGAGCCGGTGGCACAGCAGTTCGAGGTCACCTTCTCCGACCCGGAGCAGGGCCAGCCGCCCGCCGAGACGCTGTGGCCGGCGCTGGCGCACGGCGAGGACGAAGAGGCGCCGTGCGCGCGGCTTGCGCAGGCGGGCTATTCCGACTGCGTCGGGTTGCTGGAGCGGCTGCGCGCCACGGCGGCCTCGCCGCGCTACCGCGCGCTGTCCGAGCAGAGCCGCGCGCGCTTCGACCTGCTGGTCAACCGCGCGCTCGACCTGGCCGGACGGCAGGACGATGCCGATGCCACCATTGCGCGCTTTCTAGACTTCTTCGATGCGATCAGCCGGCGCGCCTCGTATCTGTCGCTGCTGTCCGAGTATCCGCAGGCGATGGAGCGCGTCGCCCATACCTTGCACGCGTCGCGCTGGGCCGCCACCTATCTGACGCGGCATCCGCAACTGCTCGACGAACTGCTCGATGCCGAGGCGCTCGCCAGCGTGCCGGACTGGGAGGCCTTCCGCGCCCGGCTCGGCGAGCGCCTGCTCGCAGCGCACGGCCAGGTCGAGGCGCAGATGGATATCCTGCGCCGCGAGCACCATGCCGAGACCTTCCGCGTGCTGCTGCAGGACCTGCACGGCAGGCTGACGGTCGAGCAGATCGCCGACCGGCTGTCCGACCTGGCCGACGCGATGCTCGACGTCACGCTGACCGCGGTCTGGCAGCAACTGCCGATGCGCCATCGCGACACGCCGCGCTTCGCGGTGATCGCCTATGGCCGGCTGGGCGGCAAGGAGCTCGGCTATGCGTCCGACCTCGACATCATCTTCCTGCACGACGACGATGACGACGGCGCCGCGGAGATCTACGCCGCCTATGCGCGCCGCCTGATTACCTGGCTGACCAGCCATACCGCGGCCGGCATGCTGTTCGACGTCGACACGCGGCTTCGTCCGAACGGCGCTGCCGGCCTGCTGGTCACCAGCTTCGAGTCGTTCCGCCGCTACCAGCTGCGCCAGGGCGACAACACCGCCTGGGTGTGGGAGCACCAAGCGCTGACGCGCGCGCGCTTCTGCGCCGGCGACCGCGAGCTGGGCGCGCGCTTCGAGCGGCTGCGCGAGGAGGTCCTGTGCCAGCCGCGCGATGCCGACACGCTGCGTCAGGACATCGTCGCGATGCGGCACAAGGTGGCCGAGGGCCATCCGAACCGCAGCGACCGCTTCGACCTGAAGCACGACCGCGGCGGCATGGTCGACATCGAATTCACCGTGCAGTACCTGGTGCTGCTGCACAGCCGCGCCCATCCCGAGCTGACGCGCAACGCCGGCAATATCGCGCTGCTGCGGATGGCGGGGCAGCTCGGCCTGATCGACGCCACGCTGGCCGAAGCGGTCGGCGACGCCTATCGGACTTTCCGCGCGCGCCAGCACAAGCTGCGGCTCGACGGCCAGGATCAGGCCCGCGTGCCGCCGCAGACCATCGAGGCGCAGGCGCGCGATGTGCGCGCGCTATGGCAGGCCGTGTTCGGCCAGGACTGAGCGGCGGTGGTTGCCGAGCACGAGGACGGCGGCGCCGTACCGGTCGCGGCGGCGCCGTCCGCGTGGCGTCGCGCGCTGCCGGCCCTGGCCGCGGCGGCGGCGGTCGCCGCGTTGTCGGCCGCCTTCACCTTCGTGCCATGGCTCCATGCGCACGGTCTCTACCTTCGCGATGCGCTGATGCTGCCCGGGGGCGAGCGCCAGTGGTGGCGGCTGCTGACCGCGATGTGGGTCCATCTGGATGGACGCCACTGGCTCGGCAATCTGCTGGCGGCATCGGGTTTGCTGTTGCTGGCCGGGCGCGCGGCCGGCGCACGGCAGATGCTGCTGGCCTTGCTGGTGTGCGGGATCGCGGTGCAGGTTGCGCTGCTGTGGCAGCCGGCGGTTCGCTGGTATGGCGGGCTGTCGGGCGCGCTGCATGGGCTGGCGGTCTGGGGCGCCTTGCGGCTGCTCGCCGCCGACCGCTGGTCGCGCGCGATCGGTGTCGCGCTGGTCGCCGGCGTGCTGGTCAAGCTGTGGCTGGAGCAGTCGTGGCTCGCGCCGGTGCGCTTCGATGCGGCCTGGGGATTTGGCGTCGTGCGCGCCGCCCATGCGGCCGGCGCGGTGGCCGGCTTTGCCTGGTGGCTCGCACAGCAGTGGTGGGGGCAGCGGCGCGCCGCCGCGGGCTAGCGCGCCGGCCCTGGAATCAGGGCCCTTGATTCCGGGCCCTTGATTCAGGGCGCTCGGTTCAGGGCACTCTGTTCAGGGCGCTCTGTTCAGGGCGCTCGGTTCAGGGCCCTTGATTCAGGGCCCTTGATTCAGCGCCGCGCCTGGCGGCGACGGCCGGACGGCAGCAGCACGGCGAACAGACCGGCCAGCGCCAGGGCGGCACCGCTCCACAGCGGCACGGCACCGCCGCCACCATCGTCGCCACCGCCGCCGTTGTTGGCGGGAGGCGGCGCCGGGGGAACCGGTGCGCCCGCGGCCGCTGCCAGCGCACGGTTCGCGTCCAGCAATCCGGCGCCGCAATTGCCGGCGTTATTGCCCGTCGTGCAATAGGTATTGGCCGGATGCGGGCGCGCGCTGCTCTTGAGCAGTTCGGTGACCTGGGCGCTGGTCAGGTTGCCGTTGACCGCCAGCATCAGCGAGGCGACGCCCGACACCATCGGCGCGGCGAAGCTGGTGCCCTGCGAGTTCACCAGGGTGTAATTGCGCGCCGTCGTTTCGCCGTCGTTGGTCAGCGTGCGGATCGTCGACGGCGGAGCCAGGCAGGTCCCGTTGGACACCTTGCTGTTGGCACAGCCGCCACCGGGCGCGCTGATCGCGATCTGCGGGCCGACGTTGGCATAGCTGGCGTTTTCGCCGTCGTTGACATGGGCGGTCACCGCGATCACGCCACGGCAGTCGGCCGGCGCTTCCACCGCGCCGGCGCTGTTGCCGGCGGCGGCCACCACGACGACGCCGCGCGCGGCGAGCTCATCCACCGCCTGCTGCTCGAAGCTGCTGCAAGTACCTGCGCCGAGGCTGATATTGACCACGCGCGCCGGCGTGGGATTGTTCGGGACGTTCGGTACCGGCAGGCCGCCGGCCCAGCGCATCGCGTCGACGGTATCGGACAGCAGGGCGCCGCAGCGGCCCGAAACGCGCAGCGGCTGGATGCGCGCGCTCCAGTCGACCCCGGCGATGTCCTGGCCGTTATTGGTCACCGCGCCCAGCACGCTGGCGACGCGGGTGCCATGCCAGGTGCTGGGACGCTGGTTCGGCGCGGCCGGCATGCCGGGGCAGGCGAAGCCCTGCGGCACGAAGTCGCCGGCATCGGTCGGGTCGCCATCGCGGCCGTCGCCGTCCTGCGAGTACAGCGGATCGGCGATGAAGTCATAGCCCGCCACCAGCCGCGCGGCCAGGTCCGGGTGCCGCAGCACGCCGGTATCGACCACCGCGATCACCAGGCCTTCGCTGCCGCGCGAACGGTCCCAGGCAGCGGGCAGATTGGCGGCACCCGGAATGATCGCCGGCGAGCCGAAGTAGGGCTGGTTGATGGCGAATTCGGGATCGTTCGGCACCGTGTCGTGCGGCCGCAGCCAGCGGTCCGGCACCGCGTCCGCCACGCGCGGATCCTGGCGCAGCTGCGCGGCCACCGCCTCCGGATCGGCGCCCTTGCCGGCCGGCACGCCGAGCAACGCCAGGTTGCCGCCCATCTGCCGCTTGACGGTCAGTCCGATGCCGGTCTGCTCGGCGACCTTGCGCACCTGTTCGGCGGCGGCCTCGGCCGGCATCAGCGCGGTGCCGGCGGGGGCGTCCTTCCAGCGGACGATGATGTTGCCGCTGTAGACCGGGGCCGGGCGGGCGTCCGGACTCGTCGCGGCCATCGCGGCCGAAGGGGGCAGGATGGCGCCCGCCGAGACGGCGGCGGCCAGGACCAGACGCAGGGCGACGGGCGGAATCGAACGCGGCATGAACACCTCCGGGAGGGGCGAAGCCGGGGTGCAGGGGCCGGCGCTCGCGGGCATGTGGCTCAAAGATAGTTGGGGGAATGCGGGCGGGCAATCGGCGCTCGTCCGACAGCGCACGCTATCGGGGTGACGTCCGGGGCGGTTTCGCCTTGCTCGATCGGCTGCCTCGAGCCGCCTGCGTGGTCCGCCTGCCTGGCCGCTTTCCCGATCCGGTTAACGGCAGCCGTCGCCCGGTTTTCAGTTCGCCGGCATGTCGCGCCCGGTCGGCTTGGGCCGGCTGGGCGTCAGGCGGCGGTCCGCCTCGGCCGCCTCGATGCGCGGCAGCGCGCGCAGCGTGGTGACCGCCTGCTCGATGGTGGCCTCCGGCGACGGCGAGATCGCGGTGACCAGCCAGGTGCCGCCGGACATCGGGCGCTTGACCACGAAGCGGATCGGTCCCTTGGCCTGGGCCAGCAGTTCGCCGGCCTGCAGCGAGGTATCGACGGCCGGCGGCGTGAAGCGGACCAGGATGTCGCCGACCGCGCGGTCGTCGGTGATGGCGCCCGGCGGCGGGGTGGCGGGCTTCGAGCTGCAGGCGGCTGCCAGCGCCAGGCCGCACAGGGCCACCGCGAGCGTCAGGCGGCGCGTGGCGCGGCGCGCAGGGCGGCTCACCGGGCGGCGGCCCGCGTCGGCGGAGCCGGTCGTGCCGGACGGGTCGTCGAGTGGCGAGGGCGGCTTGGCGAAGAACATGGGGTTTCCTGTGGTTGATGCGGTTTGTGGTGCGATGGGATCGTGCTCGTCGGTGGTCCGGGGCGCCGGACGCCGCGACCGGCTCAGCTCGCCGCCCGGCGTGCGCGCCGGCCCTCCCTGGCCGCCGCCGGCACGCCGCGCGCGCCCTGCGCCAGCATCTCCTCGGCGTGTTGCAGCGTGGTGGCGGTCACCGTCGCGCCGCCCAGCATGCGCGCGGTCTCGACCACGCGGCCGGCGGCGTCGAGCACGCGGATCTGCGAGCGCGTCACGGCCTCGCCGCCATCGCCGACGGTCTCCTTGCTGACCAGCAGGTGCGTGCCGGCCTGCGCGGCGACCTGGGGCAGGTGGGTCACGCACAGGACCTGGCGCGCGCGACCAAGCTCCTGCAGCCGACGGCCGACCACCTCGGCGACCGCGCCGCCGATGCCGGTATCGACCTCGTCGAAGATCAGCGTCGGCGTCGGCGCTGCCTCGCTGGTGATCACCGAGATCGCCAGGCTGATCCGCGCCAGTTCGCCGCCCGATGCCACCTTGGCCAGCGGCCGGGCGCTCACGCCCGCATGGCCGGCCACCAGGAACTCGACCTGTTCGAGCCCGTGGCTGGCGCCTTCCTCGAGCGGGTGCAGCGCGACGGTGAAGCTGCCGCCGGCCATCGACAGGCCCTGCATCGCCTCGGTGACAGCCGCCGACAGCCGCTCGGCGGCCTCGCGCCGGCTGTCGCTCAGATGGCGTGCGATGGTCAGGTAGGCGGCGCGGGCCGCCGCCTCGCGCGCGGTGATCTTGTTCAGGTCCTGCGCGGCCTGCAGGTCGTCGAGCTGCTGGCGGCGCGCCAGCAGTTCCTCGGGCAACTGTTCGGGCGGCACGCGGAACTTGCGCGCGGCGGTGTGCAAGGCCTGCATCCGCTCCTCGACCACCTGCAGCCGCTCGGGATCGAGCTCGAGCCGGTCGACGTAGCGGGTCAGCGAGTGGGCCGCTTCCTCGGCCTGCACCTCGGCCGCTTCGAGCGCGGTCACTACATCGGCGAGCGCGGGGTCGACCTCGGCCAGCTGGCGCAGCCGGTGCGCCATCGCATTGAGCGCCGACAGCACCGCGCCGTCGGCCTCCGACAGCGCATCGAGCGCGGCGCGGCCGCCCTCGAGCAGATTGGCCGCATGCGACAGGCGCTTGTGCTCGCCCTGGATCGCTTCCCATTCGCCGGCCTGCGGCGCCAGCTTGTCGAGCTCGCCGACCTGCCACTCGAGCCGCTCGCGTTCGAGCTGCATCTCGCGCGACTGCTGTTCGACGGCCTCGCGCTGGCGCACGCAGGCCCGCCAGGTGCGCCAGGCCTCGGCCACCGCGGCGGCCTGCGCGGTCAGGCCCGCGTGCGCGTCGAGCAGCAGCCGCTGCGCGTCCGGCCGCAGCAGCAGCTGGTGGGCGTGCTGTCCGTGGATGTCGACCAGCTGGTCGCCGACCTCGCGCAGCTGCGCGAGCGTGGCGGCGTTGCCGTTGATGAAGGCCTTGCTGCGGCCGTTGGCATCGACGACCCGGCGCAGCAGCACGTTGCCGTCGTCCTCGGCCAGCGCCTGCTCGTTGAGCCAGGCGTCCAGCGCGGGGTGCGTGGAGAAGGTGGCGCTGACGCTGGCGCGCGCCGCGCCCTCGCGCACCACGCCGGCATCGGCGCGCTCGCCGAGCACCAGCGCGAGCGCATCGATCAGGATCGACTTGCCGGCACCGGTCTCGCCGGTGAACACGGTAAAGCCGGCGGTGAAGTCGAGGTCGAGCGTGTCGACGATGACGAAATCGCGGATGGACAGGCTGCGCAGCATCTTGGGAGACGGAAGGCGGCGGTGACTTGGGAGGGATCGGGACCGGCGGGGTGCGCTGGCGCTCAGAGCCGGTTGTCTTCGGTCGGGTACTCGTGCCAGTGCAGCTTCTTGCGCAGCGTGGCGTAGTAGTTGTAGCCGACCGGGTGAAGCAGGTTGATGGTCCTGGCCGAGCGGCGCACGACGATGCGGTCGCCGGGCAGCAGCGAGGTCAGCGACTGCATGTCGAAGTTGACGCTGGCATCGCGGGCGGTGGCGACCTCGATCGACACCTCGGCGTCGTGCGGCAGCACGATCGGCCGGTTCGACAGCGCATGCGGGGCGATCGGCACCAGCACCAGTCCGGACAGCGTCGGATGCAGGATCGGCCCGCCGGCCGACAGCGCATAGGCGGTCGAGCCGGTCGGCGTCGACACGATCAGGCCGTCCGAACGCTGGTTGTACATGAAGTAGCCGTCCACCGAGACCGCCAGCTCGACCATGCCGGAGATGCCCGAGCGATTGACCACCACGTCGTTCAGGGCCAGCGCGGAGAAGATCACGCCCTCGTCGCGGATCACGCGCGATTCGAGCAGCATGCGGTTCTCGGGCTCGTAGTGGCCGCTGAGCATGGCCGGCAGCACCGATTGCACATCCTCCAGCGGGATGTCCGTCATGAAGCCGAGGCGGCCGTGGTTGACGCCGATCAGCGGCACCGAGAAGCCGGCCAGCTGGCGCGCGATGCCGAGCAGCGTGCCGTCGCCGCCGAGCACCACGGCGACGTCGGCCTGCCGGCCGATCTCTTCGGCGGACAGCGCGGGGTAGTCGGTCAGGCCGGTCGCCAGCGCCGTCTCGCGTTCGAACACCACGTCCTGGCCGTTGCGCAGGATGCAGGCCGCCAGTTCCTCGAGCGGGCCCTCGATGCCCGCGGTCGAATACCTGCCGACCAGGGCGACCGTGCGAAAGGGCGCGTGCGCGGCGCCGGACTTGGGGTGTGCAGACATGCCCGGATTAGACCATACCGCCATGACCATTGTCAGCACGGGGCGGGGGGCGAGTGCCAGCGCGAGCCCCGGCGCGCAAAACTTGCGTAAAATCGGGACACCATGGACGAACGAGCGAAAACCCTTCTCAAGACCCTGATCGAGCGCTACATCGCCGAAGGGCAGCCGGTCGGCTCGCGTACGCTGTCGAAGTACTCGGGACTGGACCTGTCGCCGGCGACCATCCGCAACGTGATGTCGGACCTGGAGGAGATGGGCTTCATTGCCAGCCCGCACACGTCGGCGGGGCGCATTCCGACCCCGCGCGGCTACCGGTTGTTCGTCGACACCATGCTGACGGCCCAGCCGCTCGACAGCCAGTTCGACCGCACCAAGCTGGCCGGGCTGATCCAGGGCGAACTCGGCGCGCAGGAACAGAGCCCGCAGCGGATGATCACCACCGCCGCGCGCACGCTGTCGAACCTGTCGCAGTTCGCCGGCGTGGTGATGACCCCGCGCCGCGCGCAGGCGTTCCGGCAGATCGAATTCATGCGGCTGTCCGACAAGCGCATCCTGCTGATCATCGTGACGCCCGAAGGGGACGTGCAGAACCGCATCATCCAGACCGAGCTGCCCTACAGCGCGTCGCAGCTGGTCGAGGCGGCCAATTTCATCAACACGCATTACGCCGGCATGCGCTTCGACACGGTGCGGGAGCGGCTGCGCGACGAACTGAAGGCGCTGCGCATCGACATGTCCGAACTGATGCAGGCCGCGGTCGAGGCCGGCAGCAGTGCGATGGCCGACGAGGACGACCAGGTCTATATCTCAGGCGAACGCAAGCTGCTCGAGGTCGAGGACCTGGCCTCGAGCATGGACAAGCTGCGCCGGCTGTTCGACGTGTTCGAGCACAAGACCAGCCTGCTGCAGCTGCTCGATGTGTCCAGCCATGCCGAGGGCGTGCAGATCTTCATCGGCGGCGAGAGCCGGCTGGTGCCGCTCGAGGACATGGCGGTGATCACCGCGCCGTACGAGGTCGACGGCCAGATCGTCGGCACGCTGGGCGTGATCGGCCCGACGCGGATGGCCTATGACCGGGTGATCCCGATCGTCGATATCACCGCGCGGCTGCTGTCGAGCGCGCTGAGCAGCCAGAACTGATGGCGGCCAGGGCGGGCTGCCACGCGCAGGGCGGCCTTCGCGCCCCAGCGATACCGGAATCCCTATGACCTTTACCGCAGAACCGGCCTATCGGCATGGGCAGGCGCCCCGCACGGCGATCCTGCTGATCAATCTGGGCACGCCCGACGAGCCGACCCCCAAGGCGGTCGGCCGCTATCTGAAGCAGTTCCTGTCCGATCCGCGCGTGGTGGAGATTCCGCGCGCGGCCTGGCTGCCGGTGCTGTACGGGCTGATCCTGCCGCTGCGCTCGCGCGCGTCGGCGCTCAAGTACGAATCGATCTGGCTGCGCGAGGCGCACCGGACCGGCTCGCCGCTGCTGGTCCACACCGAACGGCAGGCGCATGCGCTGCAGCAGTTGCTGGCGCAGCAGGGACACGACGTGACGGTGGCCTGCGCGATGCGCTACGGCAACCCGTCGATCCCATCCGTGATGGAGGCGCTGCGGCGCCAGGGCTGCGAGCGCATCCTGGCGCTGCCGATGTACCCGCAGTATTCCGGCACCACCACCGCGACCGCCTTCGACGAGCTGTTCCGCGTGCTCGGCGAATGGCGCAACCAGCCCGAGCTTCGGCTGGTCAAGCATTTCCACGATCATCCGGCCTACCTGGGCGCGCTGCACCAGCAGGTCGGCGCCTACTGGGCCCAGCACGGCGCGCCCGATTTCGCGCGCGGCGACCGCCTGATCCTGTCCTTCCATGGCGTGCCGCGGCGCACGCTGGAATTGGGCGATCCGTATCACTGCGAATGCCTGAAGACCGGCCGCATGCTGGGCGAGGCGCTGGGTCTGCAGCCCGGCCAGTACCAGGTCACGTTCCAGTCGCGCTTCGGCAAGGCCGAGTGGCTGCAGCCCTATACCGCGCCGACGCTGACCGAGCTTGGCAAGGTCGGCACCGCGCGGGTCGACGTGTTCTGCCCGGGCTTTCCGGCCGACTGCATCGAGACGCTGGAAGAGATCGCGATGGAAGGGCAGTCCGAATTCAAGGTCGCCGGCGGCAAGGAGTTCCACTTCATTCCGTGCCTGAATGACGCGCCGTTCTGGATCACCGCGCTGTCGGAGATTGCGCTGCAGCATATGCAGGGCTGGCCCCTGCGGCTGCCGCACGCGCACGAACTGGAGGCCAGGCGCTCGCTGGCGCAGGCAAGGGGGGCGGCGGCATGAATCCGTCATACGAGGACGATGCGCGCCAGCGCATCGACAAGTGGCTGTGGTGCGCGCGCTTCTTCAAGACCCGCTCGCTGGCGGCGGAGGCCGTCGAGCGGGGCCGGGTGGAGGTCAACGGCCAGCCATGCAAGAATTCGCGGGAGGTCAAGCCGGGCGACACGATACGCATCGACGCCCATCAGCAGCGCTGGGAGCTGGTGGTCAAGGGCGTCGCCCCGGCCCGCGGGCCGGCCTCCGTCGCCCAGACGCTCTACGAGGAAACCGAGGAAAGCCGGACGCGGCGCGCCGCCGAGGCCGAACGGCGGCGTCTGCATGTCGAGCCGGCGTCGCAATTGCAGGGGCGCCCGACGAAGCGGGACCGCCGCCGCATCGAGGATCTGAAAGGGTGAACCGAAGCGGCACGGCCCGCGCGGGCGGGCCGTGTGTCAGCGGGAATACTGGATGATGTATTGGCGCAGCGCCGGATCGGCGCCGCCTGCCACGCTGTCGCGCGGGGTCAGTCCGTCGGAGAGCCAGATGAAGACGGTCAGGGCCGCCAGCGAAAGAAGTACCAGCAGGGTGAAGAGCGAAAACTTCGGCGTTTTGTTCGACGGCTTCGGCAGCTTGCGCATGGCCTTACCCCGGCAGGAAAGACTTCAATATGGGACGGCACCCCGGCAGTTTTGTCGTTTTTTTGGATTTATCTTAGAAGCTGCACTGCAGCAAAGCAATTTCACTCCCCGCAGCACTGGTTTAAGTTTGTAAGCTGATGTTTCCTGCAGATGTCCATCCGCTCTTGAAATATCGGCTTGGCGCCACCAGTTGCCAGCTGAATTCCGATTGACCCCAGGCGGACCGCCGGTGCGGCCGCAACTTGTTCTGAAACGGATCGACATGGAAGACCAGAAGCAAACGCCATCCAACACGCCGCCGACCTCGCCCGCCGACCAGGCCGCCGAAGCGCAAGCCGCGCAACCGGCAACGCCGAACCAGACGACCGAGCCCGCCGCAGCCGCGGATGACGTGGCCACCCAGCTCGCCGCACAGCTGGCCGAGCAGGAAGCCAAGGCACGCGAGAACTACGATCTGTATCTGCGTGCCGTCGCCGAGGCCGAAAACATCCGGCGCCGGGCGCAGGAGGACGTGGCAAAGGCCCACAAGTTCGCCATCGAGAGCTTCGCCGAGCATCTGCTGCCGGTGATGGACAGCCTGCAGGCCGCGCTGGCCGATGGGTCGGGCGATATCGCCAAGCTGCGCGAGGGGGTCGAACTGACCGCCAAGCAGCTGGCCAGCGCCTTCGAGAAGGGCCGCATGGTCGAACTGAATCCGGTCGGCGAGAAGTTCGACCCGCATCGGCACCAGGCGATTTCGATGGTGCCTTCGGAGCAGGAACCGAATACGGTGGTGGCCGTGCTGCAACGCGGCTATCTGATCGCGGACCGGGTCCTGCGGCCCGCATTGGTGACGGTGGCTGCGCCGAAGTAAGGGTCGGCGGGCAGACCGGCCTGCCTCCGATGCGCAGCCACGCCCGGCGCCGTTTCGGCACCGGGCGTTCTCGTTTGTGGAGAAATGCGATGCCTTACCCGTTCGGCGCAGCGCCGGCGCCCCATACGGATCACCGCGCGTTCGAGGCCTTCGGCATGCGCGCGGTCGATCATGACACCATCGACGACGCGCTCGCCGCCGCCGGCGACAAGCTGGTCTGCGTGTTCTTCTGGGGCGAGGACTGCTACAACTGCGAGATGGCCAAGAAGGCCATGCTGGCCAATCCGGACCCGCTGCGCCAGCTCGATCTGCACTGGCTGCATGCCGACGTCTACACCTATCCGGCGCTGGGACGGCGCTTCGGGCTGTACGGCATCCCGGTGTTCATGTTCTTCCACCGCGGCAAGAAGCTCGGCCGCGCCACCGGCTGGCATGGCATCGGGCAGTTCGCCGCGGCGGTTGCCAATGCGCGGCTGAAGGCCAGCGGCAAGCCGCTCGCCGGGTGACGGCCCGGTAGCCGCCGCCGCGGCTCGGCGGCCGGGCGCGCCTGGAGGCTCGACGGTCGCCTTTCCCGGCGGCTCGACGCTCGCGCGCCCGGCGACTCGGCAGGCGCGGGGGCTCGGCCCCTCAGCGGTTCAGCGAGTAACCGATGCGGAACTGCCACGGCGTCTTGCGGTTGTAGTCGAGCAGGCTCTCGCCATAGCCGACGAAGTAGCCGGCCATCAGGTAGCCGGCCGTGCCCGGGATCAGCCTGCCCATCGGGTAGGTGAACTGCGCATCCACGCTGCCGTACCACTGGCGGGTGCCCTTGCGCACCGTCGCCGCCAGCTCCCACGAATCGGGTTTGCCGTAGGCGACCCGCAGATCCATATAGCCGCGGTAGCGCGCGATATCGCTGTTGTCGCTCTTCTCCAGGTAGTAGTAGAGCTTGGGCGTCACGGTCCAGTGCCAGTCGTTCGTCTCGCCGAAGTGGAAGGTCGGCTTCAGGAACAGCGTATTGATGCTGCGCGACTGGTCGCCGTCGCGGCCGTTCGATTCGTGTTCGAGGCCGGTCGCCACCGACAGCCGGCTGATCCAGCGATTGCGCACGCCGGTATCGGACAGGTAATAGAAGATGCTGGGCCGGTAGTTGGTGTCGTGGAACGGCTTCGATTCCTCCGACAGATCCCACAGCGAGAACTGCGTGTAGCCGACGTACAGATTGTCGAGCCAGTAGCGCGAGTTCGGATCGCGGCCCTCGAAGATCCGGTACTTGAAGCTGAACTGGAACTTGGCATTGGCGCCACCGTGCGCGCCGACGGCGAAGTACATCGGATCGTTGAAGGTCAGCCGGCTGCCGCCCGACAGGATCGGCTGGTCGTAGACCGGCTGGCCCGGTCCCTTCGGCTGGACCACCGTCTCGACCGGCGTCGCCGCGATATCCGCCTGCTGATCGTCGTGGTCGGCCGGCGCGGCCGCGGTCGTTGCCGCAGGCGTACCGGCGGACGGTGCCGCGGCGGTGGCCGGGGGCGCGATGCCCGACTGGTTCAGCGTCACCAGCACCGGCGCGGCGTCGAGGCCGACCGGATCGAGGCGGATCTGGCCGCGCAGCGTCGACGGGATCTCGCCCTGGTACTGGATGGTGCGATTTTCCCCGCGGCGCAGGCGCACCGTGGCCGGCCCCGGCGTGATCCGGCGCATCGTGATCCGCACCGGCGCCAGCATTTCCGGCGAGGCGACCACTTCCAGCGTATCGGGCACCAGATAGCTGCGGTTGGCGGTGTCGGCGGTCACCAACAGCGTCAGCCGCAGCGGCTGCGCGCCGTCCAGCACGCGCGGCGGCTGCAGCAGCGCGATCGCGGCGTGGGCGGACGGCGCGCACAGGGCGGCGAGGGCGAGGGAAACGGCGGCGGCGGGCGCGAGCAGGCGCGGACGACGAGCCGCGGACGGGCTTCGGAGCATCGGCATCATGGGAAATATTGGAAGGGGTGTGCCGGATATGACGCATGGCACGGCCCGGAATGGCAACGCGCCAAAGCCTAGCACGTGGCCGGCCGGACTAGCTGTGACGATTTGTACCGGCCGATCGGCCGGCGGCCCGGCGGAAATCAGCCGCGCGCGCGGCGCTGGACGCAGGCGATGTAGTGCTCGCCGTCCGGCGGCAGCCCGCTGCGTTGCGATTGCCACAGCATCTCGCCGAGGCATTCCATCATCTGATGATGGGCCTCGTGCGGCGAATCAAGCCGGCGCGCCAGCTGTTCGAACGCCTGGCGGATGCCGCGCGGCTGGTCGACGGACACTTGCTCGGCGATCGACAGATGCATGGCCAGATGCAGGAAGGGGTTGGTCTGCCCGCGCTCGGGCGTGAATTCCTCGGCGATGGCCGCGTCGGCGTCGGCGAGCTGGTCGTGGTATTCGGGGTGGGCGCGGATCCAGTCGACGGCGATCGCCTCGAGCGGCGTCAGCACTTCGTTGGCGCCTTGCTTGCGCCAGGCTTCGCAAAAGAACCGGCGGACTTCTTCACGGGAGGGATTGAACATGATGGAGCGGATTGTAAACGACGGCCCGCGGGCTTGCCGGCGCTGCCCCGCGTTGGGTGCCACTGAGACTGTGCCGCAGGGGCCGCATGCCGACTAGAATGCGGGATCGTCCGGCGTGCCGTTCGACCCGGCGCTTTACCCGCGCTCGACTCGAGTTCGTCCTGCCTTCGACCCGTGATCGACCCGTGTTCGACCCGAGTTCGACCCGAGTTCGACCCGAGTTCGACCCGTGTCGGCCCCGTTCGACCTGAAGTTGGACCTTCCGTAGACCTCGCCATAGGGCCCGGCTCCTCCATGACCGCTACCCCCCGCCCATCGACCCTGCTGCGGCACGCCGGCGACAAGCTGGCCGGTGTGCTGCTGATCGCGATCTCGGCCAGCGCCTTCGGCGCGATGGCGATCTTCGCCCGCTTCGCCTATGACGCCGGCGCCGACGTCTATGGCCTGCTGTCGGTGCGCTTCGTGCTGGCTGCGATCGCGCTGGCGGCGGTGATGCGCTGGCAGCGGATCGCGCTGCCGCCGTGGCCGCGCGTGCTGGCGCTGGCGGCGATGGGCGGCATCGGCTATGTCGGCCAGTCGTTCTGCTTTTTCAGCGCGCTGAACCATGCGCAGGCCAGCCTGGTGGCGCTGCTGCTCTATCTGTATCCGGTCTTCGTCACCGTGATGGCCGCGCTGTTCCTGAAGGAGAAGCTGACGGGCGCGGCGGTGACCGCGCTGGTGCTGTGCTCGGTCGGCGCGGGCCTGACGGTCGGCGGCGGCGAGGGCAGCGCGCTCGGCATCGGCCTGGGCCTGGCGTCGGCACTGATCTATTCGGTCTACATCATCGTCGGCGCGCGGCTGACGCCCGGCGTGCACCCCGTGGCGACCACCACGGTGGTCTGCACGGCGGCCGCGGTCGTCTATGTCGGCGCCGCGCTGGCCCGGGCCGCGGCCGGCATGCCGCCGCAGTTTCCGGCCGATGCCGGCGGCTGGCTCGCGTTGGCGGCGATCGCGCTGCTGTCGACGGTGCTGGCCATCCTGACCTTCTTCGCCGGCCTGCAGCGGCTCGGCGCGGCGCAGGCCTCGATGCTGTCCACGCTCGAACCGGTGGTCACGGTGCTGCTGGCCGCGCTGCTGCTGGGCGAGCAGATCGGCCTCGCCCAGGCCGTCGGCGGCGGCCTGATCCTGGCCGGCGTGCTGTGGCTGACGCGCAAGGGCACGGCGCCCGCGCCTGTACAACAAAATTGAACGGCTTGCTGAAATCCTTGGCGTGGAACGGGTGGAACGCGTCGGTAGAATGCGCCCTTTCCCGTACTTCCCTGAGGAATCCGCATGAAATCGCTCGACCAGGCCGCCATCGCCCAACTGTTCACCGAGGCCCGTACGCATAGCGCCTGGCAGGACCGGCAGATCGACGACGCCGTGCTGCATCAGCTGTACGAGGCGATGAAGTTCGGCCCGACCGCGGCCAACAGTTCGCCGGCCCGCATCGTGTTCGTCAAGACCGCGGCGCAGAAGGCGAAGCTGGTCGAATGCGTGTCGCCGGGCAATGTCGACAAGACCCGCTCGGCCCCGGTGACGGCGATCGTCGCCTTCGATACCGCCTTCCACGAGCAGCTGCCCAGGCTGTTCCCGCACGCCGATGCCCGTTCCTGGTATGTCGGCCAGCCGGAGAAGATCGCCCGCGACGCGCTGGTCAACAGTTCGCTGCAAGGTGCCTATCTGATCCTGGCGGCGCGCGCGCTCGGCCTCGACTGCGGGCCGATGGGCGGCTTCGACCCCGCCAAGGTCAATGCGGCGTTCTTCCCCGACGGCAAATGGTCGGTCAACTTCCTGATCAACCTCGGCTATGGCGACGCCGACAAGCTGTTCCCCCGCAACCCGCGCCTGAGCTTCGACGAGGCCTGCCGGATCGTCTGATCGGGTGAAAGGATGACCGGTGACCGGACCGGTTGACCGGGTGACCGGGTGACCGGGTGACCGGTCGACGGATGATCAGGTCACCGCGCTGGCTGCTCGCGTGATCACAGGCGCGGCGGCAGCGTCTTGTCCGGGTACTCGCACAGCGTCTCGATCGCGCAATGCCAGCATTCGGGCTTGCGCGCCTTGCAGACGTAGCGGCCGTGCAGGATCAGCCAGTGGTGCGCGTCGTGCAGGAACTCGTCGGGCACGACCTCCAGCAGCTTCATCTCGACGGCCTGCACGGTCTTGCCGGGCGCCAGTCCGGTGCGGTTGCTGACGCGGAAGATGTGCGTGTCGACCGCGACGGTCGGATGGCCGAAGGCGGTGTTCAGCACCACGTTGGCGGTCTTGCGGCCGACGCCCGGCAGCGCTTCCAGCGCCTCGCGATCGGCCGGCACCTTGCCGCCGTAGCGCTCCGCGAGGATCCGGCAGGTCTCCATCACGTGCTTCGCCTTGGTCTTGTACAGGCCGATGGTCTTGATGTATTCGATCAGCCCCGACTCGCCCAGGGCCAGGATCTTCTGCGGCGTGTTGGCGATCGCGAACAGCCTGCGGGTGGCCTTGTTGACGCCGACATCGGTGGCCTGCGCCGACAGCAGCACGGCGATCAGCAGTTCGAACGGCGAGCTGTACTCGAGTTCGGTGGTGGGCGACGGGTTGGTTTCTCTGAGCGTTTCAAACAGCGCGCGGCACTTGGCGGCGTTCATTGTGGTCGCTTGGTGTCGGAGGGGACGGGATGGTCGGAATGGCCGGAATCGCCGGAATGGTCGGAAGGCTCGGGCCCGGCGGCCGGCGCCGGCTCGGGGCGGTCAACCGGATCGGCCGGTGCGGCGTTGAGCGGCTGGGCGGCCTGCCGCTTCTGGCGCGCCCGTTCGATCGCCGCCTGGATGATGGCCTTCTTGCGCTCCTGCGCCTGGCGCTCGGCCTCGGACGACGCCGCTTCCTGGCGCAGCGCTTCGAGCTTGGCGGCGGCCTTGGCCGCCAGGCGCGCTTCGTTCTCCTCGCGCTCGCGCACCAGCCGCTGCTTGCGCGACAGGTAGCGGGCACGGGCGGCGTCGGCCTGCGGCTGCGACCAGGCGTCCCAGCCGGTGCGCTCGCCGGTGACCGGGATCATCGCGATGCAGTCGACCGGGCAGGGCGCCACGCACAGGTCGCAGCCGGTGCACCAGTCCGGCAGCACGGTGTGCATCTGCTTGGCGGCGCCGACGATCGCGTCGACCGGGCAGGCCTGAATGCACAGCGTGCAGCCGATGCACAGCGTCTCGTCGATCCGCGCGACCGCGCGCGGCTGTTCGGTGCCATGACTCGGATCGAGCGGCAACGGCGCGACACCGAGCTCGGCCGCCAGCCGCCGGATACCTTCGGCACCGCCGGGCGGGCAGCGATTGCAGTCGGCCTCCCCGCGCGCCATGGCCTCGGCATAAGGACGGCATCCCTGAAAGCCGCACTTGGTGCATTGCGTCTGGGGCAGCAGGGCTTCCAGGCGGTCGGCGCGGGCCGCCAGACCGACGTCCAGGGAAGCAGCGGCGGGGGAAGCGGAAGCGGTATCGGCGGCGGAAGCGGTCACGAAAGCAGGGGAACGATGCGGGGTAACACAAGGTGCAGCCGTACGGTGCGGCTGACGCGGCAAGGATTATCCCCGATTTCGCCGCGCCGCAGAAACCATGAAGATGCGCCCTTTGCCATGGCGCCGAAGCTGATCAACCCGGAGCGCCCGCGCCAGTGGGGCAGGTGCGCCATGCCATCATCCACAAAATCGAGCCGACCACGCATGTCGAACGCCACCAAGACGAAACGCGATCCCGAAGGAACCCGTCGTCGCATCATGGATGCGGCCACCGAGGAGTTCGCCAAGGGCGGCCTGGCCGGCGCACGCGTCGACCAGATTGCCCGCCGCGCCGAGACCAACGAGCGCATGCTGTATTACTACTACGGGAGCAAGGAGGGCCTGTTTCTCGCGGTGCTCGAACGCCAGTATGCGCAGTTCCGCGCCGCGGAGGAGCGCCTGCAGATCGGCGACGAGGACCCGGTCGCCGCGGTCCGCAAGCTGGCCCGCTTCGTCTGGGACTGGTACTACCAGCATCCCGAGTTCATCCGCCTGGTCAACAGCGAGAATCTGCACGAGGCGCGGCACCTGAAGAAATCCACGCAGCTGCACGACCTCGTCAATCCGGTGGTCGACGTGCTGGCCGAGATCGTTCGCCGCGGCCAGCGGCAGGGCGTGTTCCGCGACGGCGTCGATGTGCCGCAGCTCTATCTGACGATCTCGGCGCTCGGCTATTACGTGCTGTCGAACCGCTACACCATCAGCGCGGTGATCGGCCGCGACGTGGCCTCGCAGGACGAGCACGAGCGCTTCGCGCAGCTGCATACGGACATGCTGCTGGCGTATCTGGCGCGGCGCTAGGGGCCGGGAAAGGGCAATGAGAAACGGGACCGCGTTGCGGTCCCGTTTCTCATTGGCGATCGGCTGGTGAGCTCTTGACGATCTGTCTTCGCCTCGGTCGGCCGAGTCGGGCTCGGTCGGCTGGGTCGGGCTCGGTCGGCTCGGCCCGGCTCAGTTCGGCTCAGCTCGGTTCGGCTCAGTTCGGCTCAGTTCGGCTCAGTTCGGCTCAGCGGTACTTGCGAATGAAATCGCGCAGTTCCGGATAGATCGTTTCGCGCCAGCGCCGGCCGGAGAAGATGCCGTAGTGCCCGCACCTGGGCGCGGTCAGATGTTGCTTGCGGGTCTTCGGAATGCCCGCGCACAGGTCGTGCGCGGCGGCGGTCTGGCCCGCGCCCGAGATGTCGTCGAGCTCGCCTTCGATCGTCATCAGCGCGGTGTGCTTGATGTCCTGCGGCCGCACCGGCTCGCCCTGGATCTCCCAGGTGCCATTGGCCAGCCGGAACTCCTGGAAGACTTCGCGGATGGTGTCGAGGTAGTACTCGGCCGCCATGTCCAGCACGGCATTGTATTCGTCGTAGAAGCGCACATGCGCCTCGGCATCGTCGGCATCGCCCTCGATCAGGCTGAGGTAGTAGTCGTAATGCGAGGACAGATGGCGGTCCGGGTTCATCGCGACGAAGCCGGCATGCTGCAGGAAGCCGGGATAGACGCGCCGGCCGTGGCCGGGATAGTTGGCAGGCACCGTGTAGATGACATTGTTCTCGAACCACTCGTACGACTTGTTGGTCGCCAGCGAATTGACCGCGGTCGGGCTTTTGCGCGCGTCGATCGGACCGCCCATCATCGTCATCGTCTTGGGCGTCTTCTCGCCGGCGGAGGCCATCAGCGAGATCGCGGCCAGCACCGGCACGGTCGGCTGGCAGACCGACACGACATGCAGGTCCTCGGCGCCGAGATGGCGGATGAATTCCTGGATGTAGCGGATGTAGTCGGCCAGGTGGAAGGGGCCGTCCTCGACCGGCACCATGCGCGCGTCGACCCAGTCGGTCACATAGACCTTGTGGTCCTGCAGCAGCGTGCGCACCGTGTCGCGCAGCAGCGTCGCGTGGTGGCCGGACAGCGGCGCGCAGACCAGCACCGACGGTTCGTCCTTCAGCAGCTTGATCGTGTCGGGATCGTCCGCGTAGCGCTTGAAGCGGATCAGCTTGCAGAACGGCTTTTCCATGATCGTCTGTTCGACGATCGGAATATCGCGGCCGTTGGAGCGCACGGACTTGATGTCGAAGGCGGGCTTCTCGTATTCCTTGCCGAGCCGGTACAGCAGCTCGTAGCCCGCGGCCAGCCGGGTGGCCCCCGGCACCAGCGACAGCGGGCTCAGGGGGTTGGTAAACGTCTTGGCCGTCGCCTGGGCCCACGCGGTCAGCGGGTTCAGGATCGAGCGCTGAAATTCATGCAGTTGGTAAAGCATTGCCGCACACCTGCCTTTCGATATCGGGTTTTGCTGTGGCGGATTATGCGCTCAACTCGTTCGTTTTGCGAACGACCGTACGCACAATCTTGCAACGCAGCATATACCTAAAGGTATGCCGGCGTGAGTGGAACTCAATAGGACAATGGCTGTAATTCTGGCGCGGTGTTGGACTACACCGACAGGGTGGGCGATGTGGGTGCTGTGCGGCGCACAAAGCGCGCCGATAAGCGGGGAGGCGCAAGCGGCCGGAGGCGGGCGCCGCTGGAGCGGCCGGGCCGATTGGAACGGGTGGGAGAGTTTGAAACGGCCAGCAGAAAGCACGCGGGCCCATCGACGATGGGCCCGCTGGGGTCAGGAGTGGTCCCGAGGCTTACAGCACCGCGGCGATCGCGTCGACCACGGCGTCGATATTGCGGCTATTGAGCGCCGCCACGCAGATGCGACCGGTGCCGACCGCATAGATCCCGTGTTCCGACTTCAGGCGCTCGACCTGTTCGGTGGTCAGGCCCGAGTACGAGAACATGCCGCGCTGCGCCTTGACGAAGGAGAAGTCGCGCGACACGCCCTTGGCGGCCAGCTTGTCGACCAGCGCGTGGCGCATCTGCTTGATGCGGTCGCGCATTTCGGCCAGTTCTTCCTCCCACATCGCGCGCAGTTCCGGGCTGTTCAGCACGGTCGCGACCACGGTGCCGCCATGCGTCGGCGGGTTCGAGTAGTTGGTGCGGATCACGCGCTTGACCTGCGACATCACGCGCTGCGCCTCTTCCTTGCCGGTCGTCACGATCGACAGGGCGCCGACACGCTCGCCATACAGCGAGAAGCTCTTCGAGAACGAGCTCGAGACGAAGAACGGCAGGCCCGACTCGGCGAACAGACGCACCGCGGCGCCGTCCTGGTCGATGCCGTCGGCGAAGCCCTGGTAGGCCATGTCGAGGAAGGGGATCAGGTTCCGTTCCTTGATCAGGCCGACCACCTGTTGCCATTGCTCGGCCGACAGGTCGACGCCGGTCGGATTGTGGCAGCAGGCGTGCAGCACGACGATCGTGTTGGCCGGATACGACTTCAGCGACTCCACCATGCCGGCGAAATTCAGGCCGTGGCTGGGGGCGTCGTAATAGGCATAGTTGACCACCTGGAAACCGGCAGCTTCGAACAGCGCGCGGTGGTTTTCCCAGCTCGGATCGCTGATCGCGACCTTGGCGTCCGGATACAGGCGCTTCAGGAAGTCGGCGCCGATCTTCAGCGCGCCGGTGCCGCCGAGTGCCTGAGCCGTCACCACACGGCCTTCCGTGATCAGCGGCGAGTTCTTGCCGAACAGCAGCGTCTGCACTGCCTGGTCGTAGGCCGCGATGCCCTCGATCGGCAGGTAGCCACGCGGGGTGGCCGTCGTCAGGCGTGCCTTCTCGGCTTCCTGCACCGCGCGCAGCAGCGGAATTTTCCCTTCGTCGGTGAAGTACACGCCCACGCCCAGATTGACCTTGTTGGCACGGGTGTCGGCGTTGAACGCTTCATTCAGGCCCAGGATGGGATCGCGCGGGGCCATCTCGACGGCAGAAAACAAACTCATTTGGGATTCTCGTGGTCAGCTATGTAACAAAACGGGAAGGCGTAGAATGCTCGGACTGCGCTGGGGGCGTGCGGTGGGTCCGCCTTGAAACGGACCGCGCAACCCCGAGATTCTAGCGTATCCGCCCGTATTCCAAAGGTTTTCTGCCTGTCTATGTCGAATCTCGCCGTGCCTCTCGCGGATGCCGCGCACACCCTGGACGAGGACAAATTCGTCAGCTTCCCCGGTTCGCCGTTTCAGCTGTATCAGCCCTATCCGCCGGCCGGCGACCAGCCCGAGGCGATCCGCCAGTTGGTCGAAGGCATCGAGGACGGCCTGTCCTACCAGACGCTGCTCGGCGTGACGGGCTCGGGCAAGACCTTCACGATGGCCAATGTGATCGCCCGGATGGGGCGGCCGGCCATCGTCTTTGCCCCGAACAAGACGCTGGCCGCCCAGCTCTACTCCGAATTCCGCGAGTTCTTTCCGCGCAACGCGGTCGAGTACTTCGTCAGCTACTACGACTACTACCAGCCGGAAGCCTACGTCCCGCAACGCGATCTGTTCATCGAGAAGGACTCGTCGATCAACGAGCATATCGAGCAGATGCGGCTGTCGGCGACCAAGAGCCTGCTGGAGCGGCGCGACACGATCATCGTGGCGACGGTGTCAGCGATCTATGGTATCGGCAACCCGAACGAATACCATCAGATGATTCTGACTCTGCGGGCCGGCGACCGCATCAGCCAGCGCGACGTGATCGGGCGGCTGATCGCGATGCAGTACACCCGCAACGACACCGATTTCCAGCGCGGCACCTTCCGCGTGCGCGGCGACACCGTCGACATCTTCCCGGCCGAACACGCCGAGGTGGCGGTGCGGGTGGAGCTGTTCGACGACGAGATCGAGTCGCTGCAGTACTTCGATCCGCTGACCGGCAAGGTGCGGCAGAAGATTCCGCGCTTCACGGTCTATCCGTCGAGCCACTACGTGACGCCGCGCGAGACGGTGCTGCGCGCCATCGAGGCGATCAAGGCGGAGCTGCGCGAGCGGCTCGATTTCTTCTACAAGGAAAACAAGCTGGTCGAGGCGCAGCGGCTGGAGCAGCGCACGCGCTTTGACCTCGAAATGCTGGCCGAGCTGGGCTTCTGCAAGGGCATCGAGAACTATTCGCGCCATCTGTCCGGCGCCCGTCCCGGCGACCCGCCGCCGACGCTGGTCGACTATCTGCCGCCCGACGCGCTGATGTTCCTGGACGAATCGCACGTGCTGATCGGCCAGCTCAACGCGATGTACAACGGCGACCGCTCGCGCAAGACCACGCTGGTCGAATACGGCTTCCGGCTGCCGTCCGCGATGGACAACCGGCCGCTGAAGTTCGAGGAGTTCGAGCGCAAGATGCGGCAGGCGATATTCGTCACCGCCACGCCGGCCGACTACGAGCGCGCCCATGCGGGCCAGGTGGTCGAGCAGGTGGTGCGGCCCACGGGCCTGGTCGATCCGATCATCACCGTGCGTCCCGCCGTGTCGCAGGTCGACGATCTGCTGTCGGAAATCCATTTGCGGATCCAGGCGGGCGAGCGCGTGCTGGTGACCACGCTGACCAAGCGGATGGCCGAGCAGCTGACCGAATTCCTGTCCGAGAACGGCATCAAGGTCCGCTACCTGCATTCGGACATCGACACGGTGGAACGGGTCGAGATCATCCGCGACCTGCGCCTGGGCGCCTTCGACGTGCTGGTCGGCATCAACCTGCTGCGCGAGGGCCTGGATATCCCCGAGGTCTCGCTGGTGGCGATCCTCGATGCCGACAAGGAAGGCTTCCTGCGCGCCGAGCGCTCGCTGATCCAGACCATCGGCCGCGCCGCGCGCAACGTCAACGGCACCGCGATCCTGTACGCCGACCGCATCACCGATTCGATGCGCAAGGCCATCGACGAGACCGAGCGCCGCCGCAACAAGCAGATCGCCTTCAATACCGCCAACGGCATCACGCCGCGAGGCGTGGTCAAGCGGATCAAGGACATCATCGACGGCGTCTACGATCCGAACGAGGTCAAGGCCGAGCTGATGGCCGCCGAGGAGCGCGCCCGCTACGAGGACATGAGCGAGAAGCAGGTCGCCAAGGAAATCAAGCGCCTCGAGAAGAAGATGCTCGACCATGCCAAGAACCTGGAGTTCGAGCAAGCCGCGCAGGTCCGCGACCAGCTGAGCAAGCTCAAGCAGCAGGTGTTCGGCGCGGCGGGCGAGGGCGGGGCGCTGCCGGCGTGAGATTGGAAACCATGAAACGCTTTGCCATTTTGATGTGTTGCATGGGCAACATATGCCGCTCGCCGACCGCGGAAGGCGTGCTGCGCGCCAAACTCGCCCAGGCCGGCCTGGCCGACGCCGTCGAGGTCGATTCGGCCGGCACCCACAGCTATCACCTGGGCCATGCGCCCGACCGCCGCGCGCAGCAGCATGCGCTGGCGCGCGGCTATGACCTCGCCGGGCAGCGGGCGCGGCTGGCCGCGGTCGAGGACTTCGCCCGCTTCGACCTGGTGCTGGCGATGGACCGCGACAATCTCGCGCGGCTGCAGGCCCTGTGCCCGCCCGAGCATCGCCACAAGGTCAAGCTGCTGATGCACTTCGCCACCCGGCACGATGCCGACGAGGTGCCCGATCCCTACTACGGCGAGGGCGACGGCTTCGAGCGCGTGCTCGATTACGTCGAGGACGCCTGCGAGGGCATCGTCGCAATGCTGCGCCAGCGACAATGACCGCGGGGGCCGCGCCGCGGCCCGTCTGCCTGCCTGATCACCGGCGTGCGTCCGACCCGATTCGCGCCAGTCTTTCCCTTCCTTCCCGATGTTCCGAACCCTGCTTCGCAAATGGCGCGAGTCGCGCAATGCCAGCCTGCAGCTGGACGCCATCCTGTCCGCGGCCAATCCCGACGGCGCGCTGGCCGAGCGCAACGGCTGGCTGATCGAATTGGGCTATTGGCTGCGCCGCGATGGCTGGCCGGCTACGGGCGCTGCCCCGGCCGCCGGGCCGACCTCGGGCGACGACGTCTGGCCCGAGCACGTCCGGCTGCGCTATCTGCTGCAGGTGCTCGAACGCAATCCTGACCTGGCCGCACGCTTTGCCCGTACGGTCCGCACGATCCTGCGTGACAACGATCCGACCGGGCTCTTCTGCGACACCGGCGTGGCCTCGCACCCGGGCTTCTGGGGCGAGATGATGGACCGCCTGCAGGCGCGCTTCCTGTCGCCGCCGCCGAACCGCGGCGACATGGCCGATCTGTTCGCGCTGCTGTTCGTCGGCGAGCGCGACGCCGACTGGGTGGCGGCGCTCGATGCGGAGCTGCTCGAACGGCTCGGCGCGCTGCTGATGTTTGCGCCGGACGAGGCCGCCGGCGAAGGCCCGGCTGACGGCGCGGGTGAAGGGGTGGATGAAGGGGCGGCTGACGGCGCGGGTGAAGGCGCGGGTGAAGCGGCGGCTGAAGGCGCAGACGCAGTGGGGATTGCAGGCACAGGCGCAGGCGAAGGCCCGGTCGAAGGCACGCGCGATGGCCAAGCCGCCGCCGCACGCCAGACCCTGCCCGCCCGCTACTGGGACCATCTCGAGCGCACGCTGGCCAGCAGCATCCAGGTGCTGGCCAGCCAGGTGCGCGCCACCGGGCTCAGCCAGGCGATCCGCGCGCGGCTGCCGGGCCGGGTCGACGACACGCCGTTCTTCCGGCTCGGCCCCGCCGTGGCGGCGCTGTGCGAGGAAGGGCTGGTGCGCGACAGCGATGTCTTCCTGCACCGCCTGAACTACTGCCGTGCGCTGCTCGACGGCTGCCACGACGCCGCGCGCCATGTCTACGCGGATCTCGAGGAGAACGGCGTCTCCGTCGAAGTGGTGTTCCAGATCGAGCGGATGAAGGTGCGGCTCGCCCGTATCGACATGCTGCTCGCCGCCTGGGCCGACCCCGCGCGCCGCGGCAAGGTCGCGCAGCTGGCCGGCGAACTGATCCGTTCGACGCAGGCGCGCCGCAGCGTCAAGCATCTGGCCGCGGAATCGTTCTCGCATCTGGCGCGCAAGGTGGTCGAGCGCTCGGCCGAGACCGGCGAGCACTACATCACGCGCGACCGCAAGGAGTACGGCGAGCTGGTGCGGGCCGCGGCCGGCGGTGGGCTGATCACCGTGGCCACGGTCTATCTGAAGTTCCTGATCTATGGCTTGCACCTGGACAAGTTCATCGAGGGGCTGCTGGCGTCGCTGAACTATGCCGGCAGCTTCCTGGCGATCCATTTCGCGCATTTCACGCTGGCGACCAAGCAGCCGGCGATGACCGGTCCGGCCCTGGCGCATCGGCTCGATGCGGTGGGGCGGCCGGAGGGCAGGGAGGCCTTCGTCGACGATACCGTCGCGATGATCCGCTCGAACGCGGCGGCCATCGTCGGCAATCTGGCGGTGGTGTTTCCGGTGGCGCTGGCGATCCAGTGGCTGGCCGGCAAGCTGCTGTCGGTCAACCTGATCACCCCGGCCAAGGCGATCGCCACCATCGAGTCGTTCTCGATCCTGGGTCCGACGCCGCTGTACGCGATCTTCACCGGCGTGCTGCTGTGGCTGTCGAGCCTGATTTCGGGGTGGGCGGACAACTGGTTCGCGCTGCACCGCGTGCACGACGTGCTCGCCTACCATCGACGGCTGCGCTATGTGCTGGGCGAGCGGGGCGCCATGCGGCTGGCCGACTTCTGGAAGCGCAACCTGTCCGGCATCGCGGGCAATGTGTCGCTGGGCTTTCTGCTCGGGCTGGGGCCCGAGATCCTGAGCTTCTTCGGTCCGCATATGGAGGTGCGCCACGTAACGCTGTCGACAGGCTCGGTCGGTACCGCGATCGGCGTGCTGGGCCTCGATGCGCTGCGGATGCCGGCGCTGTGGCTGGCGGTGGCCGGCATCGCGCTGATGGGCCTGTTGAACGTTGCGGTCAGCTTCGCGCTGGCCTTTTACATGGCACTGCGCTCGCGCAATCTGCGCCGGGTGGACCGGCGTGCGCTTAGCGCCGCGGTGCGGGGGCGCATCCTGCGCCATCCGCTGTCGCTGATCGTGCCGCCGCGCCAGGCGCCGGCTGACGCGGAGGCAGGCCGAGCCTGACCGTCCCCGACTGCGGCAATGCCCTTGCCATCACCAGGGGATCTGCCGAAGAAGTGACATGGGGTAGTTGACCGATTTAGTCGGGAAATTTATACTTGACGAAATTCATCAGGTATTACCCCCGCAATCATGAGATTGACGACCAAAGGCCGCTTCGCGGTCACCGCCATGATCGACCTGGCCATGCGCCAGGACCAGGGTCCGGTGACGCTGGCCGGCATCAGCCAGCGCCAGAAGATCTCCCTGTCCTATCTGGAACAGCTGTTCGCCAAGCTGCGCCGGCATCAGATCGTCGAGAGCGTGCGCGGCCCGGGCGGCGGATACAGCCTGGCGCGCAAGTCCGAGGACGTGACGGTGGCCGACATCATCATCGCGGTGGACGAGCCGCTCGATGCCACCCAGTGCGGCGGCAAGGGCAATTGCAATGGCGACGAGAATACCGGCCGCTGCATGACCCACGAACTGTGGGCGACCCTGAACCAGAAGATGGTCGAGTATCTGGACTCGGTCTCGCTGAAGGATCTGGTCGAACAGCAGCGCGCCCGCCAGCCCGGCGTGCTGCGCGACATGCGCGAGGAGGGCGGTGTCCGCCAGAGCGCCCCGGCGGCGCGGACGGCGCAGCCCGGCGCGGCGGAAAAGGCGGACAAGCCCGCCCGGCCCAAGATGGTGAATTCGGTTTTCAGCCTGGCGCAGTCCTGAGCGGGACTCCAGCCAGGCGACGCACAGTGTCCCACCAGGCAGTCAAAACAAGGCAGTGACAACGATGAGCACCCCACATTTCCCGATCTACATGGATTATTCGGCCACCACGCCGGTGGACCCGCGCGTGGCGGACAAGATGATTCCGTATCTGCGCGAGCAGTTCGGCAATCCCGCGTCGCGCAGTCACGCCTACGGCTGGGAAGCCGAGAAGGCCGTCGAGGAAGCGCGCGAGCAGGTGGCCGCGCTGGTCGGCGCCGATCCGCGCGAGATCGTCTGGACTTCCGGCGCGACCGAGTCCGACAACCTCGCCATCAAGGGCGCGGCCAATTTCTACTCGGGCAAGGGCAAGCACATCATCACGGTCAAGACCGAGCACAAGGCGGTACTCGACACCACGCGCGAACTGGAGCGCCAGGGTTTCGAGGTCACCTACCTGGACGTGCAGGAAAACGGCCTGATCGACATCGAGGTGTTCAAGCAGGCGCTGCGCCCGGACACCATCCTGGTCTCGGTGATGCTGGTCAACAACGAGATCGGCGTGATCCAGGACATCGAGCAGATCGGCGAGATCTGCCGCGAGAAGGGCATCATCTTCCATTGCGACGCTGCGCAGGCCACCGGCAAGGTCGCGATCGACCTGTCGAAGCTGAAGGTCGACCTGATGTCGTTCTCGGCGCACAAGACCTATGGCCCGAAGGGCATCGGCGCGCTGTACGTCCGCCGCAAGCCGCGCGTGCGCATCGAGGCGCAGATGCACGGCGGCGGCCACGAGCGCGGCATGCGTTCGGGGACGCTGGCGACGCACCAGATCGTCGGCATGGGCGAGGCCTTCCGCATCGCCCGCGAGGAAATGGCGACCGAGAACGAGCGCATCCGCATGCTGCGCGACCGCCTGTGGAACGGCCTGTCGGGCATGGAAGAGGTCTATCTGAACGGCGATTTCGAGCGCCGCGTGCCGCACAACCTGAACGTCAGCTTCAACTTCGTCGAAGGCGAGTCGCTGATCATGGCGATCAAGGACGTCGCGGTGTCGTCGGGCTCCGCCTGCACCTCGGCCTCGCTGGAGCCGTCCTACGTGCTGCGCGCGCTGGGCCGCAACGACGAACTGGCGCACAGCTCGATCCGCTTCACCGTCGGTCGCTTCACCACCGAACAGGAGATCGATTACACGGTCGAACTGTTGAAGAGCAAGATCGGCAAGCTGCGCGACCTGTCCCCGCTGTGGGAGATGTACAAGGACGGCGTGGACCTGAATTCGATTCAATGGGCGGCGCATTGAACGCTGTCCAACCGACCCCATAAAAGATACGTCACAGAGGTAGCCAACATGTCTTACTCCAACAAGGTACTCGACCACTACGAAAACCCCCGTAACGTCGGTTCGTTCGACAAGAACGACGACGCCGTCGGCACCGGCATGGTGGGCGCGCCCGCTTGCGGCGACGTGATGAAGCTGCAGATCAAGGTCAACGAGCAGGGCGTGATCGAAGACGCGAAGTTCAAGACCTACGGTTGCGGCTCGGCGATCGCCTCGTCGTCGCTGGTGACCGAGTGGGTCAAGGGCAAGACCGTGGACCAGGCGCTGGAGATCAAGAACACCCAGATCGCCGAGGAACTGGCGCTGCCGCCGGTCAAGATCCACTGCTCGATCCTGGCCGAGGACGCGATCAAGGCCGCGGTCGAGGACTACAAGAAGAAGCACGCGGGCGCCCCGACGCAACAGGCCGCCTGAGCGATCGAAGGGAAGTGGTAGCGATGATCACATTGACCGAAAAAGCCGCGAAGCACGTTTCGCGCTATCTGGACCGCCGGGGCAAGGGCATCGGCCTGCGGCTCGGCGTCAAGACGACCGGCTGTTCCGGCCTGGCGTACAAGCTCGAGTATGTCGACGAGCTGCAGCCGGAGGACCAGGTGTTCGAGTCGCACGGCGTCAAGGTGGTGGTCGATCCCAAGAGCCTGCCGTACATCGACGGCACCGAGCTCGACTTCGCCCGCGAAGGGTTGAACGAAGGCTTCCGCTTCAACAACCCGAACGTCAAGGACGAGTGCGGGTGCGGCGAATCGTTCCGCGTTTAAGGCCGGCGGCCTGAGCGTGTGCCTCTCCCGCTGGCGGGAGAGGGCCGGGCACGGCGGTGGCGCCTCACGGACGAGGCACCGCCGCCTCCGCCATAGCCTTCCAGCAGGACTACCTTGAAAGACGATTACTTCGCCCTGTTCGGGCTGCCGGCCCGCTTCACCGTCGACGAGGCAGCGCTCGACGCCGCCTACCGCACGGTGCAATCGCAGGCCCATCCGGACCGCTTCGCCCATGCCGGCGACGCCGAGCGGCGCGTCGCGATGCAATGGGCCGCGCATGCGAACGAGGCCTACCGGACCTTGCGCCAGCCGCTCAAGCGCGCGATCTATCTGCTGTCGCTGCGCGGCATCGATATCCAGGCCGAGAACAATACGGCCATGGCGCCCGACTTCCTGATGCAGCAGATGGAGTGGCGCGAGGCGCTGCAGGACGCGGTACAGCAGCGCGACGCCGCGGCGCTGGACGCGCTGCTGCGCTCGCTGCGCCAGGAGAAGCGCGAACGCCAGAGCGCGCTCGGCGGCCTGCTCGATGCCGGCGACGACGAGGCCGCGGCCGCCGCGGCGCGCCAGCTGATGTTCGTCGAGAAGATCGAGCACGACGCGAGCGAGGCGATCGACCGCCTCGAAAGCTAGCGCGGCAGGCACCATCGCGGGGGCCATGACACAATGGCGCCCCGGCAAAAGCGGGTAATCCGGCGGCGCGCGCCCAGGACCTTCGCCCGGCCATCGCGCCGCTCGCCCCGACAACAGAAGATTGACATGGCACTGCTTCAGATTTCCGAACCCGGCATGTCGCCGGCACCCCACCAGCGACGGCTTGCGGTCGGTATCGACCTCGGCACCACCAACTCGCTGGTGGCGGCCGTTCGCAACAGCATTCCCGAGGTGCTGGCCGACGAGAGCGGCCGTACGCTGCTGCCGTCGGTGGTGCGCTATCTGCCGAACCAGACCGCGCAGATCGGCTTCCGCGCCCAGGAAGAGGCGGTGCGCGATCCCAAGAACACCATCGTCTCGGTCAAGCGCTTCATGGGCCGTGGCCTGCACGACGTCGCGCATATCGAGCACAGCCCGTACGACTTCGTCGACGCGCCCGGCATGCTGCAGATCAAGACCGTCGCCGGCATCAAGAGCCCGGTCGAGGTCTCGGCCGAGATCCTGGCCACGCTGCGCCAGCGCGCCGAGGATGCGCTGGGCGACGACCTGGTCGGCGCGGTGATCACCGTGCCCGCCTATTTCGACGACGCGCAGCGCCAGGCGACCAAGGACGCGGCGCGCCTGGCCGGCCTCGAAGTGCTGCGCCTGCTGAACGAGCCGACCGCGGCGGCGATCGCCTACGGGCTCGACAACGCCTCGGAAGGCATCTACGCGGTCTACGACCTCGGCGGCGGCACCTTCGACATCTCGGTGCTGAAGCTGACCAAGGGCGTCTTCGAGGTGATGGCGACCGGCGGCGATTCCGCGCTGGGCGGCGACGACTTCGACCAGCGGCTGGTCTGCTGGATCGTCGAGCAGGCCGGCCTGCAGCCGCTGTCGGCCGAGGACACCCGCCTGCTGATGGTGCGCGCGCGCGCCGCCAAGGAAGCGCTGTCGGAAGCCGACAGCACGGTGATCGACGCGGTGCTGACCACCGGCGAGATCGTCCATCTGCCGCTCACCGCCGAGCAGTTCCGCGAGATGACCGCGCATCTGGTGCAGAAGACGCTGGCGCCGGTGCGCAAGGCGCTGCGCGATGCCGGCGTGGCGCCCGACGAGGTCAAGGGCGTGGTGCTGGTCGGCGGCGCCACGCGCATGCCGTCGATCCGCAAGGCGGTCGCCGATTTCTTCGGCCAGCCGCCGCTGACCAATCTCGATCCGGACAAGGTGGTCGCGCTGGGCGCGGCGATGCAGGCCAATCTGCTGGCCGGCAACAACGCGCCGGGCGATGACTGGCTGCTGCTCGACGTGATTCCGCTGTCGCTGGGCGTCGAAACCATGGGCGGCCTGGTCGAGAAGATCATCCCGCGCAACAGCACGATCCCGGTCGCGCGCGCGCAGGAGTTCACCACCTTCAAGGACGGCCAGACCGCGATGGCGATCCACGTGCTGCAGGGCGAGCGCGAACTGGCCAGCGACTGCCGTTCGCTGGCGCGCTTCGAGCTGCGCGGCATTCCGCCGATGGTGGCCGGCGCGGCCCGTATCCGCGTGACCTACCAGGTCGACGCCGACGGGCTGCTGTCGGTGTCGGCGCGCGAGACGCAGTCGGGCGTGGAGGCCTCGATCGCCGTCAAGCCCTCGTACGGTCTCGGCGACGACGATATCGCGCGGATGCTGCAGGACAGCTTCCGCGAGGCCGAGCACGACATGAAGAGCCGCGCGCTCGCCGAGGAGCGTGTCGAGGCCGAGCGGCTGCTCGAGGCCACGCGCAGCGCGCTGCAGGCCGACGGCGACCTGCTGTCGGACGACGAGCGCGCCGAGGTCGAAGCCCTGATGACGAGCGTGCGCGAGACCGCCGCCGGCGACGACCATCTGGCGATCAAGGCGGCCATCGAAGCGCTGTCGCGGGGCACCGACGAGTTCGCGGCCCGCCGCATGGACCGCTCGATCAAGCAAGCGCTGGCCGGCCGCAAGGTGCAGGAGCTCGGCTGAGGCGCTCCATTTCACCTGCCGCGTCGCCCGCCATCCCCAATATCAGGACCCCATATGCCACAGATTGTCGTACTGCCCCACGCCGAATACTGCCCCGAGGGCGCCGTGATCGAAGCCAGGAAGGGCACCAGCATCTGCGACGTGCTGCTCGAGCATGACATCGAGATCGAGCATGCCTGCGAGAAGTCGTGCGCCTGCACCACCTGCCACGTGGTGGTGCGGGAGGGCTTCGATTCGCTGAACGAAGCCGAAGAGAAAGAGGAAGACCTGCTCGACAAGGCCTGGGGCCTCGAGCCGAATTCCCGGCTGTCCTGCCAGGCCATCGTCGCCGACGAAGACCTGACCATCGAGATTCCCAAATACACCATCAACCACGCCAAGGAAGGCCACTGAGGCCCGTGTTGCCTGCCCCGGCGGCATGGCGATTCCATGGCGAACGAAGACCTTGGAGAACCCCTGATGAAATGGACGGATACCTTTGACATCGCGGCAGCGCTGTACGACAAGTACCCCGATGTCGATCCGCTGACGGTGCGCTTCACCGACCTGCGCCGCTGGGTGCTGGAGCTGGACGGCTTCGACGACCTGCCCGAGCGGTCCGGCGAAAAGATCCTCGAGGCCATCCAGGCCGCGTGGATCGAGGAAGCCCAGTAGGGCGGCAGGGCGGTCATGCAGTAGTGCAGCAGCGGTACGAACGTCGGGCCTGACCGGCCGGATCATGGTCTGTGCCATCGGCCGGCGGTGCGGACAAAAAAAGCGCGCTCCAGGGGCGCGCTTTTTCATGGCTCGAGCCCGCGCCCGTCGGCGCGGCCCGGCTCAGTCTTCCCGCCGCAGGTGCGGGAACAGGATGACGTCGCGGATGTTCGGGCTGTCGGTCAGCAGCATCACCAGCCGGTCGATGCCGATGCCGCAGCCGCCCGTCGGGGGCATGCCGTATTCCAGCGCGCGGATGTAGTCCGCGTCGAAATACATCGCCTCCTCGTCGCCCGCGTCCTTCTGCTCGACCTGCTTGCGGAAGCGCTCGGCCTGGTCCTCGGCGTCGTTGAGCTCCGAGAAGCCGTTGGCGATCTCGCGGCCGGTGATGAACAGCTCGAAGCGCTCGGTGATGCCGGGCACCGTATCGGAGGCGCGCGCCAGCGGCGACACCTCGACCGGATAGTCGACGATGAAGGTCGGCTCCCACAGCTGGCTCTCGGCAGTCTCCTCGAACAGCACCAGTTGCAGCGTGCCCAGGCCCGCGTTGAGGAATTGCGGCGCGCCGGTGTTGACGCCGAACTTCTTCAGCTCCGCGCGCAGGAAGTCCGCATCGGCCAGCTGCGCATCGGTGTATTGCGGCGCGTACTTCTGGATGGCCTGCGTGATGGTCAGCCGGTGGAAGGGCTTCGACAGGTCCAGCTCGCGTCCCTGATAGGTCAGCGTCGCGCTGCCGCGCGCGTCGATCGCCGCCTTGCGGATCAGGTCCTCGGTGAAGTCCATCAGCCACCGGTAATCGGTATAGGCCGCGTAGAACTCCATCATCGTGAACTCGGGGTTGTGGCGCGGGCTGACCCCCTCGTTGCGGAAGTTGCGGTTGATCTCGAACACGCGCTCGAAGCCGCCGACGATCAGCCGCTTCAGATAGAGCTCGGGCGCGATGCGCAGGAACATCTGCATGTCCAGCGCGTTGTGGTGCGTGATGAAGGGCTTGGCCGCGGCGCCGCCGGGAATCGGATGCAGCATCGGCGTCTCGACTTCCATGAAGCCGGCCTCGGCCATATGACGGCGCAGCGACGAGATGGCCTCGGTGCGGGCGCGGAAGGTCGCGCGCGTCTCCGGCGAGACGATCAGGTCGACATAGCGCTGGCGGTACTTCATCTCCTGGTCGGCCAGGCCGTGGAACTTGTCCGGCAGCGGCCGCAGCGACTTCGACAGCAGGCGCAGCTCCTGCACCTGCACCGACAGTTCACCCTTGTTGGTGCGGAACAGCAGCCCGCGCGCGCTGACGATGTCGCCCAGGTCCCAGTGCTTGAAGTTGGCGTAGACCTCTTCGCCGACCTTGTCGCGCGTGATGTAGAACTGGATCTGGCCGCTGCCGTCCTGCACCGTGGCGAAACTGGCCTTGCCCATTACCCGCTTGAGCATCATGCGGCCGGCTACCGCGACCTCGACCGGATTGGCCTCGAGCGCGGCCTGGTCGGCGTCGCCGTATTGCGCGTGCAGGCTGGCGGCCTGATGGGTCGGACGGAAGTCGTTGGGGAAGGCGACGCCTTGCTGACGCAGCGCCTGCAGCTTCTCGCGCCGCTCGGCAATGATCTTGTTTTCGTCGACGGCGGGGGCCTGCTCGGCAGGCGCGCGGGTGGGTTCGGTCATGATGTCGTCAAAGGGCGGGGCACGGGGCCGCGCGGGAAAGTCAGGTATTGCGGATATCGTCGAGTTCGGTGCTGCCGAAGTCGGCGCGCTGCAGATAGGTGGCGATGCGGGCGGCGGCCTCGTCGGGGCTGGTCAGCTGCGCGTTGGCCTTCAGCGAGCGGAAGCGTTCGACCTGCGCGAAGTCGGCCTCGCGGATCGCGGCCTGCATGCCGGTATCGACCACGCCCGGGGCCAGCGCCACTGCGCGCACGCCGCGCTCGGCCGGCACCGACGCGTACTCGGCATTGACCGAGCGCACGAACATGTCGAGCGCGGCCTTGCCGGCGCAGTAGGCGCTCCAGCCCTCGACCGGCCGGCGCGCGGCGCCGGACGAGATCGCCAGCACCTTGCGCGGGCAGCCGAAGCGCTCGCTGCGCGCCAGGAAGGCCGCGGTCAGCGTCATCGGCGACACGAGGTTGGTCATCAAGTGCGGCACCAGCGTGGCCTCCTGCAGCTCGGCGATCGGCGCGATCGGCTCGATCACGCCGGCGTTCAGCACCAGCGTCGCGCTGGCGGGGGCGTCGACGCTGTCGAGCACGCTCGCCAGCCAGCTCGCCGCCTGCGCCGGCTTCGACAGGTCCTGCAGGTGCCAGGCGATCGGCACGCCGCTGGCCTGCGCCGCCTGCTCCAGTTCCGCATTGCGGCTGCGCGCCACGCACACCAGCCGGTTGCCCGGGACCATCAGCGCCCGCACCAGCGCGGCGCCGAGGCCGCGCGAGGCGCCGGTGACGATGATCAGATGGGATGCGTCGGTCGATGCGGCGGTCGATGCGTCAGTCGATGCGGCTGTGGTCATGGATATCGCCCTGGCGGAGAGAGGTCGGACCCCGCGGCACGGCCGCGCCGCGGGATGGGTGGCGCGAGCTGGCGCCGGTCCTGCTGGTGCTGCAACGCTCGGCCTGCGCTTACAGGCCCTGTTTCAGGCTCGCCTCGATGAAGGTGTCCAGGTCGCCGTCCAGCACCTTCTGCGTGTTGGACATTTCGACGTTGGTGCGCAGGTCCTTGATGCGGCTCTGGTCCAGCACATACGAGCGGATCTGGTGGCCCCAGCCCACATCGGTCTTGGTCGATTCGAGCTTGTCGGCCTCGGCCTGGCGCTTGCGCATCTCGTGCTCGTACAGGCGCGACTTCAGCATCGACATCGCCTCGGCACGGTTGCGGTGCTGCGAGCGGTCGTTCTGGCACTGCACGACGATGCCGGTCGGGATATGCGTGATCCGCACGGCCGAATCGGTCTTGTTGATGTGCTGGCCGCCCGCGCCCGAGGCGCGATAGGTATCGACGCGCAGGTCCGCCGGATTGATCTCGACCTCGAACGAGTCGTCGACCTCCGGATAGACGAACACCGACGAGAACGACGTATGCCGGCCGCCCGACGAGTCGAACGGCGACTTGCGCACCAGGCGGTGCACGCCGGTCTCGGTGCGCAGATAGCCGAACGCGTATTCGCCCTCGACCTTGATCGTGGCGCTCTTGATGCCGGCGACATCGCCCTCGGATTCTTCCAGCACCTCGGCCTTGAAGCCCTTGCGCTCGCAGTACTTCAGGTACTGGCGCAGCAGCATCGAGGCCCAGTCGCACGCCTCGGTACCGCCGGCGCCGGCCTGGATGTCGATGAAGGCATTGGCCTGATCGAGCTGGCCGGAGAACATGCGGCGGAACTCCATGTCGGCGACCGCCGCCTCAAAGCCCTTGACGTCCTCTTCGATCGACACCAGCGTGTCGTCGTCGCCCTCTTCACGCGCGAGCTCGAACAGCTCCTGCGCGCTTTCCAGATCCTCGGTCAGCTTGCCCAGTACCTGGACCACGCCTTCGAGCATCTTCTTTTCCTTGCCGAGGTCCTGGGCCCGCTTCGGGTTGTTCCAGACCTCGGGGTCCTCCAGTTCGCCGTTGACTTCGGCCAGACGTCCTACCTTGACGTCGTAGTCAAAGATACCCCCGTAGATCTTCCGTCCGGGAACGGAGATCGGAGATGGCGCCGGAGATGGCGTTGAGGCGTTCTGCTTCCATGGTGTTCTTGCGCTTTGAAAACCGTGAATTATAGCGGAACGGGACGGCATTCCCCGGGTAATGACGGATAATGCGCCGCGCGGACGGCCACGCTTTGGCGATGCCGGGGCCGCGGCGGCTCGGGTCCTGCCCGGGTCACTGCTGGGCGATTCCGGGCGGCGCGTCGAACTGTGGCCGTGACCGATGGTCTACAGTTGCGGGTGCGTCAACCGTTACATCGCTGGCGCCGCCTCCGTTTCCATTCCGCCGTACCGTCCGCCGTTCATTCCGCCGCTCCGGCCCGCCAGGGCGACATGGCGGCGGGCCCAGATTCCCGACGCAGCCATGACGATGCCAGCCATTTCGACCCTCCCGACCGCGACCGCACCGACCGCCCCGGCCATCGGCCGCCGGCGCGCCATTGCCGCGCTGGCCGCCACGATGCTGGCGACGCTGGCCGGCTGCGGCACCGTGGGCGAGGGCGGCCCCGCGCCGGACGGCTTCTACCGGGTGCGCTCCGGCGACACGCTGTATTCGATCGCGCGCCGCCACCGCCGCTCGGTGCGCGACCTGGTGCGCTGGAACGCGTTGCCGAGCGCCGATCGCATCGAGGTCGGCCAGCTGATCCGGGTGCGGCCACCGGCCGGGGCCGCGGCCGCCGCCGCCAGCAACCCCAGCGGCCCGGCCACGGTCGAGGAGACCCCGCGCGCGGCCACGCCGTCGAGCCGGCCGCCGTCCAGCCGCATCGCGCTGCAATGGCCGGCCGACGGCACGGTCACGCACGGCTATTCGCCACCGTCCAGCAAAGGCCTGCGCATCGCGGTGCCGGCCAATGGCACCGTACGTGCCGCCGCGGCCGGCTGGGCGATCCACGTCGGCGCGCTGCGCGGCTACGGCACGCTGGTGATCGTCAAGCACAACGACGACTGGCTGACCGTCTACGGCAATCTCGATCAGCCGATGGTCAAGGAAGGCGCCCACGTCGACGCGGGCCAGGTGGTGGGCCGCATGGGCGCCGCGGCCAGCGAACTGCACTTCGAGGTGCGCGGCAACGGCAAGCCGGTCGATCCGGCCACGATGCTGCCGGCGCGGGGGTAAGGCCGGGTCCTGCCTTCGCATCGGCGTCGTCTCCGCGCATGCGGGACGCAGCGCCCTTCGGCAGCCGCTTGGCCCCTGCTTTCACGGGGCGAACTATCGGCTGGCAGAGCCTGTCCCTACTGCGCGTGCTCGATCACCATCTGCACGCGCGTGACGCCGTTGAACGTGTTGTTGTCGAGCCGGTAGGCCACCATCGCGCTGGCACCCAGCGTGTCGGCGTGGTTGAACCAGATCGCGTCGAACTGGCGCTTGCCGCGTCCGAGCTGCAGCTTCAGGTGCTTGCCCTTGAGCACGGTCTGGCGCAGCACGTCGAATTCCCCGCAGAAGGTCGGCGGCGGAAAGCCCTGGCCCCATACCTGCTGCTCCAGCAGCGAGACGAAGGCCGGATCGAAGCAGTGGTCCTCGATCTCGCCGTCGGTCTCGATCACGCGGGCGAGGTGGTCGTCGGTCAGCCATTCGCGGCCGATGCCCTCGAACGCATCCATGAAGCGCTCGAAATCGCCAGCGCGCAGCGTCAGGCCGGCCGCCATCGCATGGCCGCCGAACTTGACCAGCAGGCCGGGATGGCGCTTGGACACCAGATCGAGCGCGTCGCGCAGATGAAAGCCCGGAATCGAGCGGCCCGAGCCCTTGATGGTGGCCTCGTCGCCCGGCGCGAAGGTGATGGTCGGGCGATGGAACTTCTCCTTGAGCCGCGACGCGACGATGCCGATCACGCCCTGGTGCCACGTGTCGTTGAACACGCTGACGGTAAAGCGCGACGACGGGTCGAGCCCGTCGAGCGGACGCTCGAGGATCTGCAGCGCCTCCTGCTGCATGCCGGCCTCGATATCGCGCCGCTCGCGGTTCATCGCGTCGAGCTGCTGCGCGATCTCCCACGCGCGCTCGGCGTCGTCGCTGAGCAGGCATTCGATGCCGAGCGACATGTCGGCGAGCCGTCCGGCGGCGTTCAGCCGCGGTCCCAGGCCGAAGCCCAGGTCGAAGGTGGTGGCGCGGCTGGCCTCGCGTCCGGCCGCGCGGAACAGCGCGGCGACGCCCGCATGCATGCGGCCGGCGCGCATGCGCTTGAGCCCCTGCGCGACCAGGATGCGGTTGTTGGTGTCGAGCTTGACCACGTCGGCCACGGTGCCCAGCGCGACCAGGTCGAGCAGTGTGTCGAGGCGCGGCTGATTGGCCGGCGTGAACACGCCGCGCTGGCGCAATTCCGCGCGCAGCGCCAGCAGCACGTAGAACATCACGCCGACGCCCGCCAGGTTCTTGCTGGGAAAGCCGCAGCCCGGCTGGTTCGGATTGACGATCACCGCCGCGTCGGGCAGCTGGTCGCCAGGGAGATGGTGGTCGGTGACCACCACGTCGATGCCGCGCGCATTGGCCGCGGCCACGCCATCGACGCTCGCGATGCCGTTGTCGACGGTGACGATCACGTCCGGGTTGCGCTGCGCCGCCAACGCGACGATCTCCGGCGTCAGGCCGTAGCCGTATTCGAAACGGTTCGGCACGATGTAGTCGACCTGGGCACCCAGCATGCGCAGGCCGCGCACGCCCACCGCGCAGGCGGTGGCGCCGTCGCAGTCGTAGTCGGCGACGATCAGCAGCCGGCGGCGCGCGGCGATCGCATCGGCGAGATAGACCGCGGCGCGGTCGATGCCCTTCATCGCCTGCGGGGCCATCAGCTCGGGCAGGTCGGTGGCCAGCTCGCGCGCATGGGTGACGCCGCGCGCCGACAGGATGCGCGCCAGCGTCGGATGCAGGCCCAGCGCCGCGAGGGCGCTGGCGTGGTCGGGCTGGTGGGGGCGGATCGCGATGCGGGTCATGGGGTCGGAACGATAGCGGGGCAGGGGCCGGGGCGGCGGCAAAGCGGGCGAAGCAGCCGCAGCGGACGAAGCAGACGCAGCGGCCGCAGCAGGGGAAGCGGACGCGGCAGACGAAGCGGACGCGGCAGACGAAGCGGATGCGACAGACCAAGCGGGTGCGACAGACCAAGCGGGTGCGACAGACCAAGCGGGTGTGACAGACCAAGCGGGCGCGGCGCGGCAAGTGGATGAGGCGGACGAAGCGGCGTTGGCATGGTCGCCCTCATGCGGCCAGCGCGAGATCGGACAGCAGCGCGCGCCAGTCGCCGCGAATGCCCAGGCCGCGCCAGAACTTGCGCAGGTCGCCGCGGCGCACGGTGAATTCGGCGTGATGGTCGTCGCCGCCGAGCACCAGCGTCAGCGCCTGCAGCCGGCCCGACTCGAGCGCGGCCAGCGCCGGCGCGAACCAGTCGGCCTCGAGCGCATGCAGCCGTTCGATCCAGCTGCCCCAGTCCTCGGCGAGATAGGCCGAGGCGCAGGCATCGAGCAGCGCCATGGCGCTGCCCTCGGCCTTAAGCGATGCGAGCGATTCAAGCGATGCCAGCGAAGGCGGCAAGGGCAGGCATTCCGCGCCGCCGGCCAGCGCGAGCCCACGCAGCAGCGGATCGTCGGCCAGCACCGTATCGGCCAGCCGCGGCACCGGCCGCAGCGCGCCGCCGCCATGCAGCCAGACCGAGTTGACGGGCAGCGCGCCGCGGGCCTCGCGCGCCTGGTTGACCGGATGGTCGAACCAGGTCATCTGGATCTCGTTCTGCAGCCGGCGCCAGTCGCGCTCGCGCGGGCCGGACTGCATCCAGACGTCGATATTGCGGCCGGCCGCGCGCAGCGGCGGGGTCGCGTCCAGCGGGCCGAACACGGCTTCGGGCAGATACCAGCGGCCGGGGTGCGGCGCATCCAGCGCGATGCCCGAATCGCTCAACAGCGGCGCGATGGCCTCGCGCAGCGCGGCCGATTCGGCGGCGTCCAGCGTCAGCAGCGCCGGGTCCATCAGCACCAGGTGATCGCGCGCGGCATGGATGTGGACCGGCTGCAGGCAGACCCAGGACTGCGGGTCGGTGCCGGACCGCAGGTCGTGATCGGCGTCGGCGCCGCCATGGTCGGCCAGCCGCATGTAGGGCGCGGTCGGCACGCGCGCGGTGTCCAGGCCGGCGCGCGCGGCCAGCCAGCGCTCATGGGCGAGCGAGCGCAGCGCGATCGGATCGTAGCCGGCGCCGTGGCGCTCGCGCGCAGTCGTGCCGGCGCGCGTCAGCAACTTTCCCAGCGCCGGCAACTCCAACTGGCGCAGCAGGGCGCCGGCAATGCCGCCGCCGGCGCCGTTCGGTTCGTCCAGGCCCTCGGTATCCGCGCCGGGCGGGACCGAAAAGGGCACAATCAGGGTCAGGTGCGTCGTCATGGTTGGCGAGATTGTAAACTCGCGGGTGGCCGGCGCGTCCCGATTCACCCGATTCGGATGAATTCGCGCCGGATTTGCGCCGAACTGGCGCCGGACTTGCGCCGGATTTACGCCCGATCAGCACGCGCCCGGGGGCGCGATTGCGGCCCGGCCGGGCCATCGATCCGGCCTCACGGGCGCCATCGCGCGTTGGCAACGAACACAGGAACCGTCTTGAACTTTCCCTACGAGTGGCAGATCGGCTGGCGCTATACCCGCGCCAGCAAACGCGCCAGCCGCAATACCTTCATCTCCTTCATCTCGATGATCTCGATGCTCGGCATCGCGCTCGGCGTGGCCGCGCTGATCGTCGTGCTGTCGGTGATGAACGGCTTCCAGAAGGAGGTACGCGACCGCATGCTGTCGGTGCTGGCGCATATCGAGGTGATCGGCCCATCCACGCTGCCCGACTGGCGCCGCACCGCCGCCGAGGCGATGCGCAACAAGGAGGTAGTCGGCGCCGCGCCCTATGTCGCCGCGCAGGCGATGCTGACGCGCGACGACACCGTGCGCGGCGTGCTGCTGCGCGGCGTCGATCCGGCCGAGGAGCCCAAGGTCTCGGACATCGGCAGGCAGTTCAAGGCCGGCAGCCTGACCGAGCTGCAGCCCGGCGGCTTCGGCATCGTGCTCGGCGGCGAGCTGGCCGCGGCGATGGGCGTGCGCGTGGGCGACAAGGTCACGCTGGTGGCGCCGCAGGGCACCATCACGCCGGCGGGCGTGCTGCCGCGGCTCAAGCAGTTCACCGTGGTCGGCGTGTTCTCGTCGGGGCATTACGAGTTCGACAGCGCGCTGGCGCTGATCGACATCCAGGACGCGCAGACGCTGTTCCGGCTCGACGGTCCCAACGGCCTGCGGCTGAAGCTGTCCGACATGCAGCGCGCCCCGCAGGTCGCCGACGCGCTCGCCGGCACGCTGTCCGGCGAGCTCTATCTGCGCGACTGGTCCAAGCAGAACCGCAACTGGTTCGCCGCGGTGCAGACCGAGAAACGGATGATGTTCATCATCCTGACGCTGATCATCGCGGTGGCGGCCTTCAACCTGGTGTCGACGCTGGTGATGACGGTGACCGACAAGCAGGCCGATATCGCGATCCTGCGCACCATGGGCGCGCAGCCCGGCTCGATCATGCGCATCTTCATCGTGCAGGGCGTAGCCATCGGCTTTATCGGCACCGTGCTCGGCGTGCTCGGCGGCACGCTGATCGCGACCAATATCGACGTGATCGTGCCCTTCATCGAGCGGATCCTGCAGGTCCAGTTCCTGCCCCGCGACATCTACTTCATCAGCGAATTGCCCTCGGACCCGCGCGTGAACGACATCGCCACCATCGGCACCATTTCCTTCGTGCTGGCCATCCTGGCCACGCTCTATCCCAGCTGGCGTGCCGCCCGCGTGAACCCCGCGGAGGCGCTGCGCTATGAATGAGGCCATGCTGAACCGCACCGCCGCGCCCGAGGCCACGCCGGCGGGCGCCACCGCCGCCGCGCAGCCGATCCTGACCGCGCAGGGGCTGTGCAAGCGTTTCCGCCAGGGCGGGCTCGACGTCGAGGTGCTGCGCGGCGTCGATCTGCGCATCGATGCCGGCGAGAAGGTCGCCATCGTCGGCGCCTCCGGCTCGGGCAAAAGCACGCTGCTGCATGTGCTGGGCGGGCTCGACAATCCCGATTCGGGCAGCGTCGCGCTGCTCGGCAAGCCCTTCACCGACCTGCGCGAGACCGAGCGCAACCTGGTGCGCAACCGCTCGCTCGGCTTCGTCTACCAGTTCCACCATCTGCTGCCGGAGTTCACCGCGCTGGACAACGTCGCGATGCCGATGCGCATCCGCGGCCTGCGCCAGGGCGAGGCGCGCGAGGCCGCGCAAGCGATGCTGGCGCGCGTCGGCCTCGGCGAGCGCGCGAAGCACCGTCCCGGCGAGCTGTCCGGCGGCGAGCGGCAGCGCGTGGCGATCGCGCGCGCGCTGGTGGGGCAGCCGGCGTGCGTGCTGGCCGACGAGCCGACCGGCAACCTCGACGACCACACCGCCGGCGGCGTCTACGACCTGATGCTGGAGCTGTCGCGCACGCTGGGCACCAGCTTCGTGATCGTCACGCACGATCTCGATCTGGCGAACCGCTGCGACCGCGTGCTGCGGCTGCGCGACGGCCATCTGCATCGCGAACGCTGATCCGCGGCGCGCCGGAGCTTGCCCCGATGTGGATCGACACCCATTGCCACCTCGACGCGGCCGAGTTCGATGACGACCGCGACGCGGTGGTGGCGGCCGCGGCCGCGGCCGGCGTCGCCGGCATCGTGCTGCCCGCGGTGGCGGTGTCGAACTTCGCCGCCGTGCGCGCGCTGGCGCATCGCCATCCGGCCTGCGTCTACGCGCTCGGCATCCATCCGCTGTGTACCCCCGGAGCGGGGCAGCCCGACCTCGACGCGCTGCGGCGCGAGGTAGAGGCCGCGCTGCCCGATCCCCGCTTCGTCGGCATCGGCGAGATCGGCCTGGACTTCTTCGTGCCGGGGCTCGATGCGCAGCACCAGACCTGGCTCTACGTCGAGCAGCTGAAGATCGCGCGCGAGTTCGATCTGCCGGTGCTGCTGCATGTCCGCAAGTCGCAGGACCAGGTCGCCGCGCAATTGCGGCGCGTCGGCGTGCGGCGCGGGATCGCGCACGCCTTCAACGGCAGCGCGCAGCAGGCGCAGCGCTTCGTCGAGCAGGGCTTCAAGCTCGGCTTCGGCGGCAACGTGACCTTCAGCCGCGCGCGGCAGATCCGGCGGCTGGCGGTGGAGTTGCCGCTGGACGCGCTGGTGCTGGAAACCGATGCGCCCGATATCGCGCCGGCATGGCTGACCGACGATCAGTTCGGCGAACAGCGCAAGGTGCGCAACACACCGGCCGAGGTCGCAGGCGTCGCGCGGGTGCTGACCGAACTGCGCGGCATCGATGCCCCAACCCTGGCCCAGGCGACCTGGCGCAATGCGGTCGAGGCGCTGCCCCGGCTGGCCGCCTTTGCCGCGACGATGGCGCCACCCTCCGCCGTGACGGACTGACACGTTCTGGGCCGCTGCCCGGCGGTATAAACGCAGGCATCGTGATCGTCGAACGAGGGCGGGCATGTCTGCGGTACTTGCGGACCTTAGGCTTTCTGCGGTTTCTACGATTTGCCCGGCGGCAGATGGACATGCTGCGGGCGTATCGGGCCCGGCGTTCGTTGCTGTCCCTGCTGTTCCTGCTGTTCCTGTAGTTCCTGCGTTGCCGGCGCCGCGATGCGCCTGACCCTGTGCGCCTTCGTGGCGGGTTGCTGGCTGGTGCAGCAGCTGCCGGCGCTGCCTTCCGCGGGCACCAGCATGACCGCGGGGCTGGCTTCGTTCGGCGTGGTGCTCGTGCTGTCGCCGCTTGCCGGACGACACCGCCGAACGGTGCCGGCGCGCCCGCGTTCTTCCTCCCTTGTCTTCCATGCCCGCTGGCTGGCCACCGTGCTGGTGACCGCGCTCGCCGCGCTGACCGCTGGCGCGGCATGGACGGCCTGGCGCGCCGAGCGCCGGCTGTCCCAACGGCTCGCCGCCGAGCTCGAAGGCGTGACGCTGTCGCTGACCGGCGTGGTGTCCAGCTTGCCGACCGGCAACGGCGAGGGCCTGCGGTTCAACCTGAGCGTCGACGGCAAGCGGCCGGCGGGCTTGCCGGCGCTGCTGTCGCTCGGCTGGCAACAGGCGCCGCCCGCTCTGCTGCCCGGCACGCGGCTGGCGCTGACCGTGCGGCTGAAGCGGCCGCACGGGCTCGCCAACCCGCATGGCTTCGACTACGAATACTGGCTGCTGCAGCGAGGCATCGGCGCGACCGGCTACGTGCTGGCGGCCGGCCCGGCATCGCCGGTGGCGCTGCGGCCCGCCTGGCGCATTGCACGCTGGCGCGCGCGGATGCGGGCGCGAATGCTGGCGGCGATGCCGGCCGATGCGCCGTTCGCCGGCGTGCTGGTGGCGCTGGCGATCGGCGACCAAAGCAATATTGCCGCCGAGCAGTGGCGCTGGTTCACGCGCACCGGCATCGGCCATCTGGTCAGCATCTCGGGACTGCACATCACGATGATTTCCGGACTGGCCGCCGCGCTGGCGCGGGCACTGTGGCGGCGCTCGTTCGGCCTGGCCAGATGGATGCGCAGGCCGCTGCCGTTGCGCTGTCCGGCGCAGCGTGCGGCGGCGGTGGTGGCGACGGTGTCGGCCCTGGCCTATGGGTTGCTGGCCGGCATGGAAGTCCCGGCGCAGCGCACCGTGGCGATGGTCGCCGTGGCCGCCCTGGCGCTGTGGTGGCAGCGTCGGCCGCCGGCCTCGCTGGTGCTGGCCTGGGCTGCCGCGGTGGCACTCGCGCTCGATCCCTGGGCGGTGCGGGCGGCGGGGTTCTGGCTGTCGTTCGGCGCGGTGGCGGCGATCTTTCTGGCGGCGTCGCAGCGCACCGTCGCCGCAGCCGGGCCCGGGCCGCCACCGCCTTCGCTCTGGCAGGCGCGCTGGCATGGCCTGCGCCGGCATCTGGCGGAAGGCGTGCGCACGCAATGGGCCGTGACCGTCGGACTGCTGCCGCCGACGCTGCTGTTGTTCCAGCAGGTGTCGGTGGTGTCGCCGCTGGCCAATGCGCTGGCGATTCCGGTCGTCAGCCTGCTGGTGACGCCGCTGGCCCTTAGCGCGGCGCTGCTGGCGGCGTGGCCCGCGGACTGGCCGCTCGGCGGCGCCATCGCGATGGCGGCCACGCTGCTGCTGACGGTGGCGCATCAGGCGATGGCATGGCTGGGGGCCGTGCTGGTCCGGCTATCGGCGCCGAACTGGGCCGTCTGGCAGGCGGCACGGCCCGATACCATCGAGCTCGCCTTCGCGCTGCTTGGCACGGCGGTGCTGCTCGCCCCGCGCGCCTTTGGCTGGGGCTGGCGCGTGCATGGCCTGGTGCTGCTGATTCCGATGCTGTCGAGCGGCCGTGCACCGCTGCCCGCCGCGGCGTTCCGCGCCACGGCACTCGATGTCGGGCAGGGCGCGGCGGTGCTGATCGAAACCCGCAGCCACCGGCTGCTGTACGACACCGGGCCGGCCTATGGCCCGACCAACGGTTCGGCCAGCGGTTCGGCCAGAGGTTCGGACAGAGGTTCGGACAGAGGTTCGGACAGAGGTTGGGACAGAGGTTCGGACAGACGTTCGGACAGAGGTTCGGTCAACGGCCCGGCTGACGCGGCGCGGCCCAGCGCCGGCGAACGCGTGGTGGTGCCGTTCCTGCGCGCGGTCGGCATCCATTCGCTCGATGCGCTGGTGATCAGCCACGAGGACGCCGACCATGCCGGCGGCGCACGCGACGTGATGGCGGCGCTGCCGGTCCGGCGCATGTGGGCGGCGTTGCCGCGCGGCCATCCGCTATGGCGCTTGCCGGCCGGTGTCGGCCCGGATGTCAGCGAGGTGTGTGCGGCGGGTATCGCCTGGCAATGGGACGGCGTGCGCTTCGAGCTGCTGCATCCGCTGCCGGGACAGGGCGACGACGCCACGATCGGCAGCAATGCGCGCAGCTGCGTGCTGCGGATCTCGAGCCCGTACGCCACGATGCTGCTGACCGGCGATATCGATCGCGCCGCCGAACGGGCGATGGTGGCGCGCCTGCCGCCCGATGCGCTGCGTGCCGACCTGCTGCTGGTGCCGCACCATGGCAGCCGCACCTCGTCCAGCGACGAATGGCTCGATGCGGTGCAGCCCACCGCCGCGGTGTTCCAGCTCGGCTATCGCAACCGCTACCGGCATCCGCATGCACAGGTATGGGCGCGCTATGGGCGCCGCGGGATTGCGCGCTATCGCAGCGATCGCACGGGCGCGGTAGAAGTCGTCGCGGATCGCGGCGGCATCGCGATCGCGTCGTTCCGGCAGCAGGCGCGGCGCTACTGGCGGCCGGCGCCGGACGCGCCGGAATGAGAGGTGGGTTCCTGTTGAGGATTTATTGGCCGCGGTTGGCAGTAGCTGATGCGCCGCTGCGCCGCTGCGCCGATGCGCCGATGCGCCGCTGCGCCGCTGCGCCGCTGCGCCGATGCGCAAGCACCGGCTAATCCTTGGCCGCGCGGCGCGCCGCCGGCCTTTGGGCCGATCTTGTGGCCGATTTGGCCGCCGATTTCCCCGTGGACTTCCCAGCAGGCCGCGCGTTGCGGCGCGCCTTGCCGCGCGGCAGCGCCTCCAGCGCATGGCTCGGCTCGGCGCTGGCGATGCGCCGTTCGCGCAGATGGGCCTTGGCCCGTTGCAGCCGGCCCGCCATCGTATCGGCCCGCGCCAGCGCGACGCCCGCGGCCAGCACATCGCCGAGCACCAGATGGCTGATGCGCGAGGTCATCGGCGTATAGACCTCGCTGTCCTCCTCGACATCGGAGAACACGCAGACGTCGGCCAGCGCGGCCAGCGGCGAGCCGCTGTGCGTCAGCGCCAGCACGCTGGCGCCCGCGCTGCGCGCCAGCGTGGCGGCGGTCAGCATGTCCCAGGTACGGCCGCTGTTGGACACCAGTACCGCGACATCGCCCGGCGCCAGCAGCGCCGCGGACATGCTGAACACATGCGGATCCGAATACGCGACGGTCGGCATGCCGAGGCGGAAGAACTTGTGCTGGATATCGAGGGCGACGATGCCGGAGTTGCCGCAGCCGTAGAACTCGATGCGGCGCGCGCCGGCCAGCAGCGCGATGCCGTGCTCGATCTGGTCGGCCGACAGTGCGTTGCGCACCGACATCAGGGTCGCGATGGTGCGGTCGAACACCTTGCCCGCGATATCGGCCGGCTGGTCCTGCGGATTGACGTCCTGATGCACGAAGGGCGTACCGGCACCGACGGTCTGCGCGAACTGCAGCTTGAACTCGCGAAAGCCGTCGTAGCCCAGCGCCGCGCAGAAGCGCGCGATGGTTGGCTGCGACACGCCCGCACGGCGCGCCAGCTCCGGCATCGACAGCCGGATCACGCTGGCGCCGTGGCGCGCGACGTAGTCGGCGAGGCGCCGTTCGGAGGGGCGAAGGGAGTCGTAGACGGCGAGGATGCGATCGCGCATGAGGGCGGCAAGGGTCGGATTGGATCGTTGTATGTAGAGATTCTACTTCGCGGGCCGAATGATCGGGCCGATCGCCGTTCGCCGCAGTCGGGAATAACCCTGAGGTTCGGCGATGGAAAGGCCATTTTCCAAGGGGATTTCCCGCATTGTCGGCACATTGGCGCGAATCGGGGCTTCTGGAACCGACCTGTCTTCCGGTAGAATGTAGAAATTCTACACAAAACGACCCCGCCGGGATGGACCCCAGCTCCCGGTTCATCGACTGCCCATCTTCCCGTTCGCCTCTCCATACCGCATGTCACAGACTCTCGATCCCGCGGTGCGCGACGTCACCGAGCGCATCGTCGAACGCAGCCGCGCCAGCCGTGCCGCCTACCTGGAACGCTGTGCCCGCGCGCAGCGCGACCAGGGGCCGGCGCAGGGACTGTCCTGTGCCAATCTGGCCCACGGCTACGCCGCGCTGCCGGCCGCCGACAAGCTGAAGCTGCGCGTCGAACATGCGCTCAATCTCGGCATCGTCACCGCGTACAACGACATGCTGTCGGCGCACCAGCCCTATGAGCGCTATCCCGCGCTGATTCGCGCGGCTGCGCGCGAAGTGGGGGCGGTGGCCCAGGTCGCCGGCGGCGTGCCGGCGATGTGCGACGGCATCACGCAAGGCAATCCCGGCATGGAGCTGTCGCTGTTCTCGCGCGATGCGATCGCGATGGGCACGGCGATCGCGCTGTCGCACAACACCTTCGACGCGGTGGTGATGCTCGGCGTCTGCGACAAGATCGTGCCGGGGCTGGTGATGGGCGCGCTGCAGTTCGGCCATCTGCCGGTGGTGATGGTGCCGGCCGGACCGATGGCCAGCGGCCTGCCCAACAAGGAGAAGGCGCGCGTGCGCCAGCTCTATGCGACCGGCCAGGTCGGCCGCGACGCGCTGCTCGAGGCCGAGTGCCAGGCCTATCACGGCGCGGGTACCTGCACCTTCTATGGCACCGCCAACAGCAATCAGCTGCTGATGGAAATCATGGGCCTGCATCTGCCGGGCGCGGCCTTCGTGCCGCCCGAGGGCGGCCTGCGCGATGCGCTGACGGCCGCCGCGGCACAGCGCGCGCTGGCGCTGTCGGCGCGGGGCGACGGCTATCTGCCGATCTGCCGCATCGTCGACGAACGCGCGGTGGTCAACGGCATCGTCGGGCTGCTGGCGACCGGCGGCTCGACCAACCACACCATTCATCTGGTGGCGATGGCGCGCGCCGCCGGCATCGTGATCGACTGGGACGACTTCGACCGGTTGTCGCGCGTGACGCCGCTGCTGGCGCGCGTCTATCCGAACGGCGCGGCCGACGTCAATCACTTCCATGCGGCGGGGGGCGTCGGCTTCGTGATTCGCCAGTTGCTGAACGCCGGACTGCTGCATGAGGACGTCGAGACCGTGGCCGGCCCGGGGCTGGCGCGCTATGCGCAGGAGCCGGTGCTGCACGACGGCGCGTTGCAGTGGCGCGAAGCCCCGGCGCAAAGCGGCGACGCGCAGGTGCTCGCGCCGATCGACGCGCCGTTCGATCCGGAAGGCGGGTTGCGGCTGATGTCCGGCAATCTTGGTCGCGGCGTGATCAAGGTGTCGGCGGTCGCGCCGGAGCACCGGATCGTCGAGGCGCCGGCGCGCGTGTTCGATTCGCAGCAGGCGCTGCAGGACGCGTTCACGCGCGGCGAGCTCGATCGCGACGTGATCGTCGTGGTGCGTTTCCAGGGCCCGAACGCCAACGGCATGCCCGAGCTGCATCGGCTGACGCCGCCGCTGGGCGCGCTGCAGGATGCCGGCCATCGCGTCGCGCTGGTGACCGACGGCCGCATGTCGGGCGCCTCGGGCAAGGTGCCGGCGGTGATCCACGTCGGACCGGAAGCGAGCGCCGGCGGTCCGCTGGCGCGCGTGCGCGACGGCGACCGGCTGCGCGTCGACGCGGTCGCCGGCACGCTGGCGTGGCTCGGCGACCCGGCCGAGTTTGCGGCCCGCGCGCCTGCTGCACCGCCGCAGGACGCGTTCGCCGACTACAGCCTGGGGCGCGGCCTGTTCGGGCTGTTCCGCCGCCACGCGCGCGGCGCGGAGCAGGGCGGCAGCGCGCTGGACCTCAGCGAGGCCGATGCGATGGCGGCGCCGGCACCGCGCGCACTATAGTCGTGCTGTAGGGCGTACTTTCGGCAGGCGATCCGGCAACCGATACGGCAACCGATACGGCAACCGATACGGCAGGCGACACGCAACCCCGGACCGAACCCCGGACCAATCAATCCTCAAGCCGGCCGGACCCCGCGTCCGGCCTCGACCGCACGCGCGCGAACCCGCCGCCGCGCGGTCAGACCAACAAGGGCGGCTTCGACCGTCCGATCCTGATCGATGGAGCAGACATGATCTATATCCTGATGGGCGTCTCCGGCAGCGGCAAGACCACGGTCGGCTCGCTGCTGGCGCAGGCCCTGCACTGCGGCTTCCATGACGCCGACGAATTCCACAGCGCCGCCAACAAGGCCAAGATGGCCGCCGGCATTCCGCTGACCGACGAGGACCGCTGGCCCTGGCTGGACGCGATGCGCGCCGCCATCGACCAGGCCCGCGCCGAGGGCCGCCCGCACGTCTTCACCTGCTCCGCGCTGCGCCAGATCTATCGCGACCGCCTGACGCCGCCCGACGGCGGGGTCAGCTTCATCTACCTGAAGGGCGATATCGACGTGCTGCGCACGCGCCTGGCCGGCCGCAGCGGGCATTTCTTCGATCCCAAGCTGCTGCAGAGCCAGCTCGATACGCTCGAGGAGCCGCGCGACGCGCTGGTGCTCGATATCCGCAAGCCCCCGGAGGAACTGGTGCGCCAGATCCTGGCCGAGCGTCCGCCCGTCCGCGGCAGCCAGCCCGTGCACTGAAATGGTGTGCGGGGCGGCGTCCCCGCGCCATTGCGTGGCGCCACGCCGCGCCAACACGCCGTTCGCGGCCCGTCTTCCATTGGCAGGCATCTTGCTTGAATGTCTGCCAAGGCACTTGGCCTCCTTCTCGGGGGCGGCGGCCGGACGTATGCTGTAGAAGTCAACGATGCGCGGCGGCCGGTCGGGCGCCCGGTACTGGGGGAGGGCATCATGGCGGCGCGGTTTTTCGATGAAATGCTGGACTGGCGCGGCGATGCGCCCCCGAACATCGCCGCCGGGCAGGCGTTGTCGCCGGACGCGATCCGGCCGCACTACCGCCAGTTCGCCGACTGGCTGGCGCGCCAGTCGGGCGCGACCATGGCCAACAAGCGTGCCGAGGCCGACCTGGTGTTCCGGCGCGTGGGCATCACCTTCGCCGTCTATGGCGACAAGGACGAGGCCAACAGCGGCACCGAGCGCACCATCCCCTTCGACGTGATTCCGCGCATCTTCCCGGCCGGCGAATGGGCGCTGCTGGAGAAGGGCCTGCGCCAGCGCGTCGCCGCGCTGAACCGCTTCATCCACGACATCTATCACGGCCAGGACATCATCCGCGCCGGCGTGATCCCGCCCGAGCAGGTCTACGACAACGCGCAATACCGGCCCGAGATGCTGGGCATCGACGTGCCGCGCGACATCTATGCGCATGTCGCGGGCATCGACGTGGTGCGCGCGGGAGAGGGCGAGTTCTATGTGCTCGAGGACAATCTGCGGGTGCCTTCAGGGGTCTCCTACATGCTCGAGAACCGCAAGATGATGATGCGCTTGTTCCCCGAGCTGTTCGCGCGCAACCGCGTCGCGCCGGTGGCCCACTATCCCGACCTGCTGCTCGACATGCTGCGCAGCGTGTCGCCGCAGGGCGTGGCCGATCCGACCGTGGTGGTGCTGACGCCGGGCATGTACAACTCCGCCTACTTCGAGCACGCGTTCCTCGCGCAGCAGATGGGCATCGAACTGGTCGAGGGCAGCGACCTGTTCGTGCAGGACGACCATCTGTACATGCGCACCACGCAGGGGCCGCAGCGCGTCGACGTGATCTACCGCCGCGTCGACGACGACTTTCTCGATCCGCTGGTGTTCCGGCCCGATTCGACGCTGGGCGCGGCCGGCCTGCTGGCGGTCTATCGCGCCGGCAATGTCACGGTCTGCAATGCGATCGGCACCGGCGTCGCCGACGACAAGTCGATCTATCCCTATGTGCCCGAGATGATCCGCTTCTATCTGGGCGAGGAACCTCTGCTGGCCAACGTGCCGACCTGGATGTGCCGGCGCCCGGACGACCTGCAGTACGTGCTCGACCATATGGACGAGCTGGTGGTCAAGGAAACGCACGGGGCCGGCGGCTACGGCATGCTGGTCGGGCCGGCGGCGACGCGCGCCGAGATCGACGCCTTCCGCGAGGTGGTCAAGGCGCGGCCGGATCAGTACATCGCGCAGCCGACGCTGGCGCTGTCGACCTGTCCGACCTATGTGGAGGCCGGCATCGCGCCGCGCCATATCGATCTGCGGCCGTTCGTGCTGTCGGGCAAGGAGGTGCGCATGGTGCCGGGCGGGCTGACGCGCGTCGCGCTGCGCGAGGGGTCGCTGGTGGTCAATTCCTCGCAGGGCGGCGGCACCAAGGACACCTGGGTGCTGGAGCGCTGAGCCGACGAACCTTCGAGCCATCGAGCCTTCAAGCCTTCGCACCTTTCCGCAGCCATTGCCGACCCCGCGATCTTCCGACCGGACCACGGAGAGCCATCATGCTGAGCCGCACCGCCGACCACCTGTTCTGGATGGCGCGCTACACCGAGCGCGCCGAGAACACCGCGCGCATGCTCGACGTCAATTACCAGACCTCGCTGCTGCCCCAATCGCTCGAGGTGGCCGAGCAGGGCTGGTGGGCGATGCTCGATATCTCCGAGCTGACGCACGCGTTCGACCACAAGTACGGCCTGCTGTCGCGCGAGGACGTGATCGACTTCATGGTGCGCGACATGACCAACCCGTCGTCGATCATGAGCTGCCTGCGCGCGGCGCGCGAGAACGCGCGGGCCGTGCGCGGTTCGTTGACGACCGAGGTGTGGGAGACGCTGAACACCACCTGGCTGGACGTGCAGCGGATGATCTCGGACGGCGTGCTGCGCGACGATCCGTCGCAATTCTTCGAATGGGTCAAGTTCCGCTCGCACCTGGCGCGCGGCGTGCAGTTCGGCACCATGCTCAAGGACGACGCCTTCCACTTCATGCGGCTGGGCACCTTCCTGGAGCGCGCCGACAACACCGCGCGGATCCTCGACGTCAAGTTCCAGGCCACCGGCAGCGAGAACGGCGGCACCGAACGGACCGAGCAGGACTTCTATCACTGGGCCGCGGTGCTGCGCTCGGTGTCGGGCTTCGAGGTCTACCGCAAGATCTACCGCACGGTGATCACGCCGGTGCGCGTCGCCGAACTGCTGATCCTGCGGCCCGACATGCCGCGCTCGCTGGTGTCGAGCATGGACGAGGTGGTGGCGATCCTGGCGCTGGTGCGCAACCAGCAGTCGGCCGAGACCGAGCGGCAGGCTGGTAAACTGCATGCCGACCTCAAATACGCGCGCATCGACGACATCTTCGCGGTCGGACTGCACGCTTTCCTGACCAGCTTCCTGGAACGCATCGGCGATCTGGGCAGCGGCATCAGCCGGGACTTCCTGGTGCCGCCGCTGGCAGCCTGACCGATGGATTCGCCCACCGACGCGCCAGGCGTACCTGCCGGGCGGATCTGGCGGCGCAGCGCAACATGACCGTGAAATACCAGATCCACCATCGCACCGTTTACCGCTATGCCGAGCCGGTGATCCGCAGCGTTCACGAGCTGCGGCTGGCGCCGCGCTCCGGCCCGCTGCAGCGCGTGCACCAGTGGCAGCTGTCGGTGCCGGGCAATCTGTCCGAGGCGCTCGACGGCTTCGGCAATATCGTCCATCAGTTCACGCTGGCGCGGCCGGCCGACACCATCACGATCGCCGCGAGCGGCGAGGTCGAGATCACGCCGGCCTCCGATGCCGACGGCTGCTTCAGCGACGCGCCGCCGCCGGGGGAGGCGCGCGTGTCGCCGCTGTACTTCCGCAGCGGCACGCCGCTGACCAGCGCGCCCGACGAGCTGAGGACGTTCGCCGCCCCGTATCTGGCCGCCGGCCATGATCCCGCCGCGCTGCTGGCGCTGGCCCAGGGCATCGGCGAGCGCGTGCGCTACCAGCCCAATGCCACCGATGTCGGCACCAGCGCCGCCGAGGCCTTCGCGCTAGGCGCGGGCGTGTGCCAGGACCAGGCGCAGGTGATGGTGGCCGCCTGCCGCGCCTTCGGCATTCCGGCGCGCTATGTCAGCGGCTATTTCCACGACCCCGCGGCCACCGAGCTGGCCAGCCACGCCTGGGCCGACCTGTGTGTCGATACCGGGCGCGAGCGCTGGTGCAGCATCGACGTGACGCACGGCTGCTTCACCGATACCCGCCATATCCGCCTCGCGGTGGGGCGCGACTACCGCTCGGCGGCGCCGATCCGCGGCGTGCGCGAGGGCGGCGGCACCGAATCGCTGTCGGTGCAGATCCTGATCGAGCCGGCCTGAGTCCTGCATTGCGCCGCAGCGTGCCGCTACGTGCGGCTACGTGTCGCCGTGGGGCCCGGGGTCGCCGCGGGTCGCCACGGCTCGCTGTGGGGCCGATAAGGGGCCGATAAGGGGCCGTGACAGGGGACGCCCGGCGAGGGCGCTAGAATGCCGGGATGCTCCCCGCGCGTTCCGCCGCGCGCCATGTCACCACAATAAGACAACACCATGACGTACTGTGTAGCCATGCGGCTCGATGCCGGCCTGGTATTCCTGTCCGACTCGCGCACCAATGCGGGCGTCGACGCGATCTCGACGGCCCGCAAGATGACGGTGTTCGAGGAGCCCGGCGACCGCGTCATGGTGCTGATGACCGCCGGCAATCTCGCCATCAGCCAGTCGATCCGCCAGATCCTGATGGAAAGCCGCGACAGCAAACGCTCGCTGTGGACCGCGCGCGATATGTTCGAGGCCGCCTCGATCGTCGGCGACGCGGTGCGCCAGGTGCACCGCCGCGATGCCGATGCGCTGCGCGATGCCGGCATCGAGTTCAACGTCAGCCTGATCTTCGGCGGCCAGATCGGCCGCGAGCGGGTGCGGTTGTTCAATGTCTATGCGGCCGGCAATTTCGTCGAGGCGACGCCGGAGAACTGCTACTTCCAGATTGGCGAGGCCAAGTACGGCAAGCCGATCATCGACCGCGTGGTGCATCCTTCGTTGCCGCTGGCCGAAGGGGCCAAGTGCGCGCTGATCTCGATGGACTCGACGCTCAAGTCCAATATCTCGGTGGGCCTGCCGCTGGACCTGCTGGTCTACGAAGCCGATTCGCTGCACGTCACGCGCTTTGCCACCATCGACGACCGCAATCCGTATTTCTGCATGATCCGCGAGACCTGGGGCCAGCGCCTGCGCCAGGTGTTCGGCGAGATCGACAACCCGGAATGGGACGCCGCCGCGCCGGCCCAGCATCCGCTGACGCGGCAGGGCGAGGGCGACCGCTGGGGGCAGCCGGTGCGGGCCCGGCGCGAGCGTCCGCGCGAACCGCAGTGAACGGGGCGGCGAGGGCTCGCGCGAGGCCGGGTCCGCCGCCGAAACGGCACGCGAGCGGACAGTCCGGCACGCCGATTCCGCCCGTCCATCCGGCCTCGCTCATGTATAATCCCGATTTCCCCGGCAAGCTCGGTTTATGACCAAATTCGTCTTCGTCACCGGTGGCGTCGTCTCTTCCCTCGGCAAGGGCATCGCTGCCGCCTCGCTCGCGGCTATTCTCGAGTCGCGCGGCCTCAAAGTCACCCTCCTCAAGCTCGATCCCTACATCAACGTCGATCCCGGCACGATGAGCCCCTTCCAGCATGGCGAAGTATTCGTCACGGAAGACGGCGCGGAGACCGACCTGGATCTTGGCCACTACGAGCGCTTCGTCTCGGCCAAGATGCGCAAGTCGAACAACTTCACCACGGGCCAGATCTACGAATCGGTGATCCGCAAGGAGCGGCGCGGCGAATACCTGGGCAAGACCGTGCAGGTGATTCCGCATATCACCAACGAGATCCAGGCCTTCATCGAGAAGGGCGCGGCCGCCTCGCACGAAGGCAAGGCCGACGTGGCGCTGGTCGAGATCGGCGGAACCGTCGGCGATATCGAATCGCTGCCGTTCCTCGAGGCCGCCCGCCAGATGAGCCTGCGCATGGGCCGCAACCACGCGGCCTTCGTCCATCTGACGCTGGTGCCGTTCATCGCCAGCGCCGGCGAGCTCAAGACCAAGCCCACCCAGCACTCGGTGCAGAAGCTGCGCGAGATCGGCATCTCGCCGACGGCGCTGCTGTGCCGCGCCGACCGTCCGATTCCGGACGACGAGCGCGCCAAGATCTCGCTGTTCGCCAATATCCCGCAGGAAGCGGTGATCTCGGTGTGGGACGTCGACAGCATCTACAAGATCCCCCAGATGCTCAACGAGCAGGGCCTGGACCGGCTGATCTGCGAGGAGCTGCGCCTGGATCCGAAGCCGGCCGATCTGTCGATGTGGCAGAAGCTGGTCAACGCGCAGGAAAACCCCGAACACGAAGTGACGATCGGCATGGTCGGCAAGTACGTCGATCTGACCGAGTCGTACAAGTCGCTGATCGAGGCGCTGCGCCACGCGGGCATGCATACCGCGACCCGCGTCAATATCGAATACATCGATTCCGAGGAACTGGAATCGGGCCATCTCGAAGTGCTCAAGCCCCTGGACGCGATCCTGGTGCCGGGCGGCTTCGGCAAGCGCGGCACCGAGGGCAAGATCCGCGCGATCCAGTACGCGCGCGAGAACAAGGTGCCGTACCTGGGCATCTGCCTGGGCATGCAGCTGGCGGTGATCGAGTTCGCCCGCCATGTGGCCGGCATGCGCGATGCCAATTCGACCGAGTTCAGCCTCGAGACCGAACACCCGGTGGTCGCCTTGATCACCGAATGGGTTGACCGCGACGGCAAGGTCGAGCAGCGCTCGGCCGATTCGGACCTGGGCGGCACCATGCGCCTGGGCGCGCAGCGCGTGCCGGTCAAGCCGGACACCAAGGCGGCGCAGATCTACGGTGCCGAGGTCAACGAGCGGCATCGCCACCGCTACGAGGTCAACAATCACTACGTGCCGCAGCTGGAGCAGGCCGGCATGGTGATTTCGGCCCGCACCCCGACCGAGAACCTGCCCGAGATGATGGAACTGCCGGCCCAACTGCATCCGTGGTTCGTCGGCGTGCAGTTCCACCCGGAATTCACCTCGACGCCGCGCGAAGGCCATCCGCTGTTCAAGGCCTACGTGGAAGCGGCGCTGGCCGGCCAACAGCGGCGCAAGGGCGCCTGAAGCGGCCGATAGCAGGAGAGCAAGATGAAATTGTGTGGATTCGATGTCGGCCTGAACCAGCCGTTTTTCCTGATCGCCGGTCCCTGCGTGATCGAGTCGGAGCAGATGGCGCTCGATACCGCGGGCGCGCTGAAGACGATCACCAGCGAACTGGGCATCCCCTTCATCTACAAGTCGTCGTTCGACAAGGCGAACCGCTCGTCGGGCAAGTCCTTCCGCGGACTGGGCATGGAGAAGGGGCTGGAGATCCTGGCCACGGTCAAGCGCGAGATCGGCGTGCCGGTGCTGACCGACATCCACGAGATCGACGAGATCGCGCCGGTGGCCGCGGTGGTCGACGTGCTGCAGACGCCGGCTTTCCTGTGCCGGCAGACCGATTTCATCCGCGCCTGCGCGCAGAGCGGCAAGCCGGTCAATATCAAGAAGGGCCAGTTCCTGGCCCCGGGCGACATGAAGAACGTCATCGACAAGGCCCGCGACGCCGCGCGCGAAGCCGGCCTGCCCGAGGACAGCTTCATGGCCTGCGAGCGCGGCGTGTCGTTCGGCTATAACAACCTGGTATCCGACATGCGCTCGCTGGCGATCATGCGCGAGACCGGCGCGCCGGTGGTGTTCGACGCGACCCACTCGGTGCAGCTGCCGGGCGGGCAGGGCACCAGCTCGGGCGGCCAGCGCGAGTTCGTGCCGGTGCTGGCGCGCGCCGCGGTGGCGGTCGGCATCGCGGGCCTCTTCATGGAGACCCACCCCGATCCGAGCAAGGCGATGTCGGACGGTCCCAATGCCGTGCCGCTGTCGCGCATGCGAGAACTGCTGGTCGTGCTGAAGGATCTGGACGCGCTGACCAAGCGCGCCGGCTTCCTCGAAGACAATTTCGGCTGGCCGGCCTGCGCCTGAGCGCGCAGCGCCAACCGTCAATCGTTCAATCGTTCAATCGTTCAATCGTCAGCTGCAACGGCCCTCGCGCCGATCACCGATTCCGCACGTTGCCGCCGTCATCGGGCGGCAACGTTGACAACCATAAGATTCATCCTGGAGATACGCATGGCCGCCGGCTACATCATCGCCTACGTCGACGTCACCGATCCGCAGCAGTACGAGCAGTACAAGGTCCTGTCCAGCAAGGCCATGCAGGAGCATGGCGCCGAGGTGCTGGTGCGCGGCGGCCGCACGGTCCCGCTCGAAGGCGAATGGGCGCCCACCCGCGTGGTGCTGCTGAAGTTCCCCAGCGTCGAGGCGGCCCAGGCGTTCCATGACGGCGAGACCTATCGCGCGGCCCGCAAGGCGCGCGAGCATGCGGCCCGGATGAACATGATCGTGGTCGAGGGCGTTTGAGCCTCGACCGGGGCGTTGCCTGACGCGGGTCTCCACGCGGAGCGCCTGGCGCGCGGTGCAACGCCGTACCAGACGCAGTGCATCGACATACCGAGCTTCACCAGATCTAGATCAAGAGGAATCCATGAGTGCAATCGTAGATATCATCGGTCGCGAGGTTCTCGACTCGCGCGGCAACCCGACCGTCGAATGCGACGTTCTGCTCGAATCGGGCGTGATGGGTCGCGCCGCGGTGCCGTCGGGCGCGTCGACCGGCTCGCGTGAGGCGATCGAACTGCGCGATGGCGACAAGTCGCGCTATCTGGGCAAGGGCGTGCTGAAGGCCGTCGAGCACATCAACACCGAGATCTCCGAAGCCATCATGGGCCTGGACGCCGCCGAGCAGGCCTTCCTGGACCGCACGCTGATCGATCTGGACGGCACCGAGAACAAGAGCCGCCTGGGCGCCAACGCGATGCTGGCCGTGTCGATGGCGGTGGCCAAGGCCGCCGCCGAGGAAGCCGGCCTGCCGCTGTACCGCTACTTCGGCGGTTCGGGCGCGATGCAGATGCCGGTGCCGATGATGAACATCGTCAATGGCGGCGCGCACGCCAACAACAGCCTGGACATCCAGGAATTCATGATCATGCCGGTGTCGCAGAAGAGCTTCCGTGAAGCGCTGCGCTGCGGCGCGGAGGTGTTCCACGCGCTGAAGAAGATCCTGGCCGACAAGGGCATGTCGACCGCGGTCGGCGACGAAGGCGGCTTCGCGCCGAACTTCGCCTCGAACGAGGAATGCCTGAACACCATCCTGCAGGCGATCGAGAAGGCCGGCTATCGCGCCGGCGAGGACGTGCTGCTGGCGCTGGACTGCGCCTCGAGCGAGTTCTTCCGCGAAGGCGAGGACCTGTATCACCTGGAAGGCGAAGGCCTGACGCTGAATTCGACCCAATGGGCCGACTACCTGGCCAATCTGTGCGACAAGTTCCCGATCGTGTCGATCGAGGACGGCATGGCCGAAGGCGACTGGGACGGCTGGAAGGTGCTGACCGACAAGCTCGGCAAGCGCGTGCAGCTGGTCGGCGACGATCTGTTTGTCACCAACACCAAGATCCTGAAGGAAGGCATCGACAAGGGCATCGGCAACTCGATCCTGATCAAGATCAACCAGATCGGCACGCTGACCGAAACCTTCGCGGCGATCGAGATGGCCAAGCGCGCCGGTTACACGGCCGTGATCTCGCACCGTTCGGGCGAGACCGAGGACAGCACCATCGCCGATATCGCGGTGGGCACCAACGCCGGCCAGATCAAGACCGGCTCGCTGTCGCGTTCGGACCGCATCGCCAAGTACAACCAGCTGCTGCGCATCGAGGAAGACCTGGGCGACATCGCCAGCTACCCCGGCAAGAGCGCGTTCTACAATCTGCGCTAAGCCCGGGAGTCGGCAGGCGCCCGGCGGCCTCGGCCGCCGGCGCCTGCGGCCACCGCCCAGTCGTCCGTTTCCTGAATGCCCATGCGCCTGATTACGCTGCTGTTGTTCGTGGTGCTGCTCGCGATCCAGTATCCCCTGTGGCTGGGCAAGGGCGGCTGGTTGCGCGTGTGGGAATTGAACAAGCAGGTCGGCGAGCAGACCGCCCGCAACGAACAGCTCAAGCGCCGCAATGCCAAGCTCGAGGGCGAGGTGCTGGACCTGCAGGACGGCACCGGCGCGGTCGAGGAACGGGCGCGCTACGAGCTCGGCATGGTCAAGGACGGCGAGGTGTTCATCCAGTTCGTCGCACCGGCCCCCAAGGTCAGCGCCACGCCGCCGCTGCCCCCGCCTCCGGCGGCCAAGCCGGGTTCCGGCGGGCACTGAGCGGGCGACCGAGAAACGACCGAGCATCAGGCTGTCGCCGGCTCGGCGCTCACACCAGCCGCTTCACCGCCCCCGCTTCACCGCCGCCCACTTCAGCACGGCCGGCTTCACCACGGCGCGATTCACACGGACCGCTTCACCGCAGTCCGCCTCAACGCAGCCCGCTTCACCACCACCAGTACGGGTAGCCGCCCCAGCCCCAATAGCCGGGCGACCCGATGCTGACCCCGCCGCCCCAGCGGCCGCGGCCCCATCCCCCGTAGTACAAACTCCAGCTCGACAGCGGATACGCCGGATAGGCGTAGGTCGATGCGCGCGCCCAGGCCTGGGCCTGCTGATCGCGGGCGATCGCGGCCTCCTGCTCGCGCAGCACCTGCTTGTTCAGTGCGTCCAGCCGCTTGCGTTCCTCGGCGCTGAGCGGCGCGGCAGGTGCGCGGGACGCGGTATCCGGCGCCAGCCGGGCGGTCGGCGGCGAGCCGTTGATGTCGCGCGGCAGATTGGCGGCGCACCCCGCGGCCAGCAGCGGCGCGGCCAGCAATGCAAGACGGATCGACGAAGGGATGGCCGGCATGATGACCTCCAGGCGGTGCGCGGATGTCGGGGAGACTTTGTTGACTTTGATTTTAGTGAGCCAGCAAAGTTTGCGGCCCGCGGGGCACCACAGGGTTTTTCCCCTCTCCCGCTGAGGGCAGAGGGAGAACAGACCGGGGGAACCGGTCAGCCTGGCCGGCAGAGCTCAGCGCTGCTCGGTGTCACTCCGTGCTGCTCAGCGCCGCTCAGTGCCGATGTCCCGCGCCCTCGCCGACCCCCGCCGGCATCGCCGCGCCGCTGAACAGCTGCGCGCAGTCGACCGGGTCGAAGCGGTACTCCTGGCCGCAGAAGTCGCAGTGGATCTCCACCGAGCCGCGCTCGGCGACGATGTCGTCGACCTCGGCCTGGCCCAGCGACTGCAGCATGTTCGCCACCTTGGTGCGCGAGCACGAGCAGCGGAAGTGCGGCGTGCCCGGTTCGAACACGCGTAGCCCGGCGTCCTGCAGGTCTTCCCAGAACAGCCGCCGCAGCAGCGTATCCGGCTGTTCGGCCAGCAGTTCCTCGGTCTTGAGCGTGGCGCCGAGCTGGCAGGCGCGGTCCCAGGTATCGAGATCCTGCGCGCGGCCGTGGGCCGACAGCGGCGCGCCGGTCTCGCCGACCTGCGCGGGCGGGCGGCCGGGCTTGCCTTCCATCGTGCCGCCGTAGGACGGCAGCTTCTGCAGCAGCATGCCGGCCGCGACGCGGTCGTCGGCAGCCAGCCACAGCCGCGTGTCGAGCTGCTCGGAGGCCTGCATATAGTGCTCGAGCACGGCGCTGATCGACGTCAGCGGACCATGGGCGTCGGCCAGCGGCACGATGCCCTGGTAGGGCTGCTGGCCCGGCAGCTTGTCGTGCGGGTCCAGCGTGATGGCAAAGCGCCCCTGGCCGTGCTGGTTGACCAGCTCGGCCAGCGTGGCATCGTCGGCGATCTCGACGCCTTCGGCCAGCTTCGCGGTGCCGCGCAGCGACAGGTCGGACAGGCATTCGACCACCAGCATGCGCACCGGGCCGTCGCCATGCAGCTGCATCACCAGCGCGCCGTTGAACTTCAGGTTGGCCGACAGCAGCGCGGCCGCGGCCATCATCTCGCCGAGCAGCCGGCGTACCGGGGCCGGATAGTGGTGGCGCTCCAGCGCTTCCTGCCAGGTCGATTGCAGCCGCACCAGCTCGCCGCGCACCGGGGCGGCGTCGAACAGGAATTTCTGCAGGGTGTCCGGGGTTTGGGTTTCAGTCACGATCATCCATCGGTGGGATCGGCCGGCGCGCGGGCGCTCAGCCGATGCGTTTCAATTCCTTCTTGTAGACGGCCTGGCGTGCCGCATACGTGTCGGTGTTGCGGTACAGGCCGGCCACTTCCTCGTCGCTCAGTTCGCGTACCGCCTTGGCGGGGGCGCCCAGGATCAGCGTGCGGTCGGGGAACACCTTGCCTTCGGTGACGATGGCGCCGGCGCCGACCAGGCATTCCTTGCCGATCACCGCGCGGTTCAGCACCACCGCCTGAATGCCGATCAGCGCGCCTTCGCCGATCGTGCAGCCGTGCAGCATCGCCTGGTGGCCGATGGTGACGCGGTCGCCGATCGTCAGCGGGCAGCCCGGGTCGGTGTGCAGCACGGCGCCTTCCTGCACGTTGGTCGCTTCGCCGACGACGATGGGCTCGTTGTCGCCCCGGATCACCGCGCCCGGCCAGACGCTGGCTCGCGCCTTGAGCGTCACGTTGCCGATGACGGTGGCTTCGGCAGCCACGTAGGCGTCGGCATCGATGGAAGGGGCGGTATCGCCGAGCTGGTAAAGCGACATGAGGTCTCCTGTACGGGGTTCGTTTCTAGATGGGGATGGCCGCCGGGCCTTAAAGGGCGGAACCCCGGGCGCAACACCCGGGCGCAACACCCGGGCGCAACACCGGGGCGCAACACCGGGGCGTAGGTCGTATGAGGCCGGGCGGCGCCGGCAAGGCTCTACAATCGCGGCAGACCGGATTTTACGCCCATGCCCGCCTACGCTGCCGAACCCGCCCCAGATCGCAATGCCACGGCGCCGATCGATCCAGATGCGGCCTCCTCGCCGCTTTCCCTGCGCCATCGGGCGCTCGCCGTGCTGGCGGAGCCCGATCCCGCCGCCAAGGCCGCCGCGGCCCGTGCATTGCGCGCCGCCTCACTGGAAGCCGGCGATGATGCCATCGGCGCCGCCCTGACGCTCGCCGCCGCCGGCCCGGTGCCTGGCCGCCCGGCGCGTCCGGAGCTGGTGCCGCCGCAGAAGGTCGAGCGGCGCGGCTCGCTGCAGAATCCGGCGGGGCGCGCGGTGCTGATCCACGCGCTGGCGCATATCGAGTTCAACGCGATCAACCTGGCGCTCGATGCGGTCTGGCGCTTCGCCGGCATGCCGGCGGGGTATTACCGCGACTGGCTGCAGGTGGCCGACGAGGAGGCGCTGCACTTCACGCTGCTGGCCGCGCACCTGCGCAAGCTGGGCTTCGCCTACGGCGATTTCCCGGCGCACAACAGCCTGTGGGAGATGGCGGACCGCACCGCCGGCGACGTGCTGGCGCGCATGGCGCTGGTGCCGCGCACGCTGGAGGCACGCGGGCTGGACGCCTCGCCGGTGGTCCGCACGCGGCTGGCCGACGCCGGCGATGCCGAGGCCGCGGCGATCATCGACATCATCCTGCGCGACGAGGTCGGCCACGTGGCGATCGGCAACCGCTGGTATCGCTGGCTATGCGCCGAGCGGGGCCTCGACCCGGTGACCACCTACGCGGAACTGGCCGAGCGCCACCAGGCGCCGCGGCTGCGGCCGCCGTTCAATCTGGCGGCGCGCCGCGCGGCCGGCTTCGACGAGGACGAACTGGCCTGGCTGACCGGCAGCGCCGGATAACGGCAAACCGGTGAAGGACCAACCGGCTGGCCCAACCGGCTGGCCCAACCGGCTGGCCCAACCGGCTGCCCCAACCAGCGGACTCGACCGGCTCCCCGACGGCTGACCGTCTAGCCGTTGCCCACGCGTGGGGCCGCCGCACGCTGCCGCGCCGCCTCTTCCTCCTGCAAGCGCAACACGCGGCGCTGGATCTTCCCGGTGGTCGTCATCGGCAGCTGGTCGATGAAGGCGATCGCCTTCGGATACTCGTACGGCGCCAGCTGTCCCCGCACGTGCTGCTGCAGTTCGGCGACCAGCGCGGCCTCGGCCTCGGCCGAGCGCTGCACGCCCGGCGTCAGCACGATGAAGGCCTTGACGATCGCGCCGCGCTCGGGGTCCGGCGACGGCACCACCGCGCAGTTCGACACCGCCGGATGCTTGAGCAGGCAGTTCTCGATCTCGCTCGGGCCGATGCGATAGCCCGAGGACTTGAAGACGTCGTCGGCGCGGCCCTGGTACCACAGGTAGCCGTCTTCATCGACGCGGGCGAGGTCGCCGGTGCGGCACCAGCGCAGGCCATCGTGCTCGACGAACTTGCCCTCGGTCGCCGCCTCGTTCTTCCAGTAGCCGAGGAAGAACACCGGATCGGGATGGCCGTGGATGTCGGTGGTGCAGACCGCCACCTCGCCGTCCTCGCCGGGCGGGCAGGGGCGGCCTTCGTCGTCGACCACGGCGACGCGGTGGCCGGGGTAGGGCCGTCCCATCGAACCGGGCCGCGCCGGCCAGCCGAGCTGATCGTCGTCATATTGCGCGGTGCAGTTGCCGACGATGTAGTTGATCTCGGTCTGGCCGAACATCTCGTTGACGATCACGCCGAAGGCCTCGCGGCACCAGTCGAATACGGTCTGGCCGACCGCCTCGCCGGCGCTCATCAGCGCGCGCAGCCGCAGGTCGTAGCGCTCGCGCGGGGCCGGGCAGGTCTTCATCATCTGCTTGAGCGCGGTCGGGAACAGGAAGGTGTTGGTGACGCGGTAGCGCTCCATCAGGCCGAAGGCGACCTCGGGCGAGAAGCGGCCCTGGTAGCCGACGATCGTCTTGCCGAAGTACAGCGCCGGCATCAGCGCGTCCCACAGGCCGCCGGTCCAGGCCCAGTCGGCGGGGCTCCAGAACACATCGTCCTCGCGCGGATACCAGTTCTGCGAGCAGACGAAGCCGGTCAGGTTGCCGATCAGCGCGCGGTGCGGCAGCAGCGCGCCCTTGGGCGGCCCGGTGGTGCCGCTGGTGTAGATCAGCACGGCGGCCTCGTCGGCCTTGGTCTGCTCGGCGGTGAAGTCGTCGGCCTGGTCCGCCAGCGCCGCGTCCCAGTCGCGGTCGCCGCGGCCCGCCGCTTCGCCGACGGCGATCACCGCCTGCAGCGCGGGGCAGTCGCCGCGCGCGGCGAGCAGATTGTCGATCGAGGTCTCGTCGGCGATCGCCACGCAGGCCTCGCTGTGCTGCAGGCGATAGCCCAGCGCCTCGGGGCCGAACAGCATCGACAGCGGCATCGCGATCGCGCCGAGCTGATAGACCGCCATATGCGCGACCACGGTTTCGATGCGTTGCGGCAGCACGATCGCCACCCGGTCGCCGCGCCGGACGCCCAGCTCGCGCAGCGCGTGCGACAACCGATTGGCGTCGCGCTGGATCTCGCCGTAGCGATGCGACGCACGCCGGCCATCCTCATGCTCCGTATGGACGGCGATCCGGTCGCGCGTGGCCGGATCGCGTGCCCAGCGGCCGCAGCACGCTTCGGCGAGATTGAAGGTTTCGGGTACGTGCCAGTGGAAGTCGCGGTAGAGCGCGGGATAGTCGTCGCGCCGGCTGTCCGGCAGCGAGGATGCGGCCATGGTGGTCTCCGTTCTTGTGTCCGCGGCGTCGGGCGCCGCGGATCTTGTTGGCATGCTGGCTGGCGTCGCGGACTCGCTTGTGGCTACAATCGCGGTAAATCGAACGAGCGTTCGATTTTGTCGGACTGAGGGCGTGGTGGCCATCGACGGCCCTCGCGGCAATCCTTGGCACGACCATCGTGACGATCGTGACCATCGCGATCAACGTGATCATCACGATCGCAATCATCACCACAGGCAGAGCAATCGCCGCAACCACACAGCCGACAAGGCGGGACAGGGCAGACCATGACGATCCGCGACACATCGCGCTCCGAATGTATCACGGTGCGTGGCCTCGATTACCACGTGCGCCACTGGGGCGAACCGGGCGCGCCGAAGCTGTTCCTGCTGCATGGCTGGATGGACGTGGCGGCCTCGTTCCAGTTCCTGGTCGACGCGCTGCAGGGCCGCTGGCACGCGATCGCGCCGGACTGGCGCGGCTTCGGCCAGACCGGCTGGCCGACCCGCCATCCGGGCACGGCCTCGTACTGGTTTCCCGACTATCTGGCCGACCTCGAAGTCCTGCTCGACCACTATCAGCCGGACGGCGCGGTGGACCTGGTCGGCCACAGCATGGGCGCCAATATCGCGTGCTTCTATGCCGGCGTGCGTCCCGAGCGGGTACGCCGCGTGGTGGACCTGGAGGGCTTCGGCATGACGGCCACTCGGCCAGAGCAGGCGCCGCGGCGCTTCGCCCGTTGGCTCGACGAATTGCGCGACCCGCCGGCGCTGAAGACCTACGACAGCGTCGAGGCGGTCGCCGCGCGGCTGAAGAAGACCAATCCCCGGCTGCGCGACGACCGCGCGGCGTTTCTCGCCGAACACTGGTCGCGGCGCAACGAGGACGGTCGCTGGGAGATCCTCGGCGATCCCGCGCACAAGCTGATCAATCCGGTGCTGTATCGCGTGGACGAGGCGATGGCGATCTGGGCCGCGGCGACCGCGCCGGTGCTGCACGTCGAGGCGCGCGACTCGGAGACGCTGCGCCATATCGCCCACAAGCAGAGCATCGCCGAATTCAAGCAGCGCTTCGCCGCGTTCCGCGATTTCCGCGAGGTGATTCTCGACGACGCCGGCCACATGCTGCATCACGACCAGCCCGAGGCGGTCGCCGGGCTGATCGAGTCGTTCTGCGGCTGAGTCGCCCCGGGGCACGGCGTGAGCCTCGGCCTCAGTCCGTGCCGTGCGTCAGCGCTTCCTTCAGCGCGGCGTTGTTGCTGGTGTGCACGTGGACCAGCGCCTTGTCGGGGAACGCGTAGTGGTAGGCGCGGCGCAGCGCCAGCGCGGCCTCGTGGAAGCCCGACAGGATCAGCTTCTGCTTGTTCGGATAGAAGGCGATGTCGCCGGCGGCGAAGATGCCGCGGCGCGAGCTCTCGTAGGTGGTGGTATCGACCAGGATGCGGCCGGCGCGCATGTCGAGGTCCCAATGCGCGATCGGACCCGGTTCGGACACCAGCCCGTACAGCGCGACCAGTTCATCGGCCGGCAGCGTCAGCGTGTCCTCGCGCGTGCGCACCTGCGCGGCGACCAGCGCGTCGCCCTCGGTCTGCAGCGCGCCCAGCATGCCGACGACGAAATCCATCTCGCCCGCCGCCACCGCGGCGCGCATCTCGGCGACCGTATGGTCGGCCGCGCGGAAGCCCTCGCGCCGATGCAGCAGCGTGACGCGCGCGGCCACCTTGCGCAGCGCCAGCGCCCAGTCCAGCGCCGAGTCGCCGCCGCCGGCGACGATCACGCGCTTGCCGGCGAAGCGCGACACGTCGCGCACCGCATAGTGCAAATGCCGGCCCTCCAGCGCCGCCGCCTCGGGCAGCGACACGCGCTGCGGCGCGAACGCGCCGGCGCCGGCGCAGATCAGCACCGCCGCCACCTCGAAACGCTTGCCGGCATCGGTGGCGACCAGCAGCCGCTGCGGCTCGCCGGGCAGTTCCTGCACGCCCTCGACGCGCTGGCCGAAATGCATCGGCACCGCGAACGGTGCGCACTGCTCCAGCAGCCGGTCGACCAGGTCCTGGGCCAGGCAGCCGGGCACGGCGGGGATGTCGTAGATCGGCTTCTCGGGATAGAGCTCGGTGCACTGGCCGCCGGCGCGGTCCAGCACGTCGACGATCTCGCATTGCAGGCCCAGCACCCGGGCCTGGAAGGCCGCGAACAGGCCGACCGGACCGGCGCCGACGATCAGCACGTCGGTGCGGACCGGTTCGGTATTGGTCGCGGCGGGCGGGATGGAAACGTCTTGGGAGGGGGAGGCCGGATGGGTGTTCTGCATGATCGGATCGTTGCGGCCGGCGTGCGCCATGGCGGCACGCCGCGCGGAAAGACTGGGGAGGCGTCCACTATACCCCGGCCCCGCCGCGGTTCCGGCTACGCCAGCGTTGGCGGCATGGCTATGCGCCGCCGTGGACCGCAGTGGCCCCCATTGGCCGCAGTAGCTGCCGTCGACCGCAGTAGCCACCATTGACAGCAGTGGCCGCCGTCCACCGCAGTGGCCACCGTGGGCCGCAGGGGACCGCCGGGGCGGCCATGCCCCGCGGTGCAGCGGCGCCCGGCTTCTGCGGACACGGAAGGCGCGGGAGTAGAATGACGGAATGCACGCTTCCCACGCCATCAACGCCGACCTGCATTGCCACTCGACCATCTCGGACGGCACGCTGCCACCCGCGGTCGTGGCCGAGCGGGCGCACGCCAACGGCGTCGAGATCTGGTCGCTGACCGACCATGACGAACTGGGCGGCCAGCTGATCGCGCGCGAGACCGCCGAGGCGCTGGGCATGCGCTATGTGCCGGGCGTCGAGATCTCGGTGACCTGGGCGGGCCAGACGGTCCATATCGTCGGCCTGCAGATCGATCCGCTGTGCCCCGAACTGATCGACGGCCTGACCGCGACGCGCTCGGGCCGCGCCCGCCGCGCGCAGGACATCGGCGATGCGCTGCAGGCGGTCGGCATCGAGGGCGCCTACGAAGGCGCGCTGCGCTATGTCGGCAACCCGGACCTGATCTCGCGCACGCACTTCGCCCGGTGGATGGTCGACGAGGGTATCTGCGGCAATATCTCCGAGGTGTTCGACCGCTATCTGACCGAGGGCCGCCCCGGCTATGTCGGCCATCGCTGGGCCACGCTCGGCGAGGCGGTCAAGTGGATCCGCGCCGCCGGCGGCATCGCCGTGATGGCGCACCCGGGCCGCTACGACTACACCGATACCCAGCACGACGCGCTCTTCGACGAATTCACCGCGCTCGGCGGCGGCGCCGTCGAGGTCGTGACCGGCAGCCATACGCCGGACCAGTATCGCCGCTATGCCGACGTCGCGCGGCACTACGGGCTGCTGGCCTCGCGCGGCTCGGACTTCCACGGGCCGGGCGAAGGGCGGGTCGAGATCGGCTCGCTGCCGCCGCTGCCGTCGTCGCTGACGCCGGTCTGGCACGACTGGTAAGCCGCCGGACCGCCCCATGTCGCAGTTCTTCGATATCCATCCGGTCGATCCGCAATCGCGCCTGATCAAGCAGGCCGCCCAGATCGTCGGCAAGGGCGGCCTGATCGCGCTGCCCACCGATTCGAGCTATGCGCTCGCCTGCCGGCTCGACGACAAGGGTGCGGTCGAGCGCCTGCGCCGGCTGCGCGGCATCGACGACAAGCACCACCTGACGCTGATGTGCCGCGACCTGTCCGAACTCGGCAATTTCGCGCGGGTCGACAATCGGCAGTACCGCTGGATCAAGGGCGCCACGCCCGGGCCCTATGTGTTCATCCTCGAGGCCACCAAGGAAGTGCCGCGGCGGCTGTCCCACCCGGCCCGCAAGACCATCGGCGTGCGCGTGCCCGACCATGCCATCCCGCAGGCGCTGTTGAACGAACTGGGCCAGCCGATGATCAGTTCGACGCTGCAGCTGCCCGGCGATGCCGCGCCGCTGGACGATCCTCTCGAAATTCGCGAGCGCCTGCAGAAGCAGCTCGACCTGGTGATCTGCGGCGGCACCGCGCCCGCGCATGCCTGTACGGTGATCGACCTGACCAGCGGCGAACCGGTGCTGGTGCGCGCCGGCCGCGGCGATGTCACCCGCTTCGGGCTGTGAGCGCGGCATCATGCCGCTGCCCGGCGCAGACCGCCCCACGAATCGGCGTGGCGGCCGGTGCCCGCCGTTACAATAGCGCCCCATGGACGCCTCTCTGATTCAGACCTTCGCGGTCTACGCGCTGCCCGTGCTGTTCGCCATCACGCTGCACGAGGCCGCGCATGGCTATGTGGCCAAGCTGTTCGGTGACAACACCGCCTATATGCTCGGCCGGGTCAGCCTCAACCCGGTCCGCCATATCGATCCGATCGGCACCATCGCCGTGCCGCTGCTGCTGTACCTGGTCACCAGCGGCCAGTTCGTGTTCGGCTATGCCAAGCCGGTGCCGGTCGCCTTCGGCCGGCTGCGCAACCCGCGCTGGCACAGCATGTGGGTCGCGCTGGCCGGGCCGGGCGCGAACCTGGTGCAGGCCTTCGCCTGGGCGCTGGTCGCGCTGGGGCTGGTGCTGGCGCAGGTCGACGAACCGTTCTTCGCGCAGATGGCGCGCGCCGGCGTGCTGGTCAACCTGGTGGTGGCGGCGTTCAACCTGTTTCCGATTCCGCCGCTCGATGGCGGGCGCGTGCTCAGCGCCTTGCTGCCGCAGCGCATGGCCTACGCGCTGTCGAAGATCGAGCCGTACGGCATCTTCGTCGTGCTGGCGCTGGTCGCCGCCGGCGTCATCACCCGGGTCTGGATGCAGCCGGTGATGAGCCTGCTGGGCTCGCTGGTCCAGCTGCTGCTGGCGCCGATCCTGGCGCTGGTGCAGTGACGCTGGTGCAATGATTTCCTGAAAGACTGATTACAACGACATGTTCCCCGATCGCGTTCTCTCCGGCATGCGGCCTACCGGCGCGCTGCATCTTGGCCACTACCATGGCGTGCTGAAAAACTGGGTCAAGCTGCAGTCGGAGCACCCGTGCTTCTTCTTCGTGGCCGACTGGCACGCGCTGACGACGCACTACGAGTCGCCCGAGGTGATCGGCCAATCGGTCTGGGAAATGCTGACCGACTGGCTGGCCGCCGGCGTCGATCCGGAGCAGGCCACGCTGTTCATCCAGAGCCGCGTGCCCGAGCACGCCGAACTGTTCACGCTGCTGTCGATGGGCACGCCGCTGGGCTGGCTCGAACGCGTGCCGACCTACAAGGACCAGATCGAGAAGCTCAAGGACAAGGACCTGGCAACCTACGGCTTCCTCGGCTATCCGCTGCTGCAGGCGGCCGACATCCTGATCTATCGCGCCGACAAGGTGCCGGTGGGCGAGGACCAGGTGCCGCACGTCGAGATCACGCGCGAGATCGCTCGCCGCTTCAACTTCCTGTACGGCCGCCAGCCGGGCTTCGAGGAGAAGGCGCAGGAGGCCGCGAAGAAGCTGGGCGGCAAGCGGACCCGCGTGTTCCTCGACCTGCGCAAGACCTTCCAGGAGCAGGGCACCGACAGCGCGCTGGAAGAGGGCCGCGCGCTGGTCGCGCAGTCCCAGAGCCTGTCCAATGACGACCGCGAGCTGCTGCTGGGCTATCTGGCCGGTTCGCGCAAGACCATCCTGGTCGAGCCGCAAGCGCTGCTGACGGCCGCGTCGCGGATGCCCGGGCTCGACGGCCAGAAGATGTCGAAGTCCTATGGCAACACGATCCGCATGCGCGAGGACAAGGACTCGGTCGAGAAGAAGGTCCGCACGATGCCGACCGATCCGGCACGGGTGCGCCGCACCGATCCGGGCGAGCCGGCCCGCTGCCCGGTGTGGCAGCTGCACCAGGTGTATTCCGACGAGCCCACGAAGGAATGGGTGCTCAAGGGCTGCCGCAGCGCCGGCATCGGCTGCATCGAATGCAAGCAGCCGGTGATCGAGGGCATCCTGCGCGAGCAGCAGCCGATGCTCGAGCGCGCCCAGCCGTACATGGACAATCCGGCCCTGCTGCGCGACATCGTCGACCACGGCTGCGCCAAGGCCAGCGCGGTCGCGCAGGAGACCATGCGCGACGTGCGCGAGGCCATGGGGCTGGGATACCGTTGATGGGCTCGCTGCCGTCGTCGATGCCGTCTCCCATGCCGTCCTCCATGCCGTCGTCCATGCCCGCCGGCGCGCCACATGCCGCGCTCGGCGAGCCCTCGCCCTGGGTGGTGCGCTGGACGCCGTTGCTGCGCGCCGGCGGCCGCGTGCTGGACCTGGCCTGCGGCAGCGGACGCCATGCGCGCTGGCTGGCCGAGCGCGGCTTCGACGTGCTGGGCGTCGACCGCGATGCCGCCGCGCTGGCCGGCCTGCCGAGCCCCGTGCGGACCCGGCAGGCGGACCTGGAGCAGGGCGCCTGGCCGCTGGCCGACGAGGCGCCGTTCGACGCGGTGATCGTCACCAACTATCTGCATCGCCCCTTGTGGCCGCATCTGATCGATGCGCTGGCGCCCGGCGGCGTGCTGATCTACGAAACCTTTGCGGTGGGGAACGAGACGGTCGGCAAGCCGTCCAATCCCGATTTCCTGCTGCGGCCGGGCGAATTGCTCGAGGCGGTACGCGGGAGCCTGCGGGTCGTCGCCTACGAGGACGGCGTGATCGAAGTGCCCCGGACGGCGTTCGTGCAGCGCATATGCGCCGTGCGCGAGGCACTGCAGGCCGCGGGAGCGGCGCCGCCGCCACGCTATCGCCTGGACGGGTGATTTGCGCCAGGTGATGCCGGCGCGATGTCAGCGTGCAAGCGGGCCGATGCGTTGATCCACTTGGTGTTTGCCCGGGTAGGCAGGGTTGCCGGTGTGCTTCGGCGGCCAATTCGTATCCGGTACAATCCCGCTATTCGAAATCTCGAAAACCATACCAGCTATGACACAGATTACCGGCAGCATCGTCGCCATCGTGACGCCGATGCAGGAGGATGGCAGCCTGGATTACGCCGCGCTGCGCAGCCTGATCGACTGGCACGTCGCCGAAGGCACCGATGGCATCGTGATCGTCGGTACCACGGGGGAATCGCCCACGGTGTCGGTCGAGGAGCATTGCGAGCTGATCCGGGTCGCGGTCGAGCAGGCCGCCAAACGCATCCCCATCATCGCCGGGACCGGCGGCAACTCGACCCGCGAGGCGATCGAGCTGACCGCCTTCGCCAAGCAGGTCGGCGCCGATGCGTCGCTGCAGGTCGTGCCCTACTACAACAAGCCGACGCAGGAAGGGATGTACCGGCATTTCCGCACCATCGCGGAAGCGGTCGATCTGCCGGTGCTGCTGTACAACGTGCCGGGACGCACTGTCGCCGACATGAGCAACGACACCATCCTGCGCCTGGCCCAGGTGCCGGGCGTGGTCGGCGTCAAGGAGGCCACCGGCAATATCGACCGCGCGGCCCAGCTGATCAAGGACGCGCCGGAAGGCTTTGCCATCTACAGCGGCGACGATCCCACCGCGGTCGCGCTGATGCTGCTGGGCGGCCACGGCAATATCTCGGTGACCGCCAACGTGGCCCCGCGCAAGATGCACGAGCTGTGCGTCGCGGCGCTCAAGGGCGATGCGATCACCGCCCGCCGCCTCCATATGGAGTTGATCGCGCTGAACAAGGCGCTGTTCATCGAGGCCAACCCGATCCCCGTCAAGTGGGCGCTGCAACAGATGGGCAAGATGGCCGGCGGCATCCGCCTGCCGCTGACGCCGCTGTCGCCCGAGCACCACGAGACCGTGCGCCGCGCGCTGGCCGGCGCCGGGCTGCTCGCCTGATCGATCCGATTTTTCTTTCGCGCCAAGCGGTCATTCCCTTCACTAGGATTGCGTGTCAATGAAACTCAAGCTTAACCGCCATGGCGTGCCGCAAGGCCGCCGTGCCGCCCTGGTCTTGCCGCTGCTCGCGCTCGGCATGACCGCTGGCTGCAGCACCGTCAACGACATGATGCAGGCCGACAAGATCGACTACAAGTCGGCCGCCGCGGCCAAGCGCACCTCGACGCTCGAGGTGCCGCCGGACCTGACCAAGCTCGACGGCGATCGCCGCTATTCGGTCCCCGAGCAGGCCGGCGCGACGTTGTCCGGCTACCAGCAGGCCACCAGCACCCAGCCCAAGGTCGCCGGCACCAACGTGCTGCCGTCGGCGGAAGGCATCCGCGTCGAACGCGACGGCAACCAGCGCTGGCTCGTCATCAGCAACGGCATGGCGCCCGACCAGCTGTGGCAGACCATGCGCGAGTTCTGGCAGGAGAACGGCTTCCTGCTGGTACAGGACTCGCCCGAGACCGGCATCATGGAAACGGACTGGGCCGAGAACCGCGCCAAGATTCCGCAGGACTTCATCCGCAACACGATCGGCAAGGTGTTCGACAGCCTGTATTCGACCTCGGAGCGCGACAAGTTCCGCAGCCGGGTCGAGAAGGGCCAGAACGGCAACCTGGAAGTCTTCATCAGCCATCGCGGCGCCAAGGAAGAGCTGACCGGCCTGGACAAGTCGCAGACGGTGTGGACTCCGCGCCCGGCCGATCCCGAGCTGGAAGCCGAATTCCTGTCCCGCCTGGCGCAGCGGCTGGGCGTGCAGAAGGAACAGGCCGACCGCATGGCGAAGAACGGCACGCTGCCCGCACCGGCGGGCGCCGCCAAGCCGGCCGCACCGGCCGACGCCGGCGCCGGCAAGACGGCGGCGGCCGCCGCTTCGGCGACCTATCTGACGCAGGTCAACGGCGCGCAGGCGCTGCAGCTACCCGAGCCGTTCGACCGCGCCTGGCGCTCGGTCGGCCTCGCGCTGGACCGCGTCAACTTCACGGTGGAAGACCGCGACCGCGGCCAGGGCCTGTACTACGTCCGTTATGTCGACACGCGCGACACGGTCAACGACAACCGCGGCTTCTTCTCCAAGCTGTTCACGCGCAGCGGTGGCGATGCCGCCCGTCAGGCGAAGAAGTACCGCGTGGCGCTGAAGGGCAGCGGTTCGGGCACCACCGTGACCGTGCTGAACGACGCCGGCCAACCGGAGTCGACCGAGATCGCCAAGCGCATCCTGACGCTGCTCGACGAGCAGCTGCATTGAACGCTGCATTGAGCGCTGCATTGAGCCCGGCATTGCACGGACCCGCGATGCCGGGTGCTCGCGCTGCGGTCCGGCCCACCGCCGCGGTTCCGCCCGGCATGGGGTGGGCGCGGCGATGATGCGGTTCGGCTTTCTCGGCAGCGGCAGCGAGGGCAATTCGCTGCTGATCGAATCCCGTGATGGCGCCAGCGTGACCCGCGTGCTGCTCGACTGCGGCTTCGGCCTGCGCGAGACCGCGCGGCGGCTCGAGCGGCTGGGCGTCACGCCCGACGGGCTCGACGCGGTGCTGGTTACCCACGAACACGGCGACCATATCGGCTCGGCCTACGCCTTTGCCGCCCGGCATGGGCTGCCGGTCTTCACCACGCATGGCACCTGGCTGGCGACCTCGCATCTGCGCGGCGCCGACAAGGCCGATGTGCGGGTGATCGGCGCCGACTACGCGTTCGAGATCGGCAACCTGCAGGTGCTGCCTTACACCGTGCCGCACGACGCGCGCGAGCCGGTGCAGTTCGTGCTGTCGGACGGCGATGCGCGGCTGGGCGTGCTGACCGACGCGGGAATGGAAACGCCTTACCTGGTGGCCCGTCTCGCCGGCGTCGACGCGCTGGTCCTCGAGTGCAATCACGATCGCGAGATGCTGCGCAACTCGGTGTATCCGCCATCGTTGAAACGGCGCATCGGTGGCGACTTCGGTCATCTGGCCAACGAGGTGGCCGCCGCGATCCTGGCGCGCGTCGCGCACAGCGGCCTTGGCCGCGTGGTGGCGGCCCATCTGAGTCAGCAGAACAATACGCCGGCCCTGGCGACCGGCGCGCTGGCAGCGGCGCTCGGCACGGTGGCCGACGATATCCTGGTGGCGGATCAGTACGAAGGTCTGGGCTGGCAGACGGTGAAGGGATGAATCAGTACGAACGGCCGGCCGGCAGGCGGTGAAGGGATGAATCGGACGCGATAAATGGCCAGGCCCCGGACGTGCAATCCCTGCCTGGCGAGCGCCCATAAAAAAACCGGCCCGAAGGCCGGTTTTTTTCGTTCGGGCGAACGCTTACTTGGCTTCTGCAGCCGAAGCGTCAGCGGCCGGAGCCGAAGCGTCAGCAGCCGGGGCCGAAGCGTCGGCAGCCGGAGCAGCAGCGGTGTCAGCAGCCGGAGCCGAAGCTTCGGTAGCCGGAGCGGTAGCAGCCGGAGCAGCGGTGTCAGCTGCGGGAGCGGCTTCTTCCTTCTTGCCGCAAGCGGCGACGGCAACAGCAGCCAGCAGGGAAGCGATCAGGAGAGACTTCTTCATTGTTCGTCCTTTAACTTGTAATAGAAAGAAAAACAGGCGATGAATAATTACCGGTAATTATCGCTCGTGAACTTCAATTTAATGGCTCTCCCCGGTGCCGTAAATGCATTGGTCCACAGTACGAGCCAGCTGGCGATTATATCCACGTTTTCCCGGCTTGTGTAGCGCCGTCATTTGCTGACCACACTGTTACGCATTATTACACCGCGGCCGGCGCGAGCTGCAGCCAGCCCTCCAGGGTCCAATGGTGAAATGTCTCCATCAGCTCCGGCAGCTCCGCGCATTGGCCGACCTCGGCGGCGGTCAAATGGCGCCGATCGGCCAGCCGCCGCAGCCAGCCGGCCAGTTCGCCGGGGACCTCGTAAGCTTCGCCATTGAGGAAGAAATGGCTGCGGTCGTATAGCGCGATCGAAGCCGGCGCCAACACAATGCCGTGCGTTCTTGCCAGTTTCGCGTATTTTCCCGCGGCGATTTGCGGAACCTCGGCGAACTCCACGCCGGGCTTCGGTTCGGACAGATGGGTGCCGATAAACTCGGACACCATGTCATTGGACCAGCGCAACGCCTGCAGCCGTTGCGCAACGGTTCGGGCGAGATCCGCGGGCAGTTGCGCGGGACGCGATGTGGCCGCTTGTCCGGGATCGGCATAACGTCCGGACAGCGCCTCGTTGTCCTCCACGGTTTCCGACAGCCACGCCAGAAAATGCCCCGCCAGCTCGCGGTAGGCCGGCGCGCGGAAACCGATCGAGCAGGTCATGCACTCGCCCTCGGCGACGCCGTCGTGGGCGTATTGCGGCGGCAGGTACAGCATGTCGCCGGGCTCGAGCACGAACTCCTGTTCCGCTTCGAATTCGGCCAGTATCTTTAAAGGAAGATCCGGCACCAGCTCGAGCCGGTCTTGCGACGAGATGCGCCAGCGGCGCCGGCCCGAAACTTGCAGCAGGAACACGTCATAGGAGTCGAAGTGCGGGCCGACACCGCCGCCGTCGGTGGCATAGCTGACCATCACGTCGTCCAGGCGCGCATCCGGGATGAAGCGGAATTGCCCCATCAGCGCGGCCGCCGCGCTATTGTGGAGATTCACGCCCTGGACCAGCAGCGTCCATTGGCGCGCCTTGGTCGATGGCAGATTGTCGGCGGCAAAGGGGCCGTGCGCCAGTTTCCAGCGGTTGCGGAAGTGGGTGACCAGCCGCGATTCGACGTCGTCGCGGTCGGCCAGCTCGAAAAGCGCTTCCCGCGAGACAGGGGGCACGATATCGGAGATGGCTTGTCGAACCAGCAGGGGTTTGCGGTGCCAGATATCACGCATGAATGCGGCGGGCGTCATGCCCCCGAGCAGCTGAAGTGGCGCATCCGGATCCACCGGGCCGCGGGGCAGGGCCTGCGCGTATAATGCGGAATCGTTCATGGAGTGAAGAATTGAAAATCGCGAAGAACACGGTTGTGTCCGTGGTGTACAAGCTGTCGGATGCGCAGGGCAATCTGATCGAAGAATCGGATGAGCCGATGGTCTACTTGCACGGCGGCTATGATGGCACGTTCCCCAAGATCGAGGAAGCACTCGACGGTCATGCCGCAGGCTTCGAGACGCAGTTGCAGCTCGAGCCCGAGGACGCCTTCGGCGACTACGACGCCGAACTGGTCAAGGTCGAGCCGCGCGATCGTTTTCCCGAACCGCTCGAAGTCGGCATGCAGTTCGAAGGCGTGCCCGAGGACGGCGACGAAGAGGATTCGGTGATCTATACCGTCACCGACGTCGCCGAGGACAAGGTGGTGCTCGACGGCAACCATCCGCTGGCCGGCATGGCGCTGCGTTTCTGGCTGAAGGTCTCCGAGGTCCGCGAAGCGACCGCCGAGGAAGTCGAGCATGGCCACGCGCATGGCGCATCGGGCATCGAAGTGGTCGACGAGGACGAGGACGACGACAGCCCGCGCACGCTGCACTGATCGACGTATGCATCCATCGAACGGAAAAGCCGGCATTGCCGGCTTTTTCGCTTTCTGGGCTCGATAGTGGTAAGCAGGCTAGTTCTTGCCTGCGCCGTCCTGCAGCGCAACCGAAAACAGCGAACGCGAATCCGGCGAGATCGTCAGCTCGGTCCACTGCTTCGGCGAGCCCACCGGCAGCGCGACGCGCGTGAAGCTGCGGATCGTCTTGCCCTTGGCATCGCGCAGCGGCGTATCGATGCCGAAGCCGCCGATGCTGCTGTGGATCAGCAGCACCTGCCCGCGATAGTCGCTGACCAGCTCGCGCAGCTGCCGCTTGAATTCGAGATAGCCATCGCGCTGGCGATGGCGCAGAAAACCGTCGAGCAGCGTCGGCTTGCCGCGCTTCTCCCATCCGTTGCCGAACTGCGGGTCGCCGTGGATCACCAGCACGATGCCATCGAGCGATTCCTGCTCGGCGGCCGAGAACGCGCGCGCCAGCCATTGCCGGTTGGCCTCGCGGCGGTCTTCGAATTCTCCGTTGCGCCCCGCCTCGGTGCGATAGTGGTTGTTGTCGTCGGGCACGTTCATGCCGACCAGCAGCGCCTTGCCCGCCGTCCAGCGGACGTTCTCGCGATAGCTGCGAAACTTGGCCTGGTCCGATTGCCGGATCAGCCGGAGCCTGCGCTGGCCCAGCGAATCGTCGTCCGGAAAGGCCAGCTCGCGCAGCCGCGCCAGCCGCTCGTCGGGATCGAAGCTGCCATTGACCGCCTGCTCGCATTCGGCCCAGTCGGTTTCGCCCGGGATATAGACCAGCGGCAGCGGCGACTGGTCCAGCAGCCGCAGCCGGCCGGCCAGCATCGCATCGGCGCACGACTCGGTGTCGCCCTTGATGCCGCCGGCATGGATCACGAAGGCGAGCTTGCGTTGCGCGAGGTTGTCCAGCAGTTGCTGCGTCGGTGCCTCGGCGTCGGGCCATTGCGGCAGGTCGGCGATCAGCGCGATGCGTACGAGCCGCGAGTCGGCGGCCTTGCCGCTCGCTTTGTCACCGGTCTTGCCGCCAGGCTTGCCTTCCGCCGACAGCGCCTTGGCCGCGACCGGCAGCACGGTGGCGGCGCTCTGCGTGGCCCACGCGCCCAGCAGCGCCGCCGCCAGCCCGAGGGCCAGCAGCGGTCGGCACCACGGTGCCCGGCGGCGCGCGCTTGCCATCGTCATGCCGGCTGCCCGGATTCCTCGGCCAGCGCCTTGAGCCGGTACAGCGCGTCGAGCGCCTGCCGCGGCGTCATGCTGTCGGGGTCGAGATCGCGCATCGCCTCGCCGAGCGCATCGTTGGCGGGGGCGAGGGAAGCGGGGCCATTGTGGCGGCCATCGTCGCCGTCATCGTCCGCATCGGGCACGGTCGGCGCCGCGAACAGATCCAGTTGGGGCGTCGGCGTGGCGTCGGTCGATTGCTGCTCGAGCCAGGCCAGATGCTTGCGCGCCGCGCGGATGACCGGCTGCGGCACGCCCGCCAGCTGCGCGACCTGCAGGCCGTAGCTCTGGCTGGCCGGGCCGTCCTGCACGGCGTGCAGGAAGACGATGCCGTCGCCGTGCTCGACCGCGGACAGGTGCACGTTGGCCGCCTGCGGAAACTCCTGCGGCAGCTGCGTCAGCTCGAAATAGTGCGTGGCGAACAGCGTGTGGCTGCGGTTGTGCGCCAGCAGATGACGGGCGATGGCCCACGCCAGCGCGAGTCCGTCGAAGGTCGAGGTGCCGCGGCCGATCTCGTCCATCAGCACCAGGCTGTGCGGCGTCGCATTGTGCAGGATCGCGGCCGCCTCGGTCATCTCCACCATGAAGGTCGAGCGGCCGCCGGCCAGATCGTCGGCGGCGCCGATGCGCGTGAAGATCCGGTCGATCGGCCCGACGGTCGCGCGCCGCGCCGGCACGTAGGCACCGACGCAGGCCAGCAGCACGATCAGCGCGGTCTGCCGCATGAAGGTCGATTTACCGCCCATGTTCGGGCCGGTGATCAGCAGCAGCTTGCGCGCCTCGGTCAGGTGACAGTCGTTGGCGATGAACGGCGTCGACTCCGCGGCCAGCTGGCCCTCGACCACCGGATGGCGGCCCTGCACGATGTCGATCACGTTCTCGTCGACGCGCTCGGGACACGACCAGTCCAGCGTGCGGGCGCGTTCGGCGAGGGCGGCCAGCACGTCCAGGCGCGACAGTGCCGCCGCGACCCGGCGCAGCTCGCCGATATGCGGCAACAGCAGTTGCAGCAGTGCTTCGTACAGCTGCTTCTCGCGCGCCAGCGCGCGGTCCTGCGCCGACAGCGCCTTGTCCTCGAAGGCCTTCAGCTCCGGCGTGATATAGCGCTCGGCGTTCTTCAGCGTCTGGCGCCGGCGATAGTCGTCGGGCACCTTGTCGGCTTGCCCGTTGGTGACTTCGATATAGAAGCCGTGCACGCGGTTGTATTCGACGCGCAGGTTGGCGATGCCGGTGCGCGTGCGCTCGCGCGCCTCCAGGTCGATCAGGAACTGGCCGCAGTTCTCCGAGATGTCGCGCAGCTCGTCGAGCGCGGCGTCGTAGCCGCGGGCGATCACGCCGCCATCGCGCACGGCTGTCGACGGCTCCGGCGCGATCGCGCGCGACAGCAGGTCCAGGCACTCCTGCGGCACCGCCAGCTCGGTCAGCGTCTGCGCCAGCAGCGGGGCGGTGTCGTCCGGCGCCACGCAGGCCTGCACGTCCGGCAGCGCCGCGAGCGTATCCCTGAGGGACGACAGGTCGCGCGGACGCGCGCTCAGCAGCGCCAGCCGGGCGGTGATGCGCTCGACATCGGCGAGCCGGCGCAGGCGGGCGCGCAGCGTATCGAGATCCTGCGCCAGCAGCGCGCCGATGGCCTGCTGCCGCGCCTGCGGAATCGCGCGTTCGCGCAAGGGATGGTGGAGCCAATGGCGCAGCAGCCGGCTGCCCATTGCCGTGGCACAGGTATCGAGCAGCGAGAACAGCGTCGGCGATTCGCCGCCGCGCAGCGTCTCGGTCAGTTCGAGATTGCGGCGCGTGGCGGTGTCCAGGCCCACGAACTCGGTTTCATGCTCGACCGTGACGCCCTGCACATGGCGCAGCGATTGGCCCTGCGTGCTGGCCGCGTAGTTCAGCAGCGCGCCGGCCGCGCCGAGCGCCGCGCCCAGCGCGCGGCAGCCAAACGGATCGAGACTGGCGACGCCCAGTTGCTCGCGCAGGCGGCGCGCGCCGGCGTCCTGATCGAAGTGCCACTCGGGCAGCCGGGTACGCGCGCACGGATGCGCGGGCAGTTCGATGCCATCGGTGTGCAGCAACTCGGCGGGGCGGATGCGTTCGAGTTCGCGCGCCAGTTGCGCGGCCTCGCATTCCATCAGCCGCAGCTCGCCGCTGGCCAGGTTCAGCCAGGCCAGCCCGGTCTTGCTGACGCCCCGCCGCGTGGTCTGCTGGTGCACCGCCATCAGGAAGGTATCGGCCTTGTCGGGCAGCAGCGCCGCGTCGGTCAGCGTGCCGGGCGTGACGATGCGGACGACCTTGCGCTCGACCGGTCCCTTGCTCGTGGCCGGATCGCCGATCTGCTCGCAGATCGCGACCGATTCGCCGAGCTTGACCAGCCGGGCCAGGTATTGATCGACCGAATGAAAGGGAATGCCGGCCATGCGGATCGGCACACCGTTGGAGCTGCCGCGCGCGGTCAGCGTGATATCGAGCAGCCGAGCGGCCTTCTCGGCGTCGTCGTGGAACAGCTCGTAGAAATCGCCCATCCGGTAGAACAGCAAGGTGTCCGGATGGTCCGCCTTGATGCGCAAATACTGCTGCATCATCGGCGTGTGTTTTTCCGTGGCACCAGCCGATGCGCTGGCGGCCGCGGTAGTTGGCAGGTCTTCGGACATGCAATCCTCTCGGCGGGCCGCTGCGCATGGGCAGCGGCCGGGTTCGGAGCGTGCGCGAGGCCGTGGGCATCGGACGCAAACGCGCATTTTACTGCGCGTTGCGGCGGGGTACGGAGAGGAATTGGATGAAAAAGGGGGGAGGGCGCCGCGATGGGTTGGGCGCTTCCCCGCCCCTCAGGCGGCCGGGCCGCCGTTATCCAGCGAGTACGGCGTCAGCAGGCGCACCATCTGCGCGAAGGCCTTCGGGTTGCCGGCCAGCACCTCGCCCTGTTCGAGCTGGCGCGCTTCGCCCGCGTAGTTGCCGACCAGGCCGCCGGCTTCGGTGATCAGGAGCATGCCGGCCGCCATGTCCCAGGGCTTCAGGCCGGTCTCGAAGAAGCCGTCCAGGCGGCCGCAGGCGACATAGGCCAGGTCCAGCGCGGCGGCGCCCGGGCGGCGCAGGCCGGCGCAGCTGCGCGTCATCAGCGCGAACACTTCGACATAGGCCTCGAGGCCGTCCAGATCGCGGAACGGGAAGCCGGTGCCGATCAGGCAGTCGGCCAGCTTGTCGCGGCGGCTGACGCGGATGCGGCGGTTGTTCAGGAAGGCGCCGGCGCCCTTGGTGGCGGTAAACAGCTCGTCGCGGGTCGGGTCGTAGACCACCGCCTGCACCGGCGAACCCTTGTGCAGCTGGGCGATCGACACGCAGTACTGCGGGAAGCCGTGGATGAAATTGGTGGTGCCGTCGAGCGGGTCGATCACCCAGGTGTACTCGTGGCCTTCCTCGTCCTCGCGCCAGGACTGGCCGGACTCTTCCGCTAGAATGCCGTGTTCCGGGTAGGCGGTGCGGATGATCTCGATGATCGCGGCCTCGGCGGCGCGGTCGACCTCGGTGACGAAATCGTTGTGCTGCTTGCGGGAAACCCGCAGGAGATCCACGTCCATCGACGCGCGGTTGATGATGGAACCCGCCTTGCGAGCGGCCTTGATGGCGATATTGAGCATCGGATGCATGAATCTCTCCAGCCGCCGAAAAGCGGGCAGCGCTGCGGACGGCATGGCGCGCGCGGCTCCCGGCGGACAACACAACGGATTGTAGAAGAACGGGCGCGTCGACCTTGTCTCCGCTGGCCGGCATCGAAGCCTTGGCCAGGGCGGCGGAGCGGCGCGCCAAATAAATTGGAACCCTGCATTGTATAGGAACCCGGCAATGGACACGAGCGAGCACGCAAACGCAGCCCCAGGCGCGCCACAGACCGCCCTGGACGCCGCCTTTGCCCGCGTGCGCTTCGTGCTGGTCGAAACCAGCCATCCCGGCAACGTCGGCTCGGTGGCGCGCGCCATCAAGACCATGGGCTTCGGCGCCCGGCCCGGCACGCTGGTGCTGGTGTCGCCGCGGGAGCCGGCGGTGCGCGAGCATCCGGAGGCCGTCGCGCTGGCCAGCGGTGCCGACGACGTGCTGCGCGCCGCCCGCGTGGTCGACGATCTGGAAACGGCGCTGGCGGGCGCCTCCTATACCGTCGCGATGACGGCGCGCCAGCGCGAGTTCGGGCCGCCGCGGCTGCTGCCGCGCGAGGCGACGGCGCGGGCGCGCGGGCATCTGCTGGCGGCCGCGGCCGGCTTCGGCTCGGCATCCACCGCCGAAGCCACCCTGGAACGCACCCAGGGATCGACCCAGGGATCCACCCAGGAACCCACCGCGGAATTCAGCCCCGAAGCGGCCGATGTCGCCTTCGTCTTCGGCAACGAACGCTTCGGCTTGCCCAACGAGGCCGTCGACCGCTGCTCGGTGGTGACCCATATCCCCGCCAATCCCGCCTACGCCTCGTTGAATCTTGCCCAGGCCGTGCAGCTGATCGCCTACGAGATGCGGCTGGCGTTGCTGCAGGACCGCGCGGCGCCGCCGAGCGATATCGGCTATGCTGGGCAGGCCGCCACGGCCGAGCAGATCGAGGCGATGTTCGCGCATCTGCAGCAGGGCCTGGAGGCGATCGGCTTTCTCGATCCGGCCCATCCGAAGAAGCTGATGCCGCGACTGCGCCGGCTGTTCGCGCGCAGCGGGCTGGAGCAGGAGGAGGTCAATCTGCTGCGCGGCATCGCCAAGCAGATGGCGCTGGCCGGGCGCGGGCCGCGCAGCGGCGAACGCAGTGACGACCGCGGCGGTGTCGGCAGTGACCACCGCAGTGGCGACAGCATGGAGACATGACCTTGGCGCGAATTGCCGCCTGCTTCTGCTGCATCGGTCCCTGGTGCATCGAACCCTGGCGCACCGAAGCGCTTCACGCACGTCGCGAGCGGGCCGGCCGTCCGTCGCTCGTGCGACGCGAGCGCGCCATCCGCACCGCTGCCCACGCTGCCCACGCCTTCCACCGCGAGCGATGTTGACGCCCGCGCCGCGCACGCCCGGGCTTCCCCCGCGCGTGTCGACGTAGCGGCGGGGCAGGTGCGGCGCCCGATGCCCATGACGGCATCAGGGTGCCAAATCTCTTACACTCCCTGCTTCCGTTTCCCCAGGGCCTTGCCCGGACACGACCCCGGCGGCATGCGCGCTCCGATGGCGCGCGGCACGGCGGGGCAATCGCACACGACCAAGATGTTCTCTCGCCTCAAGGAAGATATCGACACCATCATGCAGCGCGACCCCGCCGCGCGCAGCCGGCTGGAGGTGCTGACGTGTTACCCGGGCCTGCATGCCGTGGTGTTTCATCGCTTCGCGCACGCCTGCTGGAATGCGGGGATGCATTGGCTGGGCCGCTGGATCTCGCACTGGTCGCGCTTCCTGACCGGCATCGAGATCCACCCGGCCGTCAAGATGGGCCGGCGCGTGTTCATCGATCACGGCATGGGCGTGGTGATCGGCGAGACCGCCGAGATCGGCGACGACTGCACGATCTATCAGGGCGTGACGCTCGGCGGCACCTCGCTGTACAAGGGCCAGAAGCGGCATCCGACGCTGGGCACCGGCGTGGTGGTCAGCGCCGGCGCCAAGGTGCTGGGCGGCTTCACCATCGGCGATGGCGCGCGCGTGGGCTCCAATGCCGTGGTGCTCAAGCCGGTGCCGCCGGGCGCCACCGCGGTGGGCGTGCCGGCCCGCATCATCCTGCCGGACGCGCCGACTTCGCAGCAGGGCGCGCGGCAGGAGTTCTCCGCTTACGGCATCACGCCGAATGCCGACGATCCGGTGTCGCTGGCGCTCAAGAGCCTGATCGACCATGCGGCCAGCCAGCAGGAAAAGCTCGAGGCGGTGCAGGCCGCATTGGACCGGCTCGGCGAGCATCTGGAGAACACGCCGAACGATCGCTTCGATGCCAGCGAACTGCGCAAGCTGATGAAGTAACGCGATGGCGTGAACGAGGAAGGGCGGAGGTGCGGCCGCGTCGGCCTTTGCCTGCGCCGCGATCAATCGAGCTGCGGCAATTCGCGAAAGCCCTCGGCATCGAGCTGCAATGCCGCCGCGCGCGGATGCGGACCATCGAGGTCCCAGTCGGTCAGCACCCAGCGCAGGCCATGCGGCTCGTCATGCCGGGCCGGCCGGTGCGTGTGTCCATGCACCATCGCCGCCGTGCCGCTGTCGCGCAGCAGCGCCGCGACCGCGGCCGGCGCGACATCGCCATAGTCGCGCGGCGGCCCGGGGCGCTGGCGGCCCGCCTCGCTGTCGCTGCGCAGCTTGCGCGCGATACCCAGGCGCCACGACAGCGGCAGCGCCAGGAATAGCCGCTGGATCCAGGGTTTGCGCGTCCAGTGGCGGAAGCGCATATAGCGCGTGTCGTTTGTGCACAGCATGTCGCCATGGGTCAGTACCACGCGATGGCCCGCGCAATCGATCACGGTCGGATCGGGCAGCAGCGTCGCGCCGGCCTCGCGCGCAAAGCGCGGGCCGAGCAGGAAGTCGCGATTGCCGTGCATCAGATAGACCGGCACGCCACGCGCGGCCAGGCGCGCCAGCGCCGCGGCGACGGCGCGCGGAAACGGTGCCTCGCTTTCCTCGTCGCCGATCCAGAATTCGAAGAAGTCGCCGAGGATGAAGAGCGTGCGCGCCTGTTCGGCGGCGCGTTCGAGCACGCGTTCGAAGGCCGCCAGCGTGCGCGGCATCCCCGGGGTCAGATGCAGGTCGGAAATGAACCACGCCGGCGCTTCCACCGCGAGGGTGGAGGCAGCCGGCGTGCTGGCGGCAGGGCTCATCGATTGGGAACGATTTCCATGGGCGAGGGCATGCCGCCGTGATTGGCGCGGGCGCAGCGCACGTGTTGTGCCGCGTGCCGTGCCGCGCGCTGTGCCGAGTAAATCCAGTGCACGATTACTCGAGCACCACCGCCTTCTCGATCACGACGTCCTCGAGCGGCACGTCCTGATGGAAGCCGGCGCTGCCGGTACGCACGCCCTTGATCTTGTCGACCACATCGGTGCCTTCGACGACCTTGCCGAACACCGCATAGCCGAAGCCCTGCGGCGTCGGCGAGGTGAAGTTCAGGAAGTCGTTGTCGACCACGTTGATGAAGAACTGCGCGGTGGCCGAGTGCGGCGCATTGGTGCGCGCCATCGCCACGGTGTAGCGGTCGTTCTTCAGGCCGTTGCCGGCCTCGTTGTCGATCGGATCGTCGGTGGGCTTCTGCTTCATGCCCGGCTCGAAGCCGCCGCCCTGGATCATGAAGTTCTTGATGACGCGGTGGAAGATCGTGTTGTCGTAGTGACCCTTGCGGACATACGACAGGAAGTTCTCCACCGTCTTGGGCGCCTTGTCGGCGTCGAGTTCGATGACGATGGCGCCGTGATTCGTTTGGAGCTGGACCTTGGACATGGCTTTCCTCTGTTACTTGACGATGGTGGCCGACTCGATGACGATCGGCGTGGCTGGCACATTGCGCATGGGGCCGTAGGCGGTGGTAGGCGTCTTCTTGATGCGGTCGACGGTATCCATGCCTTCGACCACCTTGCCGAATACGGCATAGCCGTTACCGTCCGGCTGCGGATAGTCGAGACTCGGATTATCTACCACATTGATGAAGAACTGCGCCGTGGCGGAGTTCGGATCGCCAGTGCGGGCCATGGCCACGGTGCCGGCCTTGTTCTTCAGGCCGTTCTGCGCCTCCAGCGGAATCGGCGCGCGCGTCGGCTTCTGCTTCATGTCGCGGTCGAAGCCGCCGCCCTGCACCATGAAGCCGTTGATCACCCGGTGGAAGATCGTGCCGCTGTAGAAGCCGCTGTTCACGTATTCCAGGAAGTTGGCGACGGTCTTCGGCGCGGCCTCGGGATAGACCTCGATGGTGAAGTTGCCGGCGCTGGTGGCAAAGCGCACGCGCTCCGCAGTCGTGGCGGGGGCGGAGGCCGGCGCCTGCGCGTGGGCCGCACCGTAGCTCAGGGTGCCGGCCATCAGCGCGGCCAGCATGGCGCCGAGGGCGCCGCGTCGGGTCAGGGACATGGGGATCTCCAGGGAGTGGGCGAGGGCGATCGGCGGATACCGGCGGTCGATGGACGCGCCGTCCCGGCAGTCGCCCCGCATGGATAACGATCACGCCCGCTCGCTACGCCTTGCACAGCGCAGGGCGCGAGCGGGGCAGTGCTGCGGACCGGTCAGTCCAGGTCTTCGCGATCCGGGCCGGGCGGCCGGGGCAGCGGCGGCGCCGCGACCGGTGCCTGGGGCTCGGCGGCGGGCTGGCGCGTACGCGGCTGCGGGCTGGCGGGCGGATTTGCCGACGTATTGGCCGGCGCCTTGGTGCCGACCGCGGCCAGGCCGCTGCGGGCGCGCGCATCGCCGGGATTGCGCTTGAGCGCTTCGGCGTAGGAGCGCTCGGCGAGCTGGCGATAGACGTCGCCCAGATTGGTATAGCCGATCGCAAAGCCGGGCTTGGCTTCGAGCGCCGCCAGCAGCTCGGCCTCGGCGCGCTTCAGATCGCCCCGGCGCGCATAGATCAGCGCCAGATTGTTGTGCGGCTCGGGCAGTTCGGGATATTCCTGTGCGATCTCGTGGAAGGCCTGCACCGCCTCGTCCTCGCGTCCGGCCTGCGACAGCGCCCACGCACGCTCGAAGCGGGCCTGCACATTGCGCGGGTTGGCGGCGATCACACGGTCGAAGCGTTCGATCGCCTCGGCATAGCGGCGCTGCTGCGCGGCCTTCTCGGCCTCGGCCATGCCCGGATCGCCGGAGGGCTGGAAGCCCTTCGCGCCGGCCGTGCCGCCGCCGGGAAAGCCGACGGATTGCGCCAGGGCCGGCGCGGCGGGCAGGGCGCACAGCAGCGCGGCAGCGCTCGCCACGGCGATGGCGCACGCGCGCACGCTGCGTACGGTGGCTGCGGCGGCGCGCCGCCGCACGGTCATGATGCCGGGCGTGACGTGATGCATGGCGTCGGTCGCGACGTTGGGCAATGGCAAGCTCATGTAGGTGCGGTCCTTTATACTTCGCGGCATTCTAGCAAAGCGCGGCATCGACGCCGACGCGCGAAGGCTTCCGGTAAGATATGGCCTCGCTCGGCGAACCGATGTCCACGCCGCCGCGGCACTGGTCGAGACGCATCGCCCGGTCACGCTGTCCGGCAAGTCGACCGATGCGCGGCCGGCCAGTCGGCACGGTCTCGCGCGCGGCAGGCGCCACGCATTCTCTTCGAACACCTCGTTTCATGCATCCACTGAACATCTACAACACGCTCGCGCGCGAGAAACAGCCCTTCGTGCCCATCGAACCCGGCAAGGTCCGCATGTATGTCTGCGGCATGACGGTGTACGACTACTGCCACGTCGGGCATGCGCGCGTGATGGTGGTGTTCGACATGGTGCAGCGCTGGCTGCGCGCCGCGGGCTACGAGGTCACCTATGTGCAGAACATCACCGACATCGACGACAAGATCATCCGCCGCGCCGCCGAGAACGGCGAGACCATCGGCGAGCTGACCGAGCGGTTCATCGGCTATATGCACGAGGACGCGGCCGCGCTGGGCATCCAGCGCCCGGACCACGAGCCACGCGCGACGCAATACGTGCCGCAGATGCTCGACATCATCGGCAAGCTCGAAGCGAAGGGCCTGGCCTATCAGGCCAGCGACGGCGACGTCAATTACGCGGTGCGCAAGTTCGCCGGCTACGGCAAGCTGTCGGGCAAGTCGCTGGAGGACCTGCGCGCCGGCGAGCGCGTGGCGGCCAACGATGCCAAGCACGACCCGCTCGACTTCGTGCTGTGGAAGTCGGCCAAGGACAGCGAACCGGCCGAAAGCAAGTGGTCGTCGAAGTGGGGCATGGGCCGTCCGGGCTGGCATATCGAATGCTCGGCGATGAGCTGCGCGCTGCTGGGCGAGCATTTCGACATCCATGGCGGCGGGGCCGACCTGCAGTTCCCGCACCACGAGAACGAGATCGCGCAGTCGGAAGGCGCCAGCGGCAAGCCCTTCGTCAACGTATGGATGCATAACGGCTTCGTGCGCATCAACGACGAGAAGATGTCGAAGTCGCTCGGCAACTTCTTCACGATCCGCGAGGTGCTCAAGCAGTACGACGCCGAGGTCGTGCGCTTCTTCATCCTGCGCGCGCACTACCGCAGCCCGCTGAACTACAGCGACGCGCACCTGGACGACGCGCGCCACGGCCTGACCCGTCTCTACACGGCGCTCAAGGACGTGCAGCCCGACACGCAGCCGCTCGATTGGGACGAGCCGCACGCGCGCCGCTTCGCCGAGGCGATGGGCGACGACTTCAATACGCCGATCGCGGTCTCGGTGCTGTTCGACCTGGCCGGCGAAGTCAATCGCAGCGGCTCCCCCGCCGCGGCACGGCAATTGAAAGGCCTGGCCGCGACGCTCGGCCTGCTCGGGCGCGACGCGCACGCCTTCCTGCAGGGCGGCGCCGACGCGGCCGGCATCGCGCCGGAGCAGATCGAGGAGCGCATCGCCGCGCGCAAGCAGGCCAAGGCCGAGCGCAATTTCGCCGAGGCCGACCGCATCCGCGCCGAGCTGCTCGAGGCCGGCATCGTGCTCGAGGACAAGCCGGGCGGCGTGACCGAATGGAGGCGTGCTTGAACGCTGCCGTGCGCAAGACGCCCGGCACGGCGGCCAAGGCCGCCAAGCCGGCGCGGCCCACCGGAGAGCCGGCCCTGAAGGTGACCAAGGCGGCCAAGGCGACCAAGGCAGCGAAGGTCGCCAAGGCGCCGGCCGCCGGCGGCGTGGCCGCGCCCAAGGCCCGCACCGTCACCAAGGCCGACGGCAAGCCGGTCCTGAAGACCGCGCGCGCCGCCAAGGCAACGCTGCCCGAGGCCGCGGCGATCCCGCTGCCGGTCGAGACGGTCGAGGGCGCGGTCCGTCCCGCCTACTGGGACGAGGCCTGCGCCGACCTGATGAAGCGCGACCGCATCCTGCGCAAGATGATCCCGACCTACGGGCCGGCCCATCTGATTTCGCGCGGCGACCCCTTCATCACGCTGGCCCGTTCGATCGTCGGCCAGCAGATCTCGGTCAAGGCCGCGCAATCGGTGTGGGACCGGCTGGCCGCCGCCTGCCCGAAGCTGACGCCGGCGCAGCTGCTGCGGGCCGGCGTCGACAAGCTGGCCGCCTGCGGCCTGTCGCGCCGCAAGGCCGAGTACATCGTCGATCTCGCCGAGCACTTCAAGGCGGGGCGGGTCCATGTCGACAAATGGGCCGAGATGGACGACGAGGCGGTCATTGCCGAGTTGACGCAGATCCGCGGCATCGGCCGCTGGACCGCCGAGATGTTCCTGATGTTCAACCTGATGCGGCCGAACGTGCTGCCGCTGGACGACATCGGCCTGATCAACGCGATCTCGGCCAACTATTTCAGCGGCGAACCGGTCACGCGCAGCGAGGCGCGCGAGGTCGCCGCCAACTGGGAGCCATGGCGCACCGTGGCGACCTGGTACATGTGGCGCAGCCTTGATCCGCTGCCTGTCACTTACTAGTCTGGCATTCGATAGCCGGGGCACGAAAGTGCTCCTTTCACCATCTTCACGCGGCGCATGCGGCGCATCCGGCGCGATTTCAGCGCCCGGAGCGCAAGGAAATTCCGGTAGAATGCGCCCCTTCACAGACAGGTACGTGTGATTCAATGAAAACCACCTTCCTGGATTTCGAACAGCCGATCGCCGAACTCGAGGCAAAAATCGAAGAACTGCGCTTCGTGCAGGACGACTCGGCCGTCGACATTTCCGAAGAGATTTCGCGGCTGGCCGGCAAGAGCCAGCAGCTGACCAAGGACATCTACGCCAACCTGACCCCGTGGCAGGTGGCCCAGATCGCGCGCCATCCCCAGCGTCCCTACACGCTGGACTACGTGCGCGAGATCTTCACCGACTTCCACGAACTGCATGGCGACCGCGCCTTCGCCGACGATCTGTCGATCGTGGGCGGGCTGGCCCGCTTCAACGGCCAGGCCTGCATGGTGATCGGCCACCAGAAGGGCCGGGACACCAAGGAGCGCGCGCTGCGCAACTTCGGCATGTCCAAGCCCGAGGGCTATCGCAAGGCCAAGCGGCTGATGGAACTGGCCGACAAGTTCGGCCTGCCGATCTTCACCTTCGTCGACACGCCGGGCGCCTTCCCGGGCATCGACGCCGAGGAGCGCGGCCAGTCGGAGGCGATCGGCCACAACCTGTACGTGATGGCCGGCCTGAAGGTGCCCCTGATCGCCACCATCATCGGTGAGGGCGGTTCGGGTGGCGCGCTGGCGATCGCCGTGGGCGACGTGGTGCAGATGCTGCAATTCGCCACCTATGCGGTGATCTCGCCGGAAGGCTGCGCGTCGATCCTGTGGAAGACCGCCGAGAAGGCGCCCGAGGCCGCCGAGGCGCTGGGCCTGACCGCGCATCGCCTGAAGGCGCTGGGCCTGATCGACAAGATCGTCAACGAGCCGCTGGGCGGCGCGCACCGCGATCCGAAGGCCATGGCCGCGATGCTCAAGCGTTCGCTGGCCGAGTCGCTGCGCCAGTTCCAGGGCATCAGCGTCAAGGAACTGCAGGCGCGCCGCCACGAGCGCCTGATGGCCTATGGCAAGTTCAAGGAAACCGGCGCACAAGGCTGATCCCGCCGCGCCCGATTTGCGCGACCCGACCGCCACGCTGACCGACAAGGTCGCACAGGCCCTGCAGGCCGGTGCGGCCTTTGTCGTTTCCGGGGCCGGCCAACATGGCCCGCGCGCGGTGGCGGTGGCGCTGTCGGGCGGCCGCGATTCGGTCGCGCTGCTGCATGCCACGCGCGCCGCGCTTGCCGCCACCCGTGTCGGCGAGGCCGGGCCGGCGCCCCTGCTGGCGCTGCATGTCCACCACGGCCTGCAGGCCCAGGCCGACGAATGGGACCGCTTCTGCGCCGGGTTGTGCCAGGACTGGCGTGTCGAATACCGAGCCGCCCGGGTCACGGTCGTTCCCGCGCACGGAGAAGGGCTCGAAGCCGCCGCCCGCCGCGTTCGCTACCAGGCGCTGACCGAGCTCTGCGAGCAGCACAACGTCGGCTGGCTGCTGTTCGGCCACCATCTGGACGACCAGGTCGAAACGGTGCTGATGCGGCTGTTCCGCGGCAGCGGCGTGCATGGCCTGGCCGGCATGCCGGCGCTGCGGCGCCTGGCCGAACGCCGCGACATCGCGCTGCTGCGGCCGTGGCTCGAGATCGAACGGCGCGACATCGAGGCCTATTGCGACGCGCACGGCCTGCGCTGGATCGACGACCCCTCCAACGACGACACCCGCTTCGCCCGCAACGCGCTGCGCCAGCAGTTGCCCGGATTGCTCGCCGCCTTCCCGGCGCTGCGCGCCAACGTCGCCCAGGCCGCCGCGCATCTGGCCGAAGCCGCCCACGCGCTCGATGCGCTGGCGGCGCGGCATCTGGCGACGCTGGCGCATCCCGGGCGCGACGCCGCCACGCTCGCCGAACTCGATCTCGACGGCCTGCGCGCCCTGCCGGCCGCGCAGGGCGATGCCGTGCTGCGGCTGTGGCTGCGCGACCTCGGCGTGCGCGCACCGTCGGTGGCCCGGCTGGCGGCGATGCGGGCGCAACTGATCGACCATCACGGCGGCGAACCGGCGCTGCCGCATGACGGCCTGGTGCTGCGGCGTTTCCGCTCCCGTGTGCTGGCCTGCATACCGTCGGGTGCCCCGCCGACGGAGGCGGTCGCGCTGCAGTGGGGCGGGCAGGGCCGACTGCCGGTTCCCGCCTGGCGCGGCGAGCTGCGCTTCACGCGCGACGACACCTTCGGCGTGCCCGAGGCCGTGCTGCGGCAGCCGCTGACGCTGGGGCCCCGCACCGGCGGCGAGCGCATCGTGCTGCGGCCGGGCGGCCCCGCCCGGGCGCTGAAGCAGGCGTATCAGGAGGCGGCCGTGCCGGCCTGGCGCCGTCCCTATCTGCCGCTGCTGCGGGCGGGAGAGGCTGGGGGCACAGGGGAGCAGATCGTGCTGGCCGCCGGACTGGGCATGCACCGCCGCTGGCCCGACGCCGCGCCGGCCCCGCGTTGGCGGGTTGAATGGGAGGCCTGGGGTCCGGACGCAGCCGGGCCGCCGCAGTGACCGGTGCATAACCCCGGCCCCCATGGCCCAGCCCGGGGCCCATGGCCCGGCCTCAGGCCCGGAACTCAGGCCTGGAACTCAGGCCTGGAACTCAGGCCCGGCGCTCGGGCTCCCGCCCTCATGGGACGGCCCTCATTGGGGCGGCTCATGGCAGCGGTCCCCGCGGCGCCCGCCACGCCGCCTACCGCACGAGACGTCGCTCCGGCAAGGCTTGACAAGGCCAAACGCCCGCTATTCCGCCTTGCCGGGCGCCGGTGCTTGGTGTATTTTCAGTGGTTTTGCACAATCGCTGGCGTCGACAAGAAGATGGCTCTCATCGTTCACAAATACGGCGGCACTTCGATGGGTTCCACGGAACGCATCAAGAATGTCGCCAAGCGCGTGGCCAAGTGGCACCGCGCCGGTCACCGCGTAGTCGTGGTGCCTTCGGCCATGTCGGGCGAGACCAATCGCCTGCTGGGACTCGCCAAGGAGATTTCGCCGCAGCCGGACCCGCGCGAGCTCGACATGCTGGCCTCGACCGGCGAGCAGGCCAGCGTCGCGCTGCTGGCCATCGCGCTGCACGGCGAGGGCATCGACGCGATCAGCTATACCGGCTGGCAGGTCCCGGTCAAGACAGACTCGTCATACACCAAGGCACGCATCGAGTCGATCGACGATGAGCGCATCCTGGGCGATCTCGACGCGGGCCGCGTGGTGATCGTCACCGGCTTCCAGGGCATCGACGCGCTGGGCAACATCACCACGCTTGGCCGCGGCGGCTCGGATACCTCGGCCGTCGCCATCGCCGCCGCGATCGAGGCCGACGAGTGCCTGATCTATACGGACGTGGACGGGGTCTACACCACCGACCCGCGCGTGGTCGAAGACGCGCGCCGGCTGGACCGCATCACCTTCGAGGAAATGCTGGAAATGGCCAGCCTCGGTTCCAAGGTGCTGCAGATCCGCTCGGTGGAATTCGCCGGCAAATACCGCGTCAAGACGCGCGTGCTGTCGTCGCTGACCGACCCCCTGATGCCGCTCGAGCAGGAAATGCATTCGGGCACGCTGATTACTTTTGAGGAAGACCCTGACATGGAAGCAGCCGTCATCTCCGGCATCGCCTTTGCCCGTGACGAAGCCAAGATCACCGTTCTCGGCGTGCCCGACAAGCCCGGCATCGCCTACCAGATCCTGGGCCCGATCGCCGACGCCAATATCGACGTCGACATGATCATCCAGAACCAGTCCGTCGAGGGCAAGACCGACTTCACCTTCACCGTGCCGCGCGGCGACTACCAGCGCTCGCTGGCGATCCTGAACGACGCGGTCAAGGGCCATATCGGCGCGGCCAGCGTGTCGGGCGATCCGAAGGTGTCGAAGGTCTCGGTGGTCGGCGTGGGCATGCGCTCGCATGTCGGCATCGCCAGCAAGATGTTCCGCACGCTGTCGGAAGAGGGCATCAATATCCAGATGATCTCGACCTCGGAAATCAAGATCTCGGTGCTGATCGACGAGAAGTACATGGAGCTGGCCGTGCGCGCGCTGCACAAGGCGTTCGAGCTGGAACAGGCCTGAATTCCGGCGCATTCGCGCGCCGGCCCTGGCGAGGGCAGGCAAGTGCGGTGTCATCGATTCGTCGTTGACCAATTGCCACACCCTCGCTAGAATACGCGCTTCGTTGTGCGGCCTCCCTCGCACAACGCAAGTTTGGGAGACGTGGCCGAGAGGTCGAAGGCACTCCCCTGCTAAGGGAGCATCCGGGCCAAAACCTGGATCGAGGGTTCGAATCCCTCCGTCTCCGCCAGTACATCGGTACATGGCGGCGGAACCCCGGAAGATCGCGGTCTTCCGGGGTTTTGTTTCTTGGGCCTGTTTTCCTTGCGCATTTCTGGCTCGCGGGCGCTGGCTTTCCACCTTGAGGCGGTCACGCATGGCGCCGACCGAGCTGCTGTCCCGCCCATCCACGCTCGCGCTCGCCGGCATCGCGCCGCCCGCTGCGAGCGGCCTCGGCTTCTTCCTTCGCGCCTCCCTGCGCTTCCACCACCTGCACCTTCCGCACCGGCACCCCAAACTCCACGCCAAGCTTCGCCAGCTCCGTCACCATCGCCAGATTGATCGACTGCTGGATATCCATGTACAGGTTGTAGTCCGGATCGGTGACGAAGTAGACGACCTCGAACTCCAGCGCGCTTTCGCCGAAGCCCTTGAAATGCGCGCGGTCGAAGCGCGTGCGGCCAGCGGCGACGACGGCCGCCTTGACGATCTCCGGGATGCGCCGCAGCGTTTCCGGCGGCGTCTGGTATGTCACGCGGAAATTGAACTGGATGCGGCGTTCCGCCATGCGCTTGTAGTTGTGGATCGTCGTCTTCAGCAGCTCGGTATTGCTGCAGACGATCTGCTCGCCGCTCAGCGCGCGCAGCCGCGTGGTCTTCAGGCCGATGCGTTCGACGCTGCCGGCGATGTCGCCGAACACGATGAAATCGCCGTTCTCGAACGGCTTGTCCAGGCCGATGGCCAGCGACGCGAACAGGTCGCTGAGGATGTTCTGCACGGCCAGCGCCACGGCCACGCCGCCGACGCCCAGACTCGCCACGAAGGCCGTGATATTGACGCCCATATTGGCCAGCACCGCCAGCAGCAGCACCGACCACAGCATCACGCGCATGCCCCACGCCATCACCGTGGTGAACACGGGATTGTGGGCGGTCGGCCCGGTGCCGGTCAGCCTGTCGTACGTCCATAGCGTCACGGCATGATTGATCCAGATCGCGATCTGCAGCCCGATCAGCAGGAACCACAGATGGCCGATGCGGCTGGCCCATTTCGGCGGCAGATCGAGGAAGTCGACGGCGATCAGCAGCGCGGCCAGCAGCAGCACGAAGCGCGAGGTATGCCGCAGCATGTCCGCCATGCGGTCGATGATCACCGGCTTTGTCCGGGCCGCGAGCCGGTCGAGGCGTGCGCAGGTGAAGCGCAGCAGCGTGACCAGCACCAGATAGCTGACGACGGCGGCGATGCCGGCATGCAGCCAGTTGAGCGCGGGGATGCCCAAGAAGACGTTCAGATCGAGCCATTCCTTCATGCCTTACCTCCTGTGCCGGGACGGACGCATGGGGCAGGGGCTTGCAGGATTGATGCCACGGTGCGACGGGAGATTCGTGCATAGCGGCGCAAGCCGCGGAATGGGTCCGTTCAACGGATTGCGGGTCATCGTGCCTGGGCGAGGCGCGCGTGCACGGAGATGACCGCAGGCAATCGTTCGTCGAAAATTCAAACGAGGGCAACGCTGACAAGGTGGCGATGGTCCGCGGCCAGTGAGTGGGAATCCCATACAATCGGGTCACACAAGCGACCACCATCGGCGGCGGGCACGCAGCATGCAAAGCCATCTGCGAGCGCGACCGACCCCAAGGAGACACCCAGCATGTTCACCCCGTGCCCCACCGAACGCAGCCGCGTCATTGCCGATCGCGTCGAGCGATTTGTCCGCGATGTCGTCGTCCCCTATGAAGCCGATCCCCGCTGCACGGCGCACGGGCCGACCAGCGAGCTGATCGACGAGATGCGCGCAAAAGCCCGCGCCGCGGGCGTGATGACGCCGCATATCCTGCCCGACGGTTCGCACCTGACGCAACTGGAAACCGCGGCCGTGCTCAAGCGCTCGGGGTTGTCGCCGCTGGGACCGGTTGCAGTCAATACGATGGCGCCGGACGAGGGCAATATGTTCCTGCTCGGCAAGGTCGGCACGCCGGCGCAGAAGCAGCGCTTTCTGGAGCCGCTGGTGCGCGGCGAGGCCCGCTCCGCCTTCTTCATGACCGAGCCGGCCGAGGAGGGCGGGGCCGGTTCCGATCCTTCGATGCTGCAGACCACGGCGACGCAGGACGGCGGCGACTGGATCATCCGCGGCCGCAAGAAGTTCATCACCGGCGCCGAAGGGGCCCAGGTGGGCATCGTGATGGCGCGCACCGGCGACGGCGAACATGCGCAGGCGACGATGTTCCTGGTGGACCTGCCGCATCCGGCCATCCGCATCGAGCGCGTGATCGACACCATCGACAGCTCGATGCCCGGCGGCCATGCGCAGATCCTGCTCGACGACCTGCGCGTGCCGGCCGACCAGGTGCTCGGCGAGGTCAACGAGGGCTTCCGTTATGCGCAGGTGCGCCTGTCGCCGGCGCGGCTGTCGCACTGCATGCGCTGGTTTGGCGGCACTGTCCGGGCCGACGAGATCGCGCGCGCGTATGCCACCACGCGCAAGGCCTTCGGCAAGCTGCTGATCGACCATGAGGGCGTGGGCTTCATGCTGGCGGAGAACCTGATCGACCTGCAGCAGGCCGCGCTGATGATCGACTGGTGCGCCGGCGTGCTCGACGGGGGCGCGGCGGGCACGGCGGAGAGCTCGATGGCCAAGGTCGCGGTGTCGGAGGCGCTGTACCGCGTGGCCGACCGCTGCGTGCAGATCATGGGCGGCCTGGGCGTGTCGCGCGACACCATCGTCGAGCAGATCCTGCGCGAGGTGCGGGCCTTTCGCATCTACGACGGTCCCACCGAGGTCCACAAGTGGTCGCTGGCGAAGAAGATCAAGCGCGATACGCTGGCCGGCACGCCGGCGCGCTGAACGTCGCGCCATGCCGTCGCGTCCCTCACCGGTGCAGCGCGCCCTTGCCGTGCTGCGCGCGCTGTCCGATCCCGAAGTGCGCCGCATGAGCGATGTCGCGCGCGCGACCGGGCTCGATCCCGCCACCGCGTCGCGCATGCTGGACCTGCTGGTGCAGGAGGGCTTCGCCACGCGCGACGAGATGCGCCGCTACGGCATCGGTCCGGAGATCTTCCAACTGGCCGACGTCGCGCAGCGCCGGGCCGAACTGCGCAAGCTGGCGCGCCCGGCCTTGCAGCGATTGGTCGAGGAATTCGGCGATACCGCCGTGCTGACCGAGGCCAGCCGCGGCGAGGCGCTCTGCTCGGACGTGGAGCCGGGTACGGCTGCACTCAGCGCGAACTACGTCTCGGTCGGCACGCGCCGGCCGCTCGGCGTGGGGGCGGGCAGCCTGGCGGTGCTGGCGTGGCTGCCGGCGCCGGAACGGGCGCGCCGCCTGCAGCAGACCTCGCGCAAGCTGGCGAACTATCCGCGGCTCGACGCCGCCGCCATCGCCGCCGAGATCGAGGCGGCCCGCCTGCGCGGGCACGTACTGTTTCTCGACTGGGTGGTCGAGGGCATGGGCGGCATCGCGGTGCCGATTCTCGACGACCAGGGCAGGCCCATCGGCGCGCTCAGCGTCGCGGCCCAGACGGTACGCTTGCGCGCGCGCGAGGCGGTCCTTGCGCGGCGCCTGCGGGCGGAGGCAAGCCACATCGCCAGCGCGTGGACGGGCTCGGCGCTGTCGCCGCAGGGCGAAGCAGGCCGCGTTACAACGCGCGGGACAGCGCGCGTGACGGCGGTGCGCCTATCGCGCCGGCCCGCGCAGCAACGGCGCTAGTTCGTCCGGGATCTCGACCTCGAAGCGCAGCACCGCACTGGCCAGCGCCTTGCCATAGTTGTCGATCGCCAGGCTGCGCGACACGCCGCCGCCGAGCGCGCCCTCGGCGACGAAGTTCAGCACCTGCAGCCCATCGACCTCGTGGCGGGTCACCTCGCCGGCGATCAGCGTGCCATACAGCGACTTGAACGCGGCCGCCGTCAGTTGCGCCTTGATATGCGGATAGAACTCGGGCGCGTAGGCGATCACGGCCGTGTTCGAGGTGTTGCCCTTGTCGCCGGAGCGGCTATGGGCCAGACGCCGCAGGGGTACACGCATGACGCTTCCTCACAGATAGTGGATCTCGGACCGGATCAGCGCGCGCGGCACCAGCGCCGACCAGACGCCGATGATCTCGCGGGTCCGGTCCTGATGCGGCACGCGCTTGCCGGTGGACGCCAGCCCGCAGACCGCCATGCTGTCGATCTCGCGGCCGACCTTGGCCGCCTCCTCGCGCGTGCGCGTGCGCGCCGCCACGCGCACCGCGATCTCGTTCGGCTCGCACGCCGGTTCGGGCGAGGCGGCCCCATGCACGGCGTTGACGCCGAGAAAGTCGATGCGCAGCTCGTCGGCCTGCAGCTTCGCGATGGCGAAGCGTTCCTCGAGGATGCGCCTTGCCAGCTTCGCCTTGTCCAGGCAGCCCGGGCCCGCATAGAAGAACATGTCCTCGCCGATATGGCCCTCGGTACAGCCCAGCGACACCTTCAGCGTGTCGGTGGCCGGCAGTCCGGACACCCCGTCGATGCGCACGCGGTCCGGCCCCACCTGTTCCAGCACCGCGGTCGAGAAGTCGACGATGACGTCCGGCGTGATATAGCGGCGCGGATCGTGTACCTCGTAGAACATCTGCTCCTTGACGGTCTGCAGATCGATGCGTCCGCCGCTGCCTTCGACCTTCGCGATCACCGCGCTGCCGTCGGCCTCGACCTCCGCGATCGGGAAGGCGAGATTCCACGGCTCGGGCACGTCCTTGTAGCCCGGATCGCCGAAGTAGCCGCCGGTCACCTGCGCGCCGCATTCGAGCAGATGGCCGATGGCGCTGCCGCGCGCGAGACGCGTCACGTCGTCGGGGGACCAGCCGAAATGCGCGATCATCGGCGCGAGGAACAGCGAGGGATCGGCGACGCGGGCCGTGATGACGATCTGCGCGCCGGCGCGCAAGGCCTCGACGATCGGCGCGGCACCCTCGTAAGGCTCGGCGCTGATCAGCGTGCCGCGCAGCGAGGACACCGGCGCGCCGCTCTCCAGCAGCGTCAGGTCGAGCTCGCAGATGCTGCCGGTCAAATCGGTGGTCGTGATCGCCGCGATCCTGACGCCGGGTAGCCCCAGCTCCTCGCACAGCTCGGCCACGCGCCTGGCGGCACCGAGCGGATGGATCCATCCCTGATTGCTGACGATGCGCGTGCCGTTGGCGATGCAGTGCGGCAGCACCGCGCGCATGCGCTCGTCGAGATAGGTGTCGTAGCCGGCGAAGGCCGGGTCGCGCCGCTTGCGGACCTGCGCGGCCGAGACCGTGGCCTCGGCCATCGTCTCGAAGCACAGATAGTCGAGCTTGCCGAGGCGTGCCGAGCGTTCCGCGGGTTCGACGCGATCGCCCCACCAGCCCGATCCCGAGCCGATGCGAAGGGTGCTGCTGCGAGTCATGGTATCCGTCATGCCTGGGTCCTTCTCTCCTGCGGTACGTGTCGTGCGTGCCATACGAGCCGTACGTGCACGACGTGCGGTACGTGCAGTACGTGCGGTACGTCCGATACGTGCAGCACGCTCATTGCGCCTTGATCCCCGCGCTGCGAATCACGCGCGACCACTTGTCGGTATCCGCCTTGATCTGCGCCGCGAAGGCCGCCGAGCCCTCGCCGCCGGGTTCGGCGCCGAGTTCCTGGATGCGCTTGCGCACGTCCGGCATCGCCAGCACCTTGTCGACGGCCTGCTGCAGCTGGCGCACACGCTCGGTCGGCGTGCCTGCCGGCGCCAGCAGGCCGAACCACGAATTGACCTCGTAGTCCGGCAACCCCGATTCGCGCACCGTCGGTACCGATGGCAGCACCGAGGCACGCTTGACGCCGGTGACGGCCAGCGCCTTGATCTTGCCGCCCTGGATCTGCGCCAGCGCGGACGGCAGGTTGTCGAACATCAGGTTGACCTGACCGGCCAGCAGGTCCGTCATCGCGGGCGCCGCGCCCTTGTACGGCACATGCTGCATCCTGACGCCGGCCATCATGTTCAGCAGCTCGCCGGACAGATGCGGCGAGCCGCCGGTGCTGGTCGACGCGTAATTGATCTTGCCGGGCTCGCGCTTTGCCAGCGCGATCAGCTCGCCGATGGAGTTGGCCGGCAGCGTGCCGTTGACCAGCAGCACGTTCGGCGAATTGGCGACCAGCGTCACCGGTGCGAAGTCCTTGGCGCTGTCATACGGCATGCGCGGATAGATGAACTGGTTGGTGACCTGCGTGCCGAGCGTGCCCATCAGCAGCGTGTAGCCGTCGGCGGCGCTGCGCGCGGCCGCCTCCGCGCCGATGTTGCCGCCCGCACCGGGACGGTTCTCGACCACCATCGGCTGCCCCAGTACCTCGCCGGCCTTCTGCGCGACGAGCCGCGCCAGGATGTCCGTGGTGCCGCCCGGCGTGAACGGCACGATCAGGCGAATGGGCCGGCTGGGGAAGGCCTCGGCCGCGATGGCCGACATCGCGGGAACGGCCGCGCCGCATAGCACCGCCATCGCGGCGAGCAGGGCGCGCCGCGCAGGGGAATGACGCTTCATCGGGTTGTCTCCTCGGCGCCAAGGCGCACTGGTTTCGTCAATGGAAACTCTGTGCGGCACAGGGTAGGGCGGCGCCGAAAGCAGCGTCAAACGAAGCGATCAGATTTTCATTGGATGAAAATTCTGGTGTGGGAAGCGGACCCCGTTGCGCTACACCTTTCGGCTGCGCTGGGCGCGTTCGGCATGCAGGTACGTTCAGCGCGCCGTCGCCGCCATCAGCGACATCCCACCCACCAGCACGAGACTCAACGCCCAGGCGGCGTCGGTATTGAGCCAGCTGCGCGATACCAGCGCGAGGCCGACGTGGCGATAGGCGACCCACGCCATCGCGCCGCCGCCCGCGATCATCGCCGCGGTGTGGACCAGCGCGACGAGCACGGCCATGCCGGCGTTGCCGAAGGCGAGCGAGGCCGCGGCCTGATGGCCCGTGCCGGCCGCGGTGCCGCAGAGGCCGAGATAGAGCGGCACCAGCATCAGCCCCGCCCCATGGGCCAGCGCGATCGCGAAGGACCACAGCGCCAGCCGCGACGGCGGGATGCGGGCGAGCGCGCGCGCATGGCGCCGCCGCGCCAGCAGCGCGATGCCATAGCCGATCACGAGGGCGGCGGCGACGAAGCGGATCTCGCGCTGCCAGGCCGCCAGCGACGCGAGCAGGCCGAACGGCAGGGTCAGGGCCATCACCGCGCCGGCGTGACCGAGGCCCAGATAGCCGAGCGCGGCGAACACGGCGTCGTCGCGCCGCGCCATCAGCCCGTTCGACACGGCGAGCGGCCAGCCCATCGCGGGGCTCAGGCCGTGATACAAGCCGCTGACCAGCACGCCGGTCCACAGGCCGGCCTGTTCCCACGTCATCGCGGGCCGACGGAGGGATAGCAGAACGAATCGGTCGAGCAGTCGCCGCCTTCGAGGCGGATCTGATGGGCGCGGTAGCCCGCGGGGAACTCGACCCAGAAGTGGTCGGCCAGCGTCAGGCCGCCGTCGGGATCGGCATGCGCCATGACCTGGGCCCCTGGCACGCCGTCGGGATAGAACTGGTTGTCCCAGCTCGAATAGAGCGAATTGGACCAGTAGACGCGGCGGCCGTCGCGGCTGATTTCGACCATCTGCGGTCCCGCCGCGAACGCCTTGCCGTTCGGATGCGGCGTGCGGCGCGCGATGCCGCCGAGATGAACGGATCCGGTCAGCTTCGGCTTGCGCGGATCGGTGACGTCGTACTGGCGCATCTCGCCGGTGCCCCAGCAGGAAACGTAGAGGAAGCGGTCGTCGAGCGACAGGTCGATGTCGGTCACCAGCGGCGGCACCGCGCCGAACGCCTGCAGCAGCGGCGGCAGCAGATCCGCCGCGGCCGGTTCGGCCGGAATCGTCGCGGTCTTCTCGACGTGGAATTGCCCGTCCTCGCGCCACCACGTCCAGATCGATCCTTCCAGATTGGTGGTGTCGACCACCACGCCGACGAAGCCGTATTCGCGCACCGGGTCGTGGGCGGGGCGCACTTCGAGCGCCATCTGATGCTGGGCGCCGAGGTCGATGGTCTGCACGTTGCGCCGCGCGCGCAGGTCCCAGAAATGCAGGCGGTGGCCGTAGCGATTGGACAGCAGGTCCTCGGGCACCAGGCCGTTCTCGAACTGCGGCGGCAGCGCCCATTCGCTCGACACCATGTAGTCGCGCGGCAGGTTCCACCAGAAGTCGTAGTGCTTGTCCTGCGGGCCGCGGTCGATCTCCCAGCGCCCCAGCACGTCGAAGGTCTCGCAATCCATGATGAAGATGCCGGGCGCGCCGTCCGTTCCGTCCTGGCCGCCGCCGCCGAGCGTGCTCACGTAGATCCCCTCGGGACCGCAGTGCACGGTGTGCGGCCGCGAATAGCCGGTCTTGCGGAAGATCTCGTCCGGTTCGATCACGCGGTGGATCGCCGCCTGGGTCGGATGCGGCTTGGTATCGACGATATAGATGCGCGACGAGCGCATGCCGGGGATGATCAGGAAGCGCCGTTCGAGAAACGCGTGCCCCGTCAGCGGGGACAGCGCCGACGAGCAGGCATTCCAGCCGAAGTGGTGCAGTTCGTCGCCGCGGTGGGTCATCGGCACCGTATGCACCACCTGGCTGTAGGTCGGCGAGCCAGGCTTGACGTCGATGACGGCCAGCGCATCGGGCTGCGAGGCATCCGGGCTGAGCATCACCGTGTAGGCGTACTCCTCGGGCGGCGCCTGCATCGCCAGTGCCGGCGAGGCGTGGAATGTGGGATCTGGCCGCAGGCTCATGGAATGCCCCTCCTGGCACGGATATGCCGCGCGAACCTATCTACACTAGGTCGCGGCGAAAGGGGCGTCAACGAAAGGCGGGCCTGCCGCTACGAACGATTTCGAATGAGCTTATGTGTCTTCTGCAGCGTCTGACGCGGGCAAGCCGATCGCCGCCGGGCCTCACACCACCTTGCCCGGATTCATCAGCCCGAGCGGGTCCAGCGCCTGCTTGATTGCCCGCATCATCGCCAGCTCGACCTCGCTCTTGTAGCGCCGATTCTCCTCGCGCTTGAGCTGGCCGAGGCCATGCTCGGCCGAGATCGAGCCGCCGTGCGCATGCACGCTGTCGTGGACGATGCGGTTGATCGCGTCCTGGTGAGCCAGGAAGGCATCGTGGTCCTGTCCCGCCGGGGGCGACACGTTGTAGTGCAGGTTGCCGTCGCCCAGATGGCCGAAGGTCACCATGCGCACGCCCGGGAATGCGGCCTGCAGCTGCGCGTCGGTGCTGGCGATGAAGTCGCCGATGCGCGAGATCGGCACCGCGATGTCGTGCTTGATGTTCTTGCCTTCCTCGACCTGCGCCAGCGGAATGTGCTCGCGCAGATTCCAGAAGTCGCGCGACTGCTGCACCGATTCGGCCACCACGGCATCGGCGACGATGCCGGCCTCGAAGGCCGCTTCCATCAGCGTCTCGAAGGTGGCGCGCGCATGCTCGGCGCTTTCGCTGTCCGACAGCTCCAGCAGCACCACCTGCGGATGCGGCCGGTCGAACGGATAGCGCAGTTGCGGATAGTGGCGCGTCACCAGCGCCAGGCACATCGCCGACATCAGCTCGAAGCCTGTCAGCATCGCGCCGGCGTGGCGCTGCGCCAGCGCCAGCAGCGCCAGCGCGGCGCGCGGGTCCTCGACGGCGGCCAGCGCGGTCACGCGCGCCCGAGGCGCGGGGTACAGCTTCATCACGGCCGCGGTGATCACGCCGAGCGTGCCTTCCGCGCCGATGAACAGGTCGCGCAGGTCGTATCCGGTGTTGTCCTTGCGCAGGCCGCGCAGGCCGTTCCAGACCTCGCCGCTGGCGGTCACGACCTCGAGCCCCAGGCACAGCTCGCGCGTATTGCCATAGCGCAGCACGCCGGTGCCGCCGGCATTGGTGGCCAGATTGCCGCCGATGGTGCAGCTGCCTTCCGCGGCCAGGCTCAGCGGGAACAGGCGGTCGTGCTCGCTGGCCGCCTGCTGGACCTGCTGCAGGATCGCGCCGGCCTCGACGGTGATCGTGTTGTTCAGCGGATCGACCTGCCGGATGCGGTTCAGGCGCTTGAGCGACAGCACCACCGACGGCTGCGACGCGTCCGGCGTGGCGCCGCCGCACAGGCCGGTGTTGCCGCCCTGCGGCACGATCGCGATCTGGTGCGCATGGCAGGCGCGCACCGCCGCGGCCACTTCCTCGGTGGTGCCCGGCAGCAGCACGGCCAGGGCTTCGCCGGTATAGCGGCGGCGCCAGTCGGTCAGGTAGGCCGCCGTGTCCTCGGCTTCGGTCAGCACATGTGTCGGCCCCAGCGCGGCGCGGCACAGCGACAGGAAGGAGTGGAGGCGGGCGTCGGTCGGGGCTTGCGTCATGGCGTGCGATGGATTCGGAGGAGACGTCGAAAGGGAAGGCGTGGCGCTTCAGCGCCGCGTTGGCGGGGAGGCCGCCGCGTCGGCATTGGCCTTGTTCCGGGCAGACTCGGGCGCGCCGGTCTGAGCCCGCGCGCGGCGCTTGTACGGGCGCAGATAGAAGATGGTCGCGAAGAAGAACAGCAGCGTCAGCGCCACCTCGCACCATGCCAGCCACGACGACGGCGCGCGGTCGCTGGTGGCGCGCACGACCCCTTCGGTGAAATACAGCAGGATCAGCATCGACGACCACTGCATCGTATAGCGGTTGCGCGTCAGCATGCCGCGCAACGGCAGCAGCAGCGGCAGGAACTTGATAATCAGCCAGGAGCCGCCCGGCCGCAGCGGCGCCAGGAACCACTCCCAGGCGATCGACAGCACGATCAGCGCGAGCAGGCTGGCGATGCTCAGGCGGTACAGCAGCGGGCTGTGCAGCGCGGCATCGTCGCGGGCGTCGGTGGCGCTCATCGCGCGGCTCCGTTGGCAGGGGCGTTCTGCGCAAGCCGCAGCGCGGTCTGCGCCAGCCGCTTGCCCATCGCGATCGCCAGCGCCGATTCGTCTTCGCTGACCGGCCGGCTGTTGTCGCCAAGCGCGTGGTGGCTAGGACCATAGGGCGTGCCGCCGCCCACGGTGGTCATCAGGCCGCGCTCGCTGTAGGGCAGCCCCATCACCAGCATGCCGTGATGCAGCAGCGGCAGCATCATCGACAGCAGCGTGGTCTCCTGGCCGCCATGCAGGCTACCGGTCGACGTGAACACGCAGGCAGGCTTGCCGGTCAGCGTGCCAGACAGCCACTCGGCGATGGTGCCGTCGAGGAAGTACTTCATCGGCGCGGCCATGTTGCCGAAGCGGGTCGGGCTGCCGAGCGCCAGGCCGATGCACTCGTGCAGGTCGCGCAGCTCGACATAGGGCGGGCCGTCGGCCGGGATATCCGGCGCGGTGGCCTCGCACACCGTCGACACCGGCGGCACCGTGCGCAGCCGCGCGTGGGCGCCGGGCACGCTGTCGATGCCGGTCGCGATCAGCTCGGCGAGCTTGCGGGTGCTGCCGTGGCGGCTGTAGTAGAGGACCAGGATGTCGGACATAGGGGCGCGGGAGGAAGGCGACAAAGGAGCGGCAGGGAGCGGGCAGCGGAGCCGGCCAGGGCGCGTGTCAGGCGTGGGTCAAGGCACGGGTCTAGCCACGGGTCTAGCCACGAAAGGGCCTCGGCTCGCGGGGCCGTGGCCGCTTTGCTCTGGCGGCTCGAGCATCGCGTGCGATGCAACCGGCGTATTATAGTGGCGGGCTCGGCGCCCGCCGCCCTGGAGTTTGCCTCGCATGTCCCATCCCAGCCTGCTGTCCCGCTGCACCAACCGTATCGCGCGCCTGCGCCGCGAATGGAACTGGCAGAAGCTGCGCGCGCTGCTGCGCTATGCCGCGCGGCGCGCCGGCGAGGACCGTCTGCCGCAGGTCGCGGCCAGCCTGACCTTCACCACCGTGCTGTCGGTGGTGCCGGTGCTGACGGTCGCGTTCGCGCTGCTCGCCGCCTTTCCGATGTTCGCGAACTTCCGCAACGCGATCGAAGGCTTCCTGTTCCAGAACCTGATTCCGGGCAACCTCACCGATTCGATCACCGGCTATGTCAGCCAGTTCGCGCGCAATGCCAAGGGCCTGACCGCGGTGGGTCTCGTCGGCCTGATGGTCACCGCGGTGCTGACCATGCTGACGGTGGAGGACGCGCTCAACGCGATCTGGCGCGTCAAGCAGAAGCGGCGCTTCGCACAGCGCGTGCTGGTGTTCTGGGCGGTGCTGACCTGCGGCCCTGTGCTGATCGGCGGCAGCCTGTCGATCAGCTCGTACCTGATCTCGATCTCCGCCGGCTATGTCGGCACGATGCCGTTCGGCGTCGGCTTTGCCGTCAGTCTTGCGCCGGTGCTGCTGTCGGCGATCGCCTTCGCGCTGCTCTATACGGCGGTGCCGAATGCCTATGTCGAATGGCGCGACGCGATCGCCGCGGGGCTGGTGGCGGCGCTTGCCTTCGAGCTGTCCAAGCGCGGCTTCGGCTATTTCATCACGCGTTTCCCCACCTATACCGCGGTCTACGGCACCTTTGCCGCGCTGCCGATCTTCCTGCTATGGATCTACCTGAGCTGGCTGGTGACGCTGCTGGGCGCCACCATCGCCGCCAACCTGCCGGTGGTGCGACAGGGCTACTGGCGCCGCCGCACCTTTGCCGGCAGCGAGTTCTACGATGCGCTCGGCGTGCTGTACGTGCTGTACCGCGCGCGCGAACAGGCGCCGCGCAGCGTCGGTGAACTGGATCTCGGCCGCAAGCTGCGGGTCGAGGCCGACTACCTGGCCGTGCTGCTGGGCAAGCTCGATGCGATGCATCTGGTCGGCAAGCTGCAACACCATCGCGGCCAGGCGCACTGGGCGCTGCTGTGCGACCCGGCGCGCGTGCCGCTGCGCCTGCTGCACGACCGGCTGGTGCTGAACCTGCCGCGCCTGCCACGCACCGCGGTGGCGCAGCTGCTCAATGGCGCGGACGCGTTGCGCGGCGTGCTGGAGAATCCGATGCTCGACAAGACGCTGCAGGAGATCTTCGAGCCCGGCGCCGCATCGCCGCCGCAGACCCCGCAAACTCCAGCGCCGGAGGGGCAGCGCCGCACGCTGGAGGTGGTCCCGCCCGGCTGGCACGGGCAGGTCTGAGCGGCGCTTCGGCGCGCCGAAGCGGGGGGCGCCGGCGACCGCGTCATTACCGCGAGAGCGGGAAGCCAGCGTCTTTTGAAGCCACTGGCTCACCGCTCCCGCTGGCCGCAGCGCGAGCGCGCTTAGTCGCGATTCGCCATCACGCGCCGCGCAAAGCCCGCCAGCGCGTCCAGCACCTCATCGGGCTTTTCCCCCATGATCGCGTGGCCGCACGGCACTTCCACCACGCTGGCGCGCGGCATGCTCGCCGCCAGTGCGCGGGCCGAGCGGGCCGGCGTCATCATGTCCTTGCTGCCGATCACGACCAGCGCCGGACATTGCAGGCCCGCCGCGGCGCGCTCGCCGTTGGCGTAGGCGTTGCAGGCAGCGAAGTCGGTATGGAAGACCTGGGCCTGCGGATTGCGGCGCCCGACCCGTTCCATCAGGCGCTGGCCGACGCCATGCATCCAGAAGCCCGGACCCGGCGCCGAGGGCTTGTTGGCCAGGCTCGAATGCGACCACGCATTGACCATCGCGATGGCCTCGTGCTCGCGGTTCTGCGCGGCATCGAGCAGCGCGTCCGAGACCTTCATCGGATAGGCGGTCGCCAGCAGGCCGATCGCGCGCACCGCCTCGGCATGGCGCGCCGCGCATTCGAGCGCGATCAGCGAGCCCATGCTGTGGCCGAACACCAGCGCGGGTGCCGTGACGCCGGCCGCGCGCAGCAGCGCGGCGACCCAGTCGGCCATCTGCTCGACGCTCGCCAGCGGCGGCCCCTCGCTGCGGTTGTGGCCGGGCAGGTCCACCGCCAGCACGGAGAAGCCGTGATGCGCGAACCAGCGCGTCTGCAGGCCCCAGACGCTGTGGTCGTTCTGCGCGCCATGCACGAACACGGCGCAGGGCAGGGCGGGATCGAAGGGTTTGCCGCCGGTATAGGCGTAGGCCCGCTGGCCATCGATGTTCAGATACATCAGGCTTTCCCTCCGTTGCTCTTGTTGGCGGCGGCGTTGCTGCTGCCTCCGCCTTTCTCCATCGACTTCTGCGCCGCCTTCAGCCCGCGCTTCAGATCGTCGATCAGGTCGTTCGGGTCCTCCAGGCCGATCGACAGGCGGATCGTGCCCTCGGCGATGCCGGCCGAGCGCAGCGCCGCGGCATCCATGCGGAAGTGCGTGGTGGAGGCGGGATGGATCACCAGCGAGCGCGCGTCGCCGACATTGGCCAGATGCGAGAACAGCGTCAGGCTCTCGATGAAGCGCTGGCCGGCGGCGCGGTCGCCCTTCAGATTGAAGCTGAATACCGCGCCGCAGCCGCGCGGCAGCAGCCGCCTGGCGAGCGCGTGGTCGGGGTGCGACTCGAGCTCGGGGTAGGCCACCGACTCGACCATCGGATGCGAGACCAGGAACTGCACCACGCGGCGCGCGTTGTCGACATGGCGTGCCATCCGCAGCGGCAGCGTCTCGATGCCCTGCAGCAGCTGCCACGCGGCCATCGGATTCATGCAGGCGCCGAAGTCGCGCAGGCCCTCGCGGCGCGCGCGCAGCAGGAAGGGCGCGACGGTGCTTTCCTCGGTGAAGACCATGTTGTGGAAGCCCGCATACGGCTCGGACAGCTCGGGAAAACGCCCGGATGCCTCGAAATCGAAGTTGCCGCCCTCGGCCAGCACGCCGCCGATGGTGGTGCCATGGCCGCCGAGGAACTTGGTCGCCGAGTGGTAGAGCAGCGCCGCGCCATGTGCGAACGGCTGCAGCAGATAAGGCGTGGTGAAGGTCGAGTCGACCAGCAGCGGAATGCCATGTTCGTCGCCGAGCTGGGCCAGCGTGGGGATGTCGAGCACGTCCAGGCCCGGATTGCCCAGCGTCTCGCCGAACAGAAGGCGGGTCTCCGGGCGGATCGCGGCGCGCCACGCGTCGATGTCGCGCGCCTGCACGAAGGTGGTCTCGATGCCGAAACGGCGCAGCGTGTAGTGCAGCAGGTTGTGCGAGCCGCCGTACAGCGCCGACGAGGCGACGATATGCGAGCCGCTGCCCATCAGCGTGGCAATCGCCAGATGCAGCGCGGCCTGGCCCGAGGCCGTGGCGATCGCGCCGACGCCGTTCTCCAGCGCGGCCACGCGCTCCTCGAACACGGCCACGGTCGGATTCGAGATGCGCGAATACACATGGCCGGCGCGTTCCATATTGAACAGCGAGGCCGCGTGCTCGCTGTCGCGGAACACGAAGGAGGTGGTCAGGTGGATCGGCGTGGCGCGCGCCCCGGTGGCGGGGTCGGGCGCGGCGCCAGCGTGCAGCGCGAGGGTATCGAAACGGGTATCGGACATGGTCTCTATCGAATCGTGGTTCCAGCGAAGCGGTCTGACAGCGGCCGGCAACGGCACGGTTCCGCAGTGCGGGCGTGCGGCGGCATGCGGATGTGCCGGCCTGCATCGTAGCATTGGGCTGCTCGCGGCGGACCGCATCGCCGCAGGGCCCCGGCTTTACTTGGGCGCCCGCTTTCGGCTAGCATCGGCCCATCTATCGCGGATGGCGCGCAAGGCCTGCGCCGCCACGCGGTTCGGGCGCCTGGGGCAGGCGATGCCCGCCGCCCGCCGCACCGGCATCATCGAGGGGAGACCATTATGAAAGTCAGCGACATCCTGCAGATCAAGGGCAATACGCTCTATACCGTCAAGCCGGACACGTCACTGCTGGAGGCGGTCACCACGATGGCCGAGCGCGACATCGGCTCGCTGGTGGTGATGGAGTACGGCGAGCTGGTCGGCATGCTGACCTTCCGCGAGATCATCCAGACGCTGGCCTCGAACAACGGCAATGTCGGCAACACGACGATCCGCCGCGTGATGGACGACGCGCCGCTGACCTGCACGCCCGAGACCGACGTCAACGAGGTCCGCCGCATGATGCTGGAGCGCCATGCCCGCTATATGCCGGTGCTCGACAGCCGCACGCTGATGGGCGTGATTTCGTTCTACGACGTGGCCAAGGCGGTGGTCGAGGAGCAGAGCTTCGAGAACCGCATGCTGAAGGCCTATATCCGCGACTGGCCGGAAGAGAAGGCCAGCTGAGCCAGAGCCATCTCGCGGAGCGCGGGCGGACCGTGACGGTGCCGCCCGCCGGATTCCAGCCGCCCCCGATTCCGATCCCCGCGTCCGCGGAGTCGATCGCGCTTGCCGCGCTGCCCCTTGCGCCGTCCCCGGCGCGGCCTTTCGCGCCGCCCTTCGCGCCCTCTTCGCGCAGTCTGTCGTACCATTTCCCCGCGCCATTCCCGCACCCCAGCCCGTTCCATGAGCCAATCGAGCCAGTCCCGCCTGCTGCGCGAGCGCCGCTTTGCGCCGTTCTTCTGGACCCAGTTCCTGGGCGCGATGAACGACAACGTGTTCAAGGTCGCGTTCACCTCGCTGGTGACCTACCAGACCGCGCGCTTCGAGGGCGTGGACGGCGCCAGCGCGGCCTTCCTGATCTCGGCGATCTTCATCGCGCCGTTCGTGCTGTTCTCGGCGACCAGCGGGCAGATCGCCGACAAGATCGAGAAGTCGCGGCTGATCCGCTTCGTCAAATCGCTGGAGATCGCCATCATGCTGGTCGGACTGGCGGGCTTCGCGTTGTTTAGCGCGCCGCTGCTGTACCTGACCACCTTCCTGATGGGCCTGCATTCGACGCTGTTCGGCCCGGTCAAGTACGCCTACCTGCCGCAGCATCTGCAGGAGAGCGAGCTGGTCGGCGGCAACGGGCTGGTCGAGATGGGGACCTTCGTCGCGATCCTGCTCGGCACCGTGCTCGGCGGGGAGCTCGCGGCGGTGGGTGGGTCGGCGGCACGGCAAGGCATCCCCGCCACGCTCTATATCGGTGCGGCGTGCGTGGCGCTGGCCGTCGCCGGCCGTGTGGCCGCCTCGCGCGTGCCGCTGTCGCCCGCGCCCCAGCCGGACCTGCGGCTGAACTGGAATCCGGTCACCGAGACCTGGCGCAACCTGATGCTGGCGCGCGAGAGCCGCACGGTGTTCCTGAGCCTGCTGGGCATCTCCTGGCTGTGGTTCCTCGGCGCGACCTTCCTGACCTCGTTCTTCGCCTTCGCCAAGACCGTGCTCGGCGGCGACCAGAGCGTGGTGACGCTGCTGCTGGCGGTGTTCTCGGTCGGCATCGGCGTCGGCTCGCTGCTGTGCGAGCGGCTGTCGGGCCGGCATGTGGAAGTCGGGCTGGTGCCGTTCGGCTCGATCGGCATGACGGTGTTCGCGATCGACCTGTACTTCGCCAGCCGAGGCCAGGCGCCGGCCACGCTGAGCGGCGTCGCGGCCTTCATCGCCGAGCCCGCGCACTGGCGCGTGCTGGCCGACCTGTTCCTGCTGGCGATGTTCGGCGGCTTCTACAGCGTGCCGCTCTACGCGCTGATCCAGAGCCGCAGCGCGCCGACGCATCGCGCGCGCATCATCGCCGCCAACAACATCCTGAACAGCCTGTTCATGATCGCCTCGGCGCTGCTGGCGATGGCGATGACCGGCGCCGGCTACAGCATTCCCGAGCTGTTCCTGGCGGTGGGGCTGCTCAATGCGGTGGTGGCGATCTACATCTATTCGGTGGTGCCGGAATTCCTGCTGCGCTTCGTCGCCTGGATCCTGGTGCATACGGTGTACCGGCTCAAGCGGATCCACGCCGACCGGATTCCCGCCGAGGGGCCGGCGGTGCTGGTCTGCAATCACGTCAGCTTCGCCGATGCGGTGGTGCTGATGGCGGCCAGCCCGCGGCCCGTGCGCTTCGTGATGGACCATCGCATCTTCCAGGTACCGCTGCTGTCCTGGTTCTTCCGGCAGGCGCGCGCGATTCCGATCGCGCCCGCGCACGAAGACCCGCAGACGCTGAAGCAGGCCTACGACGAGGTCGCGCGCGCGCTCGCCGGGGGCGAGCTGGTCTGCATCTTCCCGGAGGGCAAGATCACCGCCAGCGGCGACATCAATCCGTTCAAGCAGGGCGTGCAGCAGATCGTGCGGCGCACGCCGGTACCGGTGGTGCCGATGGCGCTGCGCGGCCTGTGGGGCAGCTTTTTCTCGCGCAAGGGCGGGGCGGCGATGACGCGGCCGTTCCGGCGCGGCATCCTCAGCCGGCTCGAACTGGTGGTCGGCGAGCCGATCGACCCGACGCAGGCCACGCCGGAAGGCCTGCAGCAGGTGGTGCAGGGCCTGCGCGGCGAATGGCGGTAGGCGGCGCGGCCTCACAAGCAGCGGGGTAGCGGAAAAGCGGGGCGGCGGGGCAGCGGGGCGGCGCCGTGGCGCGACGCCAGGCCGTACAATGTAGGCCTTTCCCAATTCCTGCGTGGTTTTCATCATGTCCGGCAATACCCTCGGCCTGCTCTTCACAGTCACCACCTTCGGCGAGTCGCACGGACCCGCCATCGGCGCGGTGGTCGATGGCTGCCCGCCGGGCATGAGCCTGTGCGAGGCCGATATCCAGGGCGACCTGGACCGCCGCAAGCCGGGCACGTCGCGCCACGTCACGCAGCGCAAGGAGCCGGACCAGGTCGAGATCCTGTCGGGCGTGTTCGAGGGCAAGACCACCGGCACGCCGATCTGCCTGCTGATCCGCAATACCGACCAGCGCAGCAAGGACTACGGCAATATCGTCGAGACGTTCCGCCCCGGCCACGCCGATTACACCTACTGGCAGAAATACGGCATCCGCGACCATCGCGGCGGCGGCCGTTCGTCGGCCCGGCTGACCGCGCCGGTGGTGGCCGCCGCGGCGGTCGCGCGCAAATGGCTGCGCGAGCAGTACGGCACCGAGATCCGGGGCTATATGTCGCAGCTGGGCGAGATCCAGGTGCCGTTCACCGACTGGGCCGAGGTGCCGCGCAATCCGTTCTTCGCCGCCGACGCCAATATCGTCCCCGAGCTGGAAACGTATATGGATGCGCTGCGCCGCGACGGCGATTCCGTCGGCGCCCGCATCGAGGTGGTGGCCAGCGGCGTGCCGGTGGGCCTGGGCGAGCCGCTGTTCGACAAGCTCGACGCCGATATCGCGCACGCGATGATGGGCATCAATGCGGTCAAGGGCGTCGAGATCGGCGCCGGCTTCGCCAGCGTGGCGCAGCGCGGCAGCGTCCATGGCGACGAGCTGACCGCGGCGGGTTTCCGCACCAACAATGCCGGCGGCGTGCTGGGCGGCATCTCGACGGGGCAGGACATCACCGTGTCGCTGGCGATCAAGCCGACCTCCAGCATCCGCACCCCGCGCGAATCGATCGACAAGGCCGGACAGGCCGCCACGGTCGAGACCTTCGGCCGCCACGATCCATGCGTGGGCATCCGTGCCACGCCGATCGCCGAGGCGATGCTGGCGCTGGTGCTGATGGACCATGCGCTGCGTCATCGCGCGCAATGCGGCGACGTGCGAGTGGAGACGCCGCGCATTCCGGCGCAGGCGCCGAAGGGGCAGGGCTGAGCGGCAGGGTTCCCCCGTCTCCCGCTGGGAGACAGTCCGAAGGCGCAGGGCTGAGCGGGAGGTTTCTCCCTCTCCCGCTTGCGGGGGAGGGAAGCCGATATCTGGCGCGTCCGTTATTCCGCGATCGCCGCCACTGCCTCCCCGATCGCCAGCGACGCCGTGAGCCCCGGCGATTCGATCCCGAACAGGTGCACCAGCCCCGGCACGCCATGCGTGGCCGGGCCGTCGATGCGGAAGTCCGCGGCCGGCTCGCCCGGGCCGCTGATCTTCGGGCGGATGCCGGCATAGCCCGGCTGCAGGGCGCCGTCCGCCAGCGCCGGCCAATAGCGCCGCACCTCGTCATAGAAGCTGTCGGCATCGTGCGGATCGACCCCATATTCGATTTCGTCAATCCATCGCACATTCGGGCCGAAGCGAGCCTGGCCGCCCAGGTCCAGCGTCAGATGCACGCCCAGGCCGGCCGCCTCGGGCACCGGGTAGATCAGCCGCGAGAACGGCGCGCGGCCGGCCAGCGTGAAATAGCAGCCCTTGGCGTAGAACTGCGGCGGGATATGCGCCGCCGGCATGCCTTCGATCCGGCGCGCCAGCTCGGGCGCAGTCAGCCCCGCGGCATTGACGACGGTGCGCGCCAGCAGCGTGGTCGCGGTGTCGCCGCCGACTTCCAGCACGATGCCGTCGGGAGTCACCGCACCCGTCAGCACCGGCGAACATACCGCCAGCATCGCGCCGGCCTGCTCGGCATCGCCCAGCAGCGCCAGCATCAGCCCGTGGCTGTCGACGATGCCGGTCGACGGCGACAGCAGCGCGGCCTCGCATTGCAGATTCGGTTCCAGTTCCAGCGCCTCGTCGCGCGACAGCAGGCGCAGATCGTCGACGCCGTTGGCGGCCGCCTTCGCGCGAATGCCTTCGAGCGTGGCGACCTGCGCCGCGCTGGTGGCGACGATCAGCTTGCCGCAACGCTGATGGGCGATCTGGTGGCTCCGGCAATAGTCGTACAGCATCGCCTTGCCCTGCACGCACAGCCGCGCCTTCAGCGAGCCGGCCGGGTAGTAGATGCCCGCGTGGATCACCTCGCTGTTGCGCGCGCTGGTGATCGTGCCGAAGGCGTTCTCCGCCTCCAGGATCACCACCTCGCGCCCTTGCCGGGCGAGCGCCCGTGCGACCGCCAGGCCCACCACGCCGGCGCCGATCACCACGCAATCCACTGATTCCATGCCTTGCTTTCCTTGTTCTGCCTTGCGTTGCTTTGAGTTGCTTTGCCTTGTGTCTCGAGGCGCGCCGGTGCGGGACAGAGACTGTGGTCGCGCACCGGCTCGCTCGTCTCGTCGGTCAATCCAGTTCGAGCCCCATGCGCGCCGCCGCCGCTTCCAGATGGCGGCGCGCGGCTTGCCGTGCCGCCCCGGCGTCGCCGGCCGCGATCGCCTCGGCCAGGGCGGTGTGCTCTTCCTCGGCCGCGCCGGGCCCGCCGCGATAGCGGGCGGCGTTTTCCCAGGCCAGCCGGCGCGCGGCGAGCAGCTGCTGGCCGACGAAATCGGTCAGCCCCGCCATGTACGGGTTGTGCGCCGCCTGCGCGATGGCCTGGTGGAATGCCACGTCGGCCGCCGCCGCGCTGGCCGGGTCGTCGCGCTGCGCGCGCATCGCGGCCAGCGCGCCGTGGATCGCGGCCAGATCGGCCTCGGTGCGGCGGCGCGCGGCCAGCTCCGCGCAGGCGGTCTCGGCCATCACGCGCAGTTCGAACAGCTGCGCCAGCGTCGGTGCGGCGCCCGGGCCGCCGTCCGCGCCGGCGCCATCGCCGCGCAGCCGCCAGACCTGTCCGCCCGGCGTGTCGGAGACGTAGGCCCCGGACCCCTTGCGCGTGACCAGCACGCCGTCGGCCTTCAGTTGCGCGATGGCCTCGCGCACGATCGGCCGGCTGACGCCGAACGCCGTCGCCAGCGCGGACTCGGCCGGCAGGCGGGCGCCGGCGACGAAGCGGCCGGCGCCGATATCGGCGCGGATCGCGTCGGCGATGCGCGAAGCCAGGGAGGAGGGGCGGGTCAGCGGTTCCAAGCGGAGCGTTCCGGCGGCTTGTGCGGGGCTTGTGAATACGGGAGGATCGGCGTCAAGCCGGCCCGTTGCATAAATCTGTAAGGCTGTCAGACAGCTTTGCGCGATTTTGGCCCGCCTTTGCGCCGACGTCAAGGCGCGGACGACGGGCCGCCGGTGCGCGCCGTGCCCGCTCCGTCCCGCCTTGCGCGCCGCTGTCGGCGCCGGCGTCAAGGTGCGGCGACGGGCCGCCGGTGCGTGCCGTGCCCCGCTCCGTCCCGCCTTGCGCGCCGCAGTCGGCGCCGGCGTCAAGGTGCGGTGACGGGCCGCCGGTTCCAGCCGTGCCGCCGTCCGCGCCGCCGCCATCCGCCCCGCCAATCGTTCCGCTATCCCCCTTAGGTAGGGGGTTGCTAAACCTTTGGGGCGTGGCGCCGATAGCTGTGGAATGGGGAAGGCGCGGCCGCGGCCCGGCGGCCGCCTCCGCACTGTCGCCCACGCCGGTGGGCATTGAGATTGGGATGCCCATGATTCCTCTGACACCGAACGACCTGCCGGTCGGCCAGCCCTTGCCCTGGTCGCTGCTGGACGGGCAGGGCAACCTGCTGCTCGGCAGCGGCAAGGTACTCGCCGACGGCCGCGACGTTGCGCTCGTCTTTCGCCACGGCTCGGTATGCCGGCCCGATCCGCTGCCCGTCTCGCTGCCGGCCGACGACGCCGCGCCGGCGGACGCGGTGCCCGCGCACGCGTCGGGCCCACTCGGGCTGCAGGTCGGCACGCTGCTGCAGATCAAGGCGCCCGACGATGGCGGCCGCGCCGCGGCGAGCCGGCTGATCGGCTTTATCGACCAGGGGCTGTTCGTCAGCTGGCCGCAGTTCGGCGGCAAGGATGCCACCTTCCAGGCGGGCGAGGAGGTGCTGCTGCGCGGCTTTACCGGGCGCTCGATCTACAGCTTCCACTGCACGGTGACCGCGGTGTGCCGCAGCCCGTTCCGCTATCTGGTGCTGTCCGTTCCGACCGAGGTGCAGCAGGTGCCGGTGCGCAGCAGTCCGCGCGTGCAGACCCGGCTGGCGGCACAGCTGATGCATCAGGACGGCGACACGGCGAGCCCGCCGCGGCTGGCGGTGCTGTCGGATCTGAGCGCCGGCGGCGCGCTGGTGCAGACCGCCGCGCCGCTGCCCGCGCCCGGCACGCGCCTGCAGCTGCGGTTCGTGCTGCGGACGGTGGGCACCGACAGCGAGATCACGGTCGACGCGTGGGCGCGCAATCCCGCGCGCGACGACGGCGACGCCGAGTTTCCGGCGTTCGGTGTGGCGTTCGACCTGCTGGGGGAAAGGGAGGCCGCGCTATTGCACTGCTATATCTACGAGCAGCTGCTGGCGGCGGCGAGGATGCCGGTGTAGGGAGGAATGGATCCTCTCCCATCGCGTGGGAGAGGGCTGGGGAGAGGGCCCGGCGCTCGCGGGATGGCGGCGTTCGCGATTGCGGAGGGTGTTTGCCCTCTCCCCCGACCCCTCTCCCACCGTGTGGGAGAGGGGGGAACGACAGCCGCGGAAGGCTGCTTACATCCCCACGTAGTTCGGACCGCCGCCGCCTTCCGGCGTCACCCAGACGATGTTCTGGGTCGGGTCCTTGATATCGCAGGTCTTGCAGTGGACGCAGTTTTGGGCGTTGATCTGCAGGCGCTGCCCGCCGCGTTCCTCGTCGGCGACGAACTCGTACACGCCCGCCGGGCAATAGCGGCTTTCGGGGCCAGCGTACTTGTCCAGGTTGATCTGCACCGGCACGCTCGCATCCTTCAGCGTCAGGTGAGCGGGCTGGTTTTCCTCATGGTTGGTGTTGCTGATGAACACCGAGCTGAGGCGATCGAAGGTCAGCTTGCCGTCCGGCTTCGGATAGACGATCTGCTGGCATTCGGCGGCCGGCTTCAGGTAGACGTGGTCCGGCTTCTCGCGGTGCAGCGTCCACGGCGGGTTGCGGATGCCGAGCTTGGGCAGCAGCCATTGCTCGATGCCGGTCATCAGCGTGGCGGTGGTGCGACCCTTCTTGAACCACTGCTTGAAGTTCTTCGCCTGCAGCAGCTCCTTGTACAGCCAGCTGTTCTCGAACGCGGCGGGATAGGCGGTCAGCTCGTCGTGCTGGCGGCCGGCCTGCAGCGCCTCGAAGGCGGCCTCGGCGGCCAGCATGCCGGTCTTGATCGCGGCGTGGCTGCCCTTGATGCGCGAGGCGTTCAGATAGCCCGCGTCGCAGCCCACCAGCGCGCCCCCCGAGAAGATCGTCTTGGGCAGCGACAGCAGGCCGCCCGCCGTGATCGCGCGCGCGCCGTAGCCGATCCGCTTGCCGCCCTCGAAGTACCGGCGGATCTCCGGATGGGTCTTGAAGCGCTGGAATTCCTCGAACGGCGACAGCCACGGGTTGGTGTAGTCCAGGCCCACGACGAAGCCCACCGCGACCTTGTTGTCCTCCATGTGATAGAGGAAGGAGCCGCCGTAGGTCGCCGGGTCCAGCGGCCAGCCCGCGGTATGGACCACCAGGCCGGGCTTGTGCTTGGCCGGGTCGATCTCCCACAGCTCCTTCAGGCCGATGCCGTAGCTCTGCGGGTCCTTGCCGGCGTCGAGGCGGAAACGTTCGATCAGCTGCTTGCCCAGATGGCCGCGCGAGCCTTCGGCGAAGATCGTGTACTTCGCGTGCAGCTCCATGCCGAGCTGGAAGTTGTCGGTGGGCTCGCCATCCTTGCCGATGCCGAGGTTGCCGGTGGCCACGCCCTTGACCGAGCCGTCCTCGTTGTACAGCACCTCGGCGGCCGGGAAGCCCGGGAAGATCTCCACGCCCAGCGCCTCGGCCTGCTGGCCGAGCCAGCGCACGAAGTTCGACAGGCTGACGATGTAGTTGCCTTCGTTATGGAAGCACTCGGGCAGCAGCGCCGGCGGCGTGCCGCGCGAGCCGGTCTCGTTCAGGAACAGGAACTGGTCCTCGGTGACCGGCTGGTTCAGCGGCGCGCCGAGTTCCTTCCAGTTCGGCAGCAGTTCGTTCAGCGCGCGCGGGTCCATGATCGCGCCCGACAGGATGTGGGCGCCGGGCTCCGAGCCCTTCTCCAGCACGCAGACATTGACTTCGCTGCCATTGTCCTGCGCCAGCTGTTTCAGGCGGATGGCCGTCGCCAGGCCGGCGGGACCGCCGCCGACGATGACGACATCGTATTCCATTGATTCGCGGGGGCCGAACTGCTCCACGAGCTGCTGCTGGTCCATTGTCTCTAACCCTCTTTTGTTGCTGCGTACTTGTGTATGGGGAAGCGGTGATCCGGGATGGCCTGTGTCGCCGGAACCGGGCGACGGCAAGGTCGGCAAGGATGGCATGGGGCCGGCAGGCGGGGGACGGAATGCTGCGGATTGACGCGTGGTCCGGCTGCTTGTGATCGGCTCTTCTGCTGGATCGCGATGGATCGGCGCGCGGTGTTTCGCTCGCACGCTGTCGCCTCGCTGTTTCCTTTTTGTGCCCGAGTTCTTAGAATCTCCGGCATTGTCCGGGACTCGACACCCACAGGCAAGCAATTTTTTGGAACGATCGTTCGTTTTTTAATATACTGCCTCCGTTTTCCCACGCAACGGGGCAGCCATCGAACGCGCATGACGGCGCCAGCCGCGGCGCGTTCCACTGCAGAGGTCCATATGGGTTTGTCGATCAATCTCGAAGGGAAGGTCGCGATGGTGACCGGTGCGTCGAGCGGACTGGGCATGCGCTTCGCGCAGGTCCTGTCGGCCGCCGGCGCCAAGGTGGTGCTGGCCTCGCGCCGCGCCGAACGGCTCAAGGAGCTGCGCGCGGCGATCGAAGCCGACGGCGGCAGCGCGCATGTGGTGCGGCTCGACGTGACCGACCCCGACAGCATTCGCGCCGCGGTGGCGCATGCCGAGACCGAGGCGGGGGCGATCGACATCGTCGTCAACAACTCGGGCGTGTCGACCACGCAGCGGCTGACCGATGTCACCGCCGAGGACTTCGACTTCGTCTTCGACACCAATACCCGCGGCGCCTTCTTCGTGGCGCAGGAAGTGGCCAAGCGGATGATCGCGCGGTCCAAGGGCGCCGAGCGCAACGGCACGCCGTTGCCGCAGTCGCGCATCATCAATATCGCCTCGGTGGCGGGGCTGAAGGTGCTGTCGCAGATCGGCGTCTACTGCATGAGCAAGGCCGCGGTGGTCCACATGACCAAGGCGATGGCGCTCGAGTGGGCCCGCTACGGCATCAACGTCAACGCGATCTGCCCGGGCTATATCGACACCGACATCAACCACCATCACTGGGACACCGATGCCGGCCAGAAGCTGATCCAGCTGCTGCCGCGCAAGCGGCTCGGCAAGCCGGAAGACCTCGACGGCCTGTTGCTGCTGCTGGCTTCGGACCAGTCGCAGTTCATCAACGGTGCCGTGATCACCGCCGACGACGGTATGGTATAAAGCCAGCCGCGCGCGCCGCCGATATCGAATCATCACGATTCGGCGAGCGCGCCCGGCGGCGTTCGCCTGTGCCCGACTCCCGCCAGAAGCGGGGCGGGCTTCCAGCCCGGGGCTTATCCGGTCCCCTCGGGCGCCACGGCCGACGCCTGGCCACCTGCATGCCGCTGCCGATCCCCTAGGGTATTGGAGGTGTCCGCCCATCGCCAGTGTGGGCATAATTCGCTGGTGCCGATTCCATAAGCCTTTAATTAGCTGCGCCCGATCGCTGCGACCATGCCCCGTGCGTGAGGGAACGCCAGCGACAGCGTCGGCGACGACAAGGCATTCACAAAAGTACGCCGCCAAGGCGTCATGCAGCAGCTGCCGCGGTCCTGCAGGCCCGGCAGACCGGACCGGAGGCCGGGGAGATGGAGCAGCAAGAGCAGGCACGGCGCGACGCCGCGCCACAGCACGCGGTCGATTCGGCCTTGATCACCGAACCCGTGGACCAGGCAGCGGATGCCGAATTCCGCATCAGCCCCCGCATCGAAGACTGGATCGGCATCGTCGTGATGATGCTGCTGGTGATCATCACGTTCGCCAACGTCGCGGTGCGCTATCTGACCGATGAGTCGTTCGCCTGGACCGAGGAATTCTCGGTCTTCCTGATGATCGTGCTGGCGCTGGTCGGCGGCAGCGCCGCGGTCGCGCGCGACCGGCATATCCGCATCGAATTCTTCTTCGAGCGCGGCAGCGAGGCACGCCAGCGCCGGCTGGCGGTGGTGTCGGCGGTCGCCGTCGCCATCATGTTCGTCGCGCTGGCGGTGCTCGGCGCGCGTATCACCTGGGACGAATACACCTACGGCGAGACCTCGCCGGGCATCGGCGTGCCCAGCTGGTGGTACTCGGTCTGGCTGCCGCTGCTGTCGGCCTGCATCGCGCTGCGTGCGCTGGCGCTGGCCGGCCGCAACCTGCGGGCGCTGAAGGCCCTGCATGCGCAGCGCGTGCAGGACGGCGGGGAGCGCCAGCCATGACGCTGATCGCCATCGTGCTGTTTGCCGTCTTCATCGTGCTGATGCTGCTCGGCGTGCCGATCGGCGTCGCGCTCGGCCTCGGCGGCCTGGCGGCGATCGGGCTGTCCAATCTCGACACGCAGATGTTCGGCCTGCTGGCGGTGCCGCAGAACTTCTACGCGGGCCTGGCCAAGTACCCGTTGCTGGCGATTCCGATGTTCGTGCTGGTCGGCTCGATCTTCGACCGCTCCGGCGTCGCGCAGCGGCTGGTCACGCTGGCGATCGCCGTGGTCGGACGCGGGCCCGGCATGCTGCCGCTGGTGGCGATCCTGGTGGCGATGTTCCTCGGCGGGATTTCCGGCTCGGGGCCGGCCAACGCCGCCGCGGTCGGCGGCGTGATGATCGCCGCGATGTCGCGCGCCGGCTATCCGGGCTCGTTCAGCGCCGCCGTGGTCGGCGCCGCCGCGGCCACCGACATCCTGATTCCGCCGTCGGTCGCCTTCATCGTCTACAGCGTGCTGGTGCCCGGTGCCTCGGTGCCGGCGCTGTTTGCCGCCGGCATGATTCCCGGCGTGCTGGCCGGCATCGCGCTGATCGTGCCCGCGGTCTGGCTGGCGCGCAAGCACAGGATGGGCGCGGCCGAGGCCTCGCTGCCGCGGCCGCCGTTCTGGCGAAGCCTGCGCGAGGCAGCCTGGGGACTGTTCGCGCCGGTGCTGATCCTGGGCGGCATGCGCGCGGGCTGGTTCACGCCAACCGAGGCCGCGGTTGTCGCGGTGGTCTACGGCCTGTTCGTCGGCATGGTGGTCTACCGCTCGATCGGCCTGCGGGACCTGTACGTGATCTTCCGCGAGGCCGCGGAGACCTCGTCGGTGATCCTGCTGGTGGTGGCGCTGGCCGGCATCTTCGCCTACGCGCTGTCGACGCTGGGCGTGATCGATCCCCTGGCGCATGCCATCGCCAATTCCGGTGTCGGCGAATACGGCGTGCTGGCGCTGATCGTGCTGCTGCTGATCACGGTCGGCATGTTCCTCGACGGCATCTCGATCTTCCTGATCTTCGTGCCGCTGCTGCTGCCGATCGCCAATGCCTTCCAGTGGGATCCGGTGTGGTTCGGCGTGGTGCTGACGCTCAAGGTCGCGCTCGGCCAGTTCACGCCGCCGCTGGCGGTGAACCTGATGGTATCTTGCCGGATCGCCCGCGTGCGCATGGAAGAGACCGTGCCCTGGGTGGTGTGGTTGCTGCTGGCGATGTTCGGCGCGATGCTGCTGGTGCTGGCGTTCCCGCCGCTGGCGACATGGCTGCCGGCGAAGCTCGGTTATTGAGTAGCGAGGTTCGCTGCCGCCCCCGTATTTCTGCTTGATCTTCGGTCCATTCAGTCCAAATAACGATTCCCGAGAGGAGAACTGACTCATGAAACGCCGTGTCCTGATGCTGTCGATGGCCGCCACCATCGCCGCCGCCGCGCTCGCGCCCGCCGGTGCGATGGCGCAGACCTACAAGTCCGAATACAAGATGTCGCTGGTGCTCGGCCCGGCCTTTCCCTGGGGCAAGGGCGGCGAGATCTGGGCCGACCTGGTCCGCCAGCGCACCAACGGCCGCATCAATATCAAGCTCTATCCGGGCACCTCGCTGGTGGCCGGCGACCAGACCCGCGAATTCTCGGCGATCCGCCAGGGCGTGATCGACATGGCGATCGGCTCGACCATCAATTGGTCGCCGCAGGTGCGCGAGCTGAACCTGTTCTCGCTGCCGTTCCTGATGCCCGACTACAAGGCGCTCGACGCGCTGACGCAGGGCGAGGTCGGCAAGCAGCTGTTCGCCACGCTGGAGAAGGCCGGCGTGGTGCCGCTGGCCTGGGGCGAGAACGGCTTCCGCGAGGTGTCGAACTCCAAGCGCGAGATCCGCAAGCCCGAGGACCTGAAGGGCCTGAAGCTGCGGGTCGTCGGCTCGCCGCTGTATATCGACACGTTCAACGCGCTGGGTGCCAATCCGACCCAGATGAGCTGGGCCGACGCGCAGCCGGCGATGGCCTCGGGCGCGGTCGATGGCCAGGAGAACCCGCAGTCGGTGTTTGCCGCCGCCAAGCTGTACACCGTTGGCCAGAAGTTCGTGACGACCTGGGGCTATGTCGCCGATCCGCTGATCTTCGTGGTCAACAAGCAGATCTGGGAAAGCTGGACGCCGGCCGATCGCGAGATCGTGCGGCAGGCGGCGATCGATGCCGGCAAGCAGGAAGTGGCGCTGGCCCGCAAGGGCCTGGCCGAGCCGGGCGCGCCGGCGTGGAAGGAGATGGAGGCCCACGGCGTCAAGGTCACGCACCTGAGCCCCGCCGAGCATGACGCCTTCCGCAAGGCGACCGCCAAGGTCTACGACAAGTGGAAGAAGCAGATCGGCGCCGACCTGGTCGGCAAGGCCGAGGCGGCCATCGCCAAGCGCTGATGCGGGCGTGAACCGTTCCCGCGCCCCGCGCGCGGGAACGGCCGGCTGCCGTGGGCGACGCGGCAACCCTGATCCACATTCCCGATCCACAATCCCGAACCACACGGCAACCCCGAACCACACGCGATGAAACACGTCTTCACGCTGCGCATGCCGATCCGCTGGGGCGACATGGACGCGATGGGCCACGTCAACAACACCGTCTATTTCCGCTACCTGGAGCAGGCGCGCATCTCGTGGTTCGAATCGCTGGGCTGCAACGGCCGCGACGAGAACGGGCAGGGGCCGGTGATCGTCAACGCCCATATGAATTTCCGCCGCCAGCTGCGCTATCCGGGCGAGATCGAATGCCGCGTCTTCGCCGGCGAACTGGGCCGCAGCAGCTTCGAGACGCGCACGGAAATCCGCCGCTGCGATGACGACGACACCAACGCCGACACCGTGTTCGCCGATGGCGGCGCCAAGGTGGTCTGGTGCGACTACGAGGCGGAGAAATCGGTGCCGCTGCCGGCGGCGATCCGGACGCTGCTGGAGAGCTGAGGGACCCGGCTACGGGGTCGGTTTTCTCCCATCCCGCTTGTCGGAGAGGGGAGCAACCTCAATGATTGACCAGCCGCTGCACCAGGTCCACCGCCGTATGCGCGCCGTATTTCTTCATCAGGCGCGCCCGGTAGATGTCGACGGTGCGCGGGCTGATCGATAGCGACTTGCCGATCTGCTTGCTGGTCTTGCCCTCGACCAGCTGGGCCGCGATATCGCGCTCGCGCGCCGTCAGTTGCGCGGTCACCGGGCGCTTCTGCGACAGGTCCTCGAAGCTCCAGATGCCGGCCCCCAGCGGCTGCTGCCGGTCCAGCGCGCGGCCGGTGACGTGGCACCAGAACAATTCCCCGTTGGCCCGCTTCATGATCCGTTCGTCGGAATAGAGCCCGCGCGCGTTCATGATCGGCACGATGCGCGCGCCGGTACGCGCGAACTCGTCGGCGGTCGGGTACAGTACCTGGAACGACTGGCCGATCAGCGCCTCCCGCGTCGTGCCGAAGATGCGGCAGACCTCGTCGTTGCAATCCTCGATCCTGCGCTCGCGCGAGAGCACGAGGCCGACCGGCGCCAGCTGGAAGGCGGTCTGATAGTCGATGGCAGGCATTGTCCTTATGTATTTCTACGTACTGGCGTCCGCCGCGGGGCTTGCGTATCCTTTGGAGCGCTGTCGACGGCCGGCGCGCGGGTCCCGCCCGGCGCGGCCGTAGCGATTGTAACGTTACCCGCGAGCGGCGTCGCCGCCTCGTCCGGGAACATCATCGAGGAAGGAGAGACGATATGAACAAGGTCTACGCCAGCGCCGCCGAGGCGCTTGCCGGCGTGGTCCGCGATGGACAGACCATCGCGGTCGGCGGCTTCGGCCTGTGCGGCATCCCGGAAGCCCTGATCGCAGCGTTGCGCGACAGCGGCGCGAAAGGGCTGACCTGCATCTCGAACAATGCCGGCGTCGACGGCTTCGGCCTGGGCCTGCTGCTGGCCACGCGGCAGATCCGCAAGATGATCTCGTCCTATGTCGGCGAGAACAAGGAATTCGAACGCCAGTACCTGGCCGGCGAACTCGAACTCGAATTCACGCCGCAGGGCACGCTGGCCGAGAAGTTGCGCGCCGGCGGCGCCGGCATCCCGGCCTTCTTCACCAAAACCGGCGTCGGCACCATCGTGGCCGAGGGCAAGGAGATCCGCGAATTCGACGGCGAGCAATACGTGATGGAGCGCTCCCTGACCGCCGACGTCGCGCTGGTCAAGGCCTTCAAGGCAGACAAGGCCGGCAACCTGATCTACCGCCGCACCGCGCGCAACTTCAACCCGATGTGCGCGATGGCGGGCAAGGTCACCGTCGCCGAGGTCGAGCAGATCGTCGAGATCGGCGAGCTCGATCCGGACGAGATCCACACCCCGGGCATCTTCGTGCAGCGCCTCGTGCTGAACGCCCATCCCGAGAAACGCATCGAGCAGCGCACCGTGCGTGCCGCGGCCTGACGATCAAGGAGACAGATCATGGCATGGACACGTGATGAAATGGCGGCGCGCGCCGCGCGCGAGCTGCAGGACGGCTTCTATGTGAACCTGGGCATCGGCCTGCCGACGCTGGTGGCCAACCATGTGCCGCCGGGCGTCGAGGTCTGGCTGCAGTCGGAGAACGGACTGCTGGGCATCGGTCCGTTCCCGACCGAGGAAGAGGTCGACGCGGACATGATCAATGCCGGCAAGCAAACCGTGACCACGCTGCCGGGCTCGTCGATCTTCTCGTCGGCGGACTCGTTCGCGATGATCCGCGGCGGCCATATCAACCTGGCCATCCTCGGCGCGATGCAGGTCAGCCAGAAGGGCGACCTCGCCAACTGGATGATCCCGGGCAAGATGGTCAAGGGCATGGGCGGCGCGATGGACCTGGTGGCCGGCGTCGGCCGCGTGGTGGTGCTGATGGAACATACCGCCAAGAAGAAGGACGGCAGCGAGGACCTGAAGATCCTGGAGGCCTGCACGCTGCCGCTGACCGGCGTGGGCGTGGTCGATCGGATCATCACCGACCTGGGCGTGATGGACGTCACGCCCGAAGGGCTGAAGTTGGTCGAGACCGCACCGGGCGTCAGCCGCGAGGAAATCCAGAGCAAGACCGGCGTGCCGCTGCTGTAAGGGCTCGGTCCACGCGACCGCGTCGGCGCGACCGGCGTCAGCCGGGCAGCAAGCCCCGCCTCGTATCGAGGCGGGGCTTTTTGTTTTTGGGCCGCGCGGGGGGGCGTGCCATCGGGGCCGGCGCGGACGCCATGGCGCTGCCGCCGAAAGCGAAAGGATTCTTGGGGACCAAAAGCGCGGGGAGGGGATCCGGACCACAGTGCGGCCGTGCCGCGTGCCGGCACGCCCAACGACTCCCGACTCCCGACTCCCGACTCTCGACTCCCGGCTCCCGGCTCCCGGCTCCCGGCTCCCGACTCCCGACTCCCGACTCCCGACTCCCGACTCCCGACTCCCGGTCCCGACTCCCACTCCCGACTCCCGGTCCCTGCCATCATGCCCCTGCAATCTTCCTCTGCCATTTCGCCCGCTGCTCCGGCAGCGCCCGGCGCCGATACCCGGACGGGTGCTGCGCATGCCGATCCATCCGTATCGGGCATGCTGCCGATCCCCACCCAGCCCGCGTCCGCTTCTCCATCTGCCGCCGCGCCCGACGCCACGGCATCCATCCGCCTGTTGCCCGGCGATTCCCTGATGCATATCGTGGGCCTTCTCGATGCGCCGTCGCGGCGCGCGCTTGCCGGCGCGGACCGGCACATGCGCGCCTTGCTGGCGCCACTGCGCCGGTTCGACCGCCTGTATGCCACGATCCGCTGGACCCATTCGAGCGAGCGGCTCGCCGGGCTGCTTGGCAGCCTCGCCGGCGAACCGGCGCAGCAACGCGGCATCCTGCTGCGCGGCGTGGTGGAGCGGATTCCGCGCTTCAGGAGCGTTTCGCGGTTGCTGTCGGTGCAACTGATCGATCAGATCGCGCGGTTGCCCGCCGCCGAGAAAGCCGGGCCGCTGGTCGCGCTGGCCGCGCAGCTCCCCCGCGATCCGGAACTGGAGCGACGCATGCTGGCGCTGGCCGAACAATTGCCATCAAGCATGCGTGGCCAGGTGCTGGGACAGTGTCTGAAGTCCTTCTGCCCGGCAACGACGCCCGCGGGCTTCGAGCAATGGATGGCGACCGCCGATGCCTTGCCGCCCCAGGGCGCGAGCCGCCTGTTGGAGGCGCTCGTTCATGTCGCCGCGCGGCATGGGCAACTGAGCGAAGGGTTGGCGCTAGCCGTGATCGAGCGGGTCCGCGCGCTGCGCACCAGCGACGGCATGCCGGCACCCTGCCAGGCATGGGTGCTGAACAAGCTGGTCGATGAACTGAATCTGGTGGTGGAGGCCGGGGGCGGGGCGAAGTCCCGTCTGGTGGTTTGGGATGCCATGCTCGAGACCGCTCGGGCCGCGCTCCAAGGCGGGCACTGGCCCCTGCTCGTGGCCGTGGTGCTGCACCGCTGGCTGCGCGGCGGGAACGTGCCATCGGCCGACCGGTCCCGCCGCATGGCGCAGCTGACAGCGCTCTATGCGGGGTTCAGGGCGGAGAAGCTGTTGGCAGCGGCAGCCGGGCAGGCGGGCCCGGTCATGCACCCGATGTGGTCGGTCCGGCAGGCGATCTCGATCGACCGATGCTTCGCCGAAGCCGCCGAACTGGACGCCGCGACCCAGGCGGCGCTATTCACCGAGTACTCCCATCTGTTCGTCACCATGCCAGGCGTCGAGCCCCACGATGACATCGCGCGCGATCGCTTCCTGCTGGGGCTGCAGCACATCGATGCGTTGAAGCCGGCGTCCTTGCGCGTCGGGCCGCTGACGAAGTGGGGGGAAGCGCTGCAGCTTTCGGAGGATGCGGCGCTGTGGATGCGCTTCACGGAAGCTGCCCATGCGCTGCCCGTCGAGGACCGCGCGACCGTGCTGATGCAAACGATATCGGCACCTCACTCGCGGACAGGGTTTTGGGTCCTGCTGGAGCAGACCGCGGTGCTGCCGCCCGCGCTCGGTGGGCCGCTGCTGGGCGGGCTTGCCTTCAGGGTGATGGGGGAAGACGCAGACGAGCAGCAGAGGCGGGCACAGGTGCTGATCGCGCTCGCATCGAAATGGCCGCCTCTCGCCTGCCCGGATTTCGTGGTGAACGCGATGTCCACCGCGGGGTTTCTGAAGGGGGACGCCAGCCGGATGCTGCGGCAGTTCGCGACGGACATCGTGCAGCGCCTGCCGCTGGCGCGGCGCGCAGGGGTCCTGGCGGTGATTGCCACGCATCGCAGCCCCGAGGCGAAGGGCTGGGTCCTCGAGCAGTTGCCCGCGCTGGCCGATGACCAGCAGCGCTTTGCGGTTCCCGGCGAGCCGTTGCAGCCCTATCGCGCCGAGATCGTGCGCAGAATGATTCTCGCGCTGGGCGTGGGCGACATACCGACGGAAACCCAGTTCCGCGCGCTGTGGCCATCGTTACGCGAGGCATTGGACGGATTGGAGGCGGAGGCGCGCGGCTCGGCCGTCGCCGCTTTGGGCAGCCTGCTGACAGCACTGCCAACCGCGTTGCGCGACGACGTGGAGCAAGCCCTGGCGACCCACCGTGCAGGGGACCGGCCGGCGCAGCCGCCATTGCCCGCCGGGGCGCCAGGCAGCTGAGCCGCGTGCTTGTCCAGGCGGTCTAGTGCTGCGCCGCCGGGCGAGCGGGATAACGCGCGAACACCGACGCGCCGCCGTCGGCGCGCACCAGCAGCACCGAGTAGGGATCGACCCGCGGTCCCTGCTCCATGCCCGGCGAGCCGATCGGCATGCCGGGCACCGCGAGGCCGACCGCCTTGGGGCGGGCCGCCAGCAGCTTGCGGATCTGCTCGGCGGGCACATGGCCTTCTATCGCATAACCCTCGACCACGCCGGTGTGGCAGGAGCCGAAACGCTCCGGCATGCCAAGGCGGGCGCGGTGCACGCCGGTGTCCTCGACGTCGTGCACCTTGACCGCGAAGCCATGCTCGCGCAGATGCGCGACCCAGCCGTCGCAGCAACCGCACAGCGGGCTCTTGTAGACCTCGATCGGGGTTTTTGCCGCTGCCGCCTTTGTGGTCGGCGCGGCGGGGGCGGGGGTGGCGGCCCGGGCCAGCGGTGCCAGGCCGGCCGACAGGGCGGCGCCGCCGATCAGGCCTTTCAGAACGTCTCTTCGCTTCATCGCTTGTCCGTAGGGCGCGCCATCACTGCGCGACCCAGCCTCCATCCATGTTCCAGATCGCGCCGCGCACCTGGCGCGCGGCATCGCTTGCCAGGAAGACCGCCAGCGCGCCCAGCTCGTCGGGCGTGACGAACTGCCCCGAGGGCTGTTTCTCCAGCACCAGCTCGCGCTTGGCCTGCTCGACGGGAATGCCCTCGCGCTCGGCGCGGGCCTCCACCTGCTTCTGCACCAGCGGCGTCAGCACCCAGCCCGGGCAGATCGCATTGGCGGTGACGCCGGTCTGCGCGGTTTCCAGCGCGGTGACCTTGGTCAGCCCGACGATGCCGTGCTTGGCGGCGACATAGGCCGATTTCTGCGCCGAGGCGACCAGGCCGTGGGTCGAGGCGACGTTGATCACGCGGCCCCAGTCCTTGCGCTTCATGCCGGGCAGCGCCAGCCGCGTGGTGTGGAAGGCCGAGGTCAGGTTGATGGCGATGATCGCGTCCCAGCGCTCGATGGGGAAGTCCTCGATATTGGCCACATGCTGGATGCCGGCGTTGTTGACGAGGATGTCGACGCCGCCGAACTCGCTGTCGGCATAGCGCATCATGTCCTCGATCTCGTCGGCCTTGCTCATGTCGGCGCCGTGATAGCCGACGCGGATGCCGCTGCCGGCCTGCTCGATCTGGCGCCTGGCGCCGTCGGCGTCGCCGAAACCGTTGACGATCAGATGCGCGCCCTGCGCGGCCAGCGCCTGGGCGATGCCCAGACCGATTCCGCTGGTCGAACCGGTCACCAGCGCCGTCTTGCCCTTCAGCATATGAGCCTCCGTGGAGAAATGGGGTGCAATGCGCCGTGCCGCCGCGGCACGGTCGTCGTTGCTGTCGCATTGTAGCGCTGGCGTACAATCGGGCTTTGCCCAGCCGGCGCCGCTGCCGCGGCGTCATGCGCGACGCTCATGTGTCGCGGTTTTCGTCGTGCGCCATTGCCGCGCCTTATTCGCGTTCCTCGCGCAGGGAGTCAAGATGTCAGCCAGTCCGCGCCTCGGCTTCGTGCAGTGCATCAGCCCCGCTGGCCTGCACCGCATGGCGTACCACGAGTGGGGCGACCCCACCAATCCGCGCGTGCTGATGTGCGTGCACGGCCTGACCCGCACCGGCCGCGATTTCGACGAGATCGCGCGCGCGTTCAGCGGCGAATACCGCGTGGTCTGCCCGGATGTGGCCGGCCGCGGCCGCTCCGACTGGCTCGCCGATCCGCGCCGCTACATCGTGCCGCAGTACGTGTCCGACATGGTGACGCTGATTGCGCGGCTGAACGTCGAGCAGGTGGACTGGTTCGGCACGTCGATGGGCGGACTGATCGGCATGGGCCTGGCCGCGCTGCCGAAGAGCCCGGTGCGCAAGCTGCTGCTCAACGACGTCGGTCCGCGCATCGCCGCCTCGGCGCTGGAGCGGATCGGCTCCTACCTGGGGCTGCCGGTCCGGTTCAAGACCTTCGAGGAAGGCCTGGCGTACCTGCAGACCATCAGCGCCTCGTTCGGCCGCCATACGCCGGAGCAGTGGCGCGAATTGAACGGCGCGATCCTGAAGCCGGTGCAGGGCGCCGAGGGCCTGGAATGGGGCCTGCACTACGATCCGGCGCTGGCGGTGCCGTTCCGCGAGACCACGCCCGAGATGGCCACCGCCGGGGAGGCCGCGATGTGGCGCATGTTCGAGTCGATCGCGGTGCCGGTGCTGGTGGTGCGCGGCGCGCAGTCCGACCTGCTGACGCGCGAGACCGTCGCCGAGATGGTGGCGCGCGGCAAGCAGGTGCGCTCGGTCGAAGTGCCGGACGTGGGCCATGCGCCGACCTTCGTCGATCCGGCGCAGATCGCGATCGCGCGCGAATTCTTTGTCGGCACGGCCGGGGCCTGAGCCCCGCGCCGCGCCAATAACCCAGAGCAGCGCAGGCTGCATCCATACAACGAACGATGAGCACGACCGCATTGAAACGCGCCCATGTGGGCAAACGTCTTTCCGAATATGCCGTCTACAACGGCGTGGTCTATCTGGCCGGCCAGGTGCCCGAGGTCGATCCGGAGGCCGATATCCGCGGCCAGACCCGCGAGGTGCTCGGCCATATCGACCGGCTGCTGGCCGAGGCGGGCAGCGACAAGACGCGCATCCTGTCGTGCCAGATCTTCCTGACCGATATCGCCGATATCGGCGCGATGAACGAGGTCTGGGACGAATGGGTGCCGCAGGGCAATACGCCGCCGCGCGCGACGGTCGAAGCGAAGCTGGCCAATCCGAAGTACCGGATCGAGGTGGTGGTCACCGCGGCGCTCAGTTGAGCGCCGCGCGGCAAGGCGTATTGATTCGCGTATTGAATCGCGCATTGATTTGCGCATTGATCTGAATGGCGTGGCAGGGGCAGCAGGGGAAGTGGTGACATGGTGACGTCCACCGACGCGACCGGGCAGATTGCCGGCACGCCGGACGCGGGCCTGGTCGAGCAGGCGCTGGCGTATGCGCGCGAGCATGGCGAGGCGGTGGCGCTGCCCACCGGCGAGAGCGTGCTGTCGCATGCCGAGGGGATGCTGCGCATCCTCGACGGCCTGCGCATCGACGACGCCGCGCGCGCCGCCGCCTGCCTGTTTCCGGTGGCGGCCTTCGTGCCGGAGACCGAGGGCGAGATCGCGGAGCGCTTCGGCGACGAGGTCGCGCGCCTGGTCAAGGACGTGCGCCAGCTGCTGCGCATCGGCGCGATCGCCGTCAATCGCGGCGACACCGTCGAAGCGCCGTCCTCGCGCAACGAGGCGCAGGCGCGCCACGAGCAGGTCGAGGCGCTGCGCAAGATGCTGCTGGCCTTCGCGCAGGACATCCGCGTGGTGCTGGTGCGCCTGGCCTCGCGGCTGCAGACGCTGCGCTGGCTCGCGCAGACCAAGAACGCGCCGCTGCCGGGCGTGGCGCGCGAAACGCTGGACATCTACGCGCCGCTGGCCAACCGGCTCGGCATCTGGCAGATGAAGTGGGAGCTGGAGGACCTGGCCTTCCGCTTCGAACAGCCGGACACCTACAAGCGCATCGCGCGGCTGCTCGACGAGAAGCGCATCGAGCGCGAGGGCTATATCTCGCAGGCCATCGAACGGCTGCAGCGCGAGCTGGCCGCGGCGGGCATCCGCGCGGAGGTCAGCGGCCGCCCCAAGCACATCTACAGCATCTGGAAGAAGATGCGCGGCAAGGATCTGGACTTCGCCGATCTCTACGATGTGCGCGCCTTCCGCGTGATCGTCGACGACATCAAGGACTGCTATGCGGTGCTCGGCATCGTGCACCACGTCTGGCAGCCGATTCCGCGCGAGTTCGACGACTACATCTCGCGCCCCAAGGCCAACGGCTACAAGTCGCTGCACACGGTGGTGATCGGCGACGACGGACGCGCTTTCGAGGTGCAGATCCGCACCCACGAGATGCACCACTTCGCCGAATACGGCGTGGCCGCGCACTGGCGCTACAAGGAGGCCGGGGGCAAGGGCTACAGCGGGCAGTTCGCCGCCAACGAGAGCTACGACGAGAAGATCGCCTGGCTGCGGCAGCTGCTGGCGTGGAAGGACGATGCCGACCACACGGTGGCGCACGACGAGTCGCCGTGGGAGCAGCTCAAGCATGCGGCAATCGACGACCATATCTACGTGCTGACGCCGCAGGCGCGCGTGGTGGCACTGCCGCAAGGTGCAACGCCGGTCGACTTCGCCTACTACCTGCATACCGACCTGGGGCATCGCTGCCGCGGCGCGCGCGTCGACGGCGCGATGGTGCCGCTGAACACGCCGCTGAAGAACGGCCAGACGGTCGAGATCGTCGCGGTCAAGCAGGGCGGGCCGTCGCGCGACTGGCTGAACGCGGATCTCGGCTACCTGGCCAGCTCGCGGGCGCGCGCCAAGGTGCGCGCCTGGTTCAACGCGCTCGATTCGCAGGAGACCATCGCGCAGGGCCGCGTGCTGATCGACAAGACGCTGCAGCGCGAGGGCAAGACCGCGGTCAACCTGGACGTGCTGGCGACGCGGCTGGGCTTCAAGACGCCCGACGAGCTGTACGCGGCGGTGGCCAAGGAGGAGTTCAGTCTGCGCCACGTGGAGCAGGCGCTGCGCCATCCGGAAGGCGAGGGCGCGCCGCAGGTCAGCGAGGAAGAGGCGGTCACCAAGAAGAGCCGCGCCACCAGCGTCGCGCGCGGCGCCAAGAGCGGCGTGCTGGTGGTCGGCGTCGATTCGCTGATGACGCAGATGTCGCGCTGCTGCAAGCCGGCGCCGCCCGACGACATCGTCGGCTTCGTCACGCGCGGACGCGGCGTGTCGATCCACCGGCGCCAGTGCCACACCTTCCAGCAGCTGGCGGCGCGCGCGCCCGAGCGCATCATCCAGACCGAATGGGGCAAGAAGAGCGACGCGGTCTATCCGGTCACGATCCACGTCGAGGCGATCGACCGCCAGGGGCTGCTGCGCGATATCTCCGAGGTGCTATCGCGCGAGAAGATCAACGTCACCGGGGTCAAGACGCTCAGCAGCAAGGGCGTGGCGCGGATGCAGTTCACCGCCGAGGTGGCGGAGGCCACGCAGCTGCAGCGCGCGCTGGGATTGATCGAAGAGGTGTCCGGGGTGTTGCAGGCTCAAAGAAAGTGATGCTATACTTGCGGCTTCGCTAGGCTCGTAGCTCAGCTGGTTAGAGCACCACCTTGACATGGTGGGGGTCGTTGGTTCGAGTCCAATCGAGCCTACCAACGAATTGCAGTACCGAAGACAGCAGCACCCAGACATTTCACCGAAGGACATCCAGACGCCATGGTTATGACACCGCGAACTACTACCGCTGACAAGCGACAGTAGGTCGAGGTGCGTCTTCGTCCCAGGTCGCCCGGAACATCGGGTCGATCGATTGGGTGAAATTATGAAAAACGCGGCCTTGGCCGCGTTTTTTTTCGCCTGTCGCCTGCCAGCACCCTGATAAGCTGCCGGTCGCCCGGTCCCGTGCGGGGCGGCCAGTCGAGAAATATTCATCCGCCCGAGGCAACGACCCTTGCCGGCGGATTCCCTGTAAGAGGTCCAAGATGATCGCAATCACGCTGCCGGATGGCTCCCGCCGCGAGTTCCCCGAACCCGTCACGGTTGCCCAGGTCGCGCAGAGCATCGGCGCCGGCCTGGCCAAGGCCGCGCTGGCCGGCAAGGTCGACGGCAACCTGGTCGATACCAGCTACCTGATCGACCGCGACGCGTCGCTGGCCATCGTCACGGACAAGGATCCGGAGGGCGTCGACATCATCCGCCACTCCACGGCCCACCTGCTGGCCTACGCGGTCAAGTCGCTCTATCCCGACGCGCAGGTCACGATCGGCCCGGTGATCGAGAACGGCTTCTACTACGACTTCGCCTACAAGCGTCCCTTCACGCCGGAAGACCTCGCCGCCATCGAGAAGAAGATGGCCGAGCTGGCGAAGAAGGACGAGAAGGTGTCGCGCGAGGTGTGGGATCGCGACGAGGCGGTCAAGCTGTTCGAGTCGATGGGCGAGAAGTACAAGGCCGAGATCATCGCGTCGATTCCCGCCGGCGAGGAAATCGGCCTGTATCGCGAAGGCGAGTTCGTCGACCTGTGCCGCGGCCCGCACGTGCCGTCCACGGGCAAGCTCAAGGTCTTCAAGCTGATGAAGGTGGCCGGCGCCTACTGGCGCGGCGACGCCAACAACGAGATGCTGCAGCGGATCTACGGCACGGCCTGGGCCCGCAAGGAAGACCAGGACGCCTACCTGCACATGCTGGAGGAGGCCGAGAAGCGCGACCACCGCAAGCTGGGCAAGCTGCTGGACCTGTTCCATCTGCAGGAAGAGGCGCCCGGCATGGTGTTCTGGCATCCGAAGGGCTGGCAGATCTGGCAGGCGGTCGAGCAGTACATGCGCGGCCGGCTGACGGAGGCCGGCTACAGCGAAGTGCGCACGCCGCAGGTGATGGACCGTTCGCTGTGGGAGAAGTCCGGCCACTGGCAGAACTACAAGGAAAACATGTTCGTCACGGAGTCGGAGAAGCGCGACTACGCGATCAAGCCGATGAACTGTCCGGGCCACGTGCAGATCTTCAACCACGGCCTGCGCTCGTACCGCGACCTGCCGCTGCGGCTGGCCGAGTTCGGCTCCTGCCACCGCAACGAGCCGTCCGGCGCGCTGCACGGGCTGATGCGCGTGCGCGGCTTCGTGCAGGACGATGCCCACATCTTCTGCACGGAAGAGCAGATCGTTGCCGAGGCCAAGGCCTTCAACGACCTGGCCTTCTCGGTCTACGACGACTTCGGCTTCAAGGATGTGGCCGTCAAGCTGTCGCTGCGCCCGGAGCAGCGCGCCGGTTCCGACGAGGTGTGGGATCACGCCGAGGAAGGGCTGCGGATGGCGCTGCGCGCCTGCGGTGTGCAGTGGGAGGAACTGCCGGGCGAGGGCGCCTTCTACGGCCCGAAGGTCGAGTACCACATCAAGGACGCGATCGGCCGCTCCTGGCAGTGCGGCACGCTCCAGCTCGATCTGGTGCTGCCCGAGCGTCTGGGTGCCGAGTTCGTCTCCGAGGACAACTCGCGCAAGCGCCCGGTGATGCTGCACCGGGCGATCCTGGGCTCGTTCGAGCGCTTCCTGGGCATCCTGCTGGAAAACCACGCCGGCGCGCTGCCGGCCTGGCTGGCCCCGGAGCAGGTTGTGGTGATGAATATTGCAGATTCGCAGGCGGAATATGCGGAAAACGTCGTGCAACTGCTGCAAAAACAAGGGTTTAGGGCCAAGGCGGATTTGCGTAACGAGAAAATTACGTATAAAATCCGCGAGCACTCGCTGCAGAAGGTGCCGTACCTGATCGTGGTCGGCGACAAGGAGCGGGATGCCAATCAAGTGGCCGTGCGTGCCCGTGGCAACGTGGATCTGGGTGTGATGCCCGTCTCCGCGTTCGTGGAGCGTCTGAACAACGACGTTGCCACCAAAGCCTGATGGGAGCACGGCTTGTTTTTTTCTTCTTGAGGTAACGGAACATCGCTACGGACAAAGGTCATCGCATCAACCGCGAAATCAGCGCGCCCGAAGTGCGCCTGGTAGGGGTTGATAACGAACAGCTGGGCATCGTCAAATTCATGGACGCACTGCGGCTGGCAGAAGACAAGGACTTGGATCTGGTGGAGATCGCGCCCAACGCGGCTCCTCCCGTGGTTCGCATCATGGACTACGGCAAGTTCAAGTACGAGGAAGCCAAGCGCGCCCACGAGGCCAAGCTGAAGCAGAAGATCATCCAGGTCAAGGAAGTCAAATTCCGCCCTGGCACGGATGACGGCGACTACAACGTCAAGCTGCGCAATCTGAAGCGATTCCTGGAAGAAGGCGACAAGACCAAGATCACGTTGCGTTTCCGTGGTCGCGAGATGGCCCACCAGGAAATCGGCGCGCGCATGCTCGAGCGGCTCAAGAGCGATCTGGAGGAGTTTGGCCAGGTCGAGCAGATGCCGAAGATGGAAGGCCGCCAGATGGTCATGGTGCTGGCCCCCAAGAAGAAAAAGTAAGCCAAGGTTTTGCGTGGCGTGCGGGCGCCGGTTGTGCGCCCGGACGACGCGCGAACACAGCGCGGGCCGCTCGCGGCGCCGTGCAAAACAAGTGGATGCGGGTCTTGCAAGCGTCGGCGTCAGCCGTCCACCTGCATGCATGTCATAGAGCTGGAGTTTTTCATGCCGAAGATGAAGACCAAGAAAAGCGCTTCCAAGCGCTTTACTGCGCGTCCGAACGGTTCGTTCAAGCGTGGCCAGGCCTTCAAGCGTCACATCCTGACGAAGAAGACCACCAAGAACAAGCGTCAACTGCGTGGCACTCAGGACGTCCATGAGACGAACCTGAAGTCCGTTCGCGCGATGATGCCCTACGCCTAACCCCTGACGAAAACGAAAGGAGAGTTTCATGCCTCGAGTCAAACGTGGGGTCACCGCACGGGCCCGCCACAAGAAAGTCATCGACGCTGCCAAGGGTTACCGCGGCCGTCGCAATAATGTCTATCGCATCGCCAAGCAGGCGGTCATGCGTGCTGGCCAGTACGCATACCGCGATCGTCGCAACAAGAAGCGCGTGTTCCGCGCCCTCTGGATTGCACGTATCAACGCGGCGACGCGTGAGCATGGCATGACCTACAGCGTGTTCATGAACGGTCTGAAGAAGGCCTCGATTGAGCTGGACCGCAAGGTGCTGTCGGACATGGCGATTCACGACAAGCCTGCCTTTGCCGCCATCGTCAACCAGGTGAAAGCCGCCGTTGCCTGATGCCGGTTCCGGTCGCGCGAGCGACCGGGCGCATGCACCGACCGCAAGGTCGAAAGCGGCCTCCGCCAAGGGGTCGCCGAAACGGGGCTCCGAATCGAGTCCCGTTTTTTTTTGCCGGTCCTGCCGTGTGCGGGGCCGGGAGCCATACACCATTCATCGCCGACCACCGCCATGTCACTGGATCCGGACCAAATCGTCGCCGACGCGCAGGCCGCCTTCGCCGCCGCCAACGACAACGCCACGCTGGAAAACGAGAAAGCGCGCTTTCTCGGCAAGACCGGCGCGCTGACCGAGCTGCTCAAGGGCCTCGGCAAACTGGACCCGGTAGCCCGCAAGGAGCAGGGCGCCCGCATCAACCAGGCCAAGCAGCAGGTTGAGGCCGCGCTGCAGGCGCGCCGCCAGGCGCTGGCCGACGCGCTGATGAACGCCCGGCTGGCGGCCGAGGCGATCGACGTCACGCTGCCCGGACGCGCCGTCGCGCGCGGCAGCCTGCATCCGGTCATGCGCACCTGGGAGCGCGTCGAGCAGATCTTCGGCTCGATCGGCTTCGACGTTGCCGACGGTCCGGAGATCGAGACCGACTGGATGAACTTCACGGCATTGAACAACCCGGACAACCACCCCGCGCGTTCGATGCAGGACACGTTCTACGTCGACGGCCGCGACAGCGACGACAAGCTACTGCTGTTGCGCACGCATACCAGCCCGATGCAGGTCCGCTATGCGCGCATGCACGTCGAGAAGTACCGGGGCAAGGCGATGCCGCCGATCAAGGTGATCTGCCCCGGCCGTACCTATCGCGTCGACAGCGACGCGACCCATTCGCCGATGTTCAACCAGGTCGAGGGCCTGTGGATCGGCGAGAACGTCAGCTTTGCCGACCTGAAAGGCGTCTATACCGATTTCCTGCGCAAGTTCTTCGAGCGCGACGATATCCAGGTGCGCTTCCGCCCCTCGTACTTCCCCTTCACCGAGCCGTCGGCCGAGATCGACATGGCGTTCGAGGAAGGCAAGAACGCGGGCCGCTGGCTGGAGATCTCCGGATCGGGCCAGGTGCACCCGAATGTCATGCGCAACATGGGGCTGGACCCCGAGCGCTATATCGGCTTCGCATTCGGCTCGGGGCTGGAGCGGCTGACGATGCTGCGCTATGGCATCAATGACCTGCGCCTGTTCTTCGAAGGCGACGTGCGTTTCCTGCGCCAGTTTGCGTGAAGGCCTCGGGCGCGTGTGTTCGCCGCGCCCGGCCTGCAACTCCGAACGGCCTTAGCGTCATCGTCGAACCCTGGCGGCGCCATGCCGCCGCCCACAGCATACCCACCGGATCAGTAGCGCCATGCAATTCTCGGAATCCTGGCTTCGTACCTTCGTCAATCCCGACAATCTGACCACCGACGCGCTTTCGCACCGCCTGACCATGGCCGGGCTGGAAGTCGAGGAGGTCGGGCCGGTCGCGCCGCCGTTCGACAAGATCGTGGTCGCCCGCGTGCTGGCCACCGAGCGCCATCCGAACGCCGATCGCCTCAACGTCTGCCAGGTCGATGCCGGCACCGGCGAGACGCTGCAGATCGTCTGCGGCGCGCCCAACGTCAAGCCGGGCATCCTGGTGCCGTGCGCGCTGGTGGGCGCGGTGCTGCCGCCGACCGAAGCGGGCGGCAAGCCGTTCGAGATCAAGGTCGGCAAGCTGCGTGGCGTCGAGAGCTACGGCATGCTGTGCTCGGCGCGCGAGCTGAAGCTGTCCGAGGACCATGAAGGGCTGCTGATCCTGCCCGAGGACGCGCCGGTCGGCGAGAACATCCGCCGCTACCTGGACCTCGACGATCAGGTCTTCGTGATCAAGCTGACGCCGAACAAGGCGGACTGCCTGTCGATCCACGGCGTCGCGCGCGAAGTGGCCGCGCTGACCGGCGCGCCGCTGACGCTGCCGGCGATGGAGCCGGTGGCGGTCACGATCGACGACCGTCTGCCGGTGAAGATTTCCGCGCCGGATCTGTGCGGCCGATTCAGCGGCCGCGTGATCCGCGGCGTCAATGCCCGCGCCGCGACGCCGGCGTGGATGGTGCAGCGGCTCGAGCGCGCCGGCCAGCGCAGCATCTCGGCGCTGGTCGACATCTCGAACTACGTGATGCTCGAGCTGGGCCGTCCCTCGCACGTGTTCGATCTGGACAAGATTCACGGCGGGCTCGACGTGCGCTGGGGCCGCAAGGGTGAGCAGCTGAAGCTGCTGAACGGCAATACCGTCGAGGTCGACGAGACCGTCGGCGTGATCGCCGACGACAAGGAAATCGAGAGCCTGGCCGGCATCATGGGTGGCGACAGCACCGCCGTGACGCTGGACACCACCAATATCTATCTGGAGGCCGCCTTCTGGTGGCCGCAGGCGATCCAGGGCCGCGCGCGCCGCTACAACTTCTCGACCGATGCCGCGCATCGCTTCGAGCGCGGCGTCGACTATGCGACCACGGTCGAGCATATCGAGCGTATTACCGCGCTGATCCTGCAGATCTGCGGCGGCCAGGCCGGCCCCGTCGACGATCAGGCGGTCAACCTGCCGCAGCGTCCGCCGGTGCGGCTGCGCGTCGTGCGCGCCGAGCGCGTGCTCGGCATCGCGCTGAACCCCGCCGAGATCGCCGACGTGTTCCAGCGCCTGGGCCTGCCGTTCACGCAGGGCGAGGGCGCCGAAGGCACCGTGTTCGAGGTCACGCCGCCGAGCTATCGCTTCGATCTGGAAATCGAAGAGGACCTGATCGAGGAAGTCGCCCGCATCTACGGCTTCGAGCGCATTCCGGCGCGGCCGCCGGTGGCCGAGAGCGAGATGCGTCCGACCGGCGAGGCGCGCCGTTCGACCCATGCAGTCCGCCATGCCGTTGCCGCCCGCGACTATCAGGAGGTGATCAACTTCGCCTTCGTCGAGGAGAAGTGGGAGCGCGATTTCGCCGCCAACGACAATCCGATCCGCCTGCTGAATCCGATCGCCAGCCAGCTGGCCGTGATGCGCTCGACGCTGATCGGCGGGCTGCTCGACAAGGTCCGCTACAACCTCAATCGCAAGGCCGCGCGTGTGCGCCTGTTCGAGGTCGGCCGGGTGTTCCTGCGCAATGCCGGCACCGGCGATGGCGGCCTGACCGTGGCCGGCTACGATCAGCCGATGCGCGTGGCTGGCATCGCCTGCGGCCCCGCCTTCGAGGAGCAGTGGGGCGTGCCGACGCGACCGGTGGACTTCTTCGACATCAAGGGCGATGTCGAGGCGCTGCTGCATCCGCGCCAGGCGCGCTTCGAGCCGGTCTCGCATCCCGCGCTGCATCCGGGCCGCGCCGCCACCGTGCTGCTCGAGGGCAAGCCGATCGGCGTCATCGGCGAATTGCATCCGCAGTGGCTGCAGGCCTATGAGCTGAGCAACGCGCCGGTGCTGTTCGAACTGGACCTGGATGCGGTGCGCGACATCGGTCTGCCAGGCTACACCGAGATCTCGAAATTCCCGGCCGCCGTGCGCGACCTGGCGCTGGTGGTCAAGCAGACCGTGCGCGTGCAGGACCTGACCGATGCGATGCGCGCCGCGCTCGACAAGCAGGGCTTCGGCCGCTATCTGCAGAGCCTGGTGCTGTTCGACGAATTCCGCCCGAAGGCCGCTTCGGCGGTCATTGGCGCGGACGAGAAAAGCCTTGCCTTCCGCTTGACCTTGCAAGATACTGGGGCGACCCTCCAGGACGAGACCGTCGACAGCGCCGTGCGCTGCATGGTCGAAGCCGCCACCGCCGCCTTCGGCGCCCGGCTGCGCGGCTAGCCACAGCCCGAACCCTGAATGGGCCGCCCGGGCACCCGCATCCGGGCGGCAGACTGACGAGATGAACGACCAACACGCGACTCTGATGACCGCAGCAGCATTGGGCGAAGCTGGCGACCGGCACGCGGCTACGCAGGCGGACGAAACGCCGGAACCGCGCGTCACCGAGGTCCCGACCCTGACCAAGGCCGAACTCGCCGAGATGCTGTTCGATCAGGTCGGTCTCAACAAGCGTGAATCGAAGGACATGGTCGAAGCCTTCTTCGACGTGATCCGCGAAGCGTTGGAGCAGGGCGACAGCGTCAAGCTGTCCGGCTTCGGCAACTTCCAGTTGCGCGACAAGCCGCAACGCCCCGGCCGCAATCCGAAGACCGGCGAAATCATTCCGATCACCGCCCGCCGCGTGGTGACCTTCCACGCCAGCCAGAAGCTCAAGAGCCTGGTGGAGGAACGCGCCGGCCTGGCGCCCAGCGACTGATTGACCTGACTTACCGCCCTGGCTGACTGACCGTCGATAGCCATCCCGCGCGGTCCATTGCCGCTGCCGCGGCCAGTCTGTATGCTGCTGCTGCGCGCCGAATCGGCGCCATTCCCCTCCAACCACCGCCGGCCCGGCCTGAAACCCGTCCGTCCACTGCATGTCGGATAAATCGAGCGAGCGCATCACGTTGCCGCCCATTCCCGCCAAGCGCTATTTCACCATCGGTGAAGTGAGCGAACTGTGCGCCGTCAAGCCGCACGTGCTGCGCTATTGGGAACAGGAATTCACGCAACTCAAACCCGTCAAGCGGCGCGGCAACCGGCGCTACTACCAGCACCACGAGGTGCTGCTGATCCGCCGCATCCGCGAGCTGCTGTACGAGCAAGGCTTCACCATCAACGGCGCGCGCAACCGGCTCGACGAAGGGCGCCATCACGCCGAACCGGCCATGCCGGAAGAAGCCGCGCCGCTGCCCTCGGCGAGCACGGGCATCGCACCTGCGGCGTCCGTATTGACGGTGGATGTTCCCGCCTTGCGCGGCGAACTGATCGAGGTCCAGCACGTGCTTGCGCAACTGAAGCAGATCGCCGCCAAGGACTAAAAAATGCGCTCCACCGCCTATTCATTTCGGTGGGGCTTCTGATATACTCTTGTGCTTTCGGGGCGTAGCGCAGCCTGGTAGCGTACCTGCATGGGGTGCAGGTGGTCGGAGGTTCAAATCCTCTCGCCCCGACCAGAATAAAGCCCGCATAATCAATCGGTTATGCGGGCTTTTGCTTTTGGAATGGTAGCGGCTTATCGGCAGGTAGTTAGAAGGTTTCTAATTAAGCCTGTTTGGCGTGGCCCGCCGGCAAATGCAAGTGGACGACCGACACCGGCACCTCTCGCTGCTTGATGTAATCCTCAGTCGTAGCGCGATCCGTGTGGACTCCGGCGACCTGCAGCGCATCGAGGTCATAGCCAGCCCGTTTCGCATCGGTCATCGCCTTCGCGCGGATGTCCTTGATCGTGTACTGCTTGTCAGCGAGTTTTGCCCGAGCCATCGCCTTCCTCCATGCTTGCAGGCATGCCTTCGCGGTCTTGGGCTGTCCGTCCTGGTCAAGGATGACATAGTCGTCGCTGATCGACTGCACCTTGACCCGTCGGCGCAGCTCTTCCGCGCGTTTCAAGACGGCTTCGATCTCTGGCGTGATGGGCCAGTCCACCGCCGCGCCGCTGCTGTCCTCGGTCTTGGTCGGGAGGAAGCGGATCAGCCGCGTCTGCCAGTCGATCTGCGACAGTCGGAGCAGCCGAATGTCCGTCGAGCGCTGCATGGTCAGATAGCATAGGTCGATGAGCACTTGCATTTCGGGACCGGTCGGCACCTTGGCGGTGACGGTCTCCAATTTGCCTCGCAAGCGACGCTCATAGGTGTACGTCAGCAGTGCCTCTCGAATGGCCATGAAGTGATTGTCGGGCATGTAGGTAGACCTGGGCTTAGGCTTCTTCACCTTGACCTCACGGCATGGGTTCGTGGCGACGTGACGTCGCAGGACAGCCCAAGTGAAGAACTTCGATAGCCATCCCTTCATGGCGCGCTGCGTGGGGACCTTGTCTGCCCAGTTTCCTTCGAGGAAATCCACCACGGACGCCGCGTCGACTTGCTCGATGTCGAAGGCCTTGAATGCCTTGCGGACGTCCTCGCCGCGGCGCTTCCATTCGTCGCGGAACGAGTCGGCGTACTTCCCGGCTTCCTGGTCCATGTAGATCGCAACCAGACGCGACATGGTCCCCTCGGTGCCGTCTATCTCGACCTTCCGCTTTTCCTCCGCGAGGCGATGAAGCATCGTCGTCTCGCCCTCCTCGATGCGAGAGAGGCGGATCCATTTCCGGTCCGTCGGCCGCACCCAGTAGAAGCTCCCGCCCTTGGTGTAGACCCAACGTGGCAAGCCGTCAGAACGCGATCTCCTGCGGCCCTTCATGCGGCTCTCCGGAGCGGTTGAAGCGCAGGGCGCTCCGCCGCCTGTCCGGCGGTGGCCGGAAGCACGCCGGCCCGCTTTGCCTGCAGCGCCTCGAATGCCGACCAGCTCATGATGATCCGGCCGTCGGCCCGCTGAACGGGCGTCACGCCGAAATGCCGCTGGAACCAGACCACCTGCAGCTTGTGCCGCTTCAAGCCGGTCACGTCGCGCAGGTCCTGCTCGCTCATCAATCTGTTGTCCATTCCTTCGCCTCTACTGCTCCGCGCCAGGTAGGGTTCGTCCCACTCCGATGCCGATCGCGCCGACCAGCATCCCGAGCCCTGTTTCGTCGCGCGCGGCCATCGCCTCAGCGATCTCTTGCTCCGTCGCGCTCGCAGCCATAAGGGATTCGTGGAACGCCTGCCAGTCGGTGAAGGTGGCCGCCGACTCGGCCGGCTGTTCAGCCGCCGGCGCGATGCCGGCCCTCATGTTCCAGTTCGCCTCCGGACAGCTCGCGCCGCACGTGTAGCACTTGACCACCTTGTATTGGTTCCGCGACGGGAACTCGGTCACCTCGATCTCGCCCTTTTCGCCGTCGTCGCCGCAGAAGGGGCAGGCCAGCAGGTCGTCAGGCATCGTTCGTTCCTCCAACTTCCATTTCGGCACGGCGCATGGCGGCCGTCAGCTCTGCCATGGCATCGTGCGAGCCGCCGCGGTCGGGGTGCACATCTTGCGCTCGCCGGCGATACACGGCGCGAATCACGCTGATGTCGCGCTCGCCCGGCGGCACGCCGATGATCTCGCGCCAGCTCCGGGCGGCGGCCGGTGACGGCAGGGCCGTAAATCCAGTAAAGGCGCGATCGAGGATCTGTGCACCGCCGTGCCGCTCAATCGCCCGCATCGCCTCCAGCGTGGCGGCGATGGCGGCTAGGTTGTCCGCCACGGTGGTGTACCGGTCGATCGCCATGACGCGCCGTGCGCCGCTGTGCGCCTGCCAGTAGACGGCGACGCCGGGGTCATCCGGCTCGCGCGCGCCGGAGCGCGGCAGTCCGTCGAGCCGGGTAGGCACGTTGGTGCTGATCACCGTGTCGTTCTCGCCAACGCCGAGCCGCTCGAGCTCGACCAGCACGCGCCGCACGCCGTCGCTGACGGTCAGGGCCTTCTTGGTGATCCACGATGACTCGCCGCCGTCGGAATACCGGACAACCCGCCGATCGTTCTTCGCGAAGCGGGCCTCGGTGCGCTGTGCAGCAGTCTTGCGGGGCCAGCCGGTCGGCCAGGCCAAGGGGTAGCGCGTCATACGTCGATCCTCCGAAACTCGACAACCCACACCCAGGGATTTGCACCCCACGCGCCGGCGCCGTTGAGCTCTTCCCATAGCAGCGCGAAGCTCCGCTCTGGATGCTTGAGCCTGCGGCCGAGCTGTTCGCCTGTCTCGCCGGTGGGCGGATAGGTATCCCTGATTGAGCCCGGATCGAACATCCCTTCCGCGATGGCATCGTCGTAGGTGATGTCCTGCAGCCGCTCGACGCGCACACCGGTGACTTCCAGCACCAGGCGGCACGCCGCGCGCGGCATGTGGATGCTCGGCTTCCAAGCGATCGCGTCTGCCGGCGGAACGTTATCGAAGCCGGCGGGCACGCACGCCGGATAGTCCGCGCGGTAGACCGTCGGGCCGGGGTCCAGCGCGGCCGGCTGCGCCCACGTCTCGCGGACCCACAGCCGATCGCCACGCTCGCCGTAAGGACAGGGCTGCGCCCATCCACCGAGCAGACTGCCGCCGTCGCAGGGATAGAAGACATCGCGGTCGCTGGGGTAGTGATAGATGCCGACTGCTTTCGTAGCAGCCGGCGGCTGTGGCTTCACGACGAGCCGCGTCTGGGTCTTCCGGCCGTCCAAAATGGCGCGCACCATGGCGCCGGAGAAGAGGATGGGGCGTTCTTTCACGGCTACCACTCCACGATCGTGTACATGTCCACGAACTGGCGTTCCTCGTAGAAGAACCGCACCTTGAAGCCGAGGTCTTTCAGCTGCCTCACCGCTTCGTCGTATTGCTTGGCGAGGGTAGTTGTCCGGTCGCTCCCGTAGCCACCATGGGCCCAGAAATCACCATGCAGGGCGACCTCGCGCTGCTTCTTCTCGGCGGCCTCTCGGATCCGATCGAGTGCGAGGTCAACGCGTTCGGAAACAGTGGGGCCAGCGATCTCGCGGGCTTCGGCTGCTGTGAGCCGTTTCACCTTCTCATTCGTCATGCTGCCTCCAGAATCGACGTGATTACGTCCCGCGCTACTGGCGGGCAAACCGCATTGCCAAGCAGGTGAACGGCCGTGCGGTGCTGCGCCGGCAGCCGGTAGTCCGCGGGGAAGCCCATGGCGGCCCGGTATTCGTCGGCGCGCAGCATGCGCATGCGGTCGCCGTCGATCAGCGCATACCGGTCGCGGGTCGTCACCGTGCCCAGCGGGCGGGCGAGAGAGCGCCCACCTGCCTCGTTGCCGTAGTAGGCAGTCAGGAAGCGGTCACCGTGAACGCGCCGGCCTTGCGCGATCCGCTCCAGCGTTGCCTTGGCCCGGCCCGGCTTCTCCACTGGTGACCAGTTCCCGGTACCGAAGTCCACAACCTCTGCAGCAGGGACGTGCCTGTGCTTGGGCAGGCGCAGCACCAGCGGCCGTTGGCTCCGGCTGGCCACCAGGAACAGCCGCTCACGGTGCTGGGGCACGCCATGGTCGGCGGCATCGATCAGGTGCGGCGCGAGCTGGTAGCCGAGCGCCTGCATTGCCAGCCGCCACGCCGGAAACAGGTTCCACTGCATGAATTCCTTCACGTTCTCGATGACGGCGAACGTCGGGCGGTGATATTCCAGCGCCGACACAACGGCCCACGCGGTAGACCGGCTGGCGTCGTGTTGCGGGTTGTTTGCTGCCTTGCCGCGGGCCCGGCTATGGCCCTGGCAGCAGGGTGATGCCAGCAGGATGTCGTGCGCCGGCACCTGCGACCAGTCCGCTTGGTGCAGGTCTTGGCAGACGTGCCGCGCCTCCGGGTGATTGGCGGCGTGCGTCTCGACGGCTGTCGGCCAGTGGTTGGCCGCCCATACCACTTCGATGCCGGCCATCCTGGCCCCGGTCGAGAAGCCGCCAGCGCCAGCGAAAAGGTCGATCGCCTTCATTCCCTCTCCCCCTTGCTGGCGGCCTTGACGATGCGCATGCGCGCCCACGGCGGCGCAACGCTCATTCTTGGATGGATGGGCCTGCCCATCTGGTAGTCGATGCCGTCATACCGGCTGTCATGCACGCCCCATTCGGACACGTATTCGATGCGATAGCCGAACAGCGCCAACAGTCTCCGTAGCATCACGCATCCCCCTTGCTGGCGGTCATGGCGTCGTTGATGGCCTGCCGCGCGAGCAGCTCCAACCAATCCCACTGCCGGTAAGTCCGCTCGAACGCAACCTTGGCGCCAACTTGACGGGCGATCGCGTCCCCTACGCGCACCGTGATCTCGACGTAGGGCTCGGGCCGCTCCGCATCGCCATCCGGCCGCGTGGGCGCGTCCAGCAGTCCAGCCCATTGGAACGCGCTCAGCAGGTCGTGGACGGTCAACGAATAGCGGACGTTGTTCAGGTCGCCGGCAGGCTCCGGGATCGGCTCGTCGGTCCACTCGTCCGCCTGCATGCTGTCGAAATTGGAGCCGATGAACTCGATCATCTGTTCCGCCGTGCGAGGGATGAAAGCCCCCTCCGGCACGCCTCGCGCCGTATCGCGCTGCCCGTCCGTGGCGCGGCGATTCCATTGCTCCACCTCAGTCGGCTCGTATCCTTCGCAAACGTAGTCGGTGCCAATATCGCATTGCCGACATCGAACACGACGATACGGCACGGTTTCATGCGACCACAGGCTTTCATCCATCGTCTGCTCGTGGTCCGCTTCGCCGCCGCAGAACGGGCACGGTTTCAGATCAGCCATGTTGACCTCCGCGAGCCGCTTCGATACCTGCATACGCACGCGCCTCCCGCTCCAGAGCGGCAATGTCCACCATGAAACGGAAGACAGGGCGCGCGCTCATGGGCTTCGGCCCGGCCAGCCTGTATCCGCTATCGTCATCCCCGATGTACAGCGATGGACCTTCCGGCCCATTCATTACCTCGAACCACACGTGACCGGGTTTCAGTTCAGCCATGCTCCTTCCCTCCGCGAGCCGCGTCGATGGTGATGCGCTGGAACTCGTGGAAATCCCCACCGGCGTCCATATACCGGATACAGTCGTTGTACTCAGCTACAACTTCGCGTAGCAGGGCGTTCTCCTGCTCCAGCTCGCGGACCTTGGCGATCAGGGCCAGCCCAATGGACGCAGACAGAAACGGGGGGGAGCCGATGTTCGATTCCCACGTCTTGCAGTCGCGCTCCAGCGCATCCAGATCAATCTGCATTGCCGCCTCCGGTCGGGTGGTGGGCAGCGCGGCGTGCCTGAATGATGGCGGCGAGCTGCTGACGATCAATCTCGATTGCGCCATGCTTGACGGCGCGGGCGCGCTTCGATTGGCAGATGTCGAAGTGTTCGTGCACAGTTCCGGCCTTCTGGAGCCACTTGCGGGCGACGCCGATCTTGTCGGCCATGGCCAGTAGCTCGGTGGTGCTATCTGCCAGCATGTGGCACATCACCATCCGGCCGTAGGGCGCTCCCATGTCGTCGACGTAGACTGCCATCACTTCCCCTTCTGCGCGGCGAGGGCCGCGCGTACAGCGGCAAGCGCCTTGTCGCACTCTGACTTCCCATCTGCCGGCCACGCGGTCACGTCATAGCATTCCGACAGAGCAGACTCCGCGAGACGCAATGCTTCGATAGCGCTATCGTCCAGCCCCTCCGCGCGCGGCTCCGATGCGGCGCGGGCGAGGATGGCGGCGCGCTCCCGCGCTTGTGCGGGGGATTTGCCATAGACGCGGGCCAGCACTTCATCGAAGTCCGGGCCGATCCGCAGCTGCACCCACCAGTCTCCAAGGCCGGGGTAGGTGTCCTGATTGAGCGTCGTCAAGTTGCCAATGTGGATCGGCGCAAGACCGGGCGCCGCGCTTTGCGTCTGCGGTTCCGCTGCGTCGAGCGCGGCGTCGAAAAACTCGCGGACGGATGCCGGCGCGTTCGGTGAGCACCAGATCGTCACCTGGTTGCCGCTGGCGTCCGTACCGGTTACCTCTACCGCGGCCGCGGCGAGCAGGGCGCCATAGTCGGCGCAGAGCGCCTTCACCGATGCCAAGTACCCGTTGCCGTTCCAGTCGACGTTCGCATGGCGCTGCGCGAGGTCATACCACTGAGCATCGGACAGACTGAACCCGCGCGCTTCCTCGGCGCCCTTCGTCAGCAGTTCGGTGAACTGGTCCATCAGAATGCAGCGCAGCGCGTGCCAGTTGATGCTGTTCGGGCGCTCGTGGTAGGTGTCCACCGCTTCGAGGATGCGCTTGCTACGGGCGATGGCGTCCGCGGAAGGGCGCGCTTCCTCGGCGGGCTGCTCGGCCCGCTGCGCGCTCGGATGCGGGGCGGCGTAGGTCAGGGCAATGCTGTACTGCCCGGCCACTTTCGCGCCTGGCCGGCCGTTGTGCTCGACCAGATCGCGTTTCTTCTGCGCCGTGATGGCGTCGCTTCCGTCCTCTCGCAGCCAGGCCACCGGCTCCCCGCTTTGTGCGGCCCGGGATAGCAGCGTGCGCTCGATCTCCTCCACGATGGCGTATAGCGGCGCCACGAGCTCGGTGCCGTGATTCACCAGCGCGGCGACAAAGCGGTCCTTCTCGTCTGCCGTCAGCCCCACCGCCTGCGCTGCCGCCTGCTGCGCGAGGGCGGCTCGCGCTTGCCACGCCTTCCAAGCACGGCTCGCGTCAGCATAGGCATACCCACCGTTTCGTCCGAGTGCCAGGCTATCGACGTGATCCTTTGCCCACGCCTCGAATGCTCGGCGCTCCCGCTCCATCCCCACCGCTTCCTTTTCCATGTCAGGCCTCCGTGATCAGTTGCCAGCCCATGGCATCGCCGCTGGCGATAAAGCGGATCTTCCCGGCCTTGCGCAGCGCCTGGAGCCGGCGGTCCACGACACGGAACGGATCGACGCCCCAGCGCGAGCGGGCGGTACCTTCGGCTTTGGCGATGCGCTCGCACTCGTCCTGCACCGCGCCGGCGAAGATCTGATTGAACTGAGTGCGGCCCGCTTTGATGCTGCTGAGGATGAGCGAGTCCAGCTTCCCGTACTTGGTCATGCTTGGTCCTTGATCGATTCGAGAAACACGGCCATTGGCCCAAACTTCACCCACCGCGAGATCGGCCAGTGCGGGTTCTTCACCGCGGCGCGCTTCACCTCGCGCGCAAGCTTCTCGAGCTGCAGCACCTGCAAGGTCAGCACGGCGTGCGCCTGGTTCGCGATCTCGGCGCGCTCTTCGGCCAGCGCGGCCGCGCGCTCGGCGGCCTGGAGCCGCTGGCGCAGCTCGGCGTTCTCGCGCTTGAGCGCGGTCGAGTCGCGCGCGAGGTCGACGATGTCGGCCTGCAGCTGCTGCTGCGCGCGGGAGAGTGGGGTAGCGATCGGGCAGTTCATGGTCGTGTCTCGGTTCGGGTGGGCCGCCTGCGACTTCCTGCCAACCAGTTGGAGTCGTCGCACGCTGTTTTTTGGGACTCGGCGTTGTCCCGCCGCAGGCTGCCCGTTGAGAGGGTGGGGTACTCGCTGCGTCCGCTTACTGCCCTGAGGCTTGCCTTTCGGCCTTCTTCACCGGCATCCGCTTTCCCCCGTTGATCGTTACGCTGCCTCGGGTAGCGCGTCGGGCTCGTCGTACTGCAGGCTCATGTGCACTTCCTGTCCGAGCAGCGACAGCAGCTTCGCCGCCGTCTTCTCGTCGGGGTGCACCTGCGCGCGGAAGTTGACGAACACCGTGCCGCCCTCCTGGAAGTCGAACTGCAGCTTGTTGACGCGCGCGTCGCTGAGCACGATGTCGTCGACCGCGCGTACGCCGTTGTGAATGGTGAGCACTTGGTGTTCCCAATCGCCAGCCCACTTCACCGGGCCAATGCTCGGATGCTTGAGGTTCGGCAGGTAGCCGGCGTCGGTCACCAAGTCGCCCTGCACGGACTCGTCCTTGTGGTAGAAGCTCGCCTTCAACATGGGCGAGAACAGCGACAGCACGTCGTTCGACAGCCGCGCCTCCAGCTTCAGGTCGACGGCCAGCACCGGCTCTTCGCCGTGCTTCTCGTTGCGCGTGTTGATGTGCGTGATCTTCACCAGTTCGTTTTCGAGTTCGAGCATGGGCGGCTCCTGTGGAATAGAAAGGGCCGGGACGCTGCACCGGCCAAGGGGGTTCGGTCAGGCGGCGCGGGCGGACATCACCGCGTCGGGGTAGGCCTCGACGCCGGGGATGCGCATCGCTTCCTTCTGGGCCTTGGCCAGTTGGTTGAGCGCCGACTGGTTGATGTCGAGCAGGTGCTGGTGCTCCGGGTGCTCGGCGATGAAGCGGATCAGCGCCATCTTGTCGACGCAGCGCGCCTTCCAGTTCTGCCGAGTGGACAGGCCGGACACCTTTGGCGCCGCGGTGGTCACCGGCACAGGCGCGGCGGTCACGAGCTCTGCGACGGTGGCCATCTGCTGTGCCTGTTCGGCGCCGGCGGCCGCAGTGCGCTCTGCTTCCGCCTTCAGCTCTTCGGCCTTTGCCTGGTCGCCGGCGGCTGCGGCTGCAGCAGCTTCACGGGCAATGCGCTCGGCTTCTTCGCGCGCGGCGCGTTCCGCTTCGCGCGCCTCGGCCTCGATCCGCTCGCGCTCCTTCCGGGCCGCTTCCTCGGCGGCGCGGCGGGCTTCTTCGGCCTTGCGCTGCTGCTCGCGGTCGTAGGCCAGCAGGGAGCCCTTGAGCGTCGCCTCGGCCGACTCCAGGTATTCCTTCGGCGCGCGGAACAGGTCGTTGACCGCCTTCAGCGCCTGGTTCAGCGGGCCGGTGATCGACGTGCGCTGCTCCTCGACCTGCTTCATCAGCGCCTTGACGCTTTTCAGGTCGTCGCTGGCCAGTTCGTACATGGTCGGGCTGTCGATGACGTAGCCTTTCGCGCTCTGCAGCGCTTTCTGCGCCTTGCCGGCCAGCACGACGGCCGCACTGGCGTCGTATGCGATCGTGCCTTGGGTGTTCGTGGTCATGGTGTCGTTCTCCGGGCCGCGATCAGGCGGCGTGCTTGTTGCGGTAGCGGTGCAGGGTGAGGCAGGACAAGAACACGGCCCAGTCCTCGGAATCGGTCATGGGGTGCAGGCGATAGGTGCCATCGTCGCGCAGCTCGACCGCATAGCGGCCCTGCACGCGCCGGCCGGTCTCATGCTCGACGGCGTTCTTGTAGGCGGCGAGCTGCGGGCCGTAGCTCGGGTACATGGCGCCGGTCTTGATGTCGAGGACGCAGAGCTTGCCGTCCATCACCACGAGGCGGTCGTAGGTGCCGGCGTAGCGGTGCACCGGGTGAAAGACGCGGTGCTCCAGCCCGACGATCTCGAAGGGCTTCTCGGCGCGCAGCCGGATCCAGGCATCGAGGTAGGGCTGCACCACCGGCGCGACGGTGGACTCGTCGAGCTCGCCGCTGTCATGCAGTTCGGTGGCCGCGTGGACGGCCGTGCCGAGGTCGCGCTTGTACTGCAGCGTCGCGGGCGGAATCATCGACAGGTCGTTCAGCGGCGCCAGGATCTGGGTCACGCTCGGGACCGCGACGCCGCCGACGGTGTAGGTGTGCGACGCCGCGTCGAATTGCAGGTCCGACATCAGCAGTTCTCCCGGATGTAGTCCTGGAAGGCGATGAAACCGTCGCGGGTCAGACCATCGAGCGATGCAGGCACGGACAGGCACAGCGTCGCGATCGCATCCTCGACCGTGATGTCGGCACTGGCCAGCTTGTTCCGGATCCACTGCTTCTCGCCGTCAGTGACGGCGTCATCGAGCTCCGCGACCGATGCGGCCGCCGGGGCAGGCGCAGGCGCCGGAGCGGGCGCGGCCTGGCGCTGCACCGGCTCGGCTTGGGTCGCGCGCTGCGCCGGCATGTCGATGGTGCGGGCTTCCTGCTGCGGGATCTGCCGCGGCCGCGCCTGCGGCATCTGGACCGCCGGCGCGCCGTTGCCGACGACGTCCGCCGTGCCCATGTCTCGCTCGACGATGCGGGCCGCTTCATCCTCGTCGTAGATTCCGGCGAACCCGAAGGCGATACGCGAACCCTGGATGAGCGCCTTGTGGCGGAGCATCCGTTTGGTGTGGCTCTGCCACGGTCCCGGGACGCGCTTCTCGCCGCGCGGCTCCTGGTAGGTTTCGTCCAGGTACTCGCGGATGATGGTGGGCTTCTCGCGGTCCTTGCGGTGGATGATCACTTCGCACCATTCCGGGCAAGGCTTGGCGCCAGACATCGTGACCAGTTCGTCGCAGTAGCGGAACTCGATACCGTTGAGCGCGGGATGCTCGTTGATGATCCGCGCCCAGCCGTCGACCGACACCACGGGGACGATCGCGCCCTTATCGTTGTAGGCGTAGATCTCCTTCGTGAACGGGTTCAGCTTGTACTGGTCGGCGACGATCAGCAGCGCGGCCATCTGTTCGTCCGAGATCGGCGTGTCGTTGCGCTGGCGGAAAGCCGTGGCCTTGAGCGTAGCCATGAGCTTGTTCGGCTCAATGCTGTAGCGCTCTGCAAACTTCGCAACAAGCGATTGCTTCTGGGGCGTGGCCGGACGTTCGGCGACGGCGGTGGTCATGTAGGTCTCCAGGCAGGAAAGGTGAGGGGAGCGGATCAGGCGGCCGGCGCCGACTCGACCTTCACGTACGGGTACTTGTCGGCGAACGGCTTGATGTGCTTGTAGAAGTGCGAGCCGATCGACTCGGCGCCGCGGAACGCCGCGAAGTCTTCGGCGGACACGTTGCGGTAGTGGTAGAGCGAGGTCGGCGCACCGGCCTTGTTCTTGAAGCGGATGGCCAGCGTCGAGCTGGCGGCGTCGTGGCCGATGCTGTGGATCTGCGACGAGTCGACGGAATCCATTTGGATTGCGACGGGGACGAGCATGGTGATTTCTCTCTGCTGGTGGTGATGTCAGGCGCCGGCGCGCAGGGCGACAGCGAGGTACCAAAGGCAGCCGATGCCGACGCCGTAGACGGCGGCCAGGAGCCAGGCCGTGATGTCGTAATCGGGCTCGACGTGCAACTGAGCCTTAGGCCCGCACGCATCGCGCAGCGACCGGTGGACCTGGTAGTCGGTGGTGGTGTCGTCCATCACAGGTAGGCCCTCAAGATGTCGATGACGTTGGCCACCAGCAGCACGCCGATGGCGAGCCACGTTGCCGCGCGCAGGCGGCGCAGATTGCGCGCATGGCGAGCACGCAGTGCGTTGAAGTCCTCGATGTCGATCACGACTTGACCTCCGTGGCGGCGATAGCTGCCAACTGGCGGGCCATCGACTCGGTTTCGGACTTGACGTACTCGAAATTGCGGTACGTTTCATCCCCGCACCAGCCGAACCGATCGGCCGTTACCGGGCAGAGGTCGCCGGCGTGCGCGCAATCGAATCCGAATACCCACAGGCCCTCGAGATCTGCGTCTCCCTGCTGCGAATAGGTCAAGCCGCCGTGCACATCCACGAGAAGCACAATCTCGCAGCTCTCACGGATGTCATCGCCGATCACAGAGGCGCAGAACAGGTTGAACGCACCGATCTTGTCGATGTCGATGGGGCGCTCGATCAGATCACGCGGCGGCTTGACGCGGTCGTTGTATTGCTTGCCGTACCAGGGGTGCGAATTGGGGACGCCGGCATAGCCGCACAGGTGACCGCTGTGCTTAACCCGACGAATCTCGCACTTGAACCCGTGCGCGTCGAACGTTGCGTTGTCGGGTTCATTGGTCCACGGCGCACCACCGTTGATCGTGGTCATGCCAGCACCTCGCTCGGCTGGTGCTCGATCGCGAGCAGCGACTGGATGCGCTCGTTGATCTCGGTGATGCGCTTGGTCATGTCGGCACGCACCTTTTCGCGCTCACGCTCGAGGGCGGCGACTTCGGCGGCGCGCGGGTCGAATTGAGCAGGCAACTCGCTAACGATCGTGTGGTCGCACACGTGAAACCAGCCGTCGAGGCCGATGTCGCTCGTGTGGAACATGAAGATCAGGCTGTCACCGAAGTGCATGCGGTAGGCGTAGATCGCCCCCTTGATCTCGATGGTTTGCATGGTGGTCTCCAAGCCCGCCGGCGCGGGCGGGTTAGTCAGCTGAACAGGCTGGCGATCGCCAGTCCGACCAACGCGAACAGCGGCGCGGCCAGATAGGCGAACAGCGCGAGGAAGAGGGCGTAGCGCTTCATGGCGGACTCCTCGCGTCAGGCGACGCGGCGGTCGTCCTGGAGCGAGTCGACAGCGAGCTCGCCCAGGTGGGCCACGAAGGTGGGATGGAGGTTGTCCAGCATGTCCTCGGTCTCGCTGCCGTCGTCGTTGACGAGGCGGATGTCCGTGGGCAGGAATGCCGGGGTGCGGCAGATGGCCGGGGTCGTGAATTCGCCAGTGACCGACCAGAACAGGCCGGCGGCATGAACTACTGTGCTCGCTTCGTCAACGCGCAGTTGCGGGCGGCGGACGATCTTGGCGTAGGTGGCTAGGGCTGGCATCGCTGACTCCATCAGGTGGTGCGTCGATGGAGAAATACTAGCAACGCTAATCAATTGAATCAACAGCAAAGCTTGTTGATTACGATTGAATATTTAAATAGCGGTGCTTGTTTCAATAGCGATGGACGAAAAAATACCCGCCATAGGGCGGGTTCGACGGGCCGGCGCGAGGCTTAGTCCGGGCGCCAAGCGGACGACTTCACGATGCCAGCCACGTAGTGCATGCGCTCAATCTGTTCCAAGGGTATGCGCAGCATGCCGTGCCGCTCGTTCACCGATGCGAGGTTGGCGACACCGTCCCGGATGTACGCCAGCTCCTTGACCATGACACGACCGTCAACCGATCGTACCAAGACTTCGTCGCCGTTCGTCACCGTTCGGTTCGGCTCGACCACGACAAACTCTCCGTGCTTCACGCGCGGCCGCATCGAATCGCCATTGCAGCGGAGCCCGTAGGCATCTGGGTCTGAGGTCGGGAAGTAGAGGAACCCGTCTCCGTCGCCGACTGGGTACTCGATCTCACAGAAGTGTCCGTTGTCTCCGAGCTGTGCCATTCCTCGTACTGGTATTCGTCTAAAGGCGCCTGCTGGAATCGGGACGGTGTCCAGCGGGAGGCCCGGTTCATCGTGCTCAGCCGGCTGGATGGGCTGGATCCTGGCCGGCCCCTTGCCGTTTATCAGCCATGCCGGGTTGTAGCCGAAGGTGTCCTGCAGCTTGACGGCGTGATGCAGGGGCATTTTGACGCCGTCGCCCTCCATCCATCCCCGGATCACCGGCACTTCGACTTCCAGCACCTTCGCCAAGCCTTCGGCGTCCAGGCTTTGCTCGGCCATCACGCGGGTTAGCCGATCGACCGGTCGGGACCCTTGTTCCGCGGGCGCGCCCATGGTCGGAACGGTATCGACCACTGCCGTCGAGGCGCGCCGAATCTCTTCAGCCAGGCGCGGGCTGAAATCACCCACACCGACCCCCAGGCCTTGAGCGAACCCGGTGGCTGCCTTGATGTTCAGCGGCCGCCGGCCATTCAGGTACTGCCACACCATGGACTGGCTGCCGATGCCAAAGCGGCTGCCGAACTCTTCCTGGCTGAGCTTTCCCTTCCGCTCGGCGAAGAGGGACTTCAGTCGCTCGGCATCTTCGATTTGCCAAGGCTCAAGGGTAGTGGAGGGGCGATTCATGCGCGGGGAGTGTAGCGATGCTAGTTATTAAAACAACCAGCAGCGCTGTTGACTTATTCACAAGCGATGCTAGTATTTCGGGTATGAAACTCGCCGAATACCTCGACTCGACAAAGACCAGCCAATCGGCCTTCGCCAAGCGGTTGGGTGTTTCACAAGGCTTGGTCTACCAGTGGCTTTCCGGCAAGCGCCCGATCTCGGCCGAGCAGTGCCCGGTCATCGAGCGCCTCACGGGCGGCCTGGTTACCTGCGAGGAACTGAACGACAAGGTGGACTGGGCCTACGTCCGAGGGACGGGGCCCCAGGCCAATGCGCAGGAGGCGGCGTGATGGCCTTCCTGACCGTCGTAATCGTCCTCGCTGCAGCCTACTTGGCGGCATGTCTCACGGGTCGCGGATGGGCTGCGATCGAGTTTCGCGATACGAAGCACCCACCGCCCCCCGCTAGGGAAAAAGCAAGCGCGAGCGGGGAGGCGACGTGAATTCAAAATCAAGGCCTCAAGCTTCGCGTGAGCCTATCCATCCCTTCTGCGGCTGCAGTTGCCATCTCCGGGCTCCAAACCTGTGCCTTACATGCAGGGCATTGAAGCGAGCCATAGCCGCCACCAGCCTGCAGAACGACCTTCTGCCCTTTGTCCATGCAGGCCTGGCAGCAGTAGTGAAGGGGTTCTCCTTGGGGCTCGACCTCCTTCAAGCCATAGGCAAAAGAGCCCCGGCCCAGCTGAACAAGCCTGTAGCGTTCGCGATCCTGCGCCTTCGCCTTAAGTTGCTCTGTTTCACGCTCCAGTGCGGCAACGCGTTGGTCCAGCGCGCGTGCCTCTTGCGCGAGCTTGAGGGCGTCCTGCGCCGCTTCCAATGCAGCCGCATAGGCGAGCCTGAGCTTGTCCGTCATGTCATCCATCGCGGTTTCTATAAGGCGCTGATCTCTGGCCGAAACAGCGCGCTTCGCCATATCCAGGCCGACATTTGCGCCGTTCAAGGCGGTGATTAGAGCGTCAATCATGCGTCCCCCTTTATGGGCGGTTGAGAAGGTCAGAGGTCTCGATTCTTCCATATCGCGGGGATGCACCTATTCGCACCAGATGGCGTCGTTGATCGGCGCCTTTATTTGGCCCTTCGGCCAACTGTGGAAGCAACTGTGGAATCGATGGTTTTTCCCTATCAGGAGAACAACAAATGCGGGTAGCTGAAGAGCCGGAAACCGGCGTCAGTACTGGGTCGCAAGGGTTTTTCATCAACGGTAAAGGGCGTTTTTTGCCCGACGCCGAGATCGCGACGTGCAGCACCTACCGCGATGCATGCGCGCTGGCGTGGGAACACCGCACGCAATCGGGTCTGACGCTCCAGGCCTTGGCCGCATTGGCGGACCTCTACCCGTCTCACGTTAGCGACTACTTCCAGCGTGAAGCCCTGAACGCGAAGGGCAACCCACGCCGTTCCCTGCCGGCCGACAAGATCGCCGACGTCGAGCGCGTGCTGGGCAACCGGATTCTGAGCCAGTACCTCATGCACCGCGGGGCCCTGACCATCATGGAAGCGGTGCTGGCGGCGAGGAATGCATGACCGACGTGGAAGCGATCGAAGTGGCCACCAAGGCCATGGAAGACGCGATGAAGCAGGGCGCTGGAGACGACGTCAGGATGACCAAGGCACTCGCTAAGGCTATGCGGGACCCCCGCGTCGCGCAGGCGTTTGCCACCGTCGGCTATCTCGACGTGCTGGCCGAGCAGAACACGAAGCATTGAGAGAACCATGGACGCACAGCAGGCACAGCGCGCCCAAGTCGCGTGGATCAACGAGTTGCTGCACCGGATGACGCTGGCCAATACGGTCGATGTCCGCCTGCAGCTGTGCGCCGAAACGAAACGCGCGATCGCCGAGCTGCTGGGCAGCCAGGCACCGCGCAGGGATTGAGGTAGCAGATGCGCGATTACGGAAAGATGCCCACTGCGCTTTGGTCAGACCCAGGCTTTCTGGGGCTGAGCGACCAAGGCAAAGTGCTGGCGCTCTATCTCCTCAGCAGCCCACACACGAACATGATCGGTGCATTCCGTCTTCCTGACGGGTATGTCGCCGAGGATCTTCGCTGGCCTATCGAAACGGTTTCCGAACGGTTTGCCGAACTGTCTCGAAACGGTTTCGCAACCCGGGATGAAGGGTCGAAATGGGTTGTCATCCACAAGTTCTGTCTGTGGAACGACATTGAGAACCCCAACCAAGGCAAGGCAGCGGCCAAGCTCTTTCACCAAGTTCCCGACGACTGCCCCGTAAAGCCAGTATTGGCGCGGGCTCTGCGGGATTTTGCTCCGAAATTCCCGGCCGAAGTGAGAGAGCCATTCGAAACCCTTGGCGAACGGTTACCTAAACCGTTTCGAAACCAGGAACAGGAACAGGAACAGGAACAGAAAAGAAATACCCCCCATACCCCCCAAGGGGGCAATGGGCCGGAAACCGAACGAGTCGGGAAGCCCAAGCGTTCGGCGATCGGTCTGCCGGCGTACCTGAAGGCCTGCAAGCAGCAGGGCGTGAAGCCCATCGCCGAAGACGACACCGTCTTCGCATACGCCGAGCAAGCGGGCATCCCGCTGGAATTCCTCCGCCTGCACTGGCTCGAGTTCAAGGCCCGGTACAGCCTGCCCGACGCCAAGCGCTACAAGGACTGGCCGGCCGTGCATCGCAAGTCCGTGCGCGGCAACTGGTTCAAGCTCTGGTACATCGCGGGCGACGGCAACGTCGTGCTGACCACGGTCGGCGAGCAGGCGCGGCGCGTCCACGCGGAGGCAGCATGAACGCTTCCATGCCGACTCCCGGCCACGACGACCGGCTGACCGCCGTGGCTTCCGAGCAAGCCGTGCTCGGCGCGCTGCTGATCGACAGCGAGTGCTTCGACCGCATCGGTGACCTGCAGGCGGAGCACTTCACCGTCGGTGATCACCGCGCCATCTTCGCCGAGCTGTCGCGCCAGATCCAAGCGGGCAAGCCGACCGACTGCGTCACGGTCTTCGAACGCCTGAAGGCCGCTGGTCAAGGCGCCGCCGACCTGGCGTACCTGACCGAGCTCGCGCAGAACACGCCAGGTACCGCAAGCGTTGGCCGGCACGCCGCGATCGTGCGCGAGCGGGCGGTGCGCCGCGCGCTGCTGGTTGTGGGCAGTGATCTTGCCCAGGAGGCGAAGGCTTCGCCCGACGAATCGCCGGCGTTGATCGACCGCGCTACCAGCCGTCTGGAGGCGCTCGCCCAGGCTCGCGTGCGAAGGGAGCCGACGCACGTGTCAAGCAGCCTGGTGGAATACGCGCGGATTCTGCAATCCCGCGAGACGGACGGTGCTCGGGCGATCTCGACGGGCTTCCGCGACATCGATGCGTTGCTCAACGGTGGCATCCGGCCGGGCGAGCTGATCGTGGTCGCGGCGCGTCCGAAGATGGGCAAGACGGCCTTCGCGCTCGGCTTGGCGCGCCATGCCGCCCGTGGCAGGCAGGTGCTCGTGCTGTCGATGGAGATGCCGCGCGCGCAACTGGACGATCGGAATCTCGCCGCGATCGGCCACATCCCGCTGTCGAACTTGCTGACGCCGAGCCGCATGACGGACGACGAATGGAACCGGCTATCGCAGGCGATGGGCGTGCTGGAAAGCATGGGCCTGTGGCTCGACGACCAAGGCGGCCTGCGCCTCCTGGACGTTCGCATGAAAGCCAAGCAGGTCAAGCGTCGAGCCGGCCTAGACGTCCTCGTGATCGACTACCTGCAGCTGATGGAAGGCGAGGGCGAAAACCGCAACGCGCAGATCGAGGGCATCACTCGCGGGCTCAAGGCGCTGGCGAAAGAGTTGGACATCGCGATCGTGCTGCTGTCGCAGCTCAACCGCGAGCTCGAGCGCCGGCCCAACAAGCGGCCGCAGCCGTCTGATCTCCGCGACTCCGGCGCGATCGAGCAGGACGCCGACGTCGTGATGTTCCTGTACCGCGACGAGGTCTACAACCCGGACACCGACGACAAGGGCATCTGTGAGGTCGATGTCGCGCTCAATCGGCAGGGCCAGCCCGGCCGCGTTGCGTTGGCCTACATCGGCGCTCAGACCCGATTCGAAACACTCGCCACGAACTGGCATCCGGCGCCGCCGAGGCGACCGCCCAGCGCGTCGCGCGGCTTTGAATGAGGCAATCCATGACGGACTTTTTCGACACGGTGACGCGAGACGAGGCGACCGATCAAGTCGCTGATTCCAAACGCAATGACCACGCAGCGTTGGGTACGCCGGCTTGCAACTTGAACATCCTGGCGATCGACATCGGCACTACCACTGGCTGGGCGCTGGGCATGCGCGACGGCACCGTGCAGAGCGGCAGCCAGTCCTTCGCGCCGCGGCGCCACGATGGCCCCGGCCAGCGCTGGCTCAAGTTCTCCGCCTGGTTAGGCGAGCGCGCGAGGCAGGCCGGCGAGATCCAAGCGATCTACTACGAGCTCGTCATGGCACATGGCACGAGGGAGAACCCGAACACTATCGCGGCGCACGTGTACGGCGGCTTCGAAGCGCACCTGCAGGCGTGGGCCGATCGCAACCGTGTGCCGCTCGTGGCCGTGCCGGTGACCGTCATCAAGAAGTCGGCCACGGGAAAGGGCAACGCCAACAAGGACGCCATGATCGCCGCCATGCGCGCGCGCGGGCACCGCGTCGTCGACGACAACCATGCCGACGCGCTGGCGCTGCTCGAATACGCCCGCGCACAGGAGGCTGCGTGATGCGTTGGACCGACGAGGACCTCGCCACGCTGCGGCGCCTTTGGTCGGAGGGCCATTCGTTCCGCGTAATCGGCGCCCATCTGAACCGGAGCGGTGACGCGGCGTACCGGAAGGGGAAGCAACTGGGGCTCGGGTCCAAGCCCCTGGCCCAAGCCGATCGCTCGCCCACGTGGATGCTCATCAAGCAGATCTGTGCCGATGGAAAACCGCGCACTGTGCACGAGATCGCCCACGCCACCGGCGCGGGCAGATCGACGGTCGACCAGCTCTTCAAGAAGCACAAGCTGGCTGGGGATGCGCACGTCGTGTCCTGGGATCGGCGGTGCGGCGCGCCGGTGCCGTACTGGCTACCGGTGCCAGGCAAGAGCGCCAAGAGGCCACGGATTCTGACCAGCACCGAGCGATCGCGGCTCGCGCGCAAGCGGATGAAGGAAGAGGACCCGCTTCGCTACAAGCAGATGATCGACCGAAACACCATCAATCGCGCGCGGCGCAACGGCACCGTGCCGCGGCAGCACCGCGTGATGAACGCACTGTTTGGGAGGTATGCCCGATGAACTGGAACGGCTACTGCTGCTACTGCGGGGCCTTCGGCCACCGGCCGGAACACTGCCGCTGGAACCGCGGCGCCAAGCTGGCGCGCCCGGTGGAGGCCTGAGCCATGGCGACGCTCTACCGAGAGTTCACCCTCAAGAGCCCGGGCATCTGGCCCACGGTGCTGGCCTTCATCAAGTCCAACGCCGCCGCTTGCTTGGAGAAGGGCACGCCGCTGCGGGTGATCGTCACGGCCGAAGAGCGCCGGCGCACCACCGAGGCGAACCGGTATTACTGGGGGGTCGTGCTGCGCGACATCGCGGAGCAGGCGTGGGTCCACGGACAGCAGTTCAGCAAGGACACCTGGCACGAATACTTCGCGGACCTGTACGGCGTGAAGGTGGAGATCCGGCTGCCGGACGGCCGCACGCGCGTCACGCGAAAGTCGACCGGTGATATGTCGGTGGGCGAGTTCAGCGAGTATCTGGCGAAGGTACAGGCGGCCGCAGCCAACGAATTCGGCGTCAGCTTCGACGGAGTGCATGCATGAGGCTGCGCATCGTCCCTATCTCGTTTGCCGAAGGAAATGCCTTCGTGGCCCAGCACCACCGTCACCACAAGCCGGCAGCTGGGTGCAAGTTCGCGGTCGGCGCGGCCGCCGGCGACCGGATCGTCGGTGTTGCGCTGGTAGGGCGCCCGGTCGCGCGCGCGCTCGACGACGGCCTGACGCTGGAGGTCAACCGGCTTTGCACGGACGGGCACCGCAACGCTTGCTCGATGCTCTACGCGGCGGCGTGGCGCGCCGCCCGCGCTTTGGGCTACCGGAGGCTGATCACCTACACGCTGAACACGGAAGGCGGGGCCTCGCTTCGCGCCGCCGGCTGGAGGGTTGTCGCGGAGACTGCGGGCGGCAGCTGGAACTGCCCGAGCCGACCGCGGGTCGACACGCACCCGCTGCAGGGGAAGCTGCGCTGGGAGGCCGCATGACGCTGCCCGCCCACATGTACCGCGACCCGGCCGAGGTCTACGAGCGCGCGGAGGCGCGCAGCTGCAAGGGCTGCCAGTGGGAAAAGACGGCCCGGCTGTTCGGCACCACGGTGCGGGTCTGCACCAAGCTGCTGCCGGACGGCAAGCGGAGGAATTACGGCCGGCGCTGCCGGCACTACAACGACGGGGAAAAGAACGAATGACCGACGCGATCTTCAAGAGCACGGAGCAGGCGCTGCACGTGTCGTACCTGGTGCTGTCCATGCCGCCGCGGCAGGGCGCGCCGTTCCGGAACATGCTGATCCGCCTGCTCGAGGATCTGGAGCACCCGACCGACAAGCAGCAGGCGTGGCTGGACCAGCTGCGCGGCGCGGCCGGCGGCGGGACGGTGAACTTCGCAGGCCTGTCGCCCGACGAGATCCGCGCCCAGTGCAGTATGGTCACGGCGGCGGTGCGCGATCGGCTGCCGAGCCAGGAGGTCGCGGCCATCTGGGCGCGCTTCGCGGTGGGGGAAGAGAAGATCGGCGGGATGAAGCGCCTGGCGCTGTTCGCACGCCGGTCGTCCGGGCTGACGGCGACCACGCTGCTGCTGGACCTGACCGCGCGACACTACCTGCCGCGGGACAGGCGGGAGGGGTACACCTTTCGCGCGATCGCGGAGAAGCACCAGGTCAGCAAGGATCAGGTCTTCCGGGCCGCGAAGTGGATGGACGCCCATTACCGCGCGCTGGAGAACCTGGCGCTGGCGCGGCTGGAACCGAAATTCGTGGCGCACGGCCTGGTCGAGGACCGTACGGCGTGCGATGAGCCGGAAGCCCTTGCCGCATAAGGGATGGCGGCGAAAAAGGGCTTGCGTTTTTGCGACAAGCGGTATAGATTTTCGCCAGACTCGCAGCAAGTGCATCCTGAGCCCGCGCATTGACGCGGGCTTATTCGTTTGTGGGGTGTCCCGTCGATTTCAAGCTGGATACACTGACTCCTTCCCATTCGATCAGGAGTTCAAATGCGCTTTTATGCGTACCACATAGTTCCCATTGATTTTGGTTGGCATTTGCTAAGTACGGTTGAGGAAACCGCAGCGCGTCTGGGCGCCGACGAGGCGCGAAGCCGGGTAAGCGGTGACATTGTCGAAGAGCCGACGGTCGCCGCGTTTGCCGACCTGTACAAACGAGCCCAGACCGCGGCAATGCATGCCGGCTGGGAAGGTGACTTCCGACAAGGTCCGGTGGTCTTCTGGATTCCCGAGCAGGATGGCTTTTATCCCGGCTTCGTCTGGAAGCAGGACAACAACGGCTCGACGTTCGTAGTCTCACCGGTGCGACTGCCGCACCTTGAGAAAATAGGGACGTGCGAGGTAGTGGACCTTTAATCGAGCTCACCTCACCAGTGGTAATACGGCCCGCGAAGACTGCGGGCTTTTCACTAGATGGATCCCTGCATCGCCAGTTTGAACCCTGCGGCGATCGCTTCGTCGGCCAGCTTTCGCGCAACAGATTTGGTCCCATTTGCGACAGCGGCACGCAGCTGGCGCCCCAGAGGCTCTTTTTTTTCAAGAGCGCCAGGGATCGAATTCAACGTCACGAGTCCTTTTTCCGTAAGCTGTACGAACAAGAACGTGTCGTCCAGCGTCTGGTCTTGACACCTAATATAGCCCTCCGCCATCAGCCAGCGAATGGTATGGGCCACCGGCTCAAAAGCCTCTTCCACGATGTCTGAGTCGGCTTCGGCAAGAGCGAAGCTGTCTGCGGATAGGTGGATTGGTGTGGGGAAGTTCTCGTAGAGCAGGGCAAACGTCTGAGATACGTGCTCATTGAAGAGGTCTATGTTGGTTGGTGCAGACATGGTCGGCTTCCTTCCTCCGGTAAATGGGGCAGCGTACCAGTACTCGTCCTCCCGTTTTTCCCCACTTGAGTGGGGCCCCCGGCCGGCGGTGGGGCAAAACACCGGCAGCTGCTGACGTGGTGGCAAGCCGGTCTCCTCCCGCGGGGTGCGGGCATCTCACGGCGGCGGGCAGCAGCATTCCTGAACTCCCATGGCAAAAGCAAAGGACATCGACTGGGTCGCCGTCGAGGCGGCTTATCGCGCCGGCACCGAGCCCGTGACCGCGATCGCCGCGAAGCACGGCATCAGCCATACCGCGATCAACAAGCGCGCGAAGGCGCAGGGCTGGATCCGCAACCCGGGCACCGCCAAGCGTGCCCTCGTGGAGGCGCATTTCAGCGGCGCGGCCGCTCCCGCCGACGGCGGAGTTTCAGCCGAAGTTTCAGGTTTAACCCGTGAAACCATCGCCGGCGCCGCCCGCCAGGACATCGACGACATGGAGCGCGGCCTGCGCATCCATCGGCTGTGCCTGGTGAACCTGGAGACCTGCGCCAGCAGCGCGCAGGACCCCAAGGAAATCAAGACCATCGTCGAAGCGGCCAGCGCGGCTGTCGCGGCGATCCGCAAGATTCGCGGCCTCGACGCACCGACGCCTGCCGACATGAAAGACATCGATGCAGCAATCGAGGCAGAACTGGCGCAACTGGAGCGCAGCCGACAAGCTGGCGCTGCTGCAGACACTTAAGGCGCGCAACCGGCTGAACTGGAAGCCGCTGCCTGGGCCGCAGTCCATGGCCTACGCCTGCCGGGCAGACGTGCTGCTGTATGGCGGCGCGGCTGGCGGCGGCAAGACGGACTTGGCGCTCGGCAAGGCGCTGACCCAGCACCAGCGATCGCTGATCCTCCGGCGCGAATTCCCGCAGCTCAAGGGCATCCTGCAGCGGGCGGAAGAACTCTACAGCGAGTATGGCCGCTACGGCGACAAGGTCTGGCGCTGCGAGTTCGCCGGCAAGCGCCGGATCATCGAGTTCGGGTCCGTCCAGCACGAGGCGGACAAGAACAAATTTCAGGGCCGGCCGCACGACCTGAAGGTCTTCGACGAGGCGGCCAACTTCCTGGAGTCGCAAGTCGAGTTCATTGCCGGCTGGAACCGCAGCGAGGATCCCGACCAGCACTGCCAGGTGCTGCTCTGCTCGAACCCGCCCACGGACGCCACCGGCGACTGGCTGAACAAGTGGTTCGCGCCGTGGCTGGATCCGGCGCATCCCAACCCGGCCGCGCCCGGCGAGCTCCGCTGGTTCGCTTCGATCGACGGTGAGCAGCACGAGTGCGAGACCGGAGACCCGTTCATCCTGGTGGACGGTCGACGGGTGTATGACTTTGACCCCCAGAAGGTCAAGAAGGTCGACATCATCCGGCCGCTGACGCGCACGTTCATCCCGGCGCGGGTCACGGACAACCCGTTCTATGCCGATTCGGGCTATGTGGCGAAGCTGCAGGCGCTGCCCGAGCCGCTGCGCAGCAAGATGCTGTACGGCGACTTCGGGGCGGGCCGGCAGGATGACCGCTGGCAGATCATCCCGAGCGAGTGGGTCCGGATGGCCCAGCGGCGCTGGGTGGAGCGTCCCGAGTGCGACGCGCCGATGACCTCGCTCGGCGTGGACGTGGCGCGGGGCGGGCAGGACAAGACGATCCTGTCGCCGCGGCACGGCAACTGGTACGCCCCGCAGGTCTCGATGCCCGGCAAAGAGACGCCAGACGGCGAGGCAGTTGCCGCGCAGGTCCTGCTGCTGCGCCAGCCCCGCACGGCGGTGAACATCGACGTGATTGGGGTCGGCACCAGCCCGTACGACATCCTGAAGGGCAAGATCAAGGTCTACGCCGTGGCAATGAATGGGTCTGAGGGTTCGGAAGCCAAGGACCGCACCGGTAATCTGGGCTTCGTCAACAAGCGCGCCGAGTGGTGGTGGCGGATGCGGGAAGCACTGGACCCGGTCCACGGCGACGACCTTGCACTTCCGCCCGACCCGCAACTGGCCGCCGACCTCTGCGCGCCGCGGTGGAAGATGACCGCGCGCGGCATTCAGGTTGAATCGAAGGAAGAAATCAAGAAGCGGATCGGCCGCAGCCCGGACAAGGGCGACAGTGCGGTCTACGCGCTGGCCGACGGTGGCGCCATGGCGTTGCTGGCCCGCCATTTGGCACTTGCAAGCTGAAACGACTATGAGACTCGACGGATACGAATCGGCGCTGCTGGGACCTCGCGCCCTGGCGCAAGTCGTGCCGCAGTCCGAGGTCGAGCTGTACGCGGCTGGCGGCCTGTATGGCCGTGTCGTGGACATGCCGGCCGACGCAGCGGTCGCGCGCGGCGTGACCATCGAAGGGGACACCGAAAAGGTAATCGCCGATGAGCTGGACCGTCTCAAGGTGCTGCCGGCCCTGGCCGATGGCATCCGCTGGGCCCGGCTCACCGGCGGCGCGGCGATCCTGCTGGTGGTCGACGACGGCAAGACCCTGCGCGACCCGCTAAACGTCGCCGGCATCCGGCAGATCGAGGAACTGAAGGTCTTCGACCTGGACGACATCAGCGCGACAGACGATCGGTACATCGACCCGACGAAGTCGAACTTCGGCATGCCGGAGCGCTACCGCGTCCGGGTGACGGCGTCGGGCGCAGCACAGGCGGAATTCACCGTCCACGAGTCGCGGCTGATCCCGATCTCCGGCGACCCGCTGCCGCGGCGCATGGCCGCGATCAAGGGCGTGCCGTGGGCTGGGCGCAGCGCCGTGCGACGCGCCTACCAGGTCATCAACCAGTACCGGCAGTCGCTGCGCTGGTCCCTGAGCATCCTCGAACGGAAGCAGCAGGGCATCTACGGCATGAAGGGCCTGGCCGAGCTGATCCAGGCTGACATGGAAGGCGTGGTCCAGAAGCGGATCGCGCTGGTCGATGGCGTGCGCAACGTGCGCAACACCGTGGCCGTCGACGGCGAGGACGACTACAGAATCGAGGACACCAACGTCAGCGGTGTCCGGGACGTCGTTGCCGAGTTCCAGATTGCGCTGTCGGCCGAGACCGGCATCCCGGTGACGCTGCTGTTTGGTCGATCGCCCGCCGGCATGAACTCGACCGGCGAGGCCGACTTCGACGGCTTCTACGACATGGTCGAGAACCTGCAGCTCAACCGCGGCAAGCCCGCGCTGGAGCGGCTGGTGTCGCTGATCCTCGCGCAGAAGACCGTCCAGAAGAAGGTTGATCAGTGGTCGATCGTCTGGCCGCCGCTGCACAGCCCGACCGACAAGGAACAGGCCGACGTGCGCAAGCTCAACGCGGAAGCCGAGAAGGCCGAAGCCGACGCGCTGGGCGGCCTGATCGACCGTGGCGTGATCAGCGAGGAAGAGGGCAAGGACCATCTGGTCGCGGAAGGCAGGTATGGACTTAAACCCACTCAGGGCAGCCGGACGGCGGCCACGCAGTACGCCGCGCAAACCGCGTAAATGGCTGTATCCGGCGGCGATCGAGCGCGAGTACGTCCGGGTGGTGCAGGGCATCGCCGATCAGACCATCGCAGCGGTCGAGCGCTTCGTCATTCCGGCGCTGGCCGAGATTCGCGGCGACGACCGGGACCGGCCGCCCGAGGATGACCGCTGGTACACCGCGATGGAGACCGCCTTCGCGGAAGCGATCGCGGCTGCTGCCGTCTCGGACGAGGCGGTGCGCAGCACGATCGACCTGTTCGCCGGGCGCGTGAACGCCTTCAACAGCAACCAGTTCCACGCGCTGCTGCGCGGCGCGTATGGCGTCGACATCGTGACCGCCGAGCCGGCCATCGACGCGCTGATGCGGGTCTGGGAGGCCGAGAACCTGCGGCTGATCAAGTCGATCCCGACGCAGTACCTGGAGAACCTGCAGGGCCGGATCGTGGCCGCCGTCGCGCGCGGCGAGACGCTGCGCAGCCTGACCGCCTTCGTGCGGGAAACCTACCGGCTGCCGACCGATCGCGCGGAGCTCATCGCGCGGGACCAGATCGGCAAGCTCAATGGCCGGCTGACCGGCTATCGACAGACGAACATCGGCGTCAGCGAATACCGCTGGCGCGGCACGCTGGACGCACGTGAGCGCGATGCCCACGTCGCCCGGGAGGGCAAGGTGATCTCGTGGGACAGCCCGCCGGACGACGGCCACCCCGGCGAGCCGATCCGCTGCCGCTGCTGGGCGGAGCCGGTGCTGCCGGAACTCGATGACCTGGACGCCCTGATCGTCCATTGAGGTGACAAACGATGGTGATGCGATTCGATACCGCGCCGCTCAAGGCCACGAGCACGCGCGAGGGGTTCATCACGGACACGCCGATCCTGACCCGGACCGGCGTCTTTCCGTACAGGAACCCCGACGGCTCCATGCGGCTGGAATTCCGGCCGCCAGAAGAAGTCTTCCACGCCGACTCGCTGGCGAGCCTCAAGGGCAAGCCGATCACCGACGGGCATCCCGGGCTGGTGACGGCGCGCAATGCCAAGCAGCACACCGTCGGCGCCGTGCTCACGGAGGGCCGGCAGGACGGCGACAACATGGTGGGCGAGGTGGTCATCTACGACACCGCGCCTATCGCCCAGGGCAAGAAGGAGCTGTCCCTGGGCTACACCCTCGACCTCGACGAAACGCCGGGGGAGTGGAACGGGCAGCGGTACGACGCGGTGCAGCGAAACATCCGCATCAACCATCTGGCCCTGGTGAAGGCTGGCCGGGCGGGGAATGCCCGCCTGAATCTGGACGCGGCGGATGCCGATTTGACCAACGATGAGGAAAGCGAACCCATGAACATGGTGAAAGTTCGCCTGGACTCGGGACTGTCGTACGACGCCGCGCCCGAGGTAGCCCAGGAACTGGAGGCCCTGCGGGCCAAGGTGAAGGCCGAAGCCACGCGCGCGGACAGCGCGGAAGCGCGAGCCGACACCGAGAAGGCTCGCGCCGACAAGGCCGAGAAGGATGTCGAGCAAGCGCGCGCCGATGGCTTGGCGCAGGCGCTGGCCCGCACCCGGCTCGAGACCGAGGCGAAAGCGCACGGCGTCGAGATCAAGCAGGACATGGCCGACAAGGACATCCGCGTCGCGGTGATCAAGGCGGTTCGCGGCGACGGCTTCGACGTCACGGGCAAGTCCGACGCCTATATCGAGGCGGCCTATGACCTGGCGGTGGCCGAGAAGCAGAAGCGTGCCGACGCGCTGTCGAGCCAGCGGATGGACATGCAGGTGCACAACCGACAGGACGGCAAGGGCGGCGGTGACGGCGACGGCAGCAAGCCGGCGTCGGCCGCGCGCGCCGCGATGATCAAGCAACAGCGTGGGGGTGAATGACCATGTACGAGAACTATCAGGACGTCGCCTTCGCGGGCATGAAGGTGGATTCGGGCGATGACCGCGTCGAATCGTTCCCCGTCGCGGGCAACCTGCCGTTCGGCGTGGTCACCGGCACGGACGCACAAGGCCGGCTCGTTCCGGGCCCGGGCACCAAGGTGCGCGGCATCACGCTGCAATCGCACACCATCACCGCGGCCACCTATGTGCAGTACGACTGCGCCTCGGTGATGACCCGCGGTCTGGTCTGGGCGCGCGTGACGCCGGCCGCCGCCGTGACGAAGGATGGCCCGGTCAAGTTCGCCGCGGACGGCACGGTCTCTGACGCCGGCGCCAACACCTTGCCCAATGCGGTGTTCCGCAGCGCCAAGGTGACGACCAGCGATGGCGTCGAGATCGTGGCCGTCGAGCAGCACAACCCGTTCTCGGTGCCCGCCGCGGCGTAATCCCAGATCCAGAACCACGAGAGCCCGCCGCGCGCGGGCTTTTTCATTTCCGCGAGGGAAAAACATGGAACACCTGCACTACGACGAAGCCGACCTGGCAGGCGTCCGCGCAATCGCCCCCCAGATGGGCGGCCTGCGCGAGGACGAGTCGATCTTCACGGCGCGCCAGCTCGACTACGTCAAGGCTCGCGTCTACAACAAGAAGCTGCCGCCGATGAAGGGCCTGCAGCTCGTGCCCATCGAGACGGACGTGCCGGAGTGGGCGGAGACCGTCACCTTCCGCATGTACGACCAGGTCGGCATGGCCAAGATCGTGGCCAACTACGCCGACGACCTGCCGCGCGCGGACGTGAAGGGCACCGAGAAGACCATCCGCGTCAAGGACATCGGCGACAGCTACGGCTACAACATCAACGAGCTGCGCGCCAGCGTGGCGCTGGGCCAGAACCTGCCTACCCGCAAGGCCGACGCGGCGCGCCGGGCCGTCGAGATCAAGCTGAACCAGATCGCCATGGTCGGTGACGCCGACTACGGTCTGTACGGCCTGGTCAACCACCCCAACATCGGCATCACCGCTGGCCTGAACGGCAACTGGGACGCCCCGGCCACCTCGGCCGACCAGATCCTGGCCGACCTCGACGCCCTGTACAACACGATCCGCGTGCAATCCAAGGGCGTCCACACGCCGAACCTGGCCGCGCTGCCCAGCGCCCAGCACGCCGCAATCACGTCGAAACGCTTGCCGGACTCGGGTGGCCAGACGGTGGCCGAGTTCTTCATCAAGAAGCACCCGGGCTTCCGCTTCGAGGAGGCGCCGGAGCTGACCGGCGCGGGCACCGATGGTGCCGACATCATCATCATGTACGAGTTCAGCGCCGAGAACCTGAACCTGGACCTGGTGATGCCGTTCAACCAACTGCCGGCCCAGGCGCGCAACCTGGAACTGGTGGTGCCGTGCCTGGCCCGCACCGCGGGCGTCACCGTGCACTACCCGCTGGCGCTGACCAAGGGGGAGGGCATCTGACATGGCCAACGTCAAGAACGTCTCCACGCACGTCGTGTCGATCCGCGGCACGACCATCATCCCGCCGCTGGGCTCCGCCGACATCGACCTGAAGACGCCCGGTGTTCCGGCGCTGCTGAAGCGCGGCGTGCTCCAGGCGGTGCCCGACGCGCCGGCCGAGGGGGAAGGCGAAGGCGGCTCCGGCGAAGGCGACGGCGTGCCCGGAACCGTGGCCGAGCTCAAGGCGGCGCTGACCGAGCTCGGTATCGACTTCCCCGAGCACGCCAAGAAGGCGGAGCTGCAGGCGCTGTTCGACCAAGCCGGGAAGTAAGCCATGGCGGCCACCATCGAGCTGCTCGACTTCCTGGCGCCAGCCGTGGCGGACGCCGCCGAGGCGGACAAGAATCGGGCGCTCTCGATGGCGGCTGCCTACCGGCCGTCGTGTCTGCCCGAAGCCAAGCAGGACGAGGCGCAGGCCTGGTACGCGGCGTGGCTGCTCTACCAGCGCATGCAGCAGACTGCGCAGGCCGGCGCTGTCATCCGGCCCGGCATCGTCAGCGAGAAGGAAGGCGATCTCGCCCGGACGTTCGGCAGCACGGCCGGCGCCGACGGCGTCGCTGATCCGCTTGGCTTCTACGGCCAGTACAAGAGGCTTGCCGACCTGTGCGGACACGGCGCCATCACCGTCGGGAGGCCGCCATATGGCTGCTGCTGTGAAGGTTATTGACCGCGGGCTGGCCAAGTACGTGCGCGACACGTCGAAGCTGAACGGCCGGGGCGTCAAGGTCGGGATTCAGGCCGATGCCGGGCGCGACCAGGAGAGCGGCGACGACCTGCTCGACATCGCCATCTTCAACGAGTACGGCACCGAGACCATCCCGGCGCGCCCCTTCGTGCGGGACTTCTTCGAGAAGAACCGCAAGGTGCTGGCTACGGCCATGGACCGGCAAGCCGACGCTGTCTCGGGCGGCGCGAGCCCGGCGCAGGCGATGGACACCCTCGGGCTGTTCGTCGAGAAGCACCAGCGCCGGCACGTGCAGCAGTCGCCGTCGTGGGCAACGCCGAACGCCCCCGCCACGGTCAAGAAGAAGGGCAGCAGCACGCCCCTGATCGACCACGGCACCCTGGTCAACGCCATCCGGTACGAGAAGCTATGAGCAGCTTTCGCAGACCCGTGCAGGTCATTCGGCGCGGCGCAGGGCAATGGGTTGACGGAAGGTGGGTGGAGGGTGGCGACGTGCCGCCGGAGACCATCATGGCATCCGTGCAGCCCGCCACGCTGTCCGAGGACTACGACACGCTGCAGGCACTGCCGGAAGGGCGGCGCGTCGAGGCGATGATCCGTGTCTACACGGATGCGGTGCTGGCCGTCGCCGGCGCTGCCGACACCAACGGCGATCGCATCGTCTGGCCGCACGGGCCCCGACCGGGCAACTACCTGGTGCGCGCCGTCAGCCCATGGCAATCCGGCGTGATCTCGCACTACCGCTATCTCGCCGTGCTGGAGGTCGAGCCATGACGCCTGAGCAGGCCATCTTCGACCTGATCACCACCGCGGCGACCGCGCCGGTGATCTTTGCCGACGAGAACGGGCCACGGCCGCCCAAGCCGTACATCGCGCTGCGGGTGAACCCGGCCGCGCGGTTGCCGGTGCACCGCGGGCCGGTGGGCGAGGATGGCGTGCAGCCTGTCTTCGCGCACCGTTCGGCACAGGTCGAGCTGCAGTGCTTTGGCGCCGGCTGCATGGACGCGCTCGACGCGCTCGGCCAGCGCCTACACATGCAAGCTGCGCTCGATCGTGCCGAGCAGCTCGATCTGGCCGTGACGGCCATCGGCCGGCTTCGCCAGGTGCCGGTGCTGCGTGACAGCACGACCTATGAGCCCCGCGCGGTGCTCGAGCTGACCATCGCCTACACCACGACGCTGCCCGACGAGGTGGGCGTCATCGAGACGGTGAACATCACCGGAACAACGGACGGCGGCGCGCTGCCGGGTCCAACGATCACCATCCACGCCAGCGTGGAATAGAAGACCGACGCCGCCTCCGGGCGGCGATTTCATTTGGAGCCGCGAATGGCCAACCTCGACCGTATCGTCAACGTCCAGATCAGCCTGAGCACCACGGCGATCAAGGAACAGTCCTTTTCCGACCTGCTGGTGATCGGGCCGCATGCCCTGTCGCTGGCGCGCGTCATCGCCGTGACCGAGGCCGACGAGCTGCTGGAGATGGGCTTGCCCAGCACGTCGCCGATCTACGCCGCGGTGCGGGACGTGTTCAAGCAGATCCCGACCCTGAATCGCTGCTTCGTCGGCCGCCAGGCTGTCGACGATATCGACGTGGCGGTCACCCGCGCGTCGCAGTCGGAATATGCCGTCACGCTCAGCTGGTACGACGCCAACGGCGCAGCCCAGACCGCGACGGCGACCTATACCGGGCTGGCGGCCGACACCGAGGCCCTGATCGCGCAGGGCCTGGCCGCAGCGATCGAGGCGACCGCAGCGCCGGTGGCAACGACCACCACCGGCGCGGTCGTGACCATCACGCCGAGCGTGGACGGCGAAGCCATCGCGGTCAGCCTGGCCGGCAACCTAGCAATGCAGACGCCGGAGAGCACCGAGCCGCTGGCCGAGGCGCTGGCCGCCTGCCGGCGCCAGAACGACGACTGGTACGGCGTGGTGCTCTACAGCCGCACCGAAGCCGACATCCTGGCCGCCGCCGAGTGGGTCGAGACCAACGAGAAGCTGCTCGGCGTGTCGTCGAGCCAGGCCGGCATCCTCGATCCGGGCGTCAACAACGACATCGCCAGCAAGCTGCGCGACAAGCAGTACTTCCGCACCCACCTCTGGTATCACGCCGCCGCGGCCACCGAATGGCTGGAGGCGGCCATCAGCGGGAACCGGTTCACCATCTATCCGGGCGGCGAGACCTGGGCGAACGTGCGGCTGGCCGGCATCACCATCGACAACCTCGCCGAAGGCGCTTCCATCGCCGCGCGCGCCAAGAACGCCAACACCTTCGAGCCCTTCCGCAACTTCGCGATCACGCAGGGCGGCAAGGTGGCGGCCGGCGAGTGGATCGACGTGATTCGCTTCCGAGACTGGCTGGCCGAGCAGATCAAGATCAACGTCGTCTCGGCGCTGGTCAACGCATCCGCCAACGGCAAGGTGCCGTACACCGATGGCGGAATCGGCATCGTGACCACCGCAATGCGCAAGGCGCTCGACCTGGGCGTCTCGCGCGGCGGCATCGCACCGGAAGAGCTGGACGAGGACGGCCGGAAGATCCCGTCGTACACGATCAGCGCGCCGCTGTCCGCCAACGTGCCCTTCAACGACAAGGCCAACCGGGTGCTGAACGACGTGTCGTTCACCGCGCGCCTGGCCGGCGCTATTCACGCGGTGACCATCCGCGGCAACCTGACCTACGCGCTCTGATCGGAGTTATAGATGACCGTACATACCTACGACCCCGCGCGGGTCATCGTTACCGTGGCCGCAGCGACGCTGAGCGGCTTCGCCGAGGACACCTTCATCGGCATCGAGGAAATCGGCGATGGCGTGACCTCGACGTCCGGCGCCGACGGCGAAGTGGCCCGGGCGATGTCCAGCGATCGACGCTGCCGCGTCACCATCACGCTGCAGCAGACCAGCGCGGGCAACGACATCCTATCCGCGCTGCTGGCGGCTGACCGCCTCAGCGGCGGCGGCGGCATCTTCCCGATCGCCGTGGCCGACTTGCGCGGCCGCACCGTGTTCAACTCGTCCGAAGCCTGGGTGGTGAAGAACCCGAATGCCGAGTTCGCTGCCGAGGTTGGAACCCGCGAATGGATCATCGAGACCGGCAGCAGCACCTACTTCGTTGGGGGTAACAGCTGATGAACCGCGTCTTGACTGTGCCGATCGGCGACACCGAATTCATCATCCGCAAGATCGACCCGTTCCTCGCGCTGCAGATCTTCGGCGACTTGCAGCGCGACATCCTGCCGGCCGTCGGCCACCTGCTCGAAGGCGTGTTCGCCGAAGGCAAGGACGTGCAGGTCGCCGCCAAGACGGACGCCGCGGTGGCCGAAGCGGTCCGGGAGCTGTCCAGCAAGCTCGATGGCGCCTCGCTGACGGCCTGGGCGGACCGTCTGTTCAATCCCGAGTTCATCGCCGTGTCGATCAACGGCCGCGAATCGAAGCTGACCAAGGAAATGCGGGCGCTGGCGTTCCGCGACGCCGGCGACATCCTCGAGCTGATGTTCCACGTCATCCGGCATAACTTCGCCGATTTTTTTCTGCGCTGGGCCGGCCGTTTTGGGTCGGTCCAAGGGCTCGCGGCGAAGCTGTCGGTCGGTTCCGGCCCGACTTCGAACGCGAGCTAGTCATCTGGCGCCCCGTGCTGGCGGGGCACGTGCAGCTCGGTGACATCCGCGCCGGTGCGGTGGACTTGGTCGACCTCCTGAAGATCAACGCGCTGATGGATGCGCAAGAGGCAGCCCAAGAGCGGGCAGCCAAAATCAAGACGGGCAAGACATGAATGCGATCCGGGAACTGGTGACGGTGCTGCGTTACCAGGTCGACCAATCTGGGTTGCGCAAGTACCAGACGGCCTACCGCGAAGCCATCGGCAAGATCGGCGCCGGCGTGCGCAACGTGCGTGACTTCGGTCTGGGCTTCGTCGATGGCGTGCGGCAGGGCATCGGCGAGGTGATGGTCAGCCAGCGCGCGCTCAATGCCGCGCAGGCTCAGGGCACGCGCGAAGTCCAGCAGATGGGGCAGGGGTATCGCTCGATCGCCGGCGTGGTGCGCAGCATCGTTGCAGGCGTCTCGGTGATCTCGGCTGCGCGGATCGCCGACGAGTGGGCTAGCGTCGAGGGCCGCGTGGCGCTGGTCACCGACGGCGTGGAGGAACAGCAGCGCGCACTCAAGGAGCTCTATCGGATCTCCCAGGATTCCGGGCAGGAATACGGCGCGACCGCCGGCCTGTTCCAGTCTGTGCAGCGCAACCGGAAAGAGCTGGACCTGACGCTGGACAAGTCGCTAGAGCTGAGCGGGGTCATCGGCAAGTTCATGACCATCGGCGGCGGCAGCGCCGCATCGCAGCAGGCAGCGCTTGTGCAGCTTGGCCAGGCGCTGGGTACCGGCACCCTGCGGGGTGAGGAACTGAACTCGGTGATGGAGCAAGCGCCGCGGCTCGCCCAAGCGATCGCCGAAGCGTTCGGGGTTCCTGTCGGCCAACTGAAAAAGCTCGGGGAGCAGGGCAAGCTCTCCAGCAAGGTGCTGGCGGAAGGCCTGCTTCGGCAAGCAGAGAAGGCGAACGAAGAGTTTGGCCGCATGCCGATGACGTTCGCGCGGGCGTGGACGCGTCTGACCAACGCACTCGGCAAGCAGATCGACCAGCTGAATAAGAGCAGCCGCGCCGCCAACATCTTCTACGCCCTGACCAGTCTGTTGATCGACAACCTGGGCGACATCCTGAAGCTGTTGGCCCTGATCGGGGCCTCCTATGGGTTGGTGCGCCTGCGCGCGGCGCTGATCGGCGCCACGCAAGCCACGACCCTGCTGCAGGCGGCCATGATCCGACTGCGCGCGCTGTCGCTCGCGGCGCTCTGGCCGTATCTGCGGATGGCGGCGCTGCTGACCAGCCTCTACCTGATCGGTGAGGACATCCTTGTCTGGATGCGTGGCGGCGTGTCGGTCACCGGCGGCCTGATCGGGCGTGTCGAGGAATGGCAGGAGTGGATCGACCGGATCCGTGATGGTCTGGCGTGGATCAAGGACCAGCTCGGCGGCCTCAATGACGAGCTGGGACCATGGCTGCGCAAATGGGGCACGATCGGCGTGCTGATCCTAGGCCTCAGCGGGCCGCTGTTCCGGGTACTGCAACTGATGTTCACGCTGGGGAAAGGCCTGCTCTTCCTCGGCCGCGGCTTCGGCCTGGTGCTCCGCCTGGCGTGGATGCTGGTGGCTGGGTTGGCCGCCGTTGTGGGCTGGCCCGCGCTGCTGGTCGCGGCCGTCGTCGCGGCGGTAGCCGCCGCCGGTGTCGCCATCTACAAGCACTGGGACGACATCAAGAAGTGGGGCGCTGACGCCTGGGACAGCATCACCGCTGGCGCCGGCGCGGCGTACGACTCGATCGTCGCCTGGATCAAGGGCATCGGCGAGTCCATCTCGACCTGGATCACCGGCAAGCTCGAAGAGGCGAAATCCATGTTCAGCAACCTGGCGCCGGACTGGCTCAAGACTGGCGCCTCGTGGGTCGGCCGGAACGTCCTCGGAGTCGGGGCGGCCGATGTGCAGCGCGCCGGCGCCACCAAGGCGTCCGTCACGGTGCAGAACAACGTCGGCGGGGTGACGGTGAACGCGCCGAATGCCAACCCGGCATCGGTTGCTGCAGCGACGCAGCGCGGCGTGTCTGGCGCGCTGGCCGGTGCGCGGGCCAGTACCGCCGGCGTCGCGGTACCGATGGTGGAGGCCATGCCATGAGCTTTGTGTCCCTCGTGTTCTCGCTCGGTACCGTCAGGAGCAGCATCGGCGCGATCACCCTCGACGCGCTGCTCGACGAAAGCACGGAACTAAACAGCCGCGCGACCGAGTATGCCGTCGAGGACGGCGCTCCGATCTCGGACCACATCGTCCAGGAATCGGAGCGCCTGTCCCTGTCGGGGTGGGTCACGGCCGCCGATACCGAGCTGTTCGGCGCCGGCGGACGCAGCAAGCTGATCACGGCCAAGGATGCGTTGCGGGCGATGCACAAGGACCGCATCGCTACCACGGTCGTGACCGGCTTGGACACCTATCCCGACATGGTGATGGAGACCTGCAAGGTCAGCCGTGACGGCAAGGGCGAGTTCCTCCATCTGGCCTGCGAGTTCCGGCGCATCCGCAAGGCGACGCTGCGCACAGCCGAGATCCCGCCGGACAAGGTCGCCAAGTCGGGCCGTGCAAAGGGCAAGGCCGGCGCTACCAAGACGAAGGCGGGCAAGGTGAGTGGTACCCAGCCGACCGCGCAGGAACGCTCCCGACTGTCGACGAACGTGAACTGGGGCCGCTGATGATCAAGATCCCGGTGCTCGACGCCAACGACAGCCTGACCGAGGTGGTGCTGGACGGTGAAACGTTCTTCCTGCACCTGTCCTGGAACAGCGAGGCCGAGCTGTGGACGTTGGCGATCGAGAATGCCTACAACGAGGTCATCGTCAGCGGCATCGCCGTGGTGCCTGATACCCCTTTGCTGAATCGGTACAGGCATCTGCTGGTGCCGGCCGGCGAGCTGGTGGCGCTGACGCCCGACCGGCGCGACACGATCAGCCGAGAGGCATTGCCGTCAGGCGACGTGGCGCTGATCTACGTCGAGGCGGAGGAATTGGCCAATGGCACGCTTCAATAGGGTCTACCGCGCGCTGATCGGCCACGCCGGCCGGCCCGGCATCGAGATCAAGCCACCGATCCGGGTGACCTTCGACATCGACAAGGACGCCAGCGAACAGCCCAACCCGCACAAGATCCGCTTCTTCAACCTCGCGCCGGCGACCCGCAAGGGCATCGAGGAGCCGGACCTTCGGTGCGTGCTGTACGCCGGCTATGGCGAAGAGGATGGCCCGATTCTGCTGGCGGCTGGCGCGATCACGTACGCCTACAGCTACTTCGACGGGCCGGACGTGGTGACCGAGCTGGAAGTGCGCGACGGCTACGTCGAGATCCGCGACACCGCGGTATCGCTCGGCTACGGCCCCGGCGCCACGGCTCGGACCATCATCACGGACATCGCCAAGCAGATGGGCCTGCCGTTGGTGATGGCGAAGGACGTGCCTGACCGCGCCTGGCAGAACGGGTTTTCATTCTACGGGCCGGCGCGCCAGGCGCTGCACAAGGTGGTGCAGGGCACCGGTCTGGAATGGTCGATCCAGAACCAGACGCTGCAGGTGGTGCCCAAGCGCGGCACCACGCTGCGCCAGGCGGTGGTGCTTGCCGCTGACTCGGGGCTGATCGGCTATCCGGAGCGGACCCGCGAGGGCGCGCGCGAGAAAGCCCGCGTCAAGGACGAGCGGACGGGCAATCGCGCCAATCTCGTCAGCGCCGAGCAGCAGCGCGACGGCTGGCGCGTGCGATCGCTGCTGCTGCCGCAGGTCAACCCGGGCGACCTGGTGAAGCTGGAGAGCAAGTCGGCCAACGGCTTCTACCGGGCCGAGAGCGTCAAGCACACCGGCGACTCGGAGGGCGGGGACTGGCAGAGCGAGCTGCATCTTGTCGACCGCAATGCGCCCGTCAAACCGAAGAAGAAATGATGGACATCACCGAACTGCGCCGCCTGATCGCGACCGAGCTATCGGAGGTTCATACCACGCTGCCCGGCGTGATCGTGGCCTATGACGGCAAGACGGCCACCGTGCGGCCGGCGCTGCCGAAGCAGTTGGCCAGCGGGCAGGTGCTGGCCGCCCCTCAGATCGTGCAGGTGCCGGTCTGCTGGCCGGTGGGCGACGTGGGCGGGGCGGTGGCACTGATCTCGGTCCCGCTCAAGCCCGGTGACCCGGTGAAGCTCTCATTCTCCGAGCGCGCGCTGGAGAACTGGCTGTCGGGCTCGGACGGGCCGCCGGACGACCCGCGGCAGTTCGATCTGTCGGACGCGTTCGCGACGCCGGTGGTGCGGCCAGGCTCAGCCGAGGCCGACACGGTCAACGTCAGCGTCCAGTACGGTGCCTGCTCGCTGAAGCTGTCGCCTGCCGGTGATGCAACGCTGGTCGGGCCCGGCACCTTCACGGTGGACATGGTGACCATCTTCAAGCAGGAGGTGACCATGGAGAAACTGATGACCTACATGCAGGGTCTCTCTGGGGCGGGCGGCACTGGCCGCACGACGATCACCGGCGATATCGAACACACAGGTGGCACGATCCGCTCGACCAGCATCGTCGAGGATGGCCACCGGCACACCGACAGCGTCGGTGGCAAGACATCGACACCGGAGCAGTGATGGCACTCGATCTGGCACTGACCGCTGGCCACGACCTCGATCTGTCCCCGGCCGGCGATACCTCGCTGATCGACGGTGCCGAGCGCATCGCCCAGCAGATCAAGGTCACGCTGCTGACGTTCCTCGGCGAATGGTTCCTCGACATCACGGTGGGCGTGCCGTACTTCGAGCAAGTCCTGATCAAGGCACCGGATCGCGCGGCGCTGGAGGCGATCTTCCGCTCGCGCATCGCCGCGGTACCGGGTGTCCGCCTGGTCCGCCGGATCGACCTGCAGATCGACCACCAGGGCCGCACGCTGGCGGTCGACTTCGAAGTCGACAGCGACGAAGGGCTGATCGCCCGCCGCTACCTTCTGTAAGCACAAGGATTCCCAGATATGGCCTACGGTGTAACCCCGGAGGGGTTCGTGCGCCCGCGTCTGCCCGAGATCCGTCAGGAGATCGTGCAGGACCTGAACGACCGGCTGCGCAACGCCGGATTCACGGGCGAGGTGTCAACGCGACCGAACTCGATCACGGGCATCCTGATCGACACCTTCGCCGAGCGTGAGGCGGCACTGTGGGAGCAGGCCGAGGGCGTCTATTTGGCGATGTATCCGGGCTCGGCCTTCGGTACGTCGCTGGACAACTCGGTCTCGTTCACCGGCGTGAAGCGCCTCAACGCCGAGAAGTCGCGCTGCTACGTGGTCTGCTATGGCGCCGTGGGCACGGTGGTGCCGGCCGGCTCGCAGATCCGGCATCGATCGACGCAGACCATCTGGGCTACGGCTGCCGACGTGACCATCACGCCCGGCGCGGCCGCAGACGTCGTCGCAGTGCCGACGGTGGTAGCGGGCCAGCTCTACCGGATAACGCTGGACGGTACCGACTACACCTACACGTCGGACGCCACGGCCACGATCGCCGAGATCTTGGCCGGCTTGGTCGCCGCACTCAGCAGCTCGCCCTATACCGTCAGCAGCGACGGGGCGGCGGTACGCATCGTCTCCGACGGGCGGGTGGCCTTCTCCGTGACGCTGGGCGGCCCGCTGACGCTGTCGAGCGTCGGCTCGCCGGTGCTGGCCGAGACGATCGAGCCCATGGCCGAAGCGGCCGCGCCGGGCGACCTGAATGGAATCGTCACCACGGTGACGGGCTGGGACGCGGTGAACAACCTGCAGGCCGCGGTCGTCGGGCGGCTGGCCGAGAACAATGCCGAGCTGCGCGCGCGGTATCCGAGCGGCCTGTTTCGCCTGGGCGCCGCGACCAAGCCCAGCATCGCGCCGAACATCCGGGATCGGGTGGCCGGCATCACGGCGATCAAGGACTTCCAGAACGACACGGACGTTACGGACTCAGTTGGCCGGCCGCCGCACAGCATCCACGTGGTGGTCGACGGCGGCCTCGACAACGAAATCGCCGATGCGCTCTACCGGGTGAAGGCTGCCGGCATCGATACCCATGGCGCGATCGCCGTCGAGGTGACGGCCGACGACGGCGACAAGCACATCGTGCGGTTCGATCGGCCGACGCCGATCTATGTCTGGGTCAGGGCAGTGCTGACTCTGCTGCCTGCCACGGAGCAACCGTTTCCGCCGGACGGCTTCACGCAGGTGGCGCAGGCCACCGCGGCGGCGGGCAATGCGTTGGGCATCGGTCAGGACGTCGTGCAACAGCGGTTCTATTGCGCGGTGTACGCGACGCCCGGCATTGCCCACGTCGACCTGAAGTTCGCGCACTCGACCGATCCCGAGTTCGATCCGCAGCCTGCCGACTATTCCGCGGCCAACATCACGATCCAGGACTTCGAGGTGGCGAAGTTCGATCTGTCGCGCATCGAGGTGTCCTGATGGATCTTGAACAGGACCACGCGGGCACCGCCTGGGGCCACTGGCTGAGCCAGTTCGACAGCAAGCCCAAGCTCGAGGCGCTGGTCAAGGCGTTGCTCAAGCCGGCGCAGGGGCTGCAAGGCACGCTCAAGGCCCTGTACGAAGAGCGATGGCTCGACACAGCCGTTGGCAAGCAGCTCGACGGCATCGGCGAGATCGTCGGGCTCTCGCGCGTCATCGACGAGGCGCTGTTCACGGCTTTCTTCGGCTTCGTCGGCCAGCCGGCCATCGGCGGCTTTGGCCAAGCGCGCATCCGACGCGCGTACGAGAACGCGCTAGTCGGCTCGACCACGCTACAGGACCCGGAGTACCGGAAGCTGCTGTATTGGAAGATCGCGCTGAACAACGGCCACGGCACCGCGCCGGAGATCGTTACGGCGCTCAAGCCCATCTTCGGCGTCGACCGCGTGATCGTCGAGGACGCTGGCAACGCCAAGATCCGCATCTGGGTGAGCAAGATTCCTGGGCCGACGGATGTCCTCATGAATAACCCATATCGCTGGGTGCCGAAGGCATCCGGCGTCGGCGTGCAAATTATCACCGGATCGACGGAAAAGCCGTTCGGATTCCTGAATCAGGGCTTCTACGGCTTCGGCGTCGGCGTATTGACAAGGGGCATTTGATGACAGCGGTCAACTTTTTCGACAGCTTCGAGACGCCATGGGCGCAAAACGGCAATGTCGAATCGATTGAGGACAACCAGTACAAACAAGGCTGGGCCTACATCGGCGCCACTCCGCCATCGGTCGAGCAATTCAACAAGGTGCAGCAGCTCAGCGACGAGAAGGCGGCATGGCTGTTTGCGCAGATCAAGGAACTGGCCGACCGAGCGGGCTTCGATTTAACTGCTCAGACGAATGACGCTCTGACTCGGGGCGTGTCGCGTCTGGCCCCTGGCGTCGTCGGCATGATGCGGAATGGCCGTATGTCAGTGGCCACAGCCTCCGCGTCGGCGACATTCACGGCCGATGAGATCATCGTCGCCTCTGCTCTGGGGGGTGAGACTTACCGGCTCGCGAATTTCAGCGAGACTATCAACCTCGCCACCACAGGCGCTGGAGGCATGGATACCGGCACTGCGCCGGCGAACGGCTATGTCGCCCTCTATGCCATCCACAACCCGACGACAGGGGATACGGCGCTGCTGGCACGCAATGCCACCGCCGCGGTTCAGCCGGAGGTGTACGGCGGGATGAACATGCCGGCCGGTTACACGGCGTCTGCGCTAGTGTCGGTATGGCCGACGAATGGAAGCGGTCAGTTCGATGTTGGCGTGCAACAGGGGCGGCGCATTTCGAGATCTAGTGCGACGGTCCTTTCCCAGACAACCAGTACGACGTCGTCGATAGCCGTCGAGCTCTCCATTGCCTCCGCTGTTCCTCCAAATGCTACTGGAGTAGGTGGGACACTGTACTGTCACTTCAATTCATCAACTGGAAGCGCTCCGACCTTATCGGTGTCCCCAACAAATCCTTTTGTTGGCGCCAATCAATTGTTCTGCTCCGGCAATACGACGACGCCAGATTTCGGATGCCCCTTCGATATCTTCGGAATCAGCTCACAGCGACTTTATTATTCGATCATCAATTCAGTGTCCGCATCAGTTACATACACACTGATCGTCATGAAATACGAATTCTGAGAGGCGACATGGAAACGATAAACGTTCAGTTTGCGGACTCTGATGAGTCCGCTATCACGGCATATTTTTCTTCGCCTCAGAGTAGTGAGCAATACGACCACCTGGGGCAGGTAAGGGCTGATGATCCCAGGTGGTTGGCGTACTACAATTCCATGCCGAGCCGTCTCCGTGAAATGCTGCCAACCCCATCAGAGTGATGGCGTCGCCTTGTAGGGGCGGCCCTCATACCATCCGAATAGTTTGTAGTGGGATGCTGGATCGGCGCCGTTCTCTTTTACATCTGGATGGATTCTCAAATATTCGTTAGGAGAAAAATTGGTCGGGAGTCCCAGTGGCTCTCTGGGATCCAGTTCACTTGGGCGCCCGGTGGTGCGGGAAAGCGGGTGAAGGGCGCCATTTGGCCTGAGTCTCTTGGAAACGTTACGAAGAGACCAGGAGAGAGAGCCTGGCCGAGCCATATTGGACGCCTTCTCCATGGCCCGCCAAGTTTCGACGACGTATGTGCGATCTCGCGATCTCCGAAGATGCACAAAGAACTCGGCATGCCATCTTTTCGTGTCGATGAATCGCTCGCATGCGAGATCTGTCAGTCCGGCTTGCGCCAAGTCACCGAGAAGTCTCGCGAAGGATCGCGGCGTGAAGACCCAGCAATGGACATCGTGATAGTTTCCATTTCGAAGTGAATCTTCCGCCAAGCCTAGTGCTTCCTGCCAAGAATAATGGCGCTGTGCCGCATGCTGCGTTATCCCTTTCCATGCTTTCTTTGCATCGATCTTCGCGGCATTGATGGCGAAATCAAGTAGGCAGTGAGGTTGCGGGATCCTGGCTTTAGCCATATAGCTCAACAGCACATCGGAGAGGCTGGTTTCGCGCCGTAGACAGTCAAATGTGAATCTTTTGTCTGGGACCGCGAGGCGTACCTCTCCGGTCGGCGACAGGATCGAAGCCAGCTCCTGAAGCCATGAGACGACGTCGGGGACATGTTCGACAACGTGAGACGCGATCACATAGTCGACGAAGCGTCCGTTTATTGCCTGATGGAGTGTGTTGGCGCCCCATACGGCATCAACATTCACAAGGCGGGCAGCATCGACGTCTGGATCCCTTTGATACTTTCGCTTTAGGGCCTCCGTGTCGACATGGTCGACGTAGATTATGTTCCCGTCCGTTCTCTGTACCATAGGGCGGCACAATGCTCCAATCTCAACGCCTGTCGTCTTTCGAGGATCTAGGCCATCAAGGAGGCATTTTCTTCGCTGCTGAAAAGCTTTGCGGAACTCTTCCGTGTCTTGAGGGAAACCCAATGTCGTCTCCGGTGCTGTTTTATGGCCACTGATAAAGCGTAGCAATTCTATACGACCAGATCTTGGTCAGAACCCGCTCCGGCGGGCTTTTTCATGCCCGCCGCAGAGCGGGCTTTTTCTTTTCCGGGGTCTACATGCGACAACTCCATCCCGTCGAAGCCACGAGCTACGCCGGCGCGATCACCTCG
>NZ_JAIZPL010000006.1:0-340656 GCF_020418465.1 Cupriavidus sp. DB3 | reverse complement strand
GCGTCGCTGCGTTGTCAGCAGCAGAGAAACGAGATTATGCAGAACATTTCGCTTCTCGTCAACAGGTTGTCAGCACTTTTTTGCTGCGGCTCCAGCACCACAGCGCCTTCGCCTTCCCCGCCAACCCCGCCGCCGTTCGGCCGCGAGGGGGGCGAATATTAAGGGAGCGTGACAGCCATTGCAAGCGCTTTTTCGTGCGACCGTCGACGTGCCGTAAGTGGCCTCAAGCTGCCTCTTTGAGCCGCCGCCACAAGGTGGTCGGACTGATGCCCAACAGGTGGCACGCCGCGGCGCGATCCCCACCGCATTCGTCCAGCACACGGCGGATATGTTCCGCCTGGGATGAACGCGCCACTCCCGCAAGCGAATAGCTGCCTGATCGCGCACTCCCCACTGCCGGCGGCGCCGCGTCCATCCCTTCGCCACCGAACAGCTCGGGCACCGTCGCACGCAACTCGCGCAGCAGCGCTTCCTCGCCGAGCGCCCTCCCCGCCAACAACACGGCAATCCGCTCCACCACGTTCTCCAGCTCGCGGATGTTCCCCGGCCAGCCATACGCCGTCAGCCGGCTGCGCGCCGCTTCCGGCAGGCTGTCCGGTCGAGGCAATCCGAGCCGTTGCTGCGCGCGGCGGTACAGCAACTCGGCCAGCTCCGGCAGGTCCGCCTTCCGTTCGCGCAGCGGCGGCATGGCGATCCGCAGGATATTCAGCCGGTAGTAGAGATCCTGGCGAAACGCCCCGTCGCGCACGAGCGCGGCCAGATCCCGATGGGTGGCGGCGATCACGCGCACGTTGACCGGTACCGCGTCCACGCCGCCGATCGGCAGCACCTGCTTTTCCTGCAGCACGCGCAACAGCCTCGTCTGCAGGGCCGGCGGCATGTCGCCGACCTCGTCCAGGAACAGGGTGCCGTTATGCGCGGACTCGAACAGCCCCGCCTTGCCGCCGCGTCGGGCGCCGGTGAACGCGCCCTCCTCGTAGCCGAACAGCTCGCTCTCGAGCAGCGCCTCGGGAAACGCCGCGCAATTGATCGCCACGAACGGAAACGCGCGGCGCGGACTGGCATCGTGCATGCCCTGCGCCAGCACCTCCTTGCCGGTGCCGCTCTCGCCGCTGATCAGCACGGTGGAATCGACGGCCGCATAGCGCCGCGCCAGTTCGCGCAGCTGGCGCATTGCCGGCGATTCCCCCGCAAGATCGTCGAGCCGATAGCGAACGCCGGTCGTGCGCGCGCTGGCGCGCCGGCGCAGATGACGGTCGACCCGCTGGATCGCATTGGCATCCTGAATCGTCAACACCGCGCCCGCGGGACTGCCTTCCATCAGAATCGGAATCCGGTTGACCACCACCATGCGGTCGCCCAGCTTGTGGATCGCCTCGAGTTCCTTGGCGCCGGTCCGCATCACGCTGTCGAGCGACAGATCGGGAGCCAAGCCCTGCAGCTTGCGGCCGACTGCATCGGCGGCCGGCGTGCCGAGGAAGCGCTCCATCGCCGGATTGAACGACTGGATCCGCCCGTCGGCATCGACTGCCGCGACGCCCTCGTTCAGATGCGCCAGGATCGTATTGACGTATTCGCGCCGGCTCGACTCGATGCGCCGCAGCCGCGCCGCCTCGATCGCGTCCTCGAGCGCGAGCTTGACCGACTGCCCCGAGTACAGGAACACCCCCGTCAGCCCGAGCCGATCCGCGAGTTCCGTCACGAGCCCGGGTCCGACCACGACCTCGATGCCCTCCTGCCGCAGCGCCTTGACGCGCACCGTGGCGTCGTCCTCGGTCAAATACGTATACGACGGAATCGGCAGGCCGAACTCCCTCGCAAACTCGTCGACTTCGGGATACGTGGCGGCGTGGGTCACCAGCGCGACCCGCGGCGAGATGCGCCGCGCGGTAGCGAGCGCGCTGAGCACGTCGAACCCCGTTACCTTGACCAGCGTGACCGGCACGTCCACATGCTGGCGCAGATAGGCGCCGTTCGAGCCGGCCGCGACCACCGCATCGAGCCGCCCTTCCCTGGCCTCCCGGGCGATCGCACTGGCGGCCGCCTCGTAGCCCTTGCCGACGAGCCGGAAGTCCGCCTGGGCGGCATAGGAAGGAATCAGATCGGCGAAGGCACGCGACAGCCGGCTGATGCCGACCGCCCAGATGCGAGGCCGGCCAGGAGGGATCGGGGTAGCGGGAGTCATGGATCGAAGGAAAATGGCGAACGCCGCAAGCCACGGCCAACGCGAAACAAGATGGCGAACGCTGCAAACCGCAGTCAGCGGACGAACAAAACCGGCCACAATAGGACGTTGACGCCAGCACGTTACGCGCCGCCGCTGCATTCTGTGCCCACCGGCGCTGCATTTCAAGTCACGGAGATGAAATTCAAACTTGAAATGCAACTCAAGCGTCGGACACGCCACCTGAGGCGGCGAAAACACCCGCTAGCCCTTGTCCGGACTGGCCAAATCACGCCGCCCCGCAACCCGCCACGCCGTTGGCACGCCGCTTGCGCTCTGCCGGCATTCCGCTCACCCAGGACGCCATCATGACCCTGACCTCCCAAGACCTGGCCCGCTCGGCCGGCGCCCGTTTCCGCCAGGCCCTGGCCGACGAGCAGCCGCTGCAGGTCGTCGGCACCATCAACGCCAACCACGCCCTGCTGGCCAAGCGCGCCGGCTACCGCGCGATCTACCTGTCCGGCGGCGGCGTCGCGGCCGGCTCGCTGGGCCTGCCCGATCTCGGCATCTCGAACCTCGACGACGTGCTGACCGACATCCGCCGCATCACCGATGTCTGCGACGTGCCGCTGCTGGTCGACGTCGACACCGGCTTCGGCGCCTCGGCCTTCAACGTGGCGCGCACCACGCGCTCGCTGATCAAGTTCGGCGCCGCCGCAATGCACATCGAGGACCAGGTCGGCGCCAAGCGCTGCGGCCACCGGCCGAACAAGGAGATCGTCTCGCAGGACGAGATGGTCGACCGCATCAAGGCCGCGGTCGACGCGCGCACCGACGAGCATTTCGTCATCATGGCGCGCACCGACGCGCTGGCGGTCGAGGGCCTGGACAAGGCGATCGAACGCGCGGTGGCCTGCGTCGAGGCCGGCGCCGATGCGATCTTCCCGGAGGCGATGACCGACCTGTCGATGTACCGCAAGTTCGTCGACGCGGTGAAGGTGCCCGTGCTGGCCAACATCACCGAGTTCGGCGCCACGCCGCTGTTTACGCGCGACGAGCTGGCCGGCGCCGGCGTCGCGATGATCCTCTACCCGCTGTCGGCGTTCCGCGCGATGAACAAGGCCGCCGAGAACGTCTACGCGGCGATCCGCCGCGACGGCACCCAGCAGAACGTGCTGGACACCATGCAGACGCGCGCCGAGCTCTACGAGAGCATCGGCTACCATGCATACGAACAGAAGCTGGATGCGCTGTTCGCGCAAGCCAAGGCCAAGTAATCAGAACAGAGCGAAGCAAGGAGACGACATGTCCGAAGCCACTCCGGCGCAAGCCACCCCGAAGCCCAAGAAATCCGTCGCGCTGTCCGGCGTCGTCGCCGGCAATACCGCGCTGTGTACGGTCGGCCGCAGCGGCAACGACCTCCACTATCGCGGCTACGACATCCTCGACGTTGCCGAGACCTGCGAATTCGAAGAGATCGCCTATCTGCTGGTGCACGGCAAGCTGCCGACCCAGGCCGAGCTGAACGGCTACAAGGCCAAGCTGCGCGCGCTGCGCGGCCTGCCCGCCAACGTCAAGGCCGCGCTGGAATGGGTTCCGGCCTCGGCCCATCCGATGGACGTGATGCGCACCGGCGTGTCGGTGCTCGGCACGGTGCTGCCCGAGAAGGAAGACCACAATCTGCCGGGCGCGCGCGACATCGCCGACCGCCTGATGGCCTCGCTCGGCTCGATGCTGCTGTACTGGTACCACTACAGCCATAACGGCCGGCGCATCGAGGTCGAGACCGACGACGATTCGATCGGCGGCCACTTCCTGCATCTGCTGCACGGCCGCAAGCCCAGCGAGCTGTGGGAACGCGCGATGCACACCTCGCTGAACCTGTACGCCGAGCACGAATTCAACGCGTCGACCTTCACCGGCCGCGTGATCGCCGGCACGGGTTCCGACATGTATTCGGCGATCTGCGGCGCGATCGGCGCGCTGCGCGGCCCCAAGCACGGCGGCGCCAACGAGGTCGCGTTCGAGATTCAGAAGCGCTACGACACGCCCGACGAGGCCCAGGCCGACATCACCCGCCGCGTCGAGAACAAGGAAGTCGTGATCGGCTTCGGCCATCCGGTCTACACGACCGGCGATCCGCGCAACCAGGTGATCAAGGAAGTCGCGCGCCGCCTGTCGAAGGACGCCGGCTCGATGAAGATGTTCGACATCGCCGAGCGCCTGGAGACCACGATGTGGGACATCAAGAAGATGTTCCCCAATCTCGACTGGTTCAGCGCCGTCAGTTACCACATGATGGGCGTGCCGACCGCGATGTTCACGCCGCTGTTCGTGATCGCGCGGACCTCCGGCTGGGCCGCGCACATCATCGAGCAACGCATCGACAACAAGATCATCCGCCCGAGCGCCAACTACATCGGCCCGGACAACCTGAAGTTCGTGCCGATCGAGAAGCGCCGCTGATGCGGCAGATCCGGGCGGGAGCGGCCGCGCCACGCGCTCCGCTTCCGCCCGCAGTCCGCATGTCCCACGACACACCACGGCGCGCCGAGCACGACCCGTATTGATCCCCTCCCCATGAATACTGCCTACCGCAAACCGCTGCCCGGCACGGGCCTGGACTATTTCGACGCACGCGCCGCGGTCGATGCAATCCAGCCCGGCGCCTATGACAAGCTGCCCTACACCTCGCGCGTGCTCGCCGAAAACCTGGTGCGCCGCTGCGACCCGTCGCTGCTGAACGCGGCGCTGACGCAGCTGATCGAACGCAAGCGCGAGCTGGACTTCCCGTGGTTCCCTGCGCGCGTGGTCTGCCACGACATCCTCGGCCAGACCGCACTGGTGGACCTCGCCGGCCTGCGCGATGCGATCGCCGACCAGGGCGGCGATCCGGCCCAGGTCAATCCGGTGGTGCCGGTCCAGCTGATCGTCGACCATTCGCTGGCGGTCGAGCACGGCGGTTTCGACAAGGATGCCTTCGCCAAGAACCGCGCGATCGAGGAGCGCCGCAACGAGGATCGCTTCCACTTCATCGAGTGGACCCGCAAGGCGTTCAAGAACGTCGACGTGATCCCGCCGGGCAACGGCATCATGCATCAGATCAATCTGGAGCGGATGTCGCCGGTGATCCATGCCGTCGACGGCGTCGCCTACCCCGACACGCTGGTCGGCACCGACAGCCATACGCCCCATGTCGACGCGCTGGGCGTGATCGCCATCGGCGTGGGCGGCCTCGAGGCCGAGAACGTGATGCTGGGCCGCGCGTCGTGGATGCGGCTGCCGGACATCGTCGGCGTCGAGCTGCGCGGCAAGCCGCAGCCGGGCATCACCGCGACCGACATCGTGCTGGCGCTGACCGAATTCCTGCGCAGCCAGCGCGTGGTGGGCGCCTATCTCGAATTCCGCGGCGAAGGCGCGGCCAGCCTGACCCTGGGCGATCGCGCGACCATCTCCAACATGGCCCCCGAATACGGCGCCACCGCGGCGATGTTCTTCATCGACGGCCAGACCATCGACTATCTGCGCCTGACCGGCCGCAGCGACGAGCAGGTGCGTCTGGTCGAGACCTACGCGAAGACGGCGGGCCTGTGGGCCGATACGCTGGAGGACGCCGAATACGAGCGCGTGCTCGAGTTCGACCTGTCGACCGTGGTCCGCAACATGGCCGGCCCGTCGAACCCGCACAAGCGCCTGCCGACCACCGCGCTGGCCGAACGGGGCATCGCCGGCCAATGGCAGGAAGTGCCGGGACAGATGCCGGACGGCGCCGTGATCATCGCCGCCATCACCAGCTGCACCAACACCAGCAATCCGCGCAACGTGATCGCCGCCGGCCTGCTGGCGCGCAACGCCAACGCGCGCGGCCTGACGCGCAAGCCCTGGGTCAAGTCCTCGCTCGCGCCGGGCTCCAAGGTGGTGCAGCTGTATCTGGAGGAAGCCGGACTGCTGCCCGAGCTCGAACGGCTGGGCTTCGGCATCGTCGCGTTCGCCTGCACCACCTGCAACGGCATGTCGGGCGCGCTCGATCCGGCGATCCAGCAGGAGATCGTCGAGCGCGACCTGTATGCGACCGCGGTGCTGTCGGGCAACCGCAATTTCGACGGCCGCATCCATCCCTACGCGAAGCAGGCCTTCCTGGCTTCGCCGCCGCTGGTGGTCGCCTACGCGATCGCCGGCACCATCCGCTTCGACATCGAGCGCGACGTGCTGGGCCACGACGCCAACGGCCAGCCGGTGACGCTGAAGGACATCTGGCCGAGCGACGAGGAGATCGACGCGATCGTCGCGCAAAGCGTCAAGCCCGAGCAGTTCCGCAAGGTCTACGAGCCGATGTTCGCGGTACAGGCGGCCAACGCCGAGACCATCAGCCCGCTGTACGACTGGCGGCCGCAGAGCACCTATATCCGCCGCCCGCCGTACTGGGAAGGCGCGCTGGCCGGGGAGCGCACGCTCAAGGGCCTGCGTCCGCTGGCGGTGCTCGGCGACAACATCACCACCGACCACCTGTCGCCGTCCAACGCGATCCTGCCCGACAGCGCCGCCGGCGAATACCTGGCGAAGATGGGCCTGCCCGAGGAAGACTTCAATTCGTACGCGACCCACCGCGGCGACCACCTGACCGCGCAGCGCGCCACCTTCGCCAACCCGACCCTGGTCAATGAAATGGCGGTGGTCGACGGCAAGGTCAGGAAGGGTTCGCTGGCGCGCATCGAGCCGGAGGGCAAGGTCGTGCGCATGTGGGAAGCGATCGAGACCTACATGGAGCGCAAGCAGCCGCTGATCATCATCGCTGGCGCCGACTACGGCCAGGGCTCGTCGCGCGACTGGGCAGCCAAGGGCGTGCGGCTGGCCGGCGTGGAGGCGATCGTCGCCGAAGGCTTCGAGCGGATCCACCGCACCAATCTGATCGGCATGGGCGTGCTACCGCTGGAGTTCAAGCCGGGCACCAACCGCCTGACGCTGCAGATCGACGGCACCGAGACCTTCGACGTGATCGGCGAGCGCAAGCCGCGCGCGGACCTGACGCTGGTGATCCACCGCAGGAACGGCGAGCGCGTCGAGACCGCGGTGACCTGCCGGCTCGATACCGCCGAGGAAGTGTCGATCTACGAAGCCGGCGGCGTGCTGCAGCGCTTCGCGCAGGACTTCCTCGATTCGACCAAGGCGGCGCGGGCGGCCTCGGCCGCATCGGCCGCATGAACCGGCGCGGCGCTCCACCCTGAATCAGCACGAGGCATCCATGGTTTCCCTTCCCCAGATCCGCATCCCCGCCACCTATATGCGTGGCGGCACCAGCAAGGGCGTGTTCTTCCGCCTGCAGGACCTGCCCGAGGCGGCGCAGTCGCCGGGCCCCGCCCGCGATGCACTGCTGATGCGCGTGATCGGCAGCCCCGACCCGTACGGCAAGCAGATCGACGGCATGGGCGCGGCGACGTCGAGCACCAGCAAGACGGTGATCGTGTCGCGCAGCAGCCGACCGGGCCACGACGTCGACTACCTGTTCGGCCAGGTCGCGATCGACCAGCCCTTCGTCGACTGGAGCGGCAACTGCGGCAACCTGTCCGCCGCGGTGGGCCCGTTCGCGATCGCCGCCGGGCTGATCGATCCGGCGCGCATCCCGCGCGAGGGCGTCGCCACCGTGCGCATCTGGCAGGCCAATATCGGCAAGACGATCGTCTCGCATGTGCCGATCGTCGACGGCATGGTCAAGGAGACCGGCGACTTCGAGCTGGACGGCGTGACCTTCCCCGCCGCCGAGATCATGCTCGAGTTCATGGACCCGGCGGCCGAGGAGGAAGGCGGCCGCGGCGCGATGTTCCCGACCGGCAACCTGGTCGACGACCTCGAAGTGCCCGGCGTCGGCACGCTGCAGGCGACGATGATCAATGCCGGCATTCCGACCATCTTCGTCAACGCGGACGCGATCGGCTACAGCGGCACCGAGCTGCAGGAGGCGATCAATGGCGATCCCAAGGCGCTGGCGATGTTCGAGACCATCCGCGCCTACGGGGCCGTGCGCATGGGCCTGATCCAGAACGTGGACGAGGCCGCGCGGCGCCAGCACACGCCCAAGGTGGCCTTCGTCGCCCCGCCGGCCAGCTATACCGCGTCGAGCGGCAAGCCGGTGCGGGCGGAAGACATCGACCTGCTGGTGCGCGCGCTGTCGATGGGCAAGCTGCACCACGCGATGATGGGCACGGCGGCGGTGGCGATCGGCACCGCGGCGGCCATTCCCGGCACCCTGGTCAATCTCGCTGCCGGCGGCGGCAATCGCCAGGCCGTGCGCTTCGGCCATCCGTCCGGCACGCTGCGCGTCGGCGCCGAGGCGGAGCAGGTGGACGGCGAATGGGTAGTGAAGAAGGCCATCATGAGCCGCAGCGCCCGGATCCTGATGGAAGGCTGGGTGCGGGTGCCGGGCGACTGGAACCCGGTTGCCTGATGGCAGGGATGCCGGGCCGCTTGTCGGCCCGGCATGTCATGGCGGTGGGCGGGAAATCTGGCGGTTAATTGCGTTTCAATGCAATGTCCAACGGGACGACGGTCACCGCACAGCGGCGGACAGTCCCGTCTCGGCCCGTTTCGGCACGTCTCGGCAGCGCCCGGGCCTCCCTGGCCCTCAACCAAACAACACGCTGTTCATCAGCGCCTTCGCCACCACGGTGCCCGCCTCCGGCTGTTCGGCATAGACCGTGATCTCCGTGGCGATCTGCCGCTGGCCGCGGCGCACCACCGTCGCCACGGCGCGCAGCGCGGCCGCCTCGGCCGGCGCCACATACTGGATCGACAGCGCGCTGGTCGCGCCGCCGCGCACCTTGTCCGGGTCCGCGCCGGACGCCGCCGCCGCCGCGCCGGCGATATCGATCAGCGTCGCGATCACGCCCCCGTGCACCGTCTTGCCGACCGTGACATTGCCGGGACTGAACGGCAGCACCAGCTCGACATGCTCGGGCGCCAGCACGTCGAGCGCGACGCCGAGCGTGCGGGCCACCGGCGAGCCGATCAGGATTTCCTCGACCATCGCGCGAATGCGGGGCGCGACCTCGGCATAGGTACCGGTGGCGGAGAGTGGGGTCAGGGAAGACATCATGCGGGCTCCTGAAGTAGGCTGAAGGGTCTGTCGTGGTGAGTCCATGATGGCTGCCGGCGCGGCCGACGCTCAATTACCCGGCAGGTAATCCGATCGACGACGCGGCAGCCGACGCCGGTAGCCGACGCCGGTAGCCGACGCCGGTAGCCGACACCGGTGGACAACGCCGGTGGACGATGCAGTGGTCGACGCGCTGAGCGGAGAATATTGCCGATCGGCGCCACACCGGCCCCCGGCACCGCCCCACCCCGCCGCTTATAATGGCCGCCTTTGCCACACCCAGCCGCCATGCCGCAAACCCGCCCCGATTCCGCGCCAGACCCGCTCGCCGTGCCCGACTCCGCCGAGACCACCGACGACAGCCTGTTCGACCGTCCCGACAGCCCCTGCGTCGGCATCTGCTCGACGCTGTTCGACGAGGTCTGCCAGGGTTGCGGCCGCACCGCGATGGAGGTCAGCAACTGGGTCTTCATGAGCGACGCGGAAAAGCAGGCGGTGTGGGAACGCATCACGCGCGAAGCCACCGCGCGCCGTTTCCAGCGCGACTAGGGCTCCTCTCTGGCCGCTCTGGCCCCTCTGGCCCCTCTGATCCGCAGAGCCTTGATCCAGAGCGCCCTGATCAGCAGAGTCCACTGATCCGCAGAGCCTTGGTCCGACAAGCCCTCACCGGCTCGCCCCGCTCGTCCGGCCGCCATCGCGCGCCGCCGGCGTCAGCACCAGCGTCTCGAACGCCTTCGCCCCCGCCGGATGCCCGGCCCCCTGGATCGTCACGTACTCGCCGCGCGCCCATTGCTCGGTCCAGTCGCGATAGTGCGGCGACAACACGTTGCCTGATTGCCCCGTCGGCGTGATGAAGCGCGAGGCCGACAGATCGGCCAGGTCGTAGATCGCCCGCACGCTGGCGCCATGCACGTTCTCGAACGGCGCCTGTTCGTCGCCCAGGTTGTGGCGGCCGGCATTGACGGTATAGGTGTCGCCGCCGGTCGGCACCTTGACGTTGAAGAACCCGGCCAGCGACGGCACCTTGGCGAACGGCCGGTGTTCGGCGCGGGCGGCATGGGCCTGGCCCCAGCGCCAGCGCCGCGGATCGTCGCCGTAGCGCTGCTGCAGATCGGCGATGGCCCGTATCCACGCGGAGCCCATCGCGTCGTTGCAGTCCTCGGGCGCCGGCGTCTTCGGATCGTCGCACCAGAAACGCCCCAGGCCGCGGGAGCTGCGCAGCACGTTCAGCATCGCCTGTTGCACATTGCGCTGCTCCCACATGCGTGCGAACACGCCATCACCGACCTTGCCCTCGAACATGCCGCGCGACAGCTCGCGCAGCCAGGCGGTGGCGACCAGCGGCTCCGCGCGGTCCGCCGACATCGTGCCGTCCCACCGCGCCAGCGCGGCGAACAGCTCACGCTCGCGCGCCGGACGCGTTTCGTCGGCGGCAATCGACGCACCGAGCAGCAGCGGCAAGGCGTCCTTGACCGCCAGCGACAGCTCGTCCTTCTGGATCGCCGCGAACGTATCGAGCGTGTGCTGCCGCCGCGCGCCAAGCAAGGCCCGGATGCGGTCGTGCCGATACGGCACGGTCCATTCGCTGGTCAGGAAGTACGGATAGTCGTCCGGCACGATCTTCTGGTTCGCGGTCACCACCATGCCGCCGGGCGGATTGAAGCTGCGCGGCAGCCGTTCGAACGGAATGAAGCCGTTCCAGTCGTAGCGCGCGTCCCAGCCGGGCGCCGGAGCCAGGCCCTTCAGATCGTTGGCGGCGTGGCGCAGCGGCACGCGGCCCGGCGCGATGAAGCCGATGTTGCCGTCGACATCGGCATAGACCGCGCTCTGCTGGGGCGTGTGGAAGTCGCGCAGCGCCTCTGTGAAACTGGTCCAGTCGTGCGCGCGGTTCAGCTTCAGGCCGGCCTGCACGGTGCGGTCGTCCGGCCGCAGCGCGACCCATTGGAATGCCACCACATACTGGGCGCCCAGCGGCGCGACGGCGGCCGCGAGCGGGTCGGCGACATCGGAGATCACCGGCCCGTGGCGGGTCGAGCGGACCCGGATCGTCACGTCGGGCTGGTCCTTGACCCGGATGGTCTCCTCGCGCACCGCGAAATCGGCCCAGCCGTTCGGCGTCTGGTACTGCTCGGGCCGGCCGGGACGAAGCCGCTCGATATACAGGTCCTGCAGATCCGGCGCGGTATTGGTAAAGCCCCAGGCGATGCGCGGCGTATGGCCGATCACGACCACCGGCATGCCCGGCAAGGTGGCGCCGGTCACGTCCAGCCCGGGCGCGCGCAGCGTGGCGAAGTACCACAGCGCCGGCGCCTGCAGGCCCAGATGCAGATCGTTGGCCAGCAGCGGCTTGCCCGAGCGCGTATGGGCGCCCGATACGACCCAGTTGTTCGAGCCCATGCCTTCGACCAGCCCCCGCGGCGCCGCGGCCTCGACGCTGGCCATCGCGGTGGTCAGCGGGGCCAGCTGGCGGTACAGCGCGGGATAGTCGGTGGTGCGCAGCGGCTGCTCGCCCGGATACGGCGCCAGCAGCTCGTTGATGCGCGACAGCGGCAGCGTCTGCGCCAGCCGCATGCGCAGCACCTCGCGGCTCCAGTTGGCGCTCAGGTCCCAGGCCATCATGGTCTGCCAGGCCAGCGTATCGGCCGGCTCCCAGCGTTCGGGCACGGTGCGCAGGATCGCGAATTCGGGCGGCAACGGGCCCTGGTGGCTGTCGATGCCGGCATTGACGCCGTCGGCATAGGCCCGCAGCGCGGCGCGCGTCTCGGGCGTGCTGGCGGCGAAGGCGGCCTCGGCATTGCGGCGCACGCCGATGGTGCGCAGGAAGCGATCGGTCGGCAGCGCGCTCGGTCCGAGGATTTCGGCCAGCCGGCCGGAGGCGATGCGCTTGTTCATCTGCATCTGCCAGAGCCGATCCTGCGCATGGACGAAGCCCAGCCCGAAATACGCATCGAGCGGATCGCCGGCCTCGATGCGCGGAATCGCATGGCGGTCGCGCACGATGGTGACGCGCCCGTGCAAACCCGCCAGCGCGACGGTGCCCGCCACCGTCGGCTGCGACGCCTGCCGATACCAGGCATAGCCACCGATGGCCGCGGCCAGCGCCAGCCCCGCCAGGATCACCGTCAGCCATGCCAGCCGCTTGAGCCAATGCATCGCCTTCCCCTCCCCCGTCCAACCGTTCGTTGCGGTGTCGTGTCGTTGTCGATTATCGCCGACGTAAAAATGCCCGGACAGGCCGGGCATCTTCCAATCGGTCGGCGCTCAGGCCGCGGGCTTCTTCAGCTGCAGCGCCTTGTACTCGAGGAACTCCTCCAGTCCGTACTTGCCGGCCTCGCGTCCATTGCCCGACTGCTTGTAGCCGCCGAACGGCGCCATCATGTTGAAGGGGCCGCCATTGATATCGACCTGGCCGGTACGGATGCGGCGCGCCACGCGAATCGCGCGCGCCTCGTCGCCCGACCACACGCCGCCGCCCAGGCCGTAGACGCTGTCGTTGGCGATGCGCACCGCGTCTTCCTCGGTGTCGTAGCAGATGATCGACAGCACCGGGCCGAAGATCTCTTCCTGCGCGACGGTGGCCTTGGGATCGACGTTGCCCAGCACGGTCGGCTGCACGAAGAAGCCCTTGTCCAGGCCGGCCGGCGGCTCGGTACCGCCCGCCACCAGTTCGGCGCCCTCGTTGAGCCCGCGCTGGATGTACCCCGTCACGCGGTCCTTCTGCGCAGCCGAGATCAGCGGTCCCAGCTTGGTGGTCTCCTGCAGCGGATCGCCGACGGTGAAGCCCGCCACCACCTTCCTGACGATCTCCTTGACCTCGTCATAACGGGCGCGCGGCACCAGCATCCGCGTATGCGCCGAGCAGGTCTGGCCGGAGTTCAGGAAGCAGGCGTTGATGGTGCCCTTGACCGCGGCCGGCAGGTCGGCGTCGTCCAGGATCACCGAGGCGGACTTGCCGCCCAGTTCCAGCGCGACGCGCTTGACGGTCTGCGCGGCCAGCTCGGAGACGCGCTTGCCGGCGCGGGTCGAGCCGGTGAACGACACCATGTCGACCTCGCGGTGGCTGGCCAGCACCTCGCCGACCACCGGACCATAGCCCGTCACCAGGTTGAACACGCCCGGCGGCAGTCCTGCGGCCTCGATCACCTCGGCCAGCACGAAGGCGTTCAGCGGCGCCACCTCGGACGGCTTGAGCACCACCGTGCAGCCCGCGGCCAGCGCGGGCGCAACCTTCAGCGTGATCTGGTTCAGCGGGTAGTTCCACGGCGTGATGGCGGCGACCACGCCGACCGGTTCGCGCACCACCAGCGAATTGCCGACCTCTTCCTCGAAGGTGAAGGACTCGACCAGCTTGGCCGCCTGGCTCCAGTTGAAGACCGGGCCGCCGACCTGGATCGCGCGGGCCAGCTTGATCGGCATGCCCACCTCGGCGGCGATCAGCTGCGCCAGCTCCTCGGTGCGCGCCTTCAGGCCCTCGGCGATCTTGCGGATATAGTCGGCGCGCTGCTGCGGCGGCGTGGCGGCCCAGCCGTCGAAGGCGGCGCGGGCCGCCTGGATGGCGTCCTCGGCGTCGCGGGCATGGCCCTCGGGAATCCGCCCCATCACCTCCTCGGTGGTGGAATGGATGACGTCGATCTGGCCGGTGCCGTGCGGGGCGACCCATTTGCCATTGATAAAGAGTTTGTCTCGCTGTTGCATAGCCACAATTCCTCGGTGAGCCGTCAGGCGTGAAACCCTTCGGCGTTTCCAACCTGATTCAGGTGTTTCAGGGCGTTTGCCGTTGTTATCAATCTTTTCTGTGCCGACATTGTAGAGCCGATTTTGTCCGGCGATATCGCTTCGCCGCCCGGCACACGGCCGCCGCTCGCCAATATCCCGCCGATAATCGCGCGCGGTACCGCTCGCCGGCATGAAAAAAGGCCGCAACGCGTCGATGCGTTGCGGCCTTCTTGCGGCCTTTCGTTCGCCAGCCTGCCTGCGGTGGCGGGCGGTGAGCAGCAGGCGTGACAGAAACCGTCAGCCGGCGATACCCTGCGACTCCAGATATTCGTCGTAGGTGCCCAGATAATCGGTCACCGTGCCGTCGGTGCGGATTTCGATGATCCGCGTGGCCAGCGCGCTGACGAATTCGCGGTCGTGCGAGACGAAGATCAGCGTGCCGGTGAACTTGTCGAGCGCGATCTGCAGCGACTCGATCGATTCCATGTCCATGTGGTTGGTCGGCTCGTCCAGCGCCAGCACATTATGGCGGCCCAGCATCAGCTTGCCCCAGATCATGCGGCCCTTCTCGCCGCCGGACAGCACCTTGACGGACTTCTTGATGTCGTCGGCCGAGAACAGCAGCCGGCCCAGCGTGCCGCGCAGCGACTGGTCGTCGTCGCCGGCCTGCGTCCACTGGGTCATCCAGTCCATCAGGTTGGTCTCTTCCGGGAACTCCTCGTAGGTGTCCTGGGGCATGTAGCCGACGTTGGCGTTCTCGGCCCACTTGACGGTGCCGTGATCGACCTCGATGCCGCGCTGCACGCCCGTCTGCACCGCGCCGTCCAGCAGGCAGCGCAGCAGCGTGGTCTTGCCCGCGCCGTTCTCGCCGATGATGGCGACACGCTCGCCGGCCTGGATCGACAGCGACAGGTTGTTCAGGATCTGGCGGTCGTAGGCCTTGCTGATGTTCTCGGCGGTCACCGCCAGGTTGTGCAGCTTCTTCTCGAACTCGAAGCGGATGAACGGGTTCTGGCGCGACGACGGCTTGATGTCCTCGACCTTGATCTTGTCGATCTGCTTCAGTCGCGAGGTGGCCTGGCGGGCCTTGGACTTGTTGGCCGAGAAGCGGCGCACGAAGTCCTGCAGTTCGGTGATCCGCTCCTTGGCGCGCGCGTTGGCGGCCATCTGGCGCTCGCGGGCCTGCATCGACGCTTCCATGTAGTCGTCGTAGTTGCCCGGGTAGACCTTCAGCGTGCCGTAGTCCATGTCGGCCATGTGCGTACAGACCGAGTTCAGGAAGTGGCGATCGTGCGAAATGATGATCATGGTGGAATTGCGCTCGTTGAGCACATGTTCCAGCCAGCGGATCGTGTTGATGTCCAGGTTGTTGGTCGGCTCGTCCAGCAGCAGCACGTCCGGATTCGAGAACAGCGCCTGCGCCAGCAGCACGCGCAGCTTCCAGCCCGGCGCGATATTGCTCATCGTGCCCTGATGCTGGTCGGTCGGGATGCCCACCCCCAGCAGCAGCTCGCCGGCGCGCGCCTCGGCGGTGTAGCCGTCGTACTCGGCGTACTTGGCCTCGAGCTCCGCGGCCTTCATGTAGTCTTCGTCGGTCGCTTCCGGGTTCGCGTAGATCGCGTCGCGCTCCTGCGCCGCCGCCCACATCTCGGTATGGCCCATCATCACCACGTCGAGCACGCGCATGTCCTCATAGGCGAACTGGTCCTGGCGCAGCTTGCCCAGGCGCACGCCAGGTTCCAGCATCACGTTGCCGGCGCTCGGCTCCAGGTCGCCGCCGAGGATCTTCATGAAGGTGGACTTGCCGCAGCCGTTCGCGCCGATCAGGCCGTAGCGGTTGCCCTCGCCGAACTTGACCGAGATATTCTCGAACAAGGGCTTGGGGCCGAACTGCATGGTGATGTTTGCGGTAGATAGCACGTCGAAGAACCTTTTGGAATGCGGTGTAGCGGTGATGGCGGCCGGTGAAGGGGCCCGGTGGACGCGACAGATCGGCGAAGCCGCCGAAGGCGTGCCGCATGGCGCGGCGGGCTGGGCCAACGGAGCGACCGTGGCACGTGGCCGGACAGGCCTGAGCCCTTCACCTCGCGAAGAATCGGAGATTTTACCATTCCTGGCGCAATCGGGCGCGAGGATGGCGGCGGGTAGGGATGCCGGCCTGCGATCGGATCCTGCGGTGGGATCCTGCGGCGGGTCCTTCAATCGGATGCTGCGATCCGGGCCGGGCCCTCAGCGGGGCGCCCACACCGCGCGCTCAGGCCGCCCCGGCAAGCAGCGGATGCCCCGACATCGTCAGCGTGAAACCGTCCGCCGAGGCGCGCAGCACGCCCTGCCCGCCCACCGGCAGCGTTAGCTTGCGCGTGCAGTGGCCGAACGGCAGCCCGGTGACGACCGGCACCGGCAGGCGCTCGCGCAGATAGGCCACCACGGCCGGCAGATCGTAGCCGTTGTCATAGTCGCTGACGCGGTAGCTGGAGAAGTCGCCCAGCAGGATCGCGCGCTGGGCGCCCAGCACGCCGGCCTGCTCGAGCTGCAGCAGCATGCGCTCGACGCGGTAAGGCGGCTCGTTGACGTCCTCGAGGAACAGGATGCCGCCGTCGACCTGCGGCAGGTACGGCGTGCCCAGCAGGCTGCACAGCATCGCCAGATTGCCGCCCCACAGCGTGCCCGCCACCTCGCCAGAGAACGGCTGGCCGCCTTCCTGCGGCGCGTCGATGTCGACGGTATAGGACGAGGCGCGCAGCAGCCCTTCGAAATGCCGCCACATGTAGGGGTCCACCGGCTCGGCGCCGAAGTCGGCCAGCAGCATCGGGCCGGCCAGGCTGATGCCGCCCGCCCTGGCCAGGTACGCCAGCTGGAAGGCCGTGAAATCGCTGTGGCCGACGATCGGCGTGGCCGCGCGGCGGGCCTGCGCGGCGATGCGGTCGAAGTCGATGCGCGGCAGCAGACGGGCCATGCCATAGCCGCCGCGCACCGCCAGCGTCAGCGCGCCTGGCGCGCCCATGCCGATGCCATGCAGGTCGGCCAGCCGCTCGTCGTCGGTGCCGCCGAAGCGCTGATGGCGGCGGTCCAGCACCTCCGGGTTGGCAACGTGGTAGCCGTGCGCCCGCAGCCAGTCGCAACCGCGGGTGGCGACGGCCATGTCGTGCGGATAGCCGGAGGGAGCGATCAGGCGGACTTCGATGGGCGCGTTCATGCGTCGGTCTTTCCCTGCGAATCGGATGACGGTTCGGCGCCGGGCGCGGCGCTGGGCTCAGCGCTGATGAACTCGGTGCTGGTGGGCTCGATGCTGGTGGGCTCGATGCTGGGCTCGGCGCCGGGGCCAACGCCACGCTCGATGCCCAGCGGCGCGGTGGCACGGTCCGCCTTCTGCGCGCGTCGCCGCGCCCGGAAGAAGTCGCGCAGCAGCTGGCCGCATTCGTCGGCCAGCACGCCGCCGCGTATCGTGGTCTGGTGATTGAGCCGCGCCTCGGCGAACAGGTCCAGCACGCTGCCGGCGGCGCCGGTCTTGGGATCGGTCGCGCCGAACACCACGTGGCGCAGCCGCGCGTGCAGCATCGCCCCGCTGCACATCGCGCACGGTTCCAGCGTCACGTACAGCTCGCACTCGGGCATGCGGTAGTTGCCGACCACCTGCGCGGCCGCGCGCAGCGCCTGCATTTCGGCATGCGCCGACGGATCGCGCGAGCGGATCGGCAGATTGTGGCCGCGCGCGATGATCGCGTCGTTCCAGACCACCACCGCGCCCACCGGCACCTCGCCCGCGGCTTCCGCCAACCGGGCCTCCTCCAGCGCCGCGCGCATGAAGCGCTGGTCGCGCTCGTCGGCCTGCGGTCCTTCGAAGGGCGGCGTGGCGGCGGCGGTGGGCGATGGCGGCGGCGTGTCGGTCATCGGCGCGTCGGTGGCGAATTTGGTGGTGAGTTGAGGCAGCGGGTCGGCGTTGAATCGGCGTTGAATCGGCGTTGATTTGGTGCTGACTGGCGGCAAGTTTGCGGCGAGTTTGCGTCAATCAATTCCGCGAGACGCCGGAACGCCCTCAGTCCTGCGCCGGCGCCACGGCGGGCGCGGTCACCTCGGCCCAGCAGTTCGGCGTCTCGAACAGCACCAGCCGGGTCAGCTGCAGATGATGCCCGAAGCAGTCCTTGAACACCGGCGCCAGCATGTCGAAGGCGATCTGCGCCAGGTTCTCGACGGTCGGAATCGCGTCGAGCACCACCGTCTTGTGACCCTCCATGCCGCGCAGGAATTCGAGCAGCGCGGTGTCGCCGCGATGGATCAGGAAGGCGTGGTCCCACTTGTCGACCAGATGCCGGTTCGCCAGCGCCTTGATGTCGCCAAAGTCCAGGATCATGCCCTCGTCCGCCGCGCCCTCGCGATGCAGCACCTCGCCCGACAGCGTCAGGTCGAGCCGATATCGGTGGCCATGGATATTGCGGCATTGGCCGCCATGGTTGGGGATGCGGTGGCCGGCGTCGAATTCGAGACGGCGCGTGATCGAGACTTGCTTGTTCATGAAGACCGGTGCCGGGACCCGTGCGGCAGACGCCTAGCGGATACCCAGCAGCTTGTGGGTTTGCAGCGAAAGGCGCCAGCGCGGATGGCGCTGGCAGAAATCGACGGCGAGGGCCGTATTCTCGCGCGCCAGCGGGCCGTCCATCGGCTGCACGAGGAAATAGCGGAAATCCAGCGCCTCGTATGCCGCGAAGTCCTGGCCGGGCTGCGGGATCACGACCTTGAGCTCGTCGCCGCGCGTGACCACCAGTTCGGCGCCCATCTTCGGGCTGACGCAGACCCAGTCGATGCCGTCCGGCACCGCGATCGTGCCATTGGTCTCGATCGCGATCTCGAAGCCCCGCGCGTGCAGCGCGTCGATCAGCGGCGCATCGAGCTGCAGCAGCGGCTCGCCGCCGGTGCAGACCACCAGCGGGCGGCCGCCCGCGCCCTGCGGCCATTGCGAGGCCACCTGCGCGGCCAGTTCCTCGGCGCTGCGGTACTTGCCGCCCAGCGTGCCGTCGGTGCCGACGAAATCCGTATCGCAGAAGCGGCAGATCGCCTGCTCGCGATCCTGCTCGCGGCCGGTCCACAGATTGCAGCCCGCGAAGCGGCAGAACACGGCGGCGCGGCCCGCGTTGGCGCCCTCGCCCTGCAGCGTGTAGAAGATTTCCTTGACGGCGTAAGTCATGCTTGCGGTCGGTTCGACCTGGAAGATTGGCGACGGGATGGTGCCCTGGCTGTCCCTGCCGGGCAGGGGGCGAATGCCGTGCGGCTGGCCCTGGCGGGGGCGTTCCCGGTCGCGCGGGGAAACGCGACAGTATACCAAAGACGCCTTAATGCCGCAGGCGCATGGCAGGCGGCCGTTCCGCGACCTGGCCCGGGGCGTCGTCCTGCATCCGCGCCGCCAGGAAGTCCAGAAAGCAGGCAATCCGCGCCGACAGCTGGGTATTCAGATAGTAGACCGCGTGGATGGGCTGGCGCACGTCGAGCGTCTCGCGGGGAAACAGCTGCACCAGGTCGCCGCGGGCGCGGTCCTGCGCGGTCATGAAGTCGGCCAGGCACACCACGCCCTGGCCCGCCAGCGCCAGCTGGCGCAGCGTCTCGCCGCTGGAGGCGGACACCGCCGGCGTGATCTCGAACTCGTTGCCGGCCTCGTCGCGCAGCGGCCACCGGTTCAGGCTGTCGGGCTGCGTGAAGCCCAGCAGGCTGTGACGGGCCAGCTCCCCGACCGAGCGCGGCCGCCCGTGCGCCTTCAGGTAGGCGGGGCTGGCCAGCACGCGCAAGCGGCTGTGGCACAGCGGCCGGGCATGCAGCGTCGAATCGCGCAGCGCGCCGATGCGGATCGCGACATCGGTGCGGTGCTCCAGCAGATCGATGATCTGGTCGCTGCTGTGCAGCTCCAGCTCGATCTCGGGATAGGCGCGGCGGAAGTCGTCGACCAGCGGCACCACCACATGGAGCATGAACGGCGACGCGGCGTTGATGCGCAGCTTGCCGGCCGGCTTCTGCCGCCGCAGCGCGATCTGGTCCTCGGCCTGGTCGACCGCGCCAAGGATCGCGCGGGCATGCGCCAGCAGCGCGGCGCCCTCCTCGGTCAGCTCGAGCCGGCGCGTCGTTCGGCGCAGCAGCGCGGTGGCGAGCTTGTCCTCGAGCCGCGCCAGCGCCCGGCTGACGCCGGACACGGTCTGGCCCAGCTGGTCGGCCGCGGCGGTGATCGAGCCGCTGTCGACCACGGTGACGAAGGCCAGCAATTCTTCCAGGGTCATTTTCATGGCGGATTTTCCTGCGGGATCGAGCGGGACCGCTCCGGCGGGTCCAGCCGGGGCGCCGGCATGGCGAGCCGGGGCCGCAATTATTGACTGCGGATCAAATATTTTGTGCATATTAACGGATTAATCGGCAAGCCTGCCAGGGTCACAATGCGTGCCATTCCGATCCCTGATACCTGACACCTGTTACCTGGAGGCCCTCATGCCCCTCGCCTTGTTGGCGCTGACGATCAGCGCATTCGCCATCGGCACGACCGAATTCGTCATCGTCGGCCTGATTCCCACTGTCGCGGCCGATCTGAACGTGTCGCTCCCCTCGGCCGGCCTGCTGGTCAGCCTGTACGCGCTCGGCGTCGCCGTCGGCGCCCCGCTGCTGACCGCGCTGACTGGCCGGCTGCCGCGCAAGACCCTGCTGCTGTCGCTGATGGCGCTGTTTACGCTCGGCAACCTGCTGGCCTGGCAGGCGCCCGGCTACGGCTCGCTGGTGCTGGCCCGCGTGCTGACCGGCCTCGCCCACGGCGTGTTCTTCTCGATCGGTTCGACGATCGCGACCGGGCTGGTGCCGCGCGAGAAGGCGGCCAGCGCGATCGCCATCATGTTCACCGGCCTGACCGTCGCGCTGGTCACCGGCGTGCCGCTGGGCACCTTCATCGGCCAGCATTTCGGCTGGCGCGAGACCTTCCTGGCCGTCTCCGCGCTGGGTCTGGTCGCCTTCGTCGGCAGCCTGCTGTTCGTCCCCTCGGGGATCCGCCATACGCCGCCGGCCTCGCTGATGCAGCAGGCCCGCGTGCTGGCCGAACCGCGCCTGCTGCTGGTCTATGCCAAGACCGCGATCGGCTACGGCGGCTCGTTCATCCCCTTCACCTTCCTCGCGCCGATCCTGCAGGACGTGTCGGGCTTCGACGCCGGCGCCGTCAGCCTGGTGATGCTGGTGTACGGCCTGTCGGTCGCCGCGGGCAATATCTGGGGCGGCCGCCTGGCCGACCGCCACGGCCCGATCCCGGCGCTCAAGACGATGTTCGTGCTGCTGGCCGCGGTGCTGCTGGTGCTGAACTTCACCGCGCCGCACCGCTGGCTGGTGGTGGCCACGGTGCTGGCCTGGGGCGCGGTCGCCTTCGGCAACGTGCCGGGCCTGCAGGTCTATGTCGTCAAGCAGGCCGAGCGCTTCACGCCGCAGGCGGTCGACGTCGCCTCCGGCCTAAATATCGCGGCGTTCAATCTCGGCATCGCCGGGGCCGCGTGGGCGGGTGGCCTGATCGTGACGCACCTTGGCCTGATGCATACGCCGTGGATCGGCGCGGCGGTGGTGCTGGTCGCGCTGGCGCTGACGGTCTGGAGCGGCCGCCTCGATCGCGCCGACGGCGTGGTCCATCGCGGTGGCGGCACCGCCGGCGCGATGTCGCACTGATCTGCCATCGGCGCTGGTCAGCCATCCGGGCTGATCAGCGATCCTCACCGATTGCCCATCCGAGCCGATCGCCATCTGAGCCGAACGCCATCCGAGCCGATCGCCATCCGAGCGGATCGGCGATCCGAGCCGATCGCGCATCCGAGCCGATCGCGCATCCGAGCCGATCGGCGATCCGAGCCGATCGCGCATCCGGGCCGATCGGCGATCCGAGCCGATCGCGCATCCGGGCCGATCCGTCATCCCGCAGTGCGTGGCGGCGCCGGCAAGCCCGCCGCCACGCGCGAAATCTGCACCGCTTCCCGGGCTTGCCGACCAAGGCTTCAAGCCTGTCTCCATCCCGCCCCGCGCATGTGATCCATGCCACCACGGCATGCAACTTGCGTTCCGCTAGCCCGTCTGCGCGCAAAGACAGAACGCCGGGCGACGCCCGGCGACATCACACATCTCGGAGAGACAGCATGAAAGCAACGACCTTGGCAGCGGCGCTCGCCTCCTGCCTGGCGCTGGCCGCCGGTGCGGCGCTGGCGCAAAGCGGCGGCAGCGGCAGCGGCGGCGGGACCGGTAGCGGGAGCAGCAGCGGTGGCGGCAGCGCCGGCACGGGAACGGGCAGCGGCACCAGTGCGACCGGTTCCGGCAGTGGCAGCACCAGCGGCAGCGGTGGCACTTCCGGCAGCGGCACCGGCGGGACGTCGGGCAGCGGCGGCACCAGCAGCTCCGGCAGCGGTTCGACCGGCACCGGCTCTGGCAGCCCCGGAAGCCCCGGCAGTTCGGGCAGCACGGGCACCTCTGGCTCGGGCGGCACCGGAACGGGATCCGGCGGCCTCGGTACCGGGGGCATGGGTTCCGGCGGCGCCGGTGGCTCGGGCGGGACCAGTGGCGGCTCCGGCGGTTCGGGCGGGGCCGGCGGCTCCAGCGGCCGCTAAGCCGGGCGGAAGCGCGCCGGCGACGGCGCGCCTCCAGCCGTACCGAGGCGGTACTCGGGTGGTACTTCGCGCCCTGCTCACGCCCTCCTGACGCCTGACTCGGACTCTGCCCGGGCCTTGCTCCGGCCCTGCTCGGACCCTACCCGCGCTCCACACGCCCCCCACACTTGCGCCCTGCCCGGTCCCTGCTCGGGCCGCACGCACGCCCGACATTCAAGCCGCGATCCGCTGCAGCACCTGCATCGCGTCGTACGCATCCCGGCGCAGTTGCTCCAGATCCAGTCCCACGATCGCGCCATCCCGCACGACCTGGCGTCCGCGCACGAACACGTGGCGCACCGGCGTCGGCTCGCCCGCCGCCACCGGCGCGGCGGCGAGATCGTGAAAGCCGTGAAAGCGCAGGCCTTTGAGGTCGTAGATCGCCAGGTCGGCCGACTGCCCCGGCGCCAGCGTGCCGATCCGCGGCAGGTCCAGCACCGCGGCGCCGCCGGCGGTGCCCCAGTGAATCACCTCCTCCACCGTGGTCTGCGCGGCGCCCCCGACCGCGCGGTGCACCAGCCAGGCGAAGTTGGCCTCGTTGACCATGCTGCCCGATTCATTGGAGGCGACGCCGTCCACCCCGAGCGAGATCCGCACGCCGGCGTCGGCCAGCGCGCGCACCGGCGCCACGCCGCTGCCCAGCCGTGCGTTGCTGACCGGACAGTGCGCCATGCCGGTACCGGTCGCGGCCAGCATGCGGATCTCGTCGGGCGAGAGCGTGACCAGATGCGCGAACCAGACGTCGGGGCCGAGCCAGCCATGCTCGCCGACGAATTCCACCGGCGTGCAGCGATATTTCTCGCGGCAGAAACGCACGTAGTTGTCGGTCTCCGACAGATGCGTGTGCAGGCGCAGGCCGAGCCCGCGGCCGAACTCGGCCAGCTCGCGCAGCATCGCCGGCGGCAGCGAGAACGTCGGCGTGGTCGGCGCCACCGCGACGCGCCGCATCGCATCGCCGGCGGGGTCGTGATAACGCGCCTTCAGCCGCTCGATATCGGCAACCATCTCGTCGAGCGTCTCCGGCACCAGCGCGGTCTTCGACATGCCGGGATGATCGGCGGCCGACTGGATCGCGCCGCCGCGGCACAGCACCAGCCGCAGCCCCATTTCCTCGGCCACGTCGAACAGCAGGTCGCCGGTCTCGGCGCCATGGCCGTGGTGATAGAGGTAATGATGATCGGCGCAGGTGGTGGTGCCCGACAGCAGCAGCTCGGCCATGCCGAGCCGCACCGCGGCACGCAGCACCTCGGGCGTGAAGGCCGCCAGACGCGGATACGGCACCGCCGCCAGCCAGGCCTGCAGATCGGCATTGATGCCGGCGGGCACGGCCTTGAGCAGGTTCTGGAACAGATGGTGGTCCGTATTGATCCAGCCCGGATAGACCACGCAGCCCGTGGCATCGAGCACGCGTTCGCCCGGCAGCGGCGCGAGCCCGGCAGCGATCTCGGCGATGCGGCCGTCGCGGATGCGGATATCGGCCGCGCCGGCGCGCGCGGCCGGGCCCGCCTGGCCGGTCATCACCGCAGCGGCGCCGCGGATCAGCAGGTTGTCGAGCAGGTTCTCGCACGGGTTTTCGTTGATGCATTGGACTTCAGTCAAGATCAGATCTCCGGGGCATGTTCGCCGGCATGGGCCAGCGGTGCGTCACGGCCGGGCAGGCCGTTGAGCAGCAGGTTCAGGAAGACGGACACCACGCAGGCGATGATCACGCTGCTGTGCACGAACGGCTGCAGCGCTTCGGGCAGCTTCTCCAGCACCGAAGGCATGATCACCGGCATCAGCGCGCAGGCCAGCGTGATGGCGACGATGGTCAGGTTCGAGCGGTTGTTCTCGTAGTCGACCTGGCCCAGCGTCTTGATGCCCGCCGCGCCGACCACGCCGAACATCACCAGCGCGGCGCCGCCCAATGCGGCGGCCGGAATCGACGCGAACAGCGCGCCGATCTTCGGCACCAGCGCGACCGCGCACAGCAGCACGCCGCAGGTGGCGACGACCCAGCGGCTGCGCACGCCGGTCACGATCACCAGGCCCACGTTCTCCATGAAAGCGATATACGGAAAGGCCGCGAACATGCCGCCGATCGCGCTCGCCAGCCCGTTGGCGCGCAGGCCGTTGGTCGCCTCGCGTTCGCTGACCGGGCGCTTGACCAGGTCCCCGATCGCGATGAACAGCCCCATCGACTCGACCATCTGCACAAGCATCACGATGGTCATCGTGACGATCGCGCCGATATCGAACACCGGCAGGCCGAAGGCGAACGGCTGCACCATCGTGAACCACGGCGCGCGCCGCACCTCGGCGAAGTCGCCCATGCCGAGCGCCGTGGCCACCGCCGCGCCGGCCAGCAGGCCAATCAGCACCGACAGATTGCGCAGGAACTCGCTGCCGTAGCGATTGATGGCCAGGATCAGCGCGACCACGCCGATCGCCACCGCGAAGAACACCGGCGCGCCGAACTGCGGCGCACCGCGCCCGCCGCCCAGCCATTGATAGGCGACGGGAAACAGCGACAGCCCGATCGCGGTGACGATGCACCCCGTCACCACCGGCGGAAAGAACTGCCGCAACCGCCCGATCACCGGCGCCAGCAGCAGCGTGATGACGCCCGCGCCGATGATGGCGCCGCAGACGCCCTGGAAGCCCAGCGAAGGATCGGTGCCGATCGCGATCACCGGTCCAACCGAACTGAACGCGACGCCCTGCATGATCGGCAGCCGCACGCCGAACTTCCAGAAGCCCACGGTCTGCAGCAGCGTGGCGATGCCCGAGGTGAACAGCGCGGTGCTGATCAGCAGCGTGGTCTGCGCCGGCGTCATCTTCAACGCGGCGGCAACGATCATCGGCACCGTGATCGCGCCAAGATAACTGACCAGCATGTGCTGGAAGCCCAGCGTGAGCATGGCGCGCGGCGGCAGCACCGCGTCGACCGGGTGTTGGGGCGAAGCCATCGTCGTCTCCTTGGTGGTGGCTGAAGGCGCTCGAAGCGGCGCCTGCAGCCACAGTAGCGGCCGCGGGTGGGCGGTCATAGCGCAATTGCGAAGGCGATAGGCGCAAAGCGCAGCGATGTGAGGCACGCGGTGCCGGTGCGTGCGGTGCCGGTGCGTGCGGTGCTGGTGCGGGTGGTGCTGGTGCGGGTGGTCCTGGTGCGGGTGGTCCTGGTGCGGGTGGTGCTGGTGCGCGCGGTGCTGGTGCGGGTGGAGCAACGGTGATGCGGTGGTGGTGCGATGGACATGCGATGGCTGCCCGAAGACGACCGCGATGCCGCCGCGCGCTGCGGGTTTGTCCCGGCTTTGCCGTCGGCAAGGGCGGCCCTTACGATAGCGCGCACCGCCGTTGCGGGTGCCTGTCATCGCATCCTCTGCTCCGCCCTTCCATGCAGCCGCCTTCCGACGTTTCCGCGCCCGGCCTTGGCGCCGTCCATCGATTCCATGCCAGCGAACTGCCGCATGTGGAAGCGCTGTGCGCGCGGCTGTTCGGACCCACGCGGGTGCGGCCGCTCGACGCGCGCGCCGCTGCATGTCGACGCCGAGCAATGCCATATCGGGCAGCTGTCGCTGGTCGATATCCGCTACAGCACGGCGATGGAGATCGAGCCGCAGCCCGGCAAGGATGAGTACGTGATTCAGACCACGCTGGCGGGCCATTGCGAGGCGCTCACCGACGGCCAGTCGCAGCATTATCCGCACGGCAGTACGCTGGTCGCCTCGCCGACGCTGCGCACGCGGCTGCTGCTCGATGAGGATTGCGAACGCTTCTGCGTGGTGCTGCGCCGGCGCGCGATCGAGCATGCGTTCCGCGAGCATTTCGGCTTCGAGCCGCCGGCGCCGATCGCGTTCGCGCCGCGACTGGCCAGCGATGATGGACTGAATGGCAATGGAGGGAATGGCCTGGCCGAGCGCTGGCAGGCGCTGGTCGGATATTTGCGCGCGGAGATGCGCACGCGCCGGGCTGGCGCCGCCAATCCAACCATCGACGCCAGCATCGAACATATGGTGGTGTCGACGCTGCTGTTCGACCAGTTCTCCGGCGACGGCGCGACGCTACCGCGGCGCTTCCAACCGACGCTGCCAGCCTATGTCCGGCGCGCGATCCAGTATCTGCGCCGCAATCTCGATCGCCCGATCACGATGCGCGAACTCGCCGACCATTGCGGCGTGTCCGAGCGCTCGCTGCAGGTGGGCTTTCGGCGCAGCAAGAACGCGACGCCGATGGAATATCTGCGGCTGCTGCGCCTGCAGGGCGCGCGCGACAGCCTGCTGCGGTCGCCGCAGCAGCCCGGCGCGGTGACCGCGATCGCGCTGCGGCACGGCTTCGCGCATCTGAGCATGTTCTCGCGTGAATATCGGCGCGAATTTGGCGAGCTGCCGTCGGATACCTTGCGCCGGGCGCAGTGTCGCGAAGGATAGCGGCGCCGAGAAATAGCGGCGCGGAGAATGGCGGGGCGACGGGTAGCGGCGCGGATAGCGGCGCTTATGCGGGGAGCGAAATGACGGTGATCCAGGGCGCCCTCCGCCCTCCGCCCTCCGCCCTCCGCCCTCCGCCCTCCGCCCTCCGCCCTCCGCCCTCCGCCCTCCGCCCTACGCCCTACGCCCTACGCCCGCCGCCACGGCGTCGATGCGCCGCTACACCCTCGCCTCAACGTGCCAGACAGATCCCCAGCATCGTCTGCAGCCGACCGCGATCCAGGTTGCGGCCGATGAAGACCAGCTTGCTGTCGCGCGGCGCGTCCAGCCACGGCTCGCCCGCATGCAGGTCGAGCTGCCGGTGCACGGCCTGCAGGACATGGCGCCGCTCGCTGCCGGCGACGGCGACGATGCCCTTGATGCGGAACAGGTCGTCCCCTTGCGCCGCCAGCAAGGCGCGGATCGCGCTGGCGAGACGGTCTCCGTCGAACGGCCGGTCGAATACCAGCGAGACCGAAGACACCGAGGGGTCGTGCCGGTGCGCGTGGTCATGAGCGTGGCCATGATCCTGGTCATGATCGTAGCCGTCGCCATGGTCATGGCCGCAATGTTCGTCGCAGACATGGCCATGGTCGGCACCGTGGGGGGCGTGGTCGTGGTCGTGGTCGTGGTCATGCCCGTACTCGTCCTCGCTGTCGTCGAGCACCGCCATCCCCGGCGTAAACCCGCCGATCCCCAGGATCTGCCGCAGATCGACGCGCGCATAGTTCGACCGCAGGATCCGCGCGCCCTCTTTGAGCCGGCGCAGACGCGCCTCCAGCGCGTCGACCGCCGCCGGATCGGCCAGGTCGGTCTTGTTGATGACGATGCGGTCCGCGGCGACGATCTGGTCGACCGCCTGGTTGTCGAAGCCGCGCAGCCGCGGATCGTCCAGATGGCTTTCGATATGCAGCGCGTCCACCAGCGTCACCACCCCGTCGAGCGCGACCTCGCGCGCGACTTCGTGGTCCATGAAAAAGGTCGCCGCGACCGGCGTGGGGTCGGCCAGGCCGCTGGTCTCGACGATGATGTGGTCGAAGCGTTCGGGCTGCGCCAGCAGCTTCTGCAGGATGCGGACCAGATCGGTACGCACATCGACCACGCAGCAGATGCAGCCGTTGGTCATCTGGTAGATCTCCTCGTCCGAGCTGAGCACCAGATCCGAATCGACATCGACCTCGCCGAACTCGTTCTCGATCACCGCGATGCGGTGGCCGTGCCGCTCGGTCAGGATATGGTTCAGCAGCGTGGTCTTTCCCGCGCCGAGAAAACCGGTCAGGATCGTCACCGGCACCGGCACGGCCGCGCGCTCGGCAGGATGTGCGGCGGCTTGCTCGGCGGTGGCCGGGCGGACCCCTTCCGATGCAAGGGACGTCAGGGACGTCAGGGAATCAAGGGACGTAAGGGCATTCATCGTGTCTCCTCCTGCACCATTGCCGCTGGCATCGCGTCGGCGGGCGCGGGACGCATCCCCTGCCAACGCGCGACCAGACCGGCATGGTCGATATCGAACAGGTCGAGCGTGCGCCCGACGGTATGGTTGACCAGATCGTCGATGGTGCTGGGCCGGTGGTAGAACGCCGGCACCGGCGGCAGCACGATCGCGCCCATCTCGGTCACCGCGGTCAGATTGCGCAGATGGCCCAGATGCAGCGGCGTTTCGCGCGGCAGCAGCACCAGCCGGCGCCTTTCCTTCAGCATCACGTCGGCGGCGCGCGTGACGAGGTTGTCCGCGAGGCCATGCGCGATCGCCGCCAGCGTGCGCATCGAACACGGCGCCACTACCATGCCGGCGCAGCGGTACGAGCCGCTGGCGATGGTGGCGCCGATATCGCGCACGTTGTGCGCGACGTCGGCCAGCGCCTCGACCTCGGCGCGGCGCAGACCGAGCTCGTGCTGGATCGTCAGCCATCCCGACGGCGTCACCACCAGATCGGTGCGCCAGTCCGGCTGCTGCGCCAGCCACTGCAGCAGGCGCACGCCGTAGATCGCGCCGCTTGCGCCGGTGATGGCGACCACGAGACGCCGGCTCATGGGCGCCCCATCGCTTTGCCGAGCAGCCGCGCCGCGCGTGCCATCGCATCGTCGCCGATGCGCGCGCGGATGCCGTCGAACTGCGGGCCGCGCGTCGCATCGAGCCCCATGCGCGAGGTGGTGCCGGCGCCGGAGGCCGAGGGATCGAGCGCGCTGCCCGGCAGGCCGTCGACGACCACCACGTCCCGATGCGGCTGCAGATGCGTGGCGACCGCCCACAGCACCTCCTCGTCGCGCGTGATGTCGACATCCTCGTCGACCGCGATCACCGTCTTCAGGTACGGATCCCAGCCCAGCAGCCCCAGCATGACCTGGCGCGCCTCGCCGGCGCGCATCGGCTTGAGCGCGACATAGGCATGGAAATGCGTGCTCGAGCTCGGGTAGTGCACCGCGGTGACGCTGGGAAAACGCTCCTTCAGCTTCTCGACCATCTCGGACTCGCGCGGAATCCGCCCGAGGTTGAGGTGCTCGGCCGAATTGCCGCCGACCACGTCGATCAGCATCGCGTCGCGCCGGCGCAGGATCGTCTCGACGAGCAGCAGGTTGTTGGTCGAGCGGTCCGACGAATAGCCGGTGAACTCGCCGAACGGTCCCTCGTCGACGCGCGCCTCCGGATCGATCACGCCCTCCAGCACGATCTCGGCGCTGGCGGGTACCGCGATGCCATGGCGCGGCGTGCGCACGACCTCCAGCGGCGCGCCGAACAGGCCGCCGGCAACGTGGCGCTCGTCCACGCCGTACGGCAGGCGCGCCGCGCCAGCCAGCATGAACAGCGGATGCGCGCCGATCACCATCGCGACCGGCAAGGGCTGGCCGCGCGCGGCGGCCTGCTGCTGCATGCGCCACAGATGGCCGCGCGAATGCAGGCTGGTGGCGATGCCGGTGGCCGAATGCACCATCGAGCGGTGATAGCTGGCGTTACCGATGCCGGTCTCGGGGTCCTGCGCGATCAGGATCGCGTTGGTGATATAGGGACCGCGGTCGGTGGCGAAATGCCGGATCGCCGGGATCGTGCGCAGGTCGATGCCGTCGGTCTGCACGACCTCCAGCACCGGTCCGCGGTCGACCTCGCGCGGCGGCACCAGGCGGCGGCTGCGCGCCTGGTATTCCGCATGGATGCCGTCGGCACCGACGCCGAGCAGCCGGCCGACGCGCTCGCGCGAGGCGAACACATTGGTCACCAGCGGCGCGTCGAGTCCGCGCACGCGCTCGAACACCAGCATCGGATGGCGTCCCTGCGCGGCCAGCTGCCAGACCACGGCGGTCGCATCCTGGTCCGCACCCACCTCCTCGCCGATCACCAGCACATCGTCGGGATGCGCGGCCCGATAGGCCGCCAGAAAGTCGCGAAAGTCCTGCGAGGACGAATAGCGCCCGGGAGTGGGCCCGGGATGGAGCCCGGAACCGGGCCCCGAATTGAGCGCCGAATTGAGCCCCGAATTGAGCCGCGATGTCATCGATCTCTCCTTGTCACGCCGGCCGGGCGGCGCACGCTGGCGCTGCCCGGCCCGGACGCGTTGTCGGCCCGATCAGCGGCCCGTTCAGCGAAGACCGGCGTAGGTGTCGGTCAGGCGGGCCTGCGCCTCCTCCATCGTGCGCGGCGGCGGCGTGGTCTCCAGGCCGATCAGGCGGGCGATGTTGTTGCCCATGTAGTCCTCGAGCCCGTCCTCGTCCAGGTCCATGCCCTGCGGCGCGGGGCCGCACAGCATCTCCAGCTCGCGCAGCCACATGCCGGGCTCGTTCGGCGGCGTGTCGGTGCCGAACACGATCTTGTTGCGCGGCAATTGGCGGGCGAATTCGACGATGCGCGACTGGAAGCACCAGCCCGATTCGCAATAGACATTGGGCGTGTCCATCGCCATCCAGAACGCCTCGAACGAATAATTGCCGCCGGTCTGGATGCCGAAATGGCCGATGATGAAGTTGACCATCGGGAATTCGCGGATGATCGGATAGAACATCGTCGGAATCGTGTACGGCCCGTCGCCGGTATGGATCAGCACCACGACGTTGTACTTCGCACACATCTTCAAGGCGGGCCGCAGCCAATCGAGCGCGCGGTCGGGACGATAGCCGTGCATGTTGGCATGCAGCTTCATCATCTTGAAGCCGTATTCCTTGACGTGGTATTCGAGCTCGAGCGCGCCCTCTTCCGGGCCCCAGCGCGGATTGAAGGTGAAATTGCCGATGAAGCGGTCCGGATATTTCTGGCACAGCTCGGCCACATAGGCCATGTAGTCGCGCACGCCTTCGCGGCCGCGGCGATTGCCGTCGCGATAGCCGGTATTGCCGGGCGGCGGCTGGATAAAGCCCATATCGATGCGGCGCGGCTTGCCGTTGATGATGTAGGGGCCGTCCATCATCTTGAGCAGGCGCTCGCCGGTAAACGGTTCGCCGGTATGGCGCCAGGCCTCGTCGACGAGGTTGGTGGGATGCAGATGGGTGTCGATGATCATTGCAGTGGCTCCGTGCGGGGCTGCGTGGTCTGGAAGCGGTCGTGGGCGGGGATCGGGCGGCGATGGGAGCGGCGATGAGAGCGGCATGCGGGCCGCCATCGGTGCGCCATCGTCGCGCCATCCGAGCGCCATCAGGTCGTCATCAGGCGGCGAGCCTGGCGCGGGCCTCTTCGACCGTGCGCGGCACCGGCGTCGGTTCGAGGCCGATCATCCGCGCGACGTTGTTGCCGAGGTAGTCCTCGAGCGTGTCCTCGTCCAGATTGAGCCCCTGCGGCGGCTCGAAACACAGCACCTCCAGCAGGCGCAGCCACATGCCCGGCTCGTTCGGCGGCGTATCGGAGCCGAACAGGATCTTGTGCCTGGGCAACACCTTGGCGAATTCGACGATGCGCGACTGCAGGCACCAGCCCGATTCGCAATAGACGTTGGGCATGTCCATCGCCATCTGGAACGGCTCGAAGCAATAGACGCCGCCGGTCTGCACGCCGAAGTGGGCCATGATGAAATTGACCGTCGGGAATTCCTTGATCATCGGCACCCATTCGGTCGGGATGCTGTAGGGACCGTCGCCGGTATGCAGCTTGACCAGCACGCCCAGTTCCGCGCATTTCTGCAGCGCAGGACGCAGCCAGTCGAGCGCGCGGTCGGGCCGATAGGCGTGCATATTGGCCTGGAACTGGACCATCTTGAAGCCGAGCTTGCGCACGTAATGGTCGATTGCATTGACGCCGTTCTCGACGCCGCAGCGCGGGTTGTAGACGAAGCAGCCGATGAAGCGGTCGGGATATTTGCGCACCATCTCGACCGTGTAGGCCATATAGGCGTCGATCGATTCGCTGCCCGACCTGGTGCCGTCGGTCCAGGTGTAGATGGTGTTGCCTTGCGGCGGCTGGATGAAGGCGCGATCGATGCGGCGCGGCTTGCCGTTGATCAGGAATGGGCCATCCATCATCTGGATCAGGCGCTCGCCGGTGAAGGGCTCGCCATCGTGCCGCCATGCCAGATCGACCAGATTGGTCGGATAGCAACTGGTGTCGATGATCATGCGGGAGTCTCCTCGCAATGCTGCAGGTTGAAGGCATGCGGGACCGGGCCGGTCGTTGCCGACGGGCCGGGCGCGCGTTGCGTTCGGGAGCACTGTCGAGGGGAGCGTTGGAAGAATGCGCCACCGACGGTACTCCGTCAGTGAGCAATCTCCAGTTGAACGATCGCGGCATTGCGCCGCTGCTTGTTCAATCGACCGCTTCTACCCACGGCGCCTTTATACCGCCGCGGAAATTCGGATGTCAAGCGGGAAGCGTGGACGCGACGTTGCCGCGCCCCACCTTCCCCTGACCGCTCGATCGCGCTCGATCCCGCTCGATCGAGTCGGTCAATCGTTCGATCGGTCGTTCGATCGGTCGTTCGATCGATCAGGCATTGGCGCCGTTATCGATTGTCCAGGCCGCGCCGGTCACGGCCTGCGCCTCCGGCGAGGCCAGCAACGCCACGACCGCGGCGACCTCGTCGGGCGAGGCGTAGCGCTGCTGTCCCGCCATCAGCGAGCGCTGCCAGTCCGCATGCGGGCCATCGGGCGGGTTCATGTCGGTGGCCGTCGAACCGGGGTGCACCACATTGACCGTGATGCCGCGCGGACCGAGATCGCGCGCGAGGCCCTGCGTCATGCCGACCAGCGCCGCCTTGCTGGCGCTGTAGATCGACATCCCCTGCCCCGGCACGCGCACCGCCAGGCTGCTGCCGATCGAGATGATGCGACCGCCATCGGGCATCACCTCCGCCGCCGCCTTGATCGCGACGAAGGCGGCGCGCACGTTCACGGCCATCGTGGCGTCGAAGTCGTCGACGGTCAGTTCGGCCGGCGAGCCCGCGCGGAAGATGCCGGCGTTGTTCACCAGGATATCGATCTTGCCGAACTGGGCGGCCGCGCGCGCCACCGCGTCGGCCACGGCCTTCGGATCGGTGTTGTCGGCGCGGATTGCCAGCGCCTGCCGTCCGTGCGCGCGCACCTGGGCGGCGACCTGTTCGGCCTGCTGCTCCGAGCTGGCGTAGGTCAGCGCAACGTCCGCGCCGTCGGCCGCCAGGCGTCGCGCGATCGCCGCGCCGATGCCCCGGCTGCCGCCGGTAACCAGTGCCGTTTTTCCTTGCAGGGATGCCATGTCTTGCTCCTTGAACGTGGTGTTCAACGTGATCTTTCGGTTCGCCGGTCCGTCGCCCGACGGGCTGCCTGACCGGCATCGTGCGTTCCACCTACAATCTGTACTTATCGGTACAAATTTAAAGCGAATTATTGGCACGTTGTCGCCGACGGTCAAGGGATTTACTATCCGGTCAGTACAGAATTCACCGTTCCATCCATGAGCCAACGAGGAAGACCCCGCGCCTTCGACCGCGACACCGCCCTGCAGGCCGCCATGCGCGTGTTCTGGGAGCGCGGCTACGAACAGGCGTCGCTGAGCGAGCTGACGGCCGCGATGGGGATCAACCGCCCCAGCCTCTATGCCGCCTTCGGCGACAAGGCGCAGCTGTTCCGCGAGGCCACGGCGCTGTACCAGCGCACCATGAACTTCACCACCCCGGCCCTGGCGCGCCCCACCGCGCGCGCGGCGGTCGAGGCGATGCTGCGCGACAACGTCGACGCCTATTGCGACCCGACGACCCCGCGCGGCTGCCTGGTGGTATCGGTGGCCGCCGCCTGCCCGGACGACGACAGCGAGATGAAGACCATGCTGTCGAGCAAGCTGCGCACGGTCGGCGAGTCGGTACGCCAGCGCCTGAAGCAAGGCGTCGAGGCCGGCGAACTGCCGGCCGACACCGACGTCGGCGCCCTTGCCGCGTATTTCGAAACGGTGCTGCAGGGCCTGTCGATCCAGGCCCGCACCGGCGCGTCACGCCAGCGGCTGCATCGCGTGGTGGATTGCGCGATGCGGGTGTGGGACAGCTTCTCGCCGGAGCCGAAGAAGCGGTCGACGGGCCGTCAAACGTAATCCCTGACCGGTGTCTTCGCGGCCGTGGCTACCGGCCGTCTCGCCGTTCTGTTTGCCGTTTGTCAGAAAACGATATACACTTCTGACACTCCTAAAGGACACCACCATGCAGACTCTTGCCCAACGCATCCTCGAATACGCAGCCGGCTTGCCGGAAGGCGCACCGCTGGTCGCCAAGGGCTTGCTGCACCTTGGCAATCGGGCGGCGCTCGACCAAGCCCTTTGCCGCCTGACGCGCCGGGGTGCCCTGCTGCGAGTCGAACGTGGGATCTACGCCGTGCCGGTGTCCACCCGATTCGGTACGCGCGCCCCTGCAGCCTCTGCCGTAGTGGAAGGATTGGCTCAACAGCGCGGGGAAACCGTGGTGCCGCACGGTGCCGCAGCGGCAAATGAACTGGGATTGACCACGCAGGTCCCCGTGCGGGCCGTGTATTTGACTTCAGGCCGCAGCCGCACGCTTAAGCTCGGGGCCCAAACCATCGAGTTCCGGCATGCGCCGCGATGGCAACTGGTCCTCGCGGGACGTCCGGCGGGCAAGATCTTGCGTGCCTTGACCTGGCTCGGGCCGCAGCACGCCAATGAAGCGATCCGGAAACTGCGGCCGCTGCTGTCGGCATCGGACCTTGCCGAAGTCGCATCGTCGCGCGGCCAGCTGCCGACGTGGATGGCCAAGGAAGTCAGTACCCTGCTGCAGCATTGATGCACCGTGACCGAATTCTTCAGCCTGTCCCGGGCGGAGCAACGGGACGCCCTCGAAGTGGTCGCGACGCGTTCCGGCAGACCACCACATTTGCTCGAAAAGGACCTGTGGGTGGTTTGGTCGCTGCGGCATCTTTTTGCGAGCCCTTATTCCGATCATCTGGTCTTCAAGGGCGGCACCTCGCTGTCGAAGGCATATGGCGCGATCCGGCGCTTCTCCGAAGACATCGATCTGACCTATGACATCCGGGCGATCGCCAGCGATCTGATCGGAGAAGCCGGCGAACCGCTGCCGCCAAACCGGAGTCAGGAGAAGCGATGGAGCAAGGCAATTCGTGCGCGCCTGTCGACCTGGGTCGCGGCAGAGGTCCTTCCGTCGATCCAGCATGAATTGGCCCGGCAGCGGCTGCCTGCGATCGCCCGCGCGGAAGGCGACAAGGTCTTCATCGCCTATGAGCCGTTGTCCGGGGGAACAGGCTACGTTTCCCCTATCGTCATGCTTGAGTTCGGTGCACGATGTACCGGCGAGCCTTGTCACTCACGCCCGATCCAATGCGATGCGGCCACGCACCTTCCCGAGATCGCATTTCCCGGCACCACCGCGCGCGTGATGCGTGCCGAGCGCACGTTCTGGGAAAAGGCCACGGCGATCCACGTCTTCTGTGCTCAAGGCGAATTCCGTGGCACCGCACGGTTCGCCAGGCATTGGCATGATCTGGTGCGTCTCGACGATGCCGGGCTCGCCGATGCCGCCATTGCCGATCGCGGTCTTGCACACGCCGTCGCACAGCACAAAGGCGTCTTCTTCGCCGAGAAATCCCCTGATGGCGCCCCGATCGACTATGGCTTGGCGGTGTCCGGAGGATTGCAGTTGGTGCCCGGCGACAAGGCGCTCACGGCATTGGCGTCCGACTATCAACGCATGGTCGACGACGGCCTCCTGCTAGACGAAGGCGAGCCGTTCGAAACTCTTCTGAAGCGCTGCGCCACCATCGAGCGCAAAGCGAACAGACTGGCGCGCAACACAGGCACACTGACCGAAAAGACGCTCTGACCCGGGCTTCTCGCGCCTCGGCGGAGCGGATCACTCCGCCGCATCGCGTGGGAATCGCATGCCGCGCGCCAGCAGCATGGCGGCCAACGCCGACAGCGCCACCACGGCTGCGGCGGCGTGCCAGCCCCAGGTCTCGATGGCCGCGCCTACCGTGACCGGCCCCACCACCTGCCCCAGGTTGCTGCCCTGCATCAGCAGGCCGACCACCACCGGCACCAGCGCGGCGGTCGGGGCGACGACGGGCGCGCTCGACAGCAAGGTGGCCGGAATCAGGCCGCCCACCGCCGAGAACAGCAGGCACAGCAGGAAGGTCGGCACATCGCCGAACACCGGCAGGAAGATGCCGAGCGCGGCCAGGCCCATCGTCGCGCAGGTGCCGCCCACCAGCACGGGCCGCGACACGCCGCGCGCCAGCAGATAGCCGGCCGCCAGATTGCCGATCATGTTGGCGCCGATCGCGAGCGCGGTCAGCAGCCCCACCATGCGGTGCGAGGCGCCGATCCGCTCGATCAGCAGCACCGGCAGGAAGCTGAACAACGCGAAGAACATCAGGCTGTAGAGCGCGAAGCAGGCGGCCAGCCGCAGCGGCTGCGCGGCGCGCAGCACCGCGGCCATATCGGCGCGCATGCCGGCAACGCCGCGCGACGGCGACGGCGACGGCGATGGCGACGGCGATGGCGACGGCGATGGCGATGGCGATGGCGATGGCGTTGGCGTTGGCGTTGGCGTTGGCGTTGGCGTTGGCGTTGGCGTTGGCGTTGGCGTTGGCGTTGGCGTTGGCAACTGCGACTGCGACTGCGACTGCGACTGCAACTGCGACTGCGACTGCGACTGCGACTGCGACTGTGACGGCGACGGCGACTGCGACCGGGACTGCGATTGCGATTGCGATTGCAATGGCGACTGTGACTGCCATTGCGATTGCGGTGACCATTGCGATTGCGATGGCGATGATCGCTGCGTCAATGCCTGCCACCGCGCGCAGGCGGGTATCGCGAGCCGCGCCGCCGCCATCGCGACGACGGCCAGCGCCGCGCTCCCCCACCAGAGTCCGCGCCAGTTGCCGAACAGCGGACCGGCGAGCATCGCCAGCGCCATGCCGGCCGGCATGAAGCAGCTCCACAGCGCAAAGGCGAAATCGCGGCGCTGCAGCGGCACCACGCGTTGCAGCACCGCGGGCCCGGCCACCGCGATCAGCAGGAAGCCCAGCCCTTCGACGAAACGCGACGCCATCAGGGCCGGCAGCGTCGGCGCCAGCGCGCCGGCGCAGGCGCCCACCACCACCGCGAGCAGACCGCCCAGCAAGACCCGCCGGTCGCCGAAGGCGGGCACCAGCGCGCCGGCCGGAATCCCGCCCAGCGAGCCGAGCACCGCGACGATCGCCATCAGCCAGCCGGCCTGCGCCAGGGTCGCGCCAAGGTCAGCCTGCAGCGTCGGCATCGCGATCGCGGCCTTGCCGACCTGCAACGCCGCCACGACCCCGGCGCCGACCACCACCGCCACGGTCAGCCACATCGCAGCCTGGCTGGGCGGCGCGGCGGGCAGCGGCGCCGGCTTGCCGGACGGCGTGGCGGGTCTCGGCACCGTCCTGCCGAACGGTGCGGCGGCGATCGGCGCCGCCTCGCCGGACGACGCGGCGGGTACCAGCTCCCCTTGGCGCCGCCCTTCGCCGGCGGCCCATGACCGCTCTCCGTTGGCACAATCGTTCGCCCGATCGTTCGCCTGATCGTTCACGCAATCCGTCATCTCGCTCCCCTGCACCGAAACCTCACGATGGCGCACAGCATCGCACCGGCAGTACATCGACGGAAGTGATATAAGTTCGATCCAAACGATCGATCAGATAGATCAATCAAGCCCAGCCGAGCCACCGACTCCACCCGCTCCGCACCATGCTCGACGCCCTGACCCTCGACCAGTTGCGCACCTTCGCCACCGTCGCGGAGGCCGGCAGTTTCCGCGCTGGAGCGGCAAAGCTCGGCCGTGTGCAATCGGCCGTCAGCCACGCGATCGCCAATCTGGAGGCGCAGCTCGGCGTCGCGCTGTTCGACCGCAGCCGGCGGCGGCCGGTATTGACCGCGGAGGGCCAGGCCCTGCTGGTCAACGCGCGCGACATCCTGCTGCGCGTCGATGCGATGCGGGCGCGTGCCCGCGGCCTCGGCCAGCAACTGGAGCTGGAACTGTCGGTGGTCGTCGATACGCTGTTCCCGCTGGCGCAGATCAGTGCCGCGCTGGAAGCGATGCGCAGCCGCTATCCCTCGGTGGCGATCCGGCTCGCGGTCGAACCGCTCGGCGGGCCGCTGGCCGCCCTGCTGGAGCAGCGCGCCACGCTGGCGGTGATGGTCGGCGAGGGCTTCCGCGATCCGCGCGTCGCTCTGCAGGCGCTGTCCTCGACGGAGGTGGTGGCGGTCGTGTCCGCGCATCACCCGCTGGCGGCGCGGCGGCGCGGCCCGCCGCTTGGCCTCGCCGATCTGGCCGATCACCTGCAGATCGTGCAGTCCGATCCCACGCCGCTGTCCGCCGGCCGCGACTTCGGCGTGCTGTCGCCGCAGACCTGCCGCGTCAACACGCAGGACACCAAATACGCGCTGATCCTGTCCGGCCTTGGCTGGGGCCGGCTGCCGCGCTGGCTGGTCGAACGCGATCTGCGCGAAGGCCGGCTGGTGCGCGTGGCCACCACCTCGCTGGGCCGCGACGCCCGCGTCCTCTACGAAGCGTACCTGGCCCATCGCGTCGACCAGCCGCTCGGACCGGCCGCACAGGCGTTCCGCGAAGCGCTGGGCCGCATCGCCGCGCAAGGCTGACCGGCCAGTTATGTCGTGGAGTGCCGATTGGATTCCAAGATATGTTGCAAACAGGAATCGTTATCAATATGATTGACGGCTTTTTGTAACCGTAGATTACGAGAGAGCCCGGACCCACGCGCCATGAGACAGAAACTGGCCTGTTTGCAACCGTCGCGGCTGACGCCGTCGGCCCTGATCGCCGCGGCCATCGCCGGCGGCGCCCCGCTTCCCACGCTGGCGCAGCAGGCGCCGTCCGACAGCCCGGGCACCGCACCCGCGCATGAGTTGAGCACCGTCGAGGTACGGGTCGACCGCATCAAGAGCGATCTGGTCAATCCGACGCGGCAGGTCACCGTGATCGAGCGCGAGCAGATCGAGGAGCTGAAAACCGGCTCCACCAATCTGGCGACGATGCTGAGCAAGCTGATTCCCGGCATGGCCGATTCGAGCCGCACCGTGACGGACTTCGGCCAGACGCTGCGCGGACGCAGCGCGCTGGTGCTGGTCGACGGCATTCCGCTCAATACCAACCGCGATTCCGCCCGCAATCTCGCCACGATCGATCCGAGCAACATCGAGCGGATCGAGGTGCTGCGCGGCAGCAGCGCGCTCTATGGCGCCGGCGCAAGCGGCGGCATCATCTCGATCACGACCCGCACCGCGGGCGGCCCGCCCAGCGCCGACACCACCGTGACGCTGGGCACGCCGCTGACACGGCTCAGCAAGGAAGGCCTCAGCGCCAACGTGCAGCAGCACTTCTCGGGCAGCCAGGGACCGATCGATTACGCCTTCCACATCGGCGCGCAGCGCATCGGCAGCCCCTACGACGCGCACGGCCATCGCATTGCACCGGAACCGAGCCAGGGCGATCTGTTCGATTCCAATGTCTACAACGTCAGCGGCAAGCTCGGCTGGCGCATCGACGGCCAGCAGCGCGTGCAGCTCAGCCTGAGCCGCTACCACGCCAAGCAGAACACCGACTACGCTTCGGATCCCTCGGTCGGACGCCTGCCTCCGGGCTCGGCGGCGGCGCGCGCGATTCGCGGCCTGCAGCTCGAAAACCAGAACGAGCTGCGCAACACGGTGCTGAACCTGGACTACCAGCACCAGGACTTCTTCGGCAGCACGGTGTCGACGCAGTTCTACTATCGCGACTATTTCACCCGCTTTCCCCCGTTCGACGCGCGCGCGGTCGCGACGCGCGGCGGCAACGTCGACCAGATCAGCCAGAACAGCAGCGTATTCGGCGGCCGGCTCACGGTCGGCACGCCGCTGGGCACGAGCAAGCAGACCAAGCTGCTGTGGGGCGCGGACTACAACCAGGAACGCAGCGACATGCCGCTCGACGTGTTCAACGCCGCGCGCTACGACGCCAGCGGCGGCCTGGTGTTCCAGCGCACCGGCGAGCTGACCTATATGCCGCCGCTGACCACCCGCAGCGGCGGCATATTCGGCCAGCTGCAGCACAAGTTCGACGAGCGCTGGTCGATGGAAGGCGGCGTGCGCTACGAGCGCGCCAGCGCCAGCTTCGACGACTTCGTGCCGCTGTCGCAATCGAAGGTGGCCAACCCGGTCGGCGTCAAGGGCGGCACCGTCGACTACGGCGCCTGGCTGTTCAACATCGGCGCCGCCTTTGCGCCGGTCAAGGGCCAGGAGTTCTATGGCGCCTTCAGCCAGGGCTTCCAGCTGCCGGACATCGGCCTGCAGATCCGCAACGCGCGTCCGGGCTTCGACATCAACTCGTCGAGCCTGGAGCCGGTCAAGACCAACAACTACGAACTGGGCTGGCGCGGCGCGCTGGGCAGCAACACGCTGGCCAACGTGGCGGTGTTCTACACCACCTCGAAGCTCGGCGACGTGCAGAGCTTCAACAACGGGCTGATCCTGACCCGCACCAAGGAGCGCATCTTCGGCGTCGAGGCCGCGGCCGACTATCTGACCGACGACGAGAAGTGGGGTGTCGGCGGGACCTTCACCTGGATGCGCGGCCGCGAGCAGCCGCAAGGCAGCAGCAGCTTCCAGAACATGACGGGCTACCGCATTCCGCCGCTGAAGCTGACCGGCTATCTGCAATACCGGCCGATCAGCCAATGGACGAACCGGCTGCAGGTCAGCTATTACGCCGGGCGCGACTATCGGCTCAATGGCCAGAACAGCTTCGGGCGGCGCGATACCGGCGGCTATACGACGCTCGATCTGATCAGCCGCTACCAGCTGACGCGCAAGGACACCATCACGATCGGCATCGAGAACCTGCTCAATCGCGACTACTACCCCTTGTACAGTCAGCTGCTGCGCAACAGCAGCAACACCAGCCGGCTGCCGGCGGCGGGCATCACGCTGACGGCGATGTATCAGCACCGCTGGTAAGCGACGGCGAGCCGGGACAGGATCGGTCCCCCTGCCCGGCTCTGGCCCGCGGCATCGATCGCCGGCATAATTGCAACTGCAACGATACCGGAGAGCATCATGACGACAAACGGGCCCGACCTGTGGTTCTCCTTCGTGCGGGCGCACCGGCTGATCATCCGTGAGGTGGAACGGCGCCTTGCCGACGCCGGGCTGCCCACCTATGCCTGGTACGACGTGCTGTGGGGCCTGGAGAGCGGTCCAGGCGGCACGCGCCGCATGCACGAGCTGGCCGACGCGCTTGTCATCGAGCGCTACAACCTGACCCGTCTGGTCGACCGGCTGGAGAGCGAGGGCCTGGTCACGCGCACTCGCTCGGCCGACGACGGCCGCGCCGCCTTCCTCACGATCACGCGCGAAGGCCGCGCGCTGCGCAAGAAGATGTGGAAGATCTACCAGGCCACGATCGCCGATCTGTTCCTGTCCCAATTCGATCCCGCCGACGAGCGGCGCTTCGCCGACGCGCTCGAGCGGGCCGCGCAGGCCGTGCGCGCTGCCGCGGCCGCATCGCGCCCTTCCTGACGCCGCTGCGCCGGTCCCTGGCCCAGGTGGGAACTGGCTGACGACCCACCACCGGGACCAACCCGCCCTCCCACCATCACACTCGCGCACCACGCCGTGACTGTCGCCGGCCCGGCGACGGCACGCGCGCGTCGACCGCTGCCGTGCCAGCACGCCGGTGCCGCCGGCAATCCGCCGGCCGCCCTCTTCGATCGCTCCACCGATGGCCGTGCTTGCCGAAGCCGTCTCCATCGACTACAGTTGCATCTGCAACGATTGCAGATGCAACTCATAGCCATATCGCAGGACATCATCGGAGGAACCACCATGTCATCCGTCATCCCATCAAGGCTGACCACGCCAGACCTGACCTTCTACACCGCCAACACCCCCAATGGCCAGAAGGTCAGCATCTATCTGCAGGAAGCCGGATTGCCCTACCGGCAGGTGGATGTCGCCCTGGACAAGGGCGAACAGCGCCACCCCGACTATCTCGCGATCAACCCGAACGGCAAGATCCCGGCGCTGGTCGATCACGGCGAAGGCATCACCGTGTTCGAGTCCGGGGCGATCCTCGGCTATCTGTCGAGCCAGTACGGCCCCCTGCATCCGACGCAGCGCCACGAGCAGTGGCAGGTCCAGCAATGGCTGCATTTCCAGGTCGGCGGCATCGGGCCGATGCTGGGACAGCTGTGGTGGTTCCTGCATGGCTCGCAGAGCGGAAATCGCGAAGCGATCGAGCGCTACACGAAGGAAGCGCATCGGCTCTATGGGGTGGTGGACCGACGGCTGGCGGAATCGAACTATCTGGCGCTGGACCGTTACACCATTGCCGACATCGCCGCGTTTCCGTGGTTGCGTAGCCATGACGAACTGCGGCTCGACATCGGGCAATACCGGCATGTGGCCCGCTGGCTCGAGCGCATCGCCGAGCGGCCGGCGGTACAACGCGGTCTCGCGGCGTTGCGCCGGCCCGCGGCGGCGACGCAGGATCGGGCGGAGGCGTGAGCGATGGCGTGGACTTTTCTGTTTGCCGCCGCCGCGCTGGAGATCGTGATGGGCGTCGTGCTGAAGTTGAACCAGGGCTGGACACGGCTGCTGCCGAGCGTGGTGGCCGTTGCCGCTGGACTGGCCAGCATCTACCTGCTGGCCAAGGCGCTGCGCAATCTGCCGGTGGGCACCGCCTATGCGATCTGGACCGGCATCGGCACGCTGGGGCTGGTCGCGATCGGCATCGTCAGCTTCGGCGAGGGCATGCAATGGCAGCGGCTGCTGTTCCTGACGCTGACGGTGGTGGGGATCATCGGGCTGCGGTTCTCCGAGGCGGTGAGCTGACCTGCGGCATAAACCATCGGGAGCCACGATGAAAACCGTGCTTCATGTCAGCGCCAGCCCCAATGGGGAGGCGTCGACCAGCCGCGCCACAGGCGCCGCGTTGATCGAGCGGATGCGACAGCGGGAAACGCTGCGCGTGGTCGAGCGTGACCTGGCGCGTCGTCCGCCGCCCCTGGTCGATGGCGCATTCGCGCATGCCAGCCTCGCGGCGGAGTCTACCGATGCGGCCAGCGATACGGGCGTGCTTGCCTTCTCGGCATCGCTGATCGCCGAATTGCAGGCCGCGGATCGCATCGTGATCTCCACGCCGATGCACAACTTCACGGTACCCGCCACGCTGAAGGCCTGGATCGACCAGATCCTGCGCCCCGGCCTCACCTTCGCGCGCACGCCGGAAGGCAAGAAGGGAATGCTGCCCGACCGCCCGGTCTATCTGATCGTCGGCAGCGGCGGGCCGCTCGGCGATGACGGCAAGGGGCAGCCGGATTTCCTGACGCCGTATCTGCGTCACGCGCTAGCCACCGCCGGCCTGCACGACCTGTCGGTGTTGCGGCTGGACAATCTGCGGCGCGGACCCGCCTGTCTCGAGCGCGCGCAGGCCCTGGCCGACGCGTGGATCGCGCAGCAGATCGCGGCGCTGTCTCCGCCACCGCGCGGCTCGTCGGCGCCTATCGAGGCGCCAGCGTTGGCACCGCGGCAAGACCGGCTCAACTGCGAAGCACTATGACGTGATCCCCTGCGCGCGCAGTTCCGCTTCCTCGTCGCCGGCGATCCAGCCGAAGATCCTGGCATCGCCCTCGCGCAGCTGGACCAGGTAGTGGACGCTGAACCGCACCGCGCGAGGGGCCTCGCCGGGGCGCTCGAAGGTGGAGGCCCACGCCACGCTGGCGACGCCATGCATCGGGTCGATCTGGTGCACCGCCACATGGTCGACGGCCATATCGCGCATGCCCATCGCGCGGTAGTGATCGAAGCCCTTGCCCATCACGCCGCGTAGTTGCTCGTCGTTGGTGCCGGTCATCACGCCGCCGGGCCACGCCGTGATAAAGCTCTCGGCAAAAAATCCGGCGACCGTTTCCAGGTCGGCCTCGCCGCGCAGGCCCTGCACGAAGCACTGCTGGTATCGCTCGAATAGCTGCTCGATGTCTTGCCGCATGGGTCTGCTCCTCGATGGGTGTTTCCCCTCCCCGGTCCCTTCGGACAAGATAGTCAAACATCGATCAATCCGCCTGGCCATCGCAGTCCGCCGGCGTTCATTGCAGCGAGATGTGCACCGTCTGGAATACCTTGCCCCAGCGATCGACCTCTTCGACCAGGTACTGCCGGAACTGCTCGCGCGAGCCGCCGACGACAATGGCCCCCTGCGATACCAGCGTGTCGCGCACGTCGGGCGAGGCCAGCGCCTTGTTGACTTCGGCGTTCAGGCGGTCGAGCACTTCCCTGGGCGTTCCCGCCGGCGCCAGCAGGCCGTTCCACGAATCGGCCTCGAATCCGGGCAGCCCCGCCTCCTCCATCGTCGGCAGCTGCGGCATCTGCGGCATGCGCTTCTTCGATGCCACCGCGATCGCGCGCGGATTGCCGGACTTCAACGTGGGCAACGCCGACATCGACGTCATGAACACCATGTCGACGGTGCCTGCCATCAGGTCCGTCAGCGCGGCCGACGCTCCCTTGTAAGGAACATGCAGCATGTCGATGCCCGCGCGCTGCTTCAGCAGTTCGCCGGCCAGGTGCTGCGAGCCGCCGGCGCCGGTCGAGCCGAAGGTCAAGGTCCCCGGCTTTTTCTTCGCCAGTGCGATCAGCGAGCGCAGGTCGTGCGCCGGCAGCCTGGTCGATACCGCCAGCACGGCCGGCGCCGTCATCACGTTGGCGATTGGCTCGAAGCTCTTGAGCACATCGAACTTCAGCCCCTTGTAAAGGTACTTGGTCATCGTGATCGGCGCCGCTGCCAGCAGCAGCGTGTAGCCATCCGGGGGCGCCGACGCGACATAGTCGGAGGCGATGTTGGAGCCCGCGCCCACCTTGTTCTCGACGATGACCGGCTGCCCCAGCCCCGCCTGCAGCTTGCCGGCCAGCAAGCGCGCCGTCAGATCGGTGGGACCGCCGGCCTGGTAGCCGACGATGATGCGGATCGGCTTGGTGGGATAGCCGGACGGCGTGGCATGTGCCGCGGTGGCAAAGGAAAGGATCAGCGCACCGGCGGCGAGAGCGCCGGCGACCGGACCGAATGTCTTCATGGATGTCTCCGTCATGGCATCAGGGATGGCGCATTGCCGCATGGCTGCGCTCTGTTCGTCGGCAACGACCGGCTGCTGCCCGCCGTTTTCCGCATGGCAACCGCGACATACCGCACGTGTCCGGTCGAACCATCGCCATGGTGTGTGAACCGCTCGCCCCTGAGAACTTCCGATTCGGCCCGCTGCCATGAGAAAAACTCAATACAGCGCCACCGGTCCCGCACCGCCCTGGCATTCCTGTATGTCATACCTGCACGATCAATTGGAAGTTGCCATCCGCACCGCCCTGCACGAGCATCGGCGCCAGCCTGCCAACGTGAACGGACCCCATGACCATCATCGAGACCTTTTCCGCCTTCGCCCAGCAGCCCGGCCCCGGCGCGCGCTCCAGCGAAGTGATCCACCACGCCAAGCGTGCGGTGATCGACTGGTATGCGGCATTGCTGCCGGGCGCGGTCGTCGCGCCTTGCACGCTGCTGGAGCGCGCCTGCGCCGACGATCTCGATCGCGGCGATGCCCGCCTGGCCCTGGGGCGCCCGGCCACCGCGCGAACCGCGGCGCTGATCAACGGCACCGCCGCGCATACGGTGGAGGTCGACGACATCTACAAGCACGCGATCTACCATCCGGGCGCGCCCACGATCGCGGCCGCGCTTGCCGCCGCCCAGCAACGCCGGGCAAGCGGCGCGGCATTCCTGCACGCGGTGGTGATCGGCTACGAGATCTCGACGCGGATCGGCGCGGCGCTTGGCCGCACGCATTACCGTTACTGGCACAACACCGGCACCGTCGGCACCTTTGGCGCCGCCGCGGCCGCCGCTGCCCTGTTCCAGCTCGATGCCGCGCGCTTTGCGCATGCGCTTGCCACCAGCGCCACCTTCGCCGCGGGCCTGCAGCAGGCGTTTCGCATGGACTCGATGTCCAAGCCGCTGCATTCGGGCCGGGCCGCCGAGGCGGGACTGTTGGCCGCGATGGCGGCCGAGGCCGGGGTCACCGGTTCGCTCGACGTGATCGACGGCGAAGCGGGCCTGGGACGCGCGATGAGCGACGGGCCGGATTGGCAGGCGGCCGCCGCAACACTGGGCCGCAATTTCCATATCACGCAGATCACCTTCAAGAACCACGCCTGCTGCGGCCACACCTTCGCCGCGATCGACGGCGCCCAGGCCTTGCAGCGCGCGCATGGGTTCTCCGTCGACGATATCGCCGCGGTGCGGATCGGCACCTATCGCCCGGCCCTCGATGTTGCCGGCAACCCCGACCCGCGCACCGCGGCCGAGGCCCGCTTCAGCGTGCCGTTTGTCGTGGCCTCGGCGCTGATCCATGGCAGCGTGCGGCTGGCCGCGTTCTCCGCGGAACGGCTGGCCGATCCGGCGATCCGCGCCCTGATGTCGCGCATCGAACTGTCGGTCGACGGCCAGCTCGATGCCGCCTTCCCGGGACAACGCGCGGCGCGCGTCACGGTACGCCTGCGCGATGGGCGCGAACTGACCCATCTGCAGCCGAACCGCAAGGGCGATCCCGAAGAGCCGCTGAGCGATGCCGACCTCGACGACAAGTTCGTCGAGCTGGTGGAGCCGGTGCTGGGCCCGGCCCGAACGCGCACGCTGCTGCGGCAGCTGTGGGCGCTCGACAGCGCGGTCTCGTTGCCCTGAGGGGATGGTGCGTCCGATGGCATAGATATAATGAAAAGTCATTGCTCGGACGCGACAACATGGCTCGGCGTATTCCCCCCTTGAACCCGCTGCGGGTCTTCGAAGTCGTGGCACGCAGTCAGAACCTGACCGTTGCCGCGCAGGAACTGCACGTTTCCCAGTCGGCGGTCAGCCGGCAGATCGCGGTACTCGAGGGCTACCTGGGCGTCGAGCTGTTTCGGCGAGAACGCCACGGCGTCTCGCTGACGCGCGTCGGCCAGGCCTATGCCGAGGAGGTCGTCCCGGCCTTCGATGCCATTGCCACCGCGACGGCGCGGCTGCTGAAGAACACCTCGCAGGGCGCACTGCGCGTGCGCACCTACACGACCTTCGCGGCGAAATGGCTGATCCCGCGGCTGCCGGACTTCCAGGCCCAGTATCCCAGCGTCGAAGTGCGCATCGACAACGCGATTCCCGATGTCGACTTCGATCGCGATCCCGCCGATCTTGCCATCCAGTTCGGCGACGGCCGCTGGCCCCGGGTCAGCGCCGACTTCCTGTTCCACGACGAGATCGAACCGGTCTGCACGCCCGAGTACCTGCGCACGCATCGCGGCGGCAGCCGGGGCAAGCCCGAAGCGCTCCTGCGCCACCGCCTGCTGGTGTCGCACTATCGCCGCAACGACTGGGATGATTGGCTGGCGTTCGCGGGCCTGACCGAGATGGCCGAGCGCACCGAACGCATGAGCTTCGGCAGTTCGGTGCTGACCTGGCAGGCCGCCCTCGATGGGCTTGGCATCGCGATCGGACAGGCGGCCATGCTGCAGGCCGAGCTGGCCTCCGGCCGCCTGATCCGGCCATTCGCGCGGCCGCTGGTGCGCAGCAAGTCCTACTATCTGGTCCGGCCGGCCGTGCAGCGCGAGTCCCGCAAGGTGACGGCATTCCGGGACTGGCTGCTCGACACCGTGGCGCGCGAACAGCGTGCGGCGAAATGAAGGACGCGCGTCGAGCGCCGCGCATCGCCCGACGCGGCCGCACGCGGCTCCAGGTATGACGATAAGTTCTACCTGCCCTCCAAACACGAAGTTCACAACCGTCTCGGGATAGCGGAAGCTGATGCCTGGCTTCCGCCCCATCCCGAGACATCGACATGAACTTTGAACTCAGCGAAGAGCATCAGGCATTTGCGGAATCGGTGCGCCGGTTCGCCCAGGACAAGCTCGCGCCCGGCGCGCTGCAGCGCGCGCATTCCGCCCAGTACCCGTGGGACGCGGCACGCATGCTGGCCGAGCAGGGATTGCTCGGCATCGCCTTCCCCGAAGAGGACGGCGGCCAGGGCGGCACGCTGATGCACGCGGTCATCGCGATCCAGGAAATCGCGCTGGTCTGCCCGAAGAGCGCGGACATCGTGCAGGCCGGCAATTTCGGGCCGATCCGCACCTTCGTCGAATACGCGACGCCCGAACAGAAGGCGCGCTTCCTGCCCGATCTGCTCGCCGGCCGCAAACTGATCGCGCTCGGCATGACCGAGCCGGAGGCCGGCTCCGCCGTCACCGAGCTGCGCACCACCGCGCGCCGCGACGGCGACCACTACGTGATCGACGGCAGCAAGATCTTCTCCACGCACAGCCCCGAGGCCGAGCTGTTCCTGATCTACGTACGCTTCGGCCCCGGCGTCAACGGCATCGGTTCGGTGCTGGTGGAACGCGGCGCGCCGGGCTTCCAGGTCGGCGAGCCGTCGAAATTCATGAGCGGCGAGGAATGGTGCCAGCTCTATTTCGAGGACTGCCGCATTCCCGCCGACAACCTGCTGCTTGGCGAAGGCGGCTTCAAGCGCCAGATCGCCGGCTTCAACGTCGAGCGGCTGGGCAACTCGTCGCGCGCCCTCGCGCTCGGCCGCCACTGCTTCAACGTCGCGCGCGAACATGCGATGGTGCGCAAGCAGTTCGGTCGCGAATTGTGCGAATTCCAGGGGATTCAATGGAAGTTCGCGGAGATGGCTATGAAGCTCGAATCCGCCCAGCTTCTGCTGTATCGCGCGGCCATGGAGGGCGAGCACGGCCTGCCGTCCGCGCATAGCACGGCAATGGCCAAGCTGGCCTGCAACCAGGCAGGCTGGGACGTCGCCAACGAGGCGCTGCAGATCATGGGCGGCATGGGCTACAGCCAGGAATCGATCGTCGAATATTGCCTGCGCCGCATCCGCGGATGGATGATCGCCGGCGGCTCGATCGAGATGCTGAAAAATCGCATCGCCGAGGGCGTGTTCGGCCGATCGTTCCCGCAGCGCCCGCCCAGGCCGGCCACAAACTGAGCACGCCAGCCGACCGCACCGACTTTCCTCATACCCCGTTTCCAGTTGCGATGAATTCAACCTCTGCAGCATCCGGCCACATCGACTCCGCCCTCGCGCAGGCGCTGCTGTCTCCGCGCAGCGTGGCGCTGTTCGGCGCCTCCGACGACCCGGCCAAGACCGCGGGACGGCCGTTGAAATTCCTGCGTGCCGCCGGCTATCGCGGAACGGTCTATCCGATCAATCCGAATCGCGATACGGTGCAGGGCGAAACCGCCTACCCGAGCCTGGCTTCGCTGCCGCAGGTGCCCGACCACGTGTTCGTGCTGACGCCGACCGAGACCGTGCTCGATGTGGTGCGCGAGAGCGCCCGCCTCGGCGTCAAGGTGGTGACCATCCTCGCCAGCGGCTTTGCCGAGTCGGGGCCCGAAGGCGCGGCCAGGGAAGCGGAACTGCATGCCCTGAGCCGGCAGACCGGCATCCGCGTGCTCGGCCCCAGCAGCCTCGGTGTCATCCATCCGCGGGCCGGCGTCGTGCTGACCGCCAATGCAGCCTTCGCCGAGCCGGAACTGCCGCGGGGACGGGTGTTCGTCGCCTCGCACAGCGGCAGCATGATCGGCTCGCTGGTCTCGCGCGGCAAGGCGCGCGGCGTCGGCTTTGCGGGACTGGTGTCGGTCGGCGGAGAGGCCGACCTGTGCATCGGCGAAATCTGCTCGGCCACGCTGGACGATCCTTCGATCGACGGCTACCTGCTGTTTCTCGAGAGCCTGCGCCACGGCGACAAGCTGCGTGCCTTCGCGATCGAGGCCGCCCGGCGCGGCAAACCCGTGATTGCCTACAAGCTCGGGCGATCGGCCGCCGCCGCCGAAATGGCCGCGACCCATACCGGCGCGCTGGCCGGCGAGGACGATATCGCCGATGCCTTCCTGAAGGATCTCGGCATTGCGCGCGTCGGCGTGCTGGAAGCGCTGCTGGAAGCGTTTCCGCTGGCACGGCGCATTCCGTTGGCGCAGCCGGGTACGCCGTCACACAGCGAGCCACACAGCGAGCGACACAGCCAGCCACGCAGCACGCCACACAGCACGCCACGCCCGCAGCCACGCCGCGTGGGCGTGGTCACCACCACGGGCGGCGGCGCGGCGATGGTCGTCGATCAGCTCGGTATCCGCGATGTGGTGGTGGAACCCGCCTCCCCGGCGACGCTCGACAAGCTGGCGGCGGCCGGTATCGCGGTCTCGCCGGGACGCGTGCTCGACCTGACGCTGGCCGGCACCAACTACAAGGTCATGAAGACGGCGCTCGACATCATGTTCGAGGCACCGGAGTTCGATATCGTGCTGGCCGTCGTCGGCTCCTCGGCGCGCTTCCAGCCGCAGCTCGCGGTCAAGCCGATCATCGACAGCGCCGACAGCGCCAAGCCGCTGGCCGCGATGCTCGTGCCCGACGCACCCGAGGCGCTGGCCGCGCTGACGGCCGCCGGCGTGCCATGCTTCCGTTCGCCCGAACCGTGTGCCGATGCCATTGCCGCGGTGCTGGCACGACGCGCTCCCGGCATTCAACCCGCGGCGCAACCGAAGCGCAATCGGCCGCCGCGCGGGCTCAGCGAAGCGCAGGCCTACGCCGTGCTGGAACGGCTCGGCGTGCCGTACGCGCCGGCGATCACGCTGCCGATCGACGGCCCCGTGCCGGCACTGCCCTTCGGCTATCCGGTGGTCGCCAAGGTCTGCTCGCCGGAGATTCCGCACAAGACCGAAGTGGGCGGCGTGGTGCTCGGCATTCAGGACGCCCGTCAACTGGAAAACGCATTGGCGGCGCTGCAGACCAACGTGGCCGAGCGCGCGCCGACCGTGCGATGCGATGAAGTCCTGGTGCAGCCGATGACCAAGGGCCTGACCGAGGTGCTGGTCGGCTACCGTATCGATCCGGACGCCGGCCCGATCGTCATGCTGGCCGCCGGTGGCATCTGGGCCGAGGTGGCGCGCGATCGAAGCATCCGGCTGGCGCCGGTGACGGTCGAGGTCGCGCGCGACATGGTCGCCGAAGTGAAGGCCCTGAAGACGGTGTCGGGGCTGCGCGGCAAGGCCCGCGGCGACCTCGAGGCGCTGGCCAGGGCCGTCTGCGCGCTGTCCCAGCTGGCGGTGCGGCCGGAGCTCGGCATCGCCGAAGCCGAAGTCAACCCGATGATGGTGCTGCCCGAGGGGCAAGGTGTGCTCGCCGTCGATGCCCTCGTGCTGACATCGTGAGTTCCCCCGCCCTTCCCCTCGCCCCCGCGATGAACGCCGAACTGATCCGCCTGGACCGACGCGCCGAGACCTGCGTCGTGCACGATGCCGACCGCGCGATGGTCTGGCGCAAGTTCGGCAGCGGGCCGCCGCTGGTGCTGATCCATGGCGGCCATGGCAACTGGATGCATTGGGTCCGCAATATCGAGCCCTTGTCGGCAACCCACACGCTGTGGGTGCCCGATCTGCCGGGCTTCGGCCAGTCCGATGCGCTGCCGGGAGATCCCCACGCCGCCGATCGGCTCGATCGCCTGGTCGGCACCGTCATTGGGACGCTGGACCGCCTGGTCGGTGCGGATGCGATCGTCTCGCTCGCCGGCTTTTCCTTCGGCGGACTGGTGGCGGCACAGGTCGCCGCGCGGCGTCGCGGCACGGCGCGGCTCGCCCTGCTGGGGCCCGCCGGACACGGCGGCACGCGGCGCCAGCGCATGGAGATGATGGACTGGCGCAAGGACGATCCGCACGCCATGCGAGTCGCGCTGCGGCATAACCTGCTCGCGCTGATGCTGCATGAGGAAGGCGGCATCGACGAGACCGCCATGCTGGTGCACGAGCTTGCCTGCCGCGCAACGCGCTTTCGCAGCAAGGCGATCTCGCGGCAGGCGCTGCTGGAAACCGCGCTGGACGCGTTCCATGGCCCCACGCTGCTGATGTGGGGCGAGCACGATGTCACCGCCTCGCCGATCGATGCGGCCAGCCGGCTGACCGGGACCGCGACGCATCGGGACTGGTGCCTCGTTCCGGGCGCGGGACACTGGGTCCAGTACGAGCGCCATCGCGAGGTCAATACGCTGCTGGCGCGCTGGTTTGGATCGGCGCAGTGCTGACGGACTTGCGGCCTACTCGCCAAATTCCTGCTGGATGCGCGGCGCCTGCGGGCACTGCCGGTCCAGCGACTCGCGGTACCTGACGCAGCCGCGCAGGAACTGCGGCCAGTCCGGGACCGCGGGCGTATGCGTGGCGGCATCGGGCAGCAAGGCCCACAGGTCGGGGTGATGCCAGCACAGGTCGTGGCCCGAGGCATCCCGATGGCGGCGGATGCCGGCTCGCAATCGCTTCACTTCTTCGATCAGCTGCTCGCGGCTCATCGTCTCGATGTCGTCGTCCATGGCGTCCTCCTGCGTGGCGTGCGTGTCCTGCGTGTGCTGCGTTTCCGTGGGCCGGAGAAGACGCCACGCGTAGCGATTTCCTTTGCGGCGCCCTCTCCGAAACCTTCAGCTTAGGCCGGTTGCGCGCAGGCCGCCGAAGCCCGTGGCATATGGCGCAGCGTCAACGCCCAGAACGCCAGCGCCGTGGCACTGATCCCACCGCCGAGCAGGCAGACCGCCGGCCATCCCGCGGCCGCATAGACCCATGTCGATGCGATGGCGCCCAGCCCGCTGCCCACCGAATAGAACAGCATGTAACAGCCGACGAGACGGCTGTGCGCGTCGCGCTGCGCCGCGAAAATCATGCTCTGGTTGGCGACATGGATGGCCTGCCCGCCCAGGTCTAGCGCAACGATGCCGATCACCAGCCACCACAGGCCGTGCGAATCGAACCACCACAGCGGCAGCCATGAGAGCAGCAGCACCAGCAGCGCGCCGCCGGTGACCTGCTGACCCATGCCACGGTCGGCGAGACGGCCGGCACGCGCGGCCGCCAGCGCGCCCACCACGCCGACCAGCCCGAACGCCCCGATCGCCGTGTGCGACAGCGCATAAGGCGGCGCGCTCAGCGGCAAGACCAGCGCGCTCCAGAACACGCTGAACGCGGCGAACATCAGCATCGCGATCGCGCCCCGGATCTGCAGCACGCGGTCCTGACGCAGCAAGGTCAGCATCGACAGGATCAGTCGTGGATAGCTCAGCCGCGTTGTCGCGGGCGTCTGTGCCGGCAGACGACGCCACAGGATCAGAGACAGCGCCAGCATCGCCAGCGCCGAGAACAGATACACGCCGCGCCATCCGGCCACATCGGCGATCAGGCCGGCGAGCACGCGCGCCAGCAACAGGCCGATCACGACGCCCCCCTGCGCGGCCCCCACTACCCTTCCGCGCTCCGATGGCGCGCCGGCGGTCGCGGCGTAGGCGATCAAACCCTGCGTCATCGCGGTACCGAGCAAGCCCACGGCCAGCATGCCGGCCAGCAAAGCCGGCGCAGATCCGGCCGCGGCCACCGCGATCAGCGCACCCACCAGTGCAGCGGCCTGCCCCAGCATCAAGCGCCGCCGATCCATGCGATCGCCCAGCGGCACCAGCAGCAACAAGGCCAGGGCACAGCCGACCTGCGTGGCCGTGATCACGCCGCCCACCGCGGCATGGTCCAGCGCGAACTGCGCGCCGAGTGCGTCGAGCAAGGGCTGCGCGTAGTAGACGTTGGCCACGCTGAGCCCGCAGGCACAGGCAAACAGCGCCACCAATGCGCTCGGCATCGGGCTCGTGGACGACGTTGGTTGCGTGGGTACAGGGCCTGTCGGCGGTTCGCCCGGCATGGTTTCTCCTTTCGTCGAGGTGGGTTCAAACGTGGTTTCCAGCCTGGCTTCAAACGTGGCCTCGAAGGGGGCCTCGAAGGTGGCCTCGAAGGTGGCCTCGAAGGTGGCCTCCCACGTGCGCTCAAGGTGGTCTCAAATCAAGACTGGTTTGATTATAGGCAGACTGGTCTTAAAATGAAACCACCAAGACGAAAAGATGACCTGACTCAGCCCCCTACCGAAGGAGTACCCATGGCAAAACGTCGCGACAACCAGACGGAAACCTGTCCGGTTGCCCGCTCGCTGGATTTGGTCGGCGATCGCTGGTGCCTGCTGATCGTGCGCGACGCCTTCGATGGCGTACGCCGCTTCAGCGAATTCCAGCGGCGGCTCGGCGTGGCACGCAGCATCCTGGCCGATCGCCTGCGCCTGCTGGTCGAAGCCGGCATCTTCGAGATCAGCCCGGCATCGGACGGCACGTCGTATCAGGAATATGTGCTGACCCCGAAGGGCGAGCGGCTATTTCCGGTGATCGTGGCCCTGCGCCAATGGGGCGAGCAGCATCTGTTCGGATCGCGGGATGCGCGCTCGGTGCTGGTCGACAAGCGCACCGGAAAACCGCTGGCTCCGATGGAGCCGCGGTCGGTGGATGGGGAGGTGGTGCGGGCTTGGGAGACGGTGGTGAAGGTTCCACAAACAAATTGAGGAAATCCGCGCGAATGCTTCACTTCTTCCGTCCCCCATCGATATGGCCTCGTAGTGTCGTCACGGCGAAGGCATCGTGCCGATATACTCCGGCAATACGACGGAGCTTCAAATGAGCAAGGTCTCCCTATCCAAATACAACGTCCCTATCAAGGAACGAATCAAGGTCACTAGCGCGCCCAGCCCCGACAAGGTCGCACCAAGCACGAAGACCGAACATTCGCTTGATGGGCGCATCGTCGTGATCGAGAACGCTGACTCATCCACCGTTCAGGAAGCCGCTCGCAAGGTCATCCAGAAACATCACGAAGTGATCAAGCGCCTCGCCAAGCGATGAACAAAGGTTTCATCTCGATCACTGCAGATCAGGTACGTGAGATTCACGACCTGATTCTCGAGACCGAGATCGGGCTGGCCGGCGAGCACCCGGGATATCTGGAAGGTGCGCTCCATCGCGTCGCCGCTGCACAGTTCTATGAAGGCGTCGATGACCTCTTCGATCTGGCGGCTCACTATGCGAGGGCCATTGGCCAAGGGCACTGCTTCGTGGATGCCAACAAGCGGACAGGTCTTGTCACATGCCTGACGTTTCTCGAACTGCATGGCGTCACCGTGCAGAAGAACGATGACCTCGAAGACGCCATGGTGGATCTGACCACGAGAGATCTCGGGCTGTCCGATTTCGCCACCCTTCTATTCTCGTTGGCTGAGTACGCCGACAGCAGCGAGTCGGCAGGAGGATAAAAAGGCCTCCCGGGAGGCCGTTTCTTCGCTGCTCCGCCCGCAGCTCCTACGTGAACGCTGCAACCCGGGCATCAATGAATCCGAAGCCCGACGATCTTGTCGCCCTCCACGGTAAAGAGAAATTCCAGCGTAATCGGACTGTTCGGGAATTCGCCGGACACCCTCGCACGGACGGCGATCTCGTCGCCTGTGCGCGACATCTCGATCGGCTCGGCGACGTGGCGATATTTCGCCTTGGCCGCCAGCCACCACGCGCGTATCGCGCCGACGCCCTGATGCCGTGTGCCCTCATCTTCAAGCACCGCATCAGTCGCGAAGGCCCGTGCGATGGCCTCGGCATCGTTGCCCCTGTCCGCCTCGAAATACGCGTTCACAACGGCCGGAATATTCATCGTTTCACTCCTGTTCCTGCTTGCTGGCAAAGTTCGGGATGAAGTTTAGGGCTTGACCATTGTGCAGACAAAGAAGATAAAACCGGATGCCATGATGAAAAATTCGGGACAATGGAACGGACCTCCCTTCAAGACCTGGAAGCCGTCATCGCGATTGCGCGCCGTGGAACGTTCCGCGCAGCCGCGATCGATCTCGGGATATCGACGACGGCGCTGAGCCATGCCATTGGCAAGCTCGAGGCGAATCTCGGCGTTCGCCTGTTCAATCGCACTACCCGCAGCGTCTCGCTGACGGATGCCGGTCGGCAATTCGTCGGCAACGTTGGGCCTGTGCTGCAGGATATGCAGGGCGCGTTGGCGGCCGTGGGCTCGCAACGCGAAACGCCTGCCGGGACGCTACGGATCAATGCCGCCGCATTTGCAGCGCGGGAGATCATTTCCCCGCTGGTGTTGGAATTCCTCCGCCGCTACCCGGAGATGAACGTCGACCTGGTCACCGAAGGCCGATTGGTGGATATCGTCGCCGAAGGCTTCGATCTCGGCGTGCGGGTCGCCGACCTCGTGCCGAGCGACATGATCGCCGTTTCACTCGGACGGCCTCAACGCTATGCCGTCGTGGGTTCACCCGTGTACTTCGAGAATCATCGGAAGCCTCGCATCCCTCCCGATCTGCTGAAGCACCAATGCGTGCGTGTACGGCTGCCCGACGGGACGCTGTATCGGTGGCGATTCGAGAAGGCCGGCGAGACGGTGCGGGTGGACGTGCGCGGCCAGATCACGCTCGACGAAGCGAGCCTGGCACGGGCCGCGGTCATCGAGGGTATCGGCCTGGGCTTTTTCATGGAGCAGGACGTGCTGGCCGATATCGAGGCAGGACGCCTGGTTCGCGTGCTGGCAGATTGGACGCCGCCATTGCCGGGGCTTTGCCTCTACTACCCCGGCCGGCGCAATCACTCCGCCGGCATGAAGGCATTCCTCGCGTTGGCTCGCGAGGTGGCGGATCGGGAGCGGAACCGGCACTCCCCAGCTCGGCGAGGCGGCCAACGCCGCTGAATAGGCGTCCCGCTGTCGCGAGCGTCATCCCATGCCGGGTGCGCGGAAAGCCTTGACAACACAACCGACCAACTAGTAGATTGGTCAAAACGTTGAATGCAAAGCGCAGCATCCCGGCAGCTGGATCAGCGATGTCTTGCATGCGTATTCCACCATCCAGCCCTATTGCCGATGAATATGGAACTTTCCCCCCGCGCGAGCGAAATCGCCGAGCATACGAAGCAATTGCTCGCCGCCGGCGGTTATCACGGATTCAGTTATGCGGATCTGTCCGAGCGTGTGCATATCGGCAAGCCGAGCATCCATCATCATTTTCCGAGCAAGGCGGACCTGGTCCTGACTGTGGTCAGGCTGCACCGGGCGCAGGCAGTGCAAGGGATGGCCGCGCTCGATCAACAGATCGGCGATCCGCTGGCGCGGCTGGCGGCCTATATCGATTACTGGTCCCGGTGCATAGGCGATGGCACCTTGCCGATATGTATTTGCGCGATGCTTGCCGCCGAATTGCCCATGATCCCGCAAGAGATCGCGCATGAGGTGCGAGCCTATTTTGGGGACCTGACCGCATGGCTGGCAACGGTCCTTGAAGCGGGTGCCGCGAAAGGACAATTCCATCTGCGCGATACCCCGCTTGTCGAGGCACAGACGTTCATGTCCACGGTGCACGGCGCCATGTTGACCGCACGGGCTTTCGATAATCCCGAGGCATTCGCCTCCGTCTCGCAAGCGGCGATCCGACGGCTGACCGGGGCGAATTGACCGCTGTTTTGTACCGGCCGCGAGCCGGCTATTTTTTCACTGCGCTACCGACCAACTAGTTGGTTGCCATGCGCGTGGAATCCCGTTGTTTCAACCCGTGGTTTGAAGGAGCCATCGTCCTATGCCGCATCCGATTTCCGCCCTGGGGTCCGGGCACACCCTGATCAGCATCGTCCCCGTCATCGCGGGCCTCTATAGCTTCGCGCGCCACTTCAGGATCGACAGCGCCACACACGCCGGCAAGACTTACCTCGTTGGGCTGGTGCTATCGGTGCTGACGTCATTCGGGCTGTCCAGCACCGGAGGCTTCAACGCCGGCCATGCGCTGGGCATCCTGGCGCTGCTGGCCATCTTCGGCGCGCTGTTGCTGCCCCGAATTCCGGTCTTGACCCGCGCCCAACCCTACCTGTCCCAGTTCGGTCTCACGTTCAGCTTCTTCCTGCTGCTCGTACCCGGAATCAACGAGACGCTGACGCGACTGCCGGCCGCCCATCCTCTTGCCGACGGCCCGCAATCGCCTGTGGTGCGCGGCGCGCTGGCCGCGTGGCTGATCGTCTTTGTGATCGGCTCCGTGTTGCAGGCCTGGTGGATGCGATCGCAACGCCGGCACGCGCCATTGGCCTGATCCGGCTACGCGGCCTCTCGGGGGCCGCGGCCGTCGCCGCATGCTTGCACGCCAAGCGCCGGACCGCTCGCAACAAGCGCGATCAGTAGCATCAGTGCGATGACACAAACGGCGAGCCAGCATGCGGGGGCGGCACGGCAAATTCCGCCTTCATCCGCTTGACCTCTTCGACAGGACTTCGCCCGAACAGGCGCTTGAATTCCCTGCTGAATTGCGAGGGGCTGTCATAGCCGACTTCGGCACTGGCGGCTGCCGCGGTCATGCCACTGCGGACCATATGCAGGCGAGCCTGATGCAACCGTATCGACTTCAGGTACTGCACCGGAGACGTCCTGGTGACGGCCTTGAAGTGAGCGTGGAAGGCAGGAACGCTCATCCCTGCTTCGCGCGCCAGCTGCTCGACGCTGACGTCGACATGGAAAGACGCATGGATCCGGCGCAACGCTCGCGCAATCTTGCCGAACTGTCCATGCATGGACAGCGCGGCGCGCATCGACGCCCCTTGCTCCCCGGTCAACACATGGAAGTAGATCTCGCGCAGCAGCGCCGGGCCAAGAATTTGGGCTTCCAGAGGCCGGCTCATCGCCTCAAGAAATCGAACCAGCGATTCGCATAGCCGGCTGTCCATCGGGCTGGACATCATGCCTCTGGGCTCGGTCGGTTCCATGCCGCCATGCTGGTCGATCTGCAACATCAAATCGGCGGCGAGCTTGAAATCGAGATGCATGTAGATCGCCAGCAGCGGCTCGGTTTCGCTGGCGTCCGTTTCCATGGTGAATGGCACCGGCACCGAAACGGCAAGGTAATGCCGATCGTCGTACAGGTAAATCCGATCGCCGAAATACCCGCGTTTCCTGCCCTGGCAAACGATCACGATTCCGGGATCGTAGAGCACCGGCACCGCCTTCAATGGGCGGTTGGAACGCAGGAATCGGACATCGGGCAACGCCGACAAGTTATATCCTTCGCGCGGCGCGAGCGCTGCGAGCATGGACACCATCCGCTGTACCAACATCGCCCGGCTTGGCGCCTCGCTTTTGCCAGATCGAGCCATGGCTTGAATCCCTTGTCTGCATTGCGGCGTAGCTTACCAGCACCTTTGCCGGAATTCTTGCCGCTCATAGGATCAGGCAAACATCAGAGACCCGTTGCCATGGAGTCATGCGCAGCTTGATTCCATTATTCAATCCGCAGCGCCAGGCCGCGTCGTGGTGACGCGGCGCGCATTGCTATCAACTGGAGCGGTGGAACTCTCATGATCGACGTACTCAACCCTGCAGACGGATCGCGCGTCGGGGCCGCGCCCCACATGAACGGCGCGGCGGTAAAGGCGGCAATAGACAGGACCTGCGGCGCATTTCCGGCATGGTCGCGCAAACTCGCCAGGGAACGCAGCGAGCTGCTTCGCCGCTGGTTCGAACTCGTCAGGGACGACAAGCAGGTCTTTGCCGAATTGATGGTCAGGGAAAACGGCAAGTGCCTTGCCGAAGCACTGGGCGAAATCGACTACGGGCTCGGCTTTATCGAGTGGTATGCCGAGGAAGCCAAGCGGGTCTATGGCGACACCATCCCGTCCCACGCGAATGATGCCGCCGTGATGGTCATCAAAGAGCCGGTTGGACCGACTGCGGCCATCACGCCGTGGAATTTTCCCTTCATGATGATCACGCGCAAAGTCGCGACGGCACTGGCGGCCGGTTGCACCATGATCATCAAGCCCTCCGAAGAAACGCCGCTGACCGCGTACAAGCTGCTCGAGTACGCGCGCAAGGCGGGCATTCCGGAGGGCGTATTCGAAATGGTCACCGGCAACCCGCAAGAGATCGGTGCGCTCTTTACCAGCGACGACCGGATCCGCAAGATCTCGTTCACCGGCTCCACCGCCGTCGCCAAACTGCTGGCCGAGGCCAGCGGGCGCGCGTTGAAAAAGATGACACTGGAATTGGGCGGCAATGCGCCTTTCATCGTCTTCGATGACGCCAATTTGGACGACGCCGTAAGCGGCCTGATCGCCGCCAAGCTCCGAAATTCCGGCCAGGTCTGCATTTCGCCCAACCGCATCTACGTGCAGGATGGCGTCTACGATCGCGTCGTCGCCGCCGTGGTGGAAAAAGTCTCCAAATTCCGCGTGGACCAGGGATTGCAGCCGGAATTCGTCGTCGGGCCACTGATCAATCAAGCGGGCTTCGACAAGGTCGTTCAGCTCGTCGAAGACACGAAGCGGCGCGGTGGCAAAGTTCTGCTCGGCGGCAAACCGCACGAGAAAGGCGGACTGTTCCATGAACCCACCGTCCTCACCGATCTCGATGACGATATGCCGATTGCCCATACCGAGATCTTCGGACCGGTCTTCCCCTTCTATCGCTTCCGTGATGAAGCCGAAGTCGTGAGCAGAGCCAACGACACCGAATACGGACTCGTGGCCTATGCCTGCACGCGCGATCTCGGCCGAGCCTTTCGCTTGTCCCGCGATATCGAGGCGGGCATGGTGATCCTGAATTCCGGTTCGGTGGGCACCGCCTCGGTGCCATTCGGCGGGGTCAAGCATTCGGGCTACGGGCGCGAAGGCAGCTACTACGGGATCGAGGAGTATGTCGAGGTCAAATACGTGCTGATGGCCGGACTGGCGTCCTGACTCCACGGGGGACAGGGCGTTATAGTGACGACCACTCAGCGTACGCCTCCTGTTACTGCCATGGTCCGTCGCGCCCTGCTTCCCCCACTGAATCCGGCCCGAGCATTCGAAGCCACCGGGCGGCTGCTCAGCATTTCCAAGGCCGCCGATGAGTTGTGTGTCACGCCCGCCGCGGTCAGCAGGCAGGTACGCGCGCTGGAGAGCTACCTCGGAACGCCTCTGTTCGTCCGCGTCCACGGCGGGCTGGAATTGACGCCGGCCGGCGCGCGTTACCTTTCCGACCTGATACCGCTGTTCGAGACATTTCGGGAAGCCACCCTGGCGGTGACCAACAGCAGCCCTGGCCGGAACACCTTGCGGATCAGATCGCCCGCCACGTTCGCGGTGCGCTGGCTGATCCCCCGATTGGCGAGCTTTCACCAGCTGCACAAGGATATCGACGTTCAGCTCATGACCTCGTTCGCGCCGTTGGACTTCGAGCGCGAGGACATCGACGCAGGCATACAACTGGGCGACGGGCGTTGGCCGGGAATGCGAACGCTGCAGCTGGTTCGCAACGAGCTTGTTCCCGTCGCCTCGCCTGCCGTGCGCCTGACGCACAAGAAGCAGCTGGCCACGCAGACCTTGCTCCATTCGATGGCGCGCCCCGACGACTGGATGCTATGGCTGCGCGCGGCAGGCTTGCGCAACGTCAGTCCTGCCCATGGCATGAAATACGAGACATCGTTGCTTGCCTATCAGGCGGCAATCGAAGGGCATGGCGTCGCCATCGCGCAGAAGGCATTGATCGAGAAAGAGCTGGCGGACCAGACGCTGGTGGCGCCACTCGGTCAGACGCTCGATCGCGGCGACTACACATACTACTTCGCGTGGCCGACGGGCAAACCGCAGTCAAGCGCATTGCGCGCATTTCGCGATTGGCTGGCCACTCTCGTAGCAACCTGATCCGCCCGGGCGATCCCCTTTACAAAAAGTCAAAGCGTACGGCCCATAAAGTCGATTGCCGGCCCGGGTCCCCCTGCCTATTCTGCCCGCATGACAACTGATCGCGGCCACCAGCGAGGCCGTGTCATCCGGGAGCCAGGATATGTTGAAGCGCAGCTTGCGAGGACTGCGGGTCGTCGATTTTTCGCATGTACTCGCGGGACCCGTTTGCACCATGATGCTTGCCGACATGGGCGCCGATGTCATCAAGGTCGAACCGCCCGGTGGCGAATTGGGGCGGCAGATCGGCCCACCCTGGATAGCGGGTGAAAGCGCGGTGTACCTGAGCGTCAACCGCAACAAGCGCGGCATCGCATTGGACCTGAAATGCGCGGATGGCCGCGAAGTTGCCCGCCGCCTGATCCAGGGCGCGGACGTGGTGGTCGAGAACTTCAGGCCGGGCGTCATGCAGGCATTGGGCCTGGACTATGACACGGTCGCTCGCAGCAACCGCAAACTGGTGTACTGCTCGATCTCCGCCTATGGCCAAACCGGGCCGATGCGCGATCGCGCCGGTGTAGACGGAATCATCCAGGCCGCCAGCGGGCTGATGAGCACGCTTGGCACCGCGCACAGCGAGCCCATGAAGGTCGCGATCCCGGTCGCGGATATGGTGGCTGGCTATCTGGCGACGATCGCCGTCCTTGCCGCGGTCAACGCTGCCCGGCAAGGCGGCCAAGGCGAGTACCTCGACATCAGCCTGTACAACGCGACGCTGATGCTGCAGCAGATCGGGTACGCATCGTACTTCGCCACGAACGCGCTGCCTGCCAGGACGGGCAGCGCAGCCCCGTACGCGGCGCCCAATGAAGCGTACCAGACGCGTGATGGCTGGATCATGGTCGCTGCCTACCACCAGAAGCGTTGGCAAGCACTGTGCGCGGTCCTCGGAGCGCCTGACCTCGAAAACGACCCGCGCTTCGCCGGCAATGCTGACCGCGTCGCACACCGCGACGCGCTGCGCCAGGCACTGACGCCGTTGTTCCAGCAGCGCACCACCGAAGCATGGATGCAGGAATTGGCCGCGCACGACATCTTGTGTGCGCCCGTTGCCAGCTACCAGGAGGTGCTGCGATCCCCTCAGTACGCAGCCAGCGGCCTCGACAGCTGGGTTGACCACCCGCTCGCCGGGAAGGTGCGCATGCCCGGCTTCGCGCCGGGGCCTGCCCACGCGGCCAGTGCAGAGGATCGCGATATGCCCGCGCCTACCCTGGGCCAGCATGGTCCCGATGTCCTCGAGGAATGCGGTTATACGCGGCCTGAAATCGACGCCATGCGCGAGCGCGGCGTCCTCGTCGTTCACCCCACCCCATCCACATGACCCAGGATACGTCGATGAAATCGGAAGAAGCCCGCGCAATGCGCCCCTCCAACGCCCTGCCCGACACGCTGGTTCGGCAAGACATCGGCGAAGGCGTCCTCACATTGAGCCTCAATGACCCTGGCACGGGCAACGCCATGTCGGTGGCCATGGCCGAGGCGCTTGCCGAAGCCCTTGAGGCCGCCAATCGCCTGCCAGACGTCCATTGCGTACTGCTGCGCTCCACCGGCGAGTATTTCTGCACCGGCGGCAACGTCAAGGACATGGAGAGCGGATCGGATCTGATGCAGGGTTCCGCGACGCAGGTCCGGGCGCGGCTGAAAGCCACGTTGCACCGAATCACCCATGCCCTGCAGGCACTGCAGGTGCCGTCGATCGCCGCGGTCAACGGGGCAGCGATCGGGGCGGGTTGCGACCTGGCGCTGATGTGCGATCTGCGCGTCGCGAGCGAGCGGGCCACCTTCGCCGAGAGCTTTCTGCGGCTGGGCCTCGTGTCCGGCATCGGCGGCGCGTGGTTCCTGACCCGGCTGGTCGGAACGGCAAAGGCGCTGGAACTGACGCTGACCAGCGAATTTGTCGATGCGCCTACGGCCTTGCAGCTTGGCATGGTGTCCCGTGTCGTTTCGCCCGAGGCGCTGGACGAAGTCAGTACCACCATGGCGCGCCGGATCGCATCCAGCCCGCCCCAGGCCCTGCGCATGGCCAAGCGCCTGGTATTGGACGCGGCCGAAACGACGCTGCCCGTGGCGCTGGAGACTGCGGCCGCGATGCAGGCGATCCTGCTTTGCGGTGACGAGCACAAGGCTGCCGTGCGGGATTTCCTGGGGCGCCGCGCACGACGCCACCTCTACCCGCAATCCCGCTGAAGGCGCAGCTACGGCGCTCGCTCGGGACAGGTGCATGGCACGGTGAAGCCGCTCGCACGCCGCGTCCCATATAACAGGAGACAAACACCATGATCCGGACCACAACACGCATCGCCCGTCTGGCAGCCGCGATGGCATCGGCGGTCATCGGCCTGGCCTGCGCCATATCGGCACGGGCGGCCGACTTTCCGGAAAAGCCGATTACCTTTGTCGTGCCGTTCGGCGCCGGCAGCGCGACCGATCTGCTCGCGCGCGCCCTGTCGGCGTCGACGGCACAGCAGACCGGGAAGGCCGTCGTCGTCGAAAACCGGCCCGGCGCCAGCGGCATGATTGCCGCACAGCATGTTGCCCGCGCCGCCGCGGACGGCTACACCGTGCTGATTACGACGAACACGACGCAAGCCGCCAATCCCCACCTTTTCAAGAAACTGCCCTACGACCCGATCGCGGATTTCCTGCCCTTGACGGGATTGGGGCGTGGCGGTCAGGTGCTCGTCGTGCGCGCCGACGCGCCTTTCCGCACCGTCGACGATCTGCTGCAGGCAGCCAGGAAGGCGAGAGGAAAACTGAGCTTCGGCAGCGGCAATTCCTCCAGCCGAATGGCGGGCGAAATGCTCAAGCAGCTGACCGGTACGGACATCGTCTGGGTCGGATACAACAGCAATCCAAACGCCCTGAACGATCTGCTCGGCGGTCATATCGACATGATGGTCATCGACACGGTCACCGGCCTGTCGCAGATCAGATCGGGCAAACTCCGCGCACTTGGCGCGTCCACCCGGGAAAGGCTGCCCGAGCTTCCGGACATACCGACCCTGGATGAGGCCGGCATCAAGGGCTACGACATGGGGTACTGGTTCGCCGCCTACGTGCCGGCAGGAACGCCCGCCCCCGTTGCCGCGAGGCTGCGACAGCTACTGATTACGGCGGTCGGCAGCGCGGGAGCGCGCGCCTTCTTCCGCAATTCCGCGACACAGCCCTGGACCACGACGGCCGCGGAGCTGCGCGCGTTTCAGAATGCCGAAATCCAGAAATGGGGCCGTGTCGTCAAGGGGGCCGGGATTGAGCCGGAGTGACGGCCGTTCGTAATCTGCCGGAAGCATGGCGGCCGACGGCCCGGGACTACCGCCGGCGGTTCGACCGCTTCAACCTCGTGGACGACTACCGGAGGAATGACGGACCGCCGTCCAGGGTAGTCCGTCATCGCTGGAGCTGCTCAACCAGCTACCCGTCGATCAAGACAAGGACGATCCGAACCGATGCGAAGGCGCGTATCGTCTCGAGCCAACCCTGTGCTCTCAAGTCACCATCGATTGCTGGGCGAAGATACCGGCCATCGCGCCCTGCCATGATGCCGTGGTGACCGAGTGCATCAGGGGGTTGGCGAGGTCGCCCGCGGCGTAGACGCCGGGCATGCTTGTTTCGCGGCGCTCGTCGACTTTGAGGGCGATGCCCAGGGGCGTATCGACCGTGGCAAGGCCCAGCGATTCATGCAGGCTTGCGGACGGCTTGTTGCGCGGATGCGCGAACAGGATGTCGACCGCGACATTGGCGCCGGCATCGAGTTTGACGGTGGTGTTATGGCTCTCGTCATGGTCAATTTCGGTGATCCGGCCATCGACGACAGGTATATTGCGGTGCGCCAGATCGGCCCGGATATCGGGTGAAAGGTCGTGACCATTGGCGAAGACCGTCAACGTGTCGGTCCAGTCCTGGTACAGCCTGACATGGTTGTGCGACGGCGGGCCGGACCAGACGAGGCCCCAATGCCGGCCGGCGACTTCAAAGCCGTCGCAATAGGGGCAAGGCACGACGGACGTGCCCCAGCTTTCGGCAAAGCCCGGAACATCAGGCATCTGGTCCGCGACGCCATAGCTCAGGATCAGGCGGCGCGCCGCAAGGCTTTCGCCATCGCCAGTGAGGACCGAGAAATCGTCGATGGCGCCGGAGACGCTCTCGGCCCGGGCACTGACCAGCCTGATCGTGGGATAACGCATCAGCTGCTGCCGCGCCTCGGCCAGGATGTCGAGCGGTGGCTTGTGATCGTGGCCCAGCAGGCCATGCGAGTGGTCGGCGAAGCGATTGCGCGGCAGGCCGGTATCCAGAACGGTGACCTTGCGGCGGGAACGGCCGAGCTGCAGGGCGGCGGCGAGCCCGGCAAAGCTGCCGCCGATGATGATGACGTCATTCATGGTGATGGGCTCCGTGCTTGACCATTTACGATACTTAATGGTATCGTAATGCACGAATTTGAATACTGTCAAGTACTGGAATTGTCGTGACCGAAAACAACCAGGGCCGGCGCGGCCGGCCCGCCAACGAGGCGCTTGGCCAAACGATCGTCGACGCCGCGTGCGAACTCTTTGTGGAATTGGGTTTTCAGGCGACGACGATGGACAAGGTCGCCCAGCGGGCGAAGATATCCAAACTAAGCATCTATCGGCACTTCGAGAACAAGGAGGCGCTCTTCAGCGCGGCCATCGCGGCCCGCTGCCATCAGTTCGCACCACAGGCCCTTCTTGAAGGCGTCGACGGGTCGGCCGAAGACCAGCTGATGGCGGTGGGATCATCCCTGCTCCGCACGCTGCTGAGCCCGGACGTGCGCAGTGTCGAAGCCATGATCATGGCCGACAAGACCAATCAAAAGTCGTTAAGCAAGCGCCATTACGAAGCCGGCCCCGCCCATGTCATCGCCCAAATCGAGGCCCTGTTGCGTCAGTTGCACGCGAAGGCGGTATTGAACGTGCCCGATCCTCTCCGGTCCGCCCGCTTGTTTGCCGCGCTTTTCAAGGGATCCGATCTCCTGCTCATCGCACGCTTCGATGAGGCGAGAGCACAGGACGACAACGAAATCGAATCCTATTGCCGGTCGGCTGTCGCCATGTTCATCGCCGCGCACGGTGGCAACGACCACGAGAAGGGTTGAGCTTGCTGGACAGTGTCGGGCTGAGAATGAAAAAAGCCCGCGGTTACGCGGGCTTCGGTGTGTCTTGGCGGTGCGTGGTGCAGACCAGCTCTGAACGCTGGTTCACTCCCACTCGATCGTCGCCGGCGGCTTCCCCGAAACGTCATAGACGACCCGGTTCAAACCCCGCACTTCATTGATGATCCGGTTGGAGCAGCGGCCCAGCAGCGCGTACGGCAGATGCGCCCAATGCGCCGTCATGAAGTCGGTGGTCTGCACCGCGCGCAGCGCGACGACGTAGTCGTAGGTGCGGCCGTCGCCCATCACGCCGACCGACTTGACGGGCAGGAACACGGCGAAGGCCTGGCTGGTCAAGTCGTACCAGCTCTTGCCGACCTGGTCTTCAGTGCACAGGCCTGCGGCGGCGTCCTGCGCCGTGGCGATGGTGCCGCGCAGCTCTTCGATGAAGATCGCGTCGGCGCGGCGCAGCAGGTCGGCATATTCGCGCTTGACCTCGCCGAGAATCCGCACGCCCAGGCCGGGGCCCGGGAACGGATGGCGGTAGACCATTTCGGGCGGCAGGCCAAGTTCGACGCCGAGTTCGCGCACTTCATCCTTGAACAGGTCGCGCAGCGGCTCTAGCAGCTTCAGGCCCAGCGTCTCCGGCAGGCCGCCGACGTTGTGGTGGCTCTTGATGGTGGTCTGCTTTTTGGTCTTGGTGCCGCCGGACTCGACCACGTCGGGGTAGATCGTGCCCTGGGCCAGCCACTTGGCGCGGGTCAGCTTCTTCGCCTCGGCCTGGAACACCTCAACGAATTCGCGGCCGATGATCTTGCGCTTCTGCTCGGGATCGGTGACGCCGGCCAGATGGCCGAGGAACTGTTCCGAGGCGTCGATGTGCACGACCTTGGCGTGCAGGCGGCCGGCGAACATCTCCATCACCAGCTTGCCCTCGTCCTGGCGCAGCAGGCCGTGGTCGACGAACACGCAGGTCAGCTGGTCGCCGATCGCGCGATGGATCAGCGCCGCAGCCACCGACGAATCGACGCCGCCGGACAGGCCGAGGATCACCTCCTCGTCGCCGACCTGCTCGCGGATCCTGGCCACCGCCTCGGCGATATGGTCGCGCATGACCCAGTCGGGGCTGGCACCGGCAATCTTCAGCACGAAACGCTCCAGCATTTCGCGACCCTTGACCGTGTGCGTGACCTCGGGGTGGAACTGCACGGCGTAGTAGCCGCGCGCTTCGTCGGCCATGCCGGCGATCGGGCAGCTCGGCGTCGACGCCATCAGCTTGAAGCCCGGCGGCAGTTCGGTAACCTTGTCGCCGTGGCTCATCCAGACCTTCAGCATGCCGTGGCCTTCCGGCGTGACGAAGTCCTGCACGTCCTTCAGCAGCTCGGTATGGCCGTGCGCGCGGACCTCGGCGTAGCCGAATTCGCGGGTATCGCTCCACTCGACCTTGCCGCCCAGCTGCACGGCCATGGTCTGCATGCCGTAGCAGATGCCCAGCACCGGCACGCCCAGGTCCCACACCGCCTGCGGCGCGCGCAGCTGATGGTCTTCATAGGTGCTGGCGTGGCTGCCCGACAGGATGATGCCCTTCGGCGCGAACTCACGCACGAATTCGTCCGACACGTCGTTCGGATGGATCTCGCAATAGACGTGCGCCTCGCGGACGCGTCGCGCGATCAGCTGCGTAACTTGCGAGCCGAAATCAAGGATGAGGATTTTGTCGTGCATGATGGGGAGCGATTGACGTGTCGACCGGTTCGACATCGGTCACCACTTCGGTGCCGGGACCGTAGCCGGGCGGCGGCGTGATGACCGGCTCGCGCCGGACTTCGGGGGATGGGGTTGGATGAATGGTCGGGGCGGCGGCCGCGGGACGGTTGGCCGCCGCCAGTTCGGCCTCGCGGCGCAGCAGTTCCTCGCGCTCGCGATTGCGGATGCGCTTGGCCAGCGGAATCTGCACCAGCGCGAAGAAGGCCAGCATCGCGGCCAGCAGTCCGAGCCAGATCCGGCCGGCGCCCTGCACCGGCAGATCGAAGAAGAGCAGCCAGGCCGCGATCAGCACCGCGCTGGCCAGATTGACCGGCCCGGCCATGCGTGCGACCGGAACCGTCAGCTGGCCGCGGAACGCCGCCTGGGCCAGCAGCCAGGCGAAGCCGAGCAGCGCCATGCCGAGCAGCTGGCCGTACAGCGCCGGCTGCGGCTGCGGCAGTTGCAACGCGGCATAGAAGGTGGCGAACGGCGCGAGCAGCAGCACGGCGCCGAGCGCGAGGTCGAACAGGGCATCGAAGAACAACACGGCGCGGAGCAGGACCTTCATCGATTCTCCTTGGCGGACTGACGTCGATTGATTCCGACTGATTCCCGACTGACGAGCGGACCAACAATTTGGCGGACCGACAACTGAAACCGCGAAAAACCAGCGGGCCGGTCAGCATCGCCGGCCGGATCGTGCGATACGCATGCAATGCGCGTGCAATACGGGTGCAATGCGCGGCCCGGATATGACGCGCGGCTGCACCGCCTTCAGGCCGTGCAGCCGCGCGTCACTGGCATCGCGAATGGCGCGGCGTTCGCCGGTCAGTCGCTGACGTCAGTCGATATGGTAGTTCGGTGCTTCCTTGGTGATCTGCACGTCGTGGACATGCGACTCGCGCATGCCGGCCGCGGTGATCTGCACGAACTGCGCATTCTCGTGCCATTCGGCGATCGAGCTGCTGCCGCAATAACCCATCGAGGCGCGCACGCCGCCGGTCAGCTGGTGGATGATGGCCATCACCGAGCCCTTGTAGGGCACGCGGCCTTCGATCCCTTCGGGGACCAGCTTGTCGACGTTGGCGGTGTTGTCTTCCTGGAAGTAGCGATCGGCCGCGCCGTCCTTCATCGCGCCGACCGACCCCATCCCGCGGTAGCTCTTGAACGAGCGGCCCTGGTACAGGAACACTTCGCCCGGGGCTTCCTCCGTGCCCGAGAACATGCCGCCCATCATCACGGTATGCGCACCTGCTGCCAGCGCCTTGGCGATATCGCCCGAGTAGCGGACGCCGCCATCGGCCACCAGCGGCACGCCGGTACCGGCCAGCGCCTCGGCCACGTTCGACACCGCGGTGATCTGCGGCACGCCGACGCCGGCGACGATACGCGTGGTGCAGATCGAGCCCGGGCCGATGCCGACCTTGACGCCGTCGGCGCCATGCTCGACCAGCGCGCGGGCGGCCTCGCCGGTGGCAATATTGCCGCCGATCACCTGCACGTGGGGGAAGTTGTCCTTGACCCAGCGGACCCGGTTCAGCACGCCCTGGCTATGGCCGTGGGCGGTGTCGACCACGATCACGTCGACGCCGGCCTTGACCAGCAGTTCGACACGCTCGTCGTTGTCCGGGCCGACGCCGACCGCCGCGCCGACGCGCAGCTGGCCATGGTCGTCCTTGCTCGCCAGCGGGTGCTCGACCGCCTTCTGGATGTCCTTGACGGTGATCAGGCCGCGCAGCTGGAAGGCGTCGTCGACGACCAGCACGCGCTCCAGGCGGTGCCGGTTCATCAGGCGCTTGGCCTCGTCCAGGCTGGCACCCTCGGCCACCGTGACCAGCTTCTCGCGGGGGGTCATCTTGGCGCGCACCGGGGCGTCGAGTTCTTCCTCGAAGCGCAGGTCGCGGTTGGTGATGATGCCGACCACGGTCTTGCCTTCCAGCACCGGGAAGCCCGAAATGCCGTGCTGCTGCGACAGCGCGATCACGTCGCGGATCTTCATGTCCGGCGAAATGGTGATCGGATCACGCAGCACGCCCGATTCGAAGCGCTTGACCCGCGCGACTTCCCGGGCCTGGTCGGCCGGCTTCAGGTTCTTGTGAACGATGCCGATGCCGCCCGCCTGCGCCATGGCGATCGCAAGGCGCGCTTCCGTCACGGTATCCATGGCGGCGGAAACCAGCGGAATGTTCAATTCGATCGAGCGGGTCAGGCGGGTGCGGAGGGAGACATCCCGGGGGAGGACGGCCGAGTAGGCCGGCACGAGCAGCACATCATCGAACGTGAGTGCTTTCTGGACAAGACGCATAGCGATTCCTCTAGGCGCAAAATCGAATTATACAGGAACCGCCCTTTGCATGACGTCCGCGTGCGCGGAAACTGCCGGGCCAATGCTATGCTTTGAGGCTTTTCTGAGCGGAGGCGCGTCCAGCGCGGCAAAACGGATGGGAATCGGCGTACTGTGCGGCCTGCTGGCCGGCGCGTTCTGGGGCATGGTGTTCATCGCGCCGAAACTGCTGCCGGTGTTTTCGCCGTGGGAACTGGCGATCGGCCGCTACCTGGCCTACGGGCTGGTGGCCGCGGTGGCGGCGGCGCCGCTGATGCGCCGCATCGCCCGCAAGCTGACCCGCGCCGACTGCATCGCCCTGCTGCGCCAGGCCTTCACCGGCAACCTGCTCTACTACGTGCTGCTGGCTTTCGGCGTGCAGCTGGCCGGGGTCGGTCCGACCTCGCTGATCATCGGCATCCTGCCGATCTCCGTCACCGTGATGGGCCGGCGCGACCACGGCGCGGTGCCGCTGTCGCGGCTGCTGCTGCCGCTGCTGGTGGTCGCGGTCGGCATTGCCTGCATCAACCTGGACCTGTTCGGCGGCGGCGGACACGGCGCCCACGGCGCGGCGGCCGCCGAGGCGGCGCGACCGGTGTGGCAGAAGCTGGCCGGCGTGGTCTGCGCGGCCGGCGCGCTGGTCTGCTGGACGCTCTACGCCGTCGACAATGCCCGCTACCTGCAGCGCAATCCGCAATACAGCGGCAACGAATGGTCGGCGCTGTACGGGCTGTCGACCGGCATCGTGTCGGCGCTGCTGGCGCTGGTCGGCTGGCTGCTGTTCCGCGATGTGCTGACCGCCCCGGGCAGCGGGCGCGACTGGCAATGGTTCTGGTGGGTCAATGCGGCGGTGGCGCTGGGCGCCTCGCTGATCGGCAACAACCTGTGGAATATCGCCAGCCGGCGGCTGCCGCTGACGCTGTCGGGCCAGATGATCGTGTTCGAGACGCTGTTCGCGCTGGCCTACGGCTTCCTGTACGAGCAGCGCTGGCCGCGGCCGCTGGAGCTGGCGGCGATCGTGCTGCTGATGATCGGCGTGGCGTGGTCGGTGCGGCTGCATGCGGGGGACAAGGCCGCGGGGCCGGCACCGGGTGCCGGTGAGCCGGCAAGCGCCGAAGCCGGCGAAACCGCCGAATCGGGCCAGGCCGGCAAACGGATCGCTTAGGGCCGGGTCAGGACCGACCGGATTGGGACCGACCGGATTGGGCTGGCTTGGGCGGCTTTTCGCCCTCGCCTGCCGACGGTTCAGCGCCCCACCGCCTCGCTGTCGCCGCCGCCGCGCATCCACTTCTTCCCTTCCCGCGTGCCGGCCTCGCGCGCCTTCTGCACGCGGCGCCGTCGCGCCGTCCTGGGATCGGCCACCAGCGGCCGGTAGAGCTCGATGCGATCGCCCTCGCGCACCGCCGTTTCCAGCGTCTTGAGCTTGCCGAAGATGCCGACGCGCAGTGTCGCCGGATCGAGCTCCGGATGGGCCGCCAGCACGCCGCTGGCCTCGATCGCAGCAGCGATCGTGCTGCCGGCGGGCAGTTCGATCTCCTTCATGAACACCGCGTCCGGCTTCGCATGGCAGACCGCCACGCGGACGGTCGCCCCGCCCGGCTCAGCTATTGCCATAGACCACCTCCGCGCGCTTGACGAAGGCGTCGACGAAGGTATTCGCGATCATGCTGAACACCGGCCCGATGATCTTCTCGAGGATGATGCTGGAGAACTCGTAATGCAGATGGAATTCGATCTTGCAGGCGTCCTCGCGCAGCGGAATGAAATTCCAGTAGCCGTTGAAGGTCTTGAACGGACCATCGGCGAAATTCATGGCGATGCGGGTCGGCCGATGCTGCGTATTGCGGGTATGGAAATACTGCTTGATGCCGTTGAAATGGATATGCAGCTTGGCGTCGAGCAACGTCTCGGTCTGCTCGAACACTTCCACGCCGCCGCACCAGGGCAGGAACTTGGGATAGTCCTCGACGCGCGTGACCAGGTCGTACATTCGCTCGGCCGAATAACCGAGCAGCACGGTTTTATGGACGTCTGCCATGAGTTGACGGTTCTGGGCCGATGGCTGTCCACGGGCGACAACCGGGGCCGGTCTGTTTGCTAGAATCCGGATTTTAGCCGACGCGCGCCTGCCCTGGCGCACCCTCCGGCCGGAACGCCGCCATCGGCCGCGGCGCCAGTCATCGTACCAGCGGCCGCCACCGGCGGTCGCCAAACCGGCGGGGCCCGCAGCACGGCGCCGCCGCACCCTACCATCCACCACCACGCATGACCATCGCAGACAACAAGAAGGCCTTCTTCGACTATTTCATCGAGGAGCGATACGAAGCCGGCATCGTGCTCGAAGGCTGGGAGGTCAAGGCAATCCGGGCCGGGCGCGTGCAGATCAAGGAAGGCTATGTGGTGGTGCGCGACGCCGAGCTGTTCCTGATCGGCGCGCATATCAGCCCGCTGCAGAGCGCCTCCACGCACGTCAAGCCCGATCCGGTGCGCACCCGCAAGCTGCTGCTCAAGGCCGACGAGATCCGCAAGCTGATCGGCAAGGTCGAGCAGCGCGGCTATACGCTTGTGCCGCTGAACCTGCATTACACGCGCGGCCGCGTCAAATGCGAGATCGGCCTGGCCAAGGGCAAGAAGCTGTTCGACAAGCGCGAGACCGAGAAGGACCGCGACTGGCAGCGCGAGAAGGCGCGGATCATCAAGAGCGGCGGCAAGGAATAAGTCCCGCCGCCGGTCCTCTCCTCGGCCCTGCCGGGCTAGCCTGGCTTGTCGCTGAATCGGCTAGCCCGCGCTCTTCTGGCTTTTGACGATCTGCAGCGCCGACGCCACCATCGAACTCATTTCGCCCAGGTTGCCCGGCACGATCAGCGTATTGCCGGTCTTGGCCAGATTGGCAAAGGCGCTCACGTATTCCTCGGCGACCTTCAGGTTCACCGCCTCGACGCCGCCCTCCGCGCGAATCGCGCGGCCGATCTTCTCGATCGCCTGCGCATTGGCCTCGGCCACCGCCAGAATTGCCGCGGCCTCGCCCTGCGCCTGGTTGATCGCCGCCTGGCGTTCGCCCTCCGACTGCTGGATCGCCGCCTCGCGCGCGCCCGAAGCCAGGTTGATCTGCTCCTGCCGGCGCCCCTCCGAGGCCGCGATCAGCGCCCGCTTCTCGCGCTCGGCCGTGATCTGCGCCTGCATCGCATGCAGGATCTCCTTCGGCGGCGTCAGGTCCTTGATCTCGTAGCGCAGCACCTTGACGCCCCAGTTCGAGGCCGCCTCGTCCAGCGCATTGACGATGCTGTGGTTGATGAACTCGCGCTCCTCGAAGGTCTTGTCGAGTTCCATCTTGCCGATCACCGAGCGCAGCGTGGTCTGCGCCAGCTGCGTGATCGCGACGACGAAGTTGCTCGAGCCGTAGGACGCCTTCATCGGGTCGGTGACCTGGAAGTACAGCACGCCGTCGACCTGCAGCTGCGTGTTGTCCTTGGTGATGCAGACCTGGCTGGGCACGTCGAGCGGGATTTCCTTCAGGATGTGCTTGTAGGCGACGCGGTCGATGAACGGCAGCACCACGTTGAGCCCGGGCGTCAGCGTCGCGCGATATTTGCCCAGGCGCTCGAGCACCCAGGCGTGCTGCTGCGGCACGATCTTGAAGCTCTGCGCGAGCAGCACGATCACGGCGATCAGGACCAGGAGAGGCAGCACGCTGCCGGCGACGTCTAGCATGGGGACTCCATCGGTTGCTTGAAGGGAAAACGAAGGCGGTGCTGCCCCGCGGCAGCCTAGCGCGGCACCACGACCAGCGTATTACCGCGGACCTCGACGATGCGATAGCGGCCTGGCAGGGCCTCGCCGGGCGCGCCCAGCTCGACCTGCCACTGCGCGCCGCGATACGGCACCCGGGCACGCCGATCGGCATCCCAGGCCGGCACATCGAGCTCCTGGCCGATATCGAGATTGACGTTCGGATCGGTGGCGGCCGCCCCGCGCCGCGCGCGGCCAAAGCGCGAGCGCCGCAGCGCCGCGAAGCCGACCAGCGCGACCACCGCCGCGACGCCGAACTGCGCCGCGACGCCGAGCCCCGACAGCGCCGCGATGCCCGCGGCCACGGCCGCCAGCGCGACCATCAGCAGATACAGCGTCAGGCTGGCCAGTTCCGCAATGACCAGCAGGACCGCAAGGCCGAACCAGATGTGGTAGTCCGCCATGGCGATTCACCCCTCGATATCGTTGTTGCTGTTCTTGTTCTGATGCCGGGCGCGGCCCCATGTGCATCGACCGCGGGCGCGCCCTGCCAAAGCGAAAAACCCCCGCGGCGCCGTGGCGCCTGCGGGGGCATGGCCGCACCCGACCGAGGTAGGGTGCGGCTGACGGTGCCGTTGACTGGCGTTGTCGATCGAATTTACGACGCCAGCTGCCGCCACGTGTCGATCACCGAATCGGGATTCAGCGAGATCGACTTGATGCCTTCCTTGGCCAGCCAGGCGGCGAAGTCCGGATGGTCGGACGGGCCCTGGCCGCAGATGCCGACATACTTGTTCAGCCGAAGCGCGGTCGAGATCGCGCGCGACAGCATGAAACGCACCGCGGGATCGCGCTCGTCGAAGTCCTTGGCCAGCAGCTCCATGCCCGAATCGCGGTCCAGGCCCAGCGTCAGCTGCGTCAGGTCGTTCGAGCCGATCGAGAAGCCGTCGAAGTACTGCAGGAACTCCTCGGCCAGGATCGCGTTGGACGGCACCTCGCACATCATGATCACGCGCAGGCCGTTCTCGCCGCGCTTCAGGCCGTGCTTGGCAAGCAGGTCGACGACCTTCTCGGCCTGGCCCAGCGTGCGCACGAACGGCACCATGATCTCGACGTTGGTCAGGCCCATTTCGTCGCGCACGCGCTTCATGGCCTTGCATTCCATCTCGAACGCCTCGGCGAAGTCCTCGGCGATATAGCGCGAGGCGCCGCGGAAGCCCAGCATCGGGTTTTCCTCGTCCGGCTCGTAGCGCGAGCCGCCGATCAGCTTCTTGTACTCATTGGACTTGAAGTCCGACAGGCGCACGATCACCGGCTTCGGATAGAAGGCGGCGCCGATGGTGGCGATGCCTTCGGCCAGCTTGTCGATGTAGAAGGCGCGCGGGCTGGCATGGCCGCGGGCCACGCTCTCGACGGCCTTCTTCAGGTCGGAGTCGACCTGGGGATAGTCGAGGATGGCCTTCGGGTGGACGCCGATGTTGTTGTTGATGATGAATTCGAGGCGGGCCAGGCCCACGCCGCTGTTCGGGATCTGCGCGAAGTCGAAGGCCAGCTGCGGGTTGCCGACGTTCATCATGATCTTGACGTCGAGCTCCGGCATCTCGCCGCGCTGCACCTCGGTGACCTCCGTCTCGAGCAGGCCATCGTAGATGCGGCCCTCGTCGCCCTCGGCGCACGAGACGGTGACCAGCGTGCCGTCCTTCAGCACATCGGTGGCGTCGCCGCAGCCGACCACGGCGGGCACACCCAGCTCGCGCGCGATGATCGCGGCGTGGCAGGTGCGGCCGCCGCGGTTCGTCACGATGGCCGAAGCGCGCTTCATCACCGGTTCCCAGTTCGGGTCGGTCATGTCGGCAACCAGCACGTCGCCAGGCTGCACGCGCTCCATCTCGCTGGGGTCGTTGATCACGCGGACCGGACCCGTGCCGATCTTCTGGCCGATGGCGCGGCCGGTGGCCAGCACCGCCGAGGTGCCCTTGAGCTTGAAGCGCTGCTCGGCCTTGCCGGCCGACTGGCTCTTCACGGTCTCGGGACGCGCCTGCAGGATGTAGATCTTGCCGTCCTTGCCGTCCTTGCCCCACTCGATGTCCATCGGGCGGCCGTAATGCTTCTCGATGGTCATCGCGTAGCGCGCCAGCTCGCAGACGTCCTCGTCGGTGATCGAGTAGCGGTTGCGCAGTTCGCTCGGCACGTCGACGGTCTTGACGCGGCCGGCTTCGCCCGGCGCGGTGAATTCCATCTTGATCAGCTTCGAGCCGATCGAGCGGCGGATGATCGGGTACTTGCCGGCCTGCAGCGTCGGCTTGAAGACGTAGAACTCGTCCGGATTGACCGCGCCCTGCACCACCGTTTCGCCCAGGCCGTAGCTGGAGGTGATGAAGACCACGTCGGGGAAGCCCGATTCGGTGTCGATGGTGAACATCACGCCCGACGCGGCCAGGTCCGAACGGACCATGCGCTGCACGCCGGCCGACAGCGCCACCACGTCATGGGCGAAGCCTTTGTGCACGCGGTAGGAGATCGCGCGGTCGTTGTACAGCGAGGCAAACACGTGCTTGATCTTGTCGAGCACGTCGTCGATGCCGCTGACGTTCAGGTAGGACTCCTGCTGGCCGGCGAACGAGGCGTCGGGCAGGTCCTCGGCGGTCGCCGACGAGCGCACCGCGAACGACGCTTCGGCGCCCTCGCGCTCCGCGACGCGCGCGTAGTGCTCGCGGATTTCCTGTTCCAGGCGCGGCTGGAACGGTGCGGTGGCGACCCAGTTGCGGATCTCGGCACCGGCCTCGGCCAGCGCCTTGACGTCGTCGACGTCGAGCGCCTTCAGGCGATCGGAGATGCGTTGGGTCAGGTTGTTGTGGGCCAGGAAGTCGCGGAAGGCCAGCGCGGTGGTGGCGAAGCCGCCGGGCACGCGCACGCCGGCGCCTGCCAGCTGGGAGATCATTTCGCCGAGCGACGAATTCTTGCCCCCCACCACTTCCACATCCGCCATGCGCAACTGCTCGAACGGCAGCACGTAGGCGCCGTCATTTGCCAGGTTGGTCATAAATGCCTCAAAACAAAGTAGGAAACCTGTCGCTCACGCCGGAATGTGGTTGGAGTTCTGCTACCGGGCGGATCGCTTTGCTAAACAATCCGGGGCACGGGGGACCGTGGTTTCGATATCGATCGAGACATCCGGTCGGCCATCGCGCTCATTGCGGTCATTGCGGTCATCGCGCCCTTCGCGGCGGATCGGGTCGATGGAATCGGCGGAATGCTGTCGAGCCATTTTGTCGACAATCCCGCTTCGAATCGTCCCGCGCGTGGCGCGCCGTGCAATTGCTTAGCGAAAAGATCGCCGCTATTCTACCGTGCCGCACCGCACTTTCGCGTGCGGCAGGCCCCAAATAATTGTTCAGACATGGATTCCCCCGCCGCGCCGCGCGCCGACAAGCCCGCCGTCCGCACCGTATTTATCGTCTCGGACGGCACCGGGATCACCGCCGAAACTTTCAGTCATTCGATCCTGGCCCAGTTCGAGATGCGCTTTCGCAAGGTGCGAATGCCCTTCATCGATACGCCGGAAAAGGCGCATATGGCGGTCGGCAAGATCAACGAGGCCTTCCATGCCGAAGGCGTTCCGCCGATCGTCTTCACCACGCTGGTCAATGCCGAGTCGAACAAGGCGCTGCGCCGCGCCAAGGGCATGATTCTGGACATGTTCCAGACCTTTATCGAGCCGCTCGAAAAGGAATTGGGCCTGAAATCGACCCATGCGATCGGGCGCTTTCACCAGAATGCCGATACCGAGGCGTACAAGAACCGGATCGAGGCCATCAATTTCTCGCTGGCCCACGACGACGGCCAGTCGCACAAGAATCTGGCCGAGGCCGACGTGATCCTGGTGGGCGTCTCGCGCAGCGGCAAGACCCCGACCAGCCTGTATCTGGCGATGCAATATGGCCTGAAGGCGGCCAATTACCCGCTGATCCCCGACGATTTCGAACGCGGCAAGCTGCCGTCCGCGCTGTACGATTTCAAGCCGAAAATCTTCGGCCTGTCGATCGACCCGCAGCGGCTGTCGGAAATCCGCAATGAGCGCCGTCCCGGCAGCAAATACGCCTCGCTGGAAAATTGCCGCTATGAGGTCAACGAAGCCGAGATCATGATGCGCCGCGAGGGGATCAAATGGCTGTCGTCGACGCACAAGTCGATCGAGGAAATCGCCACCACGATCCTGCAGGAGATCAAGGTCGATCGGGACAATTATTGATCGGCCATTGGGTTGCCTCCCTCTCCCGCCCCTGCGGTAGAGGGGAGCAGCCGAGTCTCGACGCCGACGAGGCGCCCTAGCCCCGCCGCTGCCGCACCGCCTCGAACAGGCACACCGCGGTAGCCGCGGCGACGTTCAGCGATTCGAGCCCGCCGGGCTGCGGAATCCCGACCGTGCGCTGCACCAGCGCCATCCATTGCGCGCTGACCCCCGCCCCTTCGTTGCCGACCACCCAGCCGACCGGCCCGCGCAGGTCCGTATCGAACAGCGCCGCATCCGCGTGCGACGAGGTCGCCAGCAGCGGCACCGCGAGCCGCGGCGCCAGCATCTCGACCGTGCAGTGCTCGACGATATTCAGGTGGAAGTTGGCGCCCATCGCCGCGCGCAGCGTCTTCGTCGACCACGCGAAGGCGCAGCCGGTACCGAGGAACGCATGCTGGATGCCGGCCGCCGCGGCGCTGCGCAGGATCGAGCCGACGTTGCCGGCATCCTGCACGCCGTCCAGCACGATGCAGTCGGTGTCGATGCGCGCGGGCAGATGGCCCGCCGGGGTATCGATCACCAGCATCAGGTCAATGCCGTTGACCACGCCGGTGATCTGCGCGAACAGCGCGTCCGCCAGCACCACGACGCGCTGCTCGTCGATGCGGGCCAGCAGCGCGGCGACCTCGGGATGATCGAGATGGCGCTCGGACACCACGCAGCTGACCGGCTGGCCGAGCGCAGCCAGATAGGCGTCGGCCAGATGCACGCCGTCCAGTACCGACTGGCCGGCCTTGCGCCGCTGATGGGTCGAGCCGGTCAGGGCCTTCAGATGCTTGAACAGCGCGTTGTCGCGCGAGCTGACGTGCTTCACGTTAATCCACGTGGTTCTACGTTATGCCGCAGGGTTATGCCGCCAAGTTATGCCGCAGCGGCTCAGGACAGCGCCGGCCCGGGGCTGACGGCCGCGCCGATGGCGTCGTCGATCGCTTCCATCGCATCGAGCGCGTCGAAGGCATCGATGGTCTCGGCCAGTTCGTCCGGCGAAGGCCGCAGTCCCGCGGCCGCCCCGTCCAGCTCGCCGACCAGCAGCATGGCGTCGGCGCCCAACGGCCCGCGCAGCAGGGCCTCGCGCACGGGCGCGAACGAGCGGCGGTGATGCGGCGTGGCGCCGAAGCGCGCCAGCGCCAGCAGATGCTGCGGCGTGCCGTAGCCGACGTGGCTGTCGAAGCCGTATTCGGGATATTGCGCGTGCAGCGCGACCAGTTCGCGATCGCGGGCGACCTTGGCGAGGATCGATGCCGCCGAGATCGCCTGCACGGTGGCATCGCCCTTGATGACCGCCTCGACCGGATACGGCACGTGCGGGCAGCGGTTGCCGTCGACCTGCACCAGGTCCGGCGAGATGCCGCAGGCGGCCAGGCCGTGGACCGCGCGTTGCATCGCCAGCATCGTCGCGTGCAGGATGTTCAGCGTGTCGATCTCCTCGACCGTGGCAAAGGCGATATGCCAGGCCATCGCGCGCGAGCGGATCTCGTCGAACAGCGCCTCGCGCCGGGCCGCGGTCAGGATCTTGGAGTCGGCCAGGCCCTCGATCGGCCGGGCCGGATCGAGCACCACCGCGGCGGCAAACACCGGACCGGCCAGCGGCCCGCGTCCGGCCTCGTCGACGCCGCACAGCCGCTGCGCCATCGCCGCGGCGGGCGACAGCGACAGGCCCAGCTGCGCCTCGGCGGCGGCGGCCTTGGCGGCCTTGCCGGGCCTCGTTGCCTTCGCGGCCGTGGCGGCCCTGGTCTTCGCGACGGCCTTGCCGGCCTTGGCGGCGCCAGTGGCAGTTCCGGCGGCGGCACCGCTGCCGGGATTGCGCGCAGGCAGCCGCGCCATCAGCCGGCCCTCCGGCTGCGCAGCAGATCGACCACCACGTCGGCGGCGATATCGGCGGTATTGCGGCGCAGGGTCTGGTGCATCTGCGTAAAGTGCTCGTACAGGAAGGCGGTGTTGTCCTGGTCGTTCAGCTGCAGCAGCGTCTCGCGCGCCAGCGCCTCGGGCGTGGCGTCGTCCTGCAGCAGCTCCGGAACGACGAAGCGTCCCGACAGGATATTCGGCAGGCCGACATAGGGCAAATAGCCCTGCCGCTTCATGATCTGCGCGGTCAGCCAGGGCACCTTGTACGAAATTACCATCGGCTTCTTGTACAGCGCCGCCTCCAGCGTCGCGGTGCCGCTGGCGAGCAGCACCACGTCGGCCGCCTCCATCGCCAGGTGCGACTGGCCGTCGACGATGGTGACATCGAGTTCGGGATATTCGCTGGCATGCGATTCGATCACGGCCCGCAGCGACGCATTGGCGGCCGGCACCACGAAGGCCAGCGCGTTGTCCATCTGCCGCATCTGCGCCATCGCGGCGAAGAACGTCGCGCCCAGGTGCCGGACCTCGGACTGCCGGCTTCCCGGCAGCACCGCCACCACGCGGCGCCCGGGCAGCAGGCCCAGCCTGGCGCGCGCGCCGTCGACGTCGGGCACCATCGGAATCACGTCGGCCAGCGGATGGCCGACATAGGTCGCGGCGATGCCGGCCTTGGCGTAGATCTCGGGCTCGAACGGGAACAGGCAGAGGATATGGTCGACGGCTTTCGCGATGGTGCGGATGCGCCCGCCCCGCCAGGCCCAGATCGACGGGCTGACGAAGTGCACGACCGGGATGCCGGCGCGGCGCAGCGGCACCTCCAGGCCGAAATTGAAGTCGGGCGCGTCGACGCCGATGAAGCACAGCGGCGGATCGGCCAGCAGCCTGTCGCGGATCGCGCGCCGCGTGGCGAGAATCTCGCGCAGCGAGCCCAGCACCTCGACATAGCCGTTGACCGACAGGGTCTCCATCGGCCAATGGGAGACGAAGCCCTGCGACATCATGCGCGCGCCGCCGATGCCCGAGTAGGACACCGCGTCGCCGAGCCGGGCCCGCAGCCCCGACAACAGCAGCGAGGCAAGCAGGTCGCCCGAGGCCTCGCCGGCCACCATCGCAATCTCGCCACGCAGGTCGGACAGCGCCGACGGGGCCGCGGCGGCCTGGGATTCGAATACCGGAATCGGCTGCATTTTCGCGTCGGCCATGGCGACGCCGGGCTTCAGCGCACGATGCCGCGCTTGGTCGCGGCGATGAAGTCGAGGAAGGCGCGCAGCGGCACGGCGGTGCTCGCATCGGCCTGGGACAGCATCTGGCCGATCTCGGCCTGGGCCTGGTCGAAGCCCAGGTCCGACTTGTACAGCAGCTTGTAGGCCTGGCGCAGCGCGGCGATCTGGCCGGCGTCGAAACCGCGGCGGCGCAGCCCTTCGACGTTGATGCCGTGCGGCGTGGCCTTGTTGCCGTTCTTGTCGCTGGCCGCGATCACGAACGGCGGCACGTCCTGCACCAGCGCCGAGGCGCCGCCCAGCATCGCATGGTCGCCGATGCGCACGAACTGGTGCACCCCGCTCATGCCGCCGAGGATGGCCCAGTCGCCGACCTGCACGTGGCCGGCGATCTGCGCATTGCTCGAGAACACGGTGTGGTTGCCGACGCGGCAATCGTGCGCGATATGCACGTACGCCATGATCCAGTTGTCGTTGCCGATGCTGGTCACGCCCTCGTCCTGCACCGTGCCGGTATGGATCGTGGTGAATTCGCGGATGCGGTTGCGGTCGCCGATCACCAGCCGGGTCGGCTCGTCGCGGTACTTCATGTCCTGCGGCGCGCCGCCGACCGAGGCGTACGGCCCGATGCGGTTGTCCGCGCCGACGGTGGTATGGCCTTCGATCGTGGTATGCGCACCGATCACGGTACCGCTGCCGATCCGCACATGGGGACCGACGATGGAAAACGGTCCGACGCTGACGTCGGCCGCCAGTTCGGCCTTCGGGTCGACCAGGGCGGTGGGATGGATTTGCGTCATGCGTGAAAGTCCTATCGATCTTGGGGTGGGCGGCGCGTCCGCCGTGGCGGACGCCGCGTCAAGACGGCGCCTGGCGCCGTGTCTTCAGGCGTCGGCCTGCTTGACGGTGCACATCAGTTCGGCCTCGCAGGCGACCTTGTCTTCGACAGTCGCGTAGGCCTTGAATTTCCAGATGCCGCGGATATAGCGTTCGACCGAGACATGCATATGCAGCTGGTCGCCCGGATAGACCACCTGCTTGAAGCGGGCGCCGTCGATGCCGACGAAGTAGTACAGCGAGCCTTCCTTGCGCTCCATGTCGGCGCCGAAGGTCAGCAGGCCGGCCGACTGCGCCAGCGCTTCGAGGATCATCACGCCCGGCATCACCGGCGCGCCGGGGAAATGCCCCTGGAAGTACGGCTCGTTGATGGTGACGTTCTTCAGCGTCTTGATGCGCTTCTGCGGCTCGAACTCGAGCACGCGGTCCACCAGCAGGATCGGGTAGCGATGCGGCAACAGCTTCAGGATCTGGCGGATGTCGATGTCGGTGGCGGTCATGATGATTTCTCTTCCGTATTCTTTGTCGTGGCGTCCGGGCCCTGCCCGCGCAGGCGCTTCTCCAGCTGCATCACGCGCTCGCGCAGCTTGGACAGCCCCCGCACGATGGCGGCGTTGCGCTCCCAGTCGGCATGCGGCAGGAAGGGAAACACGCTGGTGAAGTGCTGGCCCGGCCTGGCGATCGATTTGGTGATCGAGGTCCCGCCTGATACCGTGGTGCGATCGGCGATCTGCAGATGGCCGGCGAAATTGGCCGAGCCGCCGATCATGCAGAAGCGGCCGATCCGGGTGCTGCCGGCCACCGCGGCGCAGCCGGCGATCACGGTGTGGGCGCCGACGCGCACGTTATGCGCGATCTGGACCTGGTTGTCGATCTTGCAGCCTTCCTCGATCACGGTGTCGCCCATCGCGCCGCGGTCGACCGCGGTGTTGGCGCCGATCTCGACATCGTCGCCAAGCACCGCGCGGCCGGTCTGCGGAATCTTGACGTATTCGACGCCGTCCGGGCGGATGTCCGGCGCAAAACCGAAACCGTCGGCGCCGATCACCGCGCCGCTGTGGACGATGCAGCGTTGCCCGACCACGCAGCGGTGATAGATCGATACGTTGGCGTACAGCAGCGTGTCGTCGCCGATCTGCGCGCCCGCGCCGATATAGGTGTTGGCCAGCACGCGCACGCGCTCGCCGAGCCGGGCGCCGGCTTCGATCACGACATTGGGGCCGATATAGCAGGAGGCGGGGACCACCGCATCGTCGGCGACGCTGGCGCGCGGATCGATGCCGGTGCGCGGGTCGTGGTTGGCGGCGCGGTCGAACTGCTGCGCGATGCGGGCGAAGCAGACGTAGGGATTGCGCGCGACCAGCCAGTTGCGGCCGTCGGCGTGGCCCTGCTCGCGGATGCGCTCGAGGTCGGCCGGCGAGACGATCACCGCGGCGGCCGACGAGGTCAGCGCCTGCGGCAGATACAGCGGATTGGACAGGAAGGACAGCTGCCCTTCCCCGGCCTGATCGAGCGGCGCGAGGCCGCGCACGGCCAGCGTGGGATCACCCACAACTTGCGCGCCGGTGTCCGTGGCGAGCTGACCCAGTGTGGGTGTCTTCATCGCGGTACTTCCTGGAACGACGAACGCGGACGGCTTACTTGCCGCCGGCGTTCAGGGCCTTCATCACATCGTCGGTGATGTCGATGCGCGGATTGACGTAGACGGCTTCCTGCACGATCAGATCGTACTTGCGCTGCTCCGCCAGTTGCCGGATCACGCGGTTGGCGCGCTCGAGCACCTGCGCCAGTTCCTCGTTGCGGCGCTGGTTCAGGTCCTCGCGGAACTCGCGCTGCTTGCGCTGGAATTCGCGGTCCAGATCGGCCAGCTCGCGCTGGCGGCGCTGGCGGTCGGCGTCCGCCAGCACGGCGGTGTCCTTGTCGAGCCGGTCGGCCATGCCCTTGATCTTCTGGGCCATGTCCTGCAGCTCGCGGTCGCGCTTGGAGAACTCCTGCTCCAGCTTGACCTGGGCCTGCTTGGCAGGCTGCGAATCGCGCAGGATGCGCTCGGAATTGACGGCGGCAATGCGGGTTTCCTGAGCGCCGGCGGGCGCGGCCACCGCCAGTGCGGCCGCCGCCGCGGCGGCGACGGCAAACGATTGGATGATGCGGGTTGTATTTTTCATGAATCGACCTCTGTCAGAACGCGGTACCGATCTGGAACTGGAAGCGCTGGGTGCGGTCGCCCTCTTCGCGCTTGAGCGGGAAGCCCACGCTGACCTTCAGCGGACCGATCGGCGACAGCCACGACAGGCCGAGGCCGGTCGAATACCGCAGATCGCTGAAGCGCGGCGCCTCGCCTTCCTGGTACACGTTACCGAAATCAAAGAACGTAAAGAGCCGCAGCGTGCGGTCCACGCCGGAGCCCGGCAGCGGGAAGATGAATTCGACGTTGCCGATCACCTTCGAGGCACCACCGATCGGGTTGCCGTTCTGGTCCTTCGGGCCCAGCGTGCTGGTCTGGTAGCCGCGCACCGAGCCGATACCGCCGGCGTAGAAGTACTTGAAGACCGGGAAGTCCTTGCCGGCGTAGCCGTGGCCGTAGGCGATCTCGCCGTTGAACGCCAGCGTGAAGGCCTTCGACAGCGGATAGTAGTACTGCTGCTGCAGCGTGGCGCGGTAGTACTGCGTATCGCCGATGCCGGGCAGGCCGACTTCGAGGTTGGCCTGCGTGTACGGACCCTTGGTCGGGATCAGCGCGCTGTCGCGGCGATCGCGCGCCCAGCCGATCGTGAACGGGAAGTTGTTGGTGACGTCGCCGTTTTCGCGCACCCAGCGCTGGTACTGGATCGGCGTGTTGTTCGACACCGTCAGCTCGGTCCGCTCGTAGCCGATGCCGAAGAACACCGTGTCGTTCTCGGAGAACGGCACGCCGAACTTGAAGCCGCCGCCGGTCGACACGATCCGGTAGTCCTGGTCGCCGATGTAGTACAGCGGGCGCGAGGTCCGGTAGTAGATGTCGGTGGAGCGGCTGATGCCGTCGACGGTGAAATACGGGTCGTACTGCGTCAGGGCAATCGTGCGGAACGACTTCGCGGTGTTGACGTCCAGGCCCAGGCTGGTACCCGAACCGAACACGTTGTCCTGGCGCAGGCCGGCCTGCAGCACGAGCTTGTCGGTCGACGAGAAGCCCATGCCCAGGCTGATCTGGCCGGTCGGCTTCTCGGTGACGTTGACGTTCACATCGACCTGATCGGGCGCGCCCGGCACGTCCTCGGTGGTGATGTTGGTGTCGGTGAAGTAGCCGGTGCGGTTGATGCGGGCCTGCGATTGCGTCAGCTTCTCGCTGTCGAACCACGAGCTTTCCATCTGGCGCATCTCGCGGCGCACCACCTCGTCGCGGGTCTTGCTGTTGCCGACCACGTTGACGCGGCGCACGTAGACGCGGCGGCCCGGGTCGACCATCAGCGTCAGCGCGACCTCGCGCTTCTCGCGGTCGATCTGCGGCTGCGGATTGATGGTGGTGAACGCATAGCCGTAGGTGCCCATCAGGTCGGTGATGGCCTTGGTGCTCTGCGTCAGCTTTTCCGACGAGAAGATGTCGCCCTTCTTCAGGGTCAGCAGCTTCTCCATTTCTTCCTGCTTGCCGAGCAGCTCGCCGGCGAGGCGGATGTCGGACACCTTGTACTGGTCGCCTTCCTTGATGTTCAGCGTCAGGTAGATGTCCTTCTTGTCCGGCGTGATCGACACCTGGGTCGATTCGATCGCGAACTCGAGATAGCCGCGGTTCAGGTAGAACGAGCGCAGCGCCTCCAGGTCGGCCGTCAGCTTCTGCTTCGAGTACAGGTCGTTCTTGGTGTACCAGGACAGCCAGTTCGGCGTGGACAGCTGCATCTCGTCGCGCAGCGTGCCTTCCTTGAAGGCCTTGTTGCCGACGATATTGATCTGCCGGATCTTGGCGATCGGGCCTTCGTCGACGTTGAACACGACGGAGACGCGGTTGCGGTCCACCGGCGTGATCGTGGTCTGCACCTCGGCCGCGTAGTAGCCGCGCGCGACGTACTGGCGCTTCAGTTCCTGCTCGGCCTTGTCGATCAGCGCGCGGTCGTAGTAGCGCGCCTCGGCCACGCCGACGGCCCGCAGCGAACGGCGCAGCGTGTCCTTGTCGAATTCCTTGATGCCGACGAACTCGAGCTGCGAGATGGCCGGGCGTTCCTCGACGTGGACGACCAGCACGCCATCCTCGGCGCGGATCTGCACGTCCTTGAAGAAGCCGGTGTTGTAGAGCGCGCGGATCGCGTCGGCGCCCTTGTCGTCGGTGAAGGTCTCGCCTACCTTGACTGGCAGATAGCCGAAGACCGTGCCGGGTTCTACCCGCTGCAGACCTTCAACCCGAATATCCCTGACCACAAACGGATCCGCGGCCCAGCCCGCCGGTGCCCAGGCCGCGATGATGGCACTCGCCAGCATGCTAAGCGAGATGCGCTTATGTCTGATCAATCTTGATCCCCTCTTTGATTCCATGCAGGATTGGGCTCTGATGCTTCGCCGGGCGGCCTCGCGACGAGGTCCGCAACGGTACGCCGTGGCCGGTGCCACAGCACGCCGCTACGTCGTTGCGCACCGGATTCTAGCTGCGCGCGAGAAACAGGCGGCTGACGTCGTTGAACAAGGCGAGCGAAGTCAGGAGCAAGATGCAGGCAATGCCGACCTTCTGCAGCACAGCCTGCCAGTGGTCTGGAACGGGCCTGCCAGTCAAAAATTCAACGCAATAATACAGCAAATGCCCCCCGTCCAATACCGGAATGGGTAACAAATTCAATACGCCGAGGCTGACGCTGACCAGCGCCAGGAAGCCGACGAACGGTTGCCAGCCGAGGTTCGCGGCCTTGCCCGCGTAGTCGGCGACGGTCAGCGGACCGCTGAGGTTCTGCAGCGAAGCCTGGCCGATCAGCATGCGGCCGAGCAGCTTCAGCGACAGCACGCTGGTGTCCCACACCTGCTGTCCGGCACGGACCAGCGCCTGCAGCGGGGCATCGCGCACGGTCTCCATCTGCACCGCCTGCGTCAGCGCGGCGCCGAGCTTGCCGGCCGTGGCGGCCTTGCTGCCGCCCTCGCCCGGCCCTTCGCCCTCGGCCGGCACCGCGTCGACCTTGACCGGCACCTGCAGCGTCCGGCCTTCGCGTTCGATCGACAGCGTCGCCTGCGCGCCCGGATTCGCGCGCACCGCGCGGATCAGCTGATCGGCCTGGCGGATCGGCTCGCCCTGCCACGCCAGCACGCGGTCGCCGGCGCGCAGGCCCGCGCGTTCGGCGGCCGAATCGGGCAATACCTCCCTGATCGTCACCGGCCCGCCCTTGAGCGCGAGCCCCAGCGTGGCCAGCGGATCGCGCTGCGGATCGCCGCCGGTATTGGGCAGCCGCGCAATGGTCAGGTCGCGCTCGGCGCCGTCGGCCCCGCGCACGCGCAGCACCGCGCCGGCACCGTCGAAGCCCTGCGCCATCACGGCCATGCGCAGATCGTTCCACGAGCGCACCGTCTCGGTCTCGTCGTTGGCGCTCAGCGCGAGCACGCGGTCGCCGTCGCGCACGCCCGCCTGCGCCGCGGCCGTACCGGCGACCGGAGCGGCCAGCACCGGCGCGGGCTCCTGCATGCCGCCGGCGAACAGCGTGAAATACAGCACGATCGCCAGCAGGAAATTGGCGACCGGCCCGGCCGCGACGATGGCGATGCGCTTGCCGACCGGCTGCCGGTTGAAGGCGCGCGGCAGATCGGCCGGATCGAAGGGAGGATCGCGCTCGGGATCGCGTTCGCGCTCGTCGAGCATCTTGACGTAGCCGCCCAGCGGAATCGCCGCCAGCGTCCATTCGGTGCGGTCGCGATGGCGCGAGACCCAGCGCAGCAGCGGACGGCCGAAGCCGATCGAGAAACGCAGCACCTTGACGCCGCAGGCGCGCGCGGCCAGGTAGTGGCCCATCTCGTGCACGTAGATCAGGATGCCGAGCGCAACGATGAAGGCGAGGATGGTCTGCATGGCGGCGGTCCGGTTCAGCTCGGCGTGGCCGCGCCGGCGTTGGTGCCCGCGTTGTTGCCGGCGCTGGTGCCGACGTTGGCACCCGCCCTCGCGCCGGCACTTGCCCGCCCGCCCGCCTGCACCAGCGTCCGGGCCAGCGCGCGGGCCTGCTGATCGGCCTGCAGCACGGCGTCGAGCGAATCGGCCGCATGGCGCGGTCCCTGCTCGAGCACCCGCGCGACAACGCCGGCGATATCGGTGAAGCGGATCGCGCCCTGCAGGAAGCTGTCGACCGCGATCTCGTTGGCGGCGTTCAGCACCGCCGGTGCCACCCCGCCGGCGCGCAGCGCATCGAAGGCCAGCGCCAGGCACGGGAAGCGCTGCAGGTCCGGCGTCTCGAAGGCCAGCGTGCCGGCCGCGACGAGGTCCAGCGGCGAGACGCCGGCGTCGATGCGCTCGGGATAGGCCAGCCCATAGGCGATCGGCGTGCGCATGTCGGGGTTGCCCAGCTGCGCCAGCACCGAGCCGTCGGCGTACGCGACCATCGAATGGACGATGCTCTGCGGGTGGATCAGCACCTCGATGCGCTCGGCCGGCGCGCCGAACAGCCAGTGGGCCTCGATCACCTCGAGGCCCTTGTTCATCATCGTCGCCGAATCGACCGAGATCTTGCGCCCCATCACCCAGTTCGGATGGGCGCAGGCCTCGTCGGGGGAAATGTCGTGCAGCGAGGCCGGATCGCGCGTGCGGAACGGCCCGCCCGAGGCGGTCAGCACCACGCGGGCGACGCCGGCCCGATAGCGCGGATCGTCGAACGGCAGGCACTGGAAGATCGCGTTGTGCTCGCTGTCGATCGGCAGCAGCGTCGCGCCGTGCTCGCGCACCGCGTCCATGAAGATGGCGCCGGACATCACCAGCGCCTCCTTGTTGGCCAGCAGCACGCGTTTGCCGGCCCGCGCCGCGGCCAGCGTCGGCCGCAGCCCGGCGGCGCCGACGATGGCGGCCATCACGGTATCGGCCTCGCCATCGGCGGCGACCTCGGCCAGCGCCGCGTCGCCGTGCAGCACCTCGGTGCCCACGCCGGCCACGCGCAGCCGCTCGCGCAGTTCGGCCGCCGCGCTCTCGCTGCCGACCACCGCCCGCGCCGGGCGGAACTCGGCGCAGCGCTCGGCCAGCTTGTCGATCTGGCGATGCGCGGTCAGCGCATGCACGGCGTAGCGCTCGGGATGGCGCCGGATCACGTCCAGCGTGCTGTCGCCGATCGAGCCGGTGGCGCCTAGGACGGTAATGCGACGCATGAAAGAGGCCTGGGGAAAATCAGAGATACAGGATCAGCAGCGCGGCCAGCGGCAGCACCGGCAGCAGCGCGTCGATGCGGTCGAGCACGCCACCGTGGCCGGGCAGCAGCCGGCTGCTGTCCTTCTTGCCGACCTGCCGCTTGAGCAGCGATTCGAACAGGTCGCCCACCACGCTGGCGATCACCATCAGCGTGGTCAGCAGCGCCACCACCAGCAGGCCGTTGCGGTCGGCCACACGATCGAACCAGGTCGGCGCGAAGGCGTGGGTGGCCGCCAGCGACAGCGCCACGGCGAGCGCGAACAGCCAGCCGCCGATCGCGCCCTCCCACGACTTGCCGGGGCTGATCGACGGCGCCAGCTTGCGGCGGCCGATCGCCTTGCCGACGAAATAGGCGCCGATATCGGCGGCCCAGACCAGCGCCGCGGCCGACAGCAGCACGCCCACGCCGAGGCCGCGCAGCAGCATCGCGGCATGGCCGAAGGCGGGCAGGATCACCAGGCCGACCAGGCCGGCAACGATCGCGAAGGCCGGCGTGGCCTTGCGCACGCCGCGCGCCAGCAGCACGATGGCGACGCCCCAGGCGACCACCGCGGCCTGCATCAGCCACAGCATGGCGCCGCGCGCGGGCAGGTCATGCCAGGCGATCATCGCGACCACGCAGGCGATCGCGTAGATCCACGGGCCCGCGCCGCGCAGGCCGAGCAGGCGGCCGAATTCCCAGGCGGCCAGCGCCACGATCACCGCCATCAGGCCGGCCAGCGCCGCGGGCGGCGCCAGGAACAGGATCGGCAGGATCAGCAGCAACAGGCACAGGGCGGTGATGACACGGGTAAGAAGCATGCGCTGCGAGTCCCGGTTGGTTCGATGGCGAGCGGCCGGCCCGCTCAGGCGGTGCCGGACAGCCCGGACGGCGCCACGACCTGCGCGCTGGTGCGGCCGAAACGCCGTTCGCGCTGCCGGTACGAGGCGAACGCCTTGTCCAGTTCGGCCGCGTCGAAGTCGGGCCAGAACACGTCGGTGAAATAGAGCTCGGAATAGGCCAGCTGCCACAGCAGGAAATTGCTGATGCGCTGTTCCCCGCCGGTGCGGATGAACAGGTCCGGCTCCGGCGCGTAGGCCATCGCCAAGTGCGGCGCCAGCGTCGATTCCTCGATCGTCGAGGGGTCGAGCATCGGCTGCTGAAGCAGCATCTTGCGCACCGCCTGCAGCAGGTCCCAGCGGCCGCCGTAATTGGCGGCGATGGTCACCGTCAGGCCGGTATTGCCCGCGGTGCGGCGCTCGGCGTCGGCGATCAGCTGCTGGATGCGCGGGCTGAAGCGGCTCAGATCGCCAACCACCTTCAGGCGGATATTGTTGGCGTGCATCTTCACCACCTCGCGCCGCAGCGACATCATGAACAGCCGCATCAGGAAGGTGACCTCGTCGGCCGGCCGCCGCCAGTTTTCGGAACTGAAGGCGAACAGCGTCAGGTACTTGACCCCTCGCACCGCGCACGCCTCCACCACGGTACGTACCGCATCCAGGCCGCGGCTATGGCCGGCGACCCGCGGCAGATGCCGCTGCGTGGCCCAGCGCCCGTTGCCATCCATGATGATGGCGACGTGGGCCGGTACGTAACCGGTTTCGGGGATGGCGAGTGTGGAACTGATGTGCATGGTGGTGGACGGGTCCCCGACGGCGTCGCCGCGCCAGCCCACGGCGGGACTGGCGAGCGGCGCCGCGGCTCAGACCGTCATGATCTCCTTGTCCTTCTCGGCGACCAGCTTGTCGATCTCGGCGACATAGCGGTCGGTCAGCTTCTGCACCTCGTCCTGGCCACGACGCTCGTCGTCTTCCGAGATGCTCTTGTCCTTGACCAGCTTCTTGAACTGTTCGTTCGCGTCGCGGCGCAGATTGCGCACCGCCACCTTGGCGCTCTCGCCCTCGCCCTTGACGACCTTGGTCAGCTCCTTGCGGCGCTCCTCGGTCAGCGGCGGCATCGGCACGCGGATGACCTCGCCCATGGTGGCGGGGTTCAGGCCCAGGTCGGCGTCGCGGATGGCCTTCTCGACCGCGCCGACCATCTTCTTTTCCCACGGCTGCACGCTGATGGTGCGGGCATCGGCCAGGCCGATATTGGCGACCTGGCTGATGGGCACCGGCGAACCGTAGTATTCGACCTGGACATGGTCGAGCAGACCGGTGTGGGCACGACCCGTGCGGATCTTGGCCAGATCGGCCTTGAACGCTTCGATGGTCTTCTGCATCTTCTGCTCGGCGCTCTTCTTGATGTCGGCGACGCTCATCATAACCTCCGGAAAACTGGCTGCCATGACCCCGGCGGGCGGGGCCGAAAACGAATCATTCTACTCTGTGCCGTTGCGTGCGCCACCTCGCGGCGGCCCCGCACGGCGGCTCAAACGTGGACCAGCGTACCCTCGTCCTCGCCCAGGATCACGCGCTTGAGCGCGCCCGGCTTGACGATCGAGAACACCTTGATCGGCAGCTTCTGGTCGCGGCACAGCGCGAAGGCGGTGGCGTCCATCACCTGCAGATTGCGGGAGATCGCCTCGTCGAAGCTGATCGTGGTGTAGCGCGTGGCGCTGGGATCCTTCTTCGGATCTGCGGTATAGACGCCGTCGACCTTGGTGGCCTTGAGCACCACCTCGGCGCCGATCTCGGAGCCGCGCAGCGCGGCCGCGGTATCGGTGGTGAAGAACGGGTTGCCGGTGCCGGCGGCGAAGATCACCACCTTGCCCTCTTCCAGCTGGCGGATCGCGCGGGGGCGGATATAGGGCTCCACCACCTGGTCCATGCGCAGCGCCGATTGGACCCGGCCCTCGATATTGGCGTGCCGCATCGCGTCCTGCAGCGCCAGCGCGTTCATCATCGTGGCCAGCATGCCCATGTAGTCGGCGGTCGCGCGGTCCATGCCGGCGGCGCCGCCGGCGACGCCGCGGAAGATGTTGCCGCCGCCGATCACCACTGCCACCTGCACGCCGAGCTTCACGATCTCGGCAATATCATTGACCATGCCTTCGATCGTGGACCGGTTGATGCCGAAGGCATCGTCGCCCATCAGGGCCTCACCGGACAGTTTCAGAAGGACGCGCTTGTAGGCTGGCATATTCACCCTCGGGCTGGTTCGAGTCTTCGATCTGGGCCTTGCCCCGGAGGGCGGATGCCGCCGGGACCAAGCCGGCTTTCCCCGTGGCCCGGGCGCGTCGGCAGGCCCGAAGGGGCGATGCCAGTCAAAACGGGCGACGGCGAAAACGGGCTCCGCGGCCGGCTTCGAGACCGACGCGCTGGACGCATGCGCCGGCCGTTCGGGCGGCACGCGCCATTGTTCTCTCTTCTTGTGCCGAGGGGCACCTCGCGGTGCCCCTCGGGATTATACGGCGGGCCGTCATGGCGCCAGACCGGCGCCTGCCTCCCGCCCGGGATATCAGCCCTTCTGCGCGGCGGCGACCTGCGCGGCCACTTCGGCAGCGAAGTCGTCCTGGCGCTTCTCGATGCCCTCGCCGACCACGTACAGCGTGAAGCCCTTGACCGTGGTGTTGGCGGCCTTGAGCATCTGTTCGACGGTCTGCTTGTCGTTCTTCACGAACGGCTGGTTCAGCAGCGAGACTTCCTTCAGGTACTTCTGCACCGAGCCTTCCACCATCTTGGCGGTGATCTCGGCCGGCTTGCCCGACTCGGCAGCCTTCTGCTCGGCGATGCTGCGCTCCTTGGCGATCAGATCGGCCGGCACGTCGGCCGACGACAGCGCCACCGGCTTCATCGCGGCGATGTGCATGGCGACGTCCTTGGCGGCGACTTCATCGCCGTCGAACTCGACCATCACGCCGATACGGGTGCCGTGCAGGTACGAGACCAGCTTGCCGCCGCCGGCATAGCGGGCGAAACGGCGGATCGTCATGTTCTCGCCGATCTTGCCGATCAGCGCCGCACGGACCTGGTCGACGGTCTGGCCGTCCAGCGGCAGCGCCGACAGCGCGGCCACGTCGGCCGGGTTCTGCCTGGCGACCAGCTCGGCGACCTTGGCCGAGAAGCCCAGGAAGTCGTCGTTCTTCGAGACGAAATCGGTCTCGCAGTTCAGTTCGACCAGCGCACCGGTGGTGCCGTCGATGAAGGCAGCGACCACGCCTTCGGCGGTCACGCGCGAAGCGGCCTTGCTGGCCTTGTTGCCCAGCTTGACGCGCAGCAGCTCCTCGGCCTTGGCCAGGTCGCCGTCGGCCTCGGTCAGGGCCTTCTTGCACTCCATCATCGGCGCGTCGGTCTTCGCGCGCAGTTCAGCCACCATGCTTGCGGTAATTGCCGCCATTTGTCACTCCTTGATTGGTTCACGCCCCGCCCCGGTTCCGCCGGACCTGGAAGTCCCGCGCCGCGGCCGGCTGCGTGGTGTTCAAAGACTCACCCGCCGTGATCGTAGCCACGCCGGATGACAATCATTCCTGTCTGCTTGCTGCTTGCTGCCCGTTGCCGGGCGCGCGCGAACCGCGCGCATTCAAAAAAGGGGGCGTACCATGTCGCCCCCTTTTCTGGTGGTCGCGCGGCCGGCGATGCCGCCGCGCGCCACGGGTCCGTCAGGGCCGTCCGGGCCGTCCCGCCTGCAGGCGGGCCCGACCTCAGGCTTCCTCGACTTCGACGAAGTCGTCGCTGCCGCGGACCGCTTCGACCACGTCCTGCACCGCGTTGGCGCGGCCTTCCAGGATCGCGTCGGCGACGCCGCGCACGTACAGCGCGACTGCCTTGCTCGAGTCGTCGTTGCCCGGGATCACATAGTCGATGCCGTCCGGCGAGTGGTTGGTATCGACCACGCCGATCACCGGAATGCCCAGCTTGTTGGCTTCGGTCACGGCAATCTTGTGGTAGCCGACGTCGACCACGAAGATCGCGTCAGGGATGCCGCCCATGTCCTTGATGCCGCCGATCGACTTCTCGAGCTTTTCCATCTCGCGCTCGAACATCAGCGCTTCCTTCTTGCTCATGGTGTCCAGCGCGCCGGCTTCCTTGGCGGCTTCCATGTCCTTCAGGCGCTTGATCGAGATCTTGACCGTCTTGAAGTTGGTCAGCATGCCGCCGAGCCAGCGGGCGTCGACGTAGGGCATGCCGGCACGGCCCGCTTCCTCGGCCAGGATCTCGCGCGACTGGCGCTTGGTGCCGACGAACAGGATGGTGCCGCGATTCGCTGCCAGCTGACGCACATACTTCAGCGCGTCCTGGAACATCGGCAGCGTCTTTTCCAGGTTGATGATGTGGATCTTGTTGCGATGGCCGAAGATGAACGGGGCCATCTTGGGGTTCCAGAAGCGGGTCTGGTGGCCGAAGTGGCAACCGGCTTCCAGCATTTCACGCATGGTGACGGACATTGAATTCTCCAAAAGGGTTCGGTCTGAAGTCCGCCCCGACATTCCTGAACAGGAACACCCCGGATGGGCGGACTCGCGATTTCGCGGACGTGGCAGACTGCGCCATCCGCACCCGCCCGGACCGCCGTCGCGCATCTCCGAAATCCTGACGTCAGGACTCCGTGAAGCGAGGCGAAGCCAAGCGAGCCCGCGATTGTAGCAACATCCCGGCCATCGCTCAAGTCCGCCGGAGGCCGCCCATCCTGGTGGCACCGCGACGGTGCGGCGCCGGCTTCTCGCCGCCGCGGGGTGCGGCGGGCCCCCGATGGTGCGATAATCCCGGTTTGACAATCCAGAAACGGGCGCCAACCCCACTTGGCGCCCGTGACACTTTTTCCGCGTCGCAGCATGAGCATCCATTTGAAGACCGCCGAAGACATCGCCCAGATGCGCGTCGCCTGCCGGCTGGCCAGTGAAGTCCTCGACTACATCACGCCGTTCGTGAAGCCCGGCGTCACCACCGGCGAGCTCGACCGCCTGTGCCACGCCTATATGCGTGACGTACAAGGCACGGTGCCTGCGCCGCTGAACTATGCGCCCCCCGGCTATCCGCCCTTCCCCGGCGCGATCTGCACCTCGGTCAACGACGTGATCTGCCATGGCATCCCGGGCGATCGCGTGCTGAAGAATGGCGACGCGGTGAACCTGGACATCACGGTGATCACCAAGGAAGGCTATTACGGCGACACCAGCCGGATGTTCATCGTCGGCGAGGGCTCGATCCTGGCCAAGCGCCTGACCCAGGTGACCTTCGAATGCATGTGGAAGGGCATCGCCCAAGTGCGCCCGGGCGCCAGGCTCGGCGATATCGGCCACGTGATCCAGCAGCACGCCGAGGCGGCCGGCTACAGCGTGGTGCGCGAATACTGCGGCCACGGCATCGGCAAGAACTTCCACGAGGACCCGCAGATCCTGCACTACGGCCGCCCGGGCACCGGCATGGAGCTGCAGGCCGGCATGATCTTCACGATCGAGCCGATGATCAACGCCGGCAAGCGCGACATCCGCACGATGCCCGACCAGTGGACGGTCAAGACGCGCGACCGCAGCCTGTCGGCGCAATGGGAACACACCGTGCTGGTGACCGACACCGGCTACGAGGTGCTGACCGTCTCGGCCGGCACGCAGGCGCCGCCCGCCTTCATCACCGACACGCTCGCGGCCTGATTGCAGGGGGCGCCGGGAGGCGCCCCTGTCGTTTGGGCCGCGCCGATTCGCCGTTCACCGACATACGTCGCCACCGCCCTCGCCGCCACCTGCGCCTCCTTCACCCATGTCGACCCAACCCGTCCCAGCCATGGATTCGTCCCCGGAACTGCTGCTTGCCACGCGCGTGCGCGACCGGCTCAAGGCCGGCAAGCAGGCGCTGTTCGACGCCTTCACCGGCGGCGGCCAGGTCGGCACGCTGCTGACGCGGCTGCGCCAGGCGGTCGACCACGCACTGGTCGAATGCTGGCGCGGCCTCGGGCTGCCGGCCGGGATGGCGCTGGTGGCCGTGGGCGGCTATGGCCGCGGCGAGCTGTTTCCGCATTCGGACGTCGACGTGCTGCTGCTGTTGCCGGCCGAGCCGGACGCCGACACCGTCGGCCGCATGGAGAAGTTCATCGGCCTGTGCTGGGACCTGGGGCTGGAAATCGGGTCGTCGGTACGCACGGTCGACGATTGCCTGCGCGAGGCGCGCGCCGACGTGACCATCCGCACCGCGCTGCTCGAGGCCCGGCTGGTAACGGGCAACCGCACGCTGTTCGCCGAGCTGCAGGCGCGCTATCGCGCCGAGCTGGACCCGCGCGCCTTCTTCCAGGCCAAGCTGCTCGAACTGCGCCAGCGCCACGCCAAGTACCAGGACACGCCCTACGCGCTCGAGCCGAACTGCAAGGAAAGCCCGGGGGGCCTGCGCGACCTGCAGGTGATCCTGTGGATGACGCAGGCGGCGGGCTACGGCGACAGCTGGAAGGAGCTGCGCGACAAGGGCCTGCTGACCGAGCGCGAGGCGCAGGAACTGACGCGCAACGAGCGCCTGCTCAAGACCATCCGCGCCCGCCTGCACCTGCTGGCCGGACGCCGCCAGGACGTGCTGGTGTTCGACCTGCAGACCGCGCTGGCCGAGGCCTTCGGCTATCGGCAGAACGCCAACAAGCGCGCCAGCGAGCAGCTGATGCGGCGCTACTACTGGGCCGCCAAGGCGGTGACCCAGCTCAACAGCGTGCTGCTGCTCAATATCGAGGCGATGCTGTTCCCCAGCGAGTCGAAGGTCACGCGCGTGCTCAACGAGCGTTTCGTCGAGCGCCAGGGCATGCTGGAAATCACCAGCGACGACCTGTACGAACGCAATCCGCACGCGATCCTCGAAACGTTCCTGCTGTACGAGCGCACGCCGGGCGTCAAGGGCCTGTCGCCGCGCACGCTGCGCGGGCTGTACAACGCGCGCACCGTGATGGACGCGCGCTGGCGCAACGATCCGGTCAACCGCCAGCAGTTCCTGGCGATCATCCAGGAGCCCCAGGGCATCACGCACGCGCTGCGGCTGATGAACCAGACCAGCGTGCTCGGCCGCTACCTGATCAACTTCCGGCGCATCGTCGGCCAGATGCAGCACGACCTGTTCCACGTCTATACCGTGGACCAGCACATCCTGATGGTCGTGCGCAACATGCGGCGGTTCGCCATCGTCGAGCACACCCACGAGTTCCCGTTCTGCAGCCAGCTGATGGCGAACTTCGACAAGCCTTGGGTGCTGTGGCTGGCGGCGCTGTTCCACGATATCGCCAAAGGCCGTGGCGGCGACCACTCCAAGCTCGGCACCGCCGATGCGCGCCGCTTCTGCCGCCAGCACGGCATCGCGCGCGAGGACGCCAACCTGATCGCCTGGCTGGTCGAGCATCACCTGACCATGAGCCATGTCGCGCAGAAGCAGGACATGACCGACCCCGAGGTGGTCCATGCCTTCGCCCGCGTGGTCGGCAACGAACGCTATCTGACCGCACTGTATCTGCTGACGGTGGCCGATATCCGCGGCACCAGTCCCAAGGTCTGGAACGCGTGGAAGGGCAAGCTGCTGGAGGACCTGTACCGCATCACGCTGCGCGTGCTCGGCGGCGCGCGCGTCGATCCGCATTCGCTGTGGGCGCAGCGGCGCGAGGAAACCATCGCCGCGCTGCGGCTGCAGGCCTTCGACCCGGCCCGCGCCGAGGCGCTGTGGGAACGGCTGGACGTGGCCTTCTTCCTGCGCCACGACGCGCGCGACATCGCCTGGCTGACCCGCCATCTCGCCCACCGCGTCGACAGCGAGCAGCCGGTGGTCAAGGCGCGCGTGTCGCCTGCCGGCGAGGGGCTGCAGGTCGCCGTCTACGCCAAGGATCAGCCCGACCTGTTCGCGCGCATCTGCGGCTATTTCGAGCGCAAGGGCTTCTCGATCCAGGAGGCGAAGATCCATACCACGCGGCATGGCTACGCGCTGGATACCTTCCAGGTGTTCGATCCAGGCGTCGTCGGCGGCGGGCGCGAGACGTACCGCGACATCATCGCGCTGGTCGAGCACGAGCTGTGCGAGCGGCTGGCGCAGCAGGCGCCGCTGCCGGAGCCGTCGCAGGGCCGGCTGTCGCGCCAGTCGCGCAGCTTCCCGATCAAGCCGCGCGTCGATCTGCGGCCCGACGAGCGCGGCCAGTACTTCCTGCTCGAACTGTCGGCCAACGACCGCACCGGCCTGCTGTACGCGATCGCCCGCGTGCTGGGCCGCCACCATATCTCCGTGCATACCGCACGCATCAACACGCTGGGCGAACGGGTCGAGGACATGTTCCTCGTTGACGGCAGCCGCCTCGCCGCCGACAACCGGCTCGAAATCCAGCTTGAACAGGACCTGCTCGCGGCGCTGGAAATCTGAGCCGCGACACCATTGAAACCATGAGCGATCAACCCTCCCCCAAGCGCAAGACCTTGGGACTGAAGTCCGCGGCCGCCAGTCCCGCGCGCAAGAGCGGCGCCACCCGGCCGGTACGCGTATCCGACCTGAACCGGCGCCGCGTCCAGACGGTGGCCGAAGGCGTGCGCGCCGCGCAGCAACGCGCCGACGCCACTGGCAAGCCGCGCAAACCAGGCGGCGCCCGCCCGGCGCCGGAAGGACGCGGCCTGCGTCGGCCAAGCAGCGACGAGCGCGGACCGCGCCGTTTCGGCACCGAGGAACGCGGGCCGCGTCGTTTCGGCGACGAAGCGCGCGAACGGCCGGCGCGCTGGGGCGAGCGCAGCGAGCGAGGGGAACGCGGCGAACGTACCGAGCGCCCACAGCGCTTCGAGCACGGGGAGCGCGGCGAGCGCACCGAGCGGCCGCCGCGTTTCGAGCGCGGCGAACGTACCGAGCGCCCACAGCGCTTCGAGCGCGGCCCGCGTACCGAAGGCCCGCAGCGCTTCGATCGTGGCGAGCGCACCGAGCGGCCGGCGCGCTTCGAGCGCGGCGAGCGCACCGAACGCAGCGGCGGTCCGGGCACCGCCCCGCGCCGCGAGTTCGGTGCCGATCGCGGCGAGCGCGATCCCCGTGGCCGTCCGACCGAGCGTGGCGAACGCACCGACCGCGGCGCGCGCCCCGGCGCCGGGCCGCGTCGCGAATTCGCGGGCGATCGCAGTGAGCGCGGCGAGCGCGGTCAGCGCCCCCGTCCGACCGAGCGCGGCGATCGTCCGCCGCACCCGGCATCGGCCGAATCGCGCGATCGTCCCCGCCGTCCGCAGGCGGAAGCCGGCGACATGCGCCCGGCCCGCTCCGGCTTCGGCGCCGGCACCGGCCGCGCGCCCAAACCGGGCGGCGCCCGCGCGCGCAGCAACGTGCCGCACGCCGCGGCATACGACGCACCGCGCGCCACCCCCACCCGCAGCCCGGCCCGCCCGCCGTCGAACGCCCATGCCGCCGGCGCGGCGCACGAGTCCGACGGTCTGGTGCGCCTGTCCAAGCGGATGTCCGAGTTGGGCCTGTGCTCGCGCCGCGAGGCCGACGAATGGATTCCGCGCGGCTGGGTGCTGGTCGACGGCAAGCCCGTGACCGAGCTGGGCACGCGCATCCGCCCGGACGCGACCATCGAGATCCAGCAGGCCGCCCGCTCCGAGCAAGGCGAGCGCGTCACGGTGCTGCTGCACAAGCCGGTCGGCTATGTGTCCGGCCAGGCCGAGGAAGGCTATCAGCCGGCGGCCGCGCTGTTCACCGCCGAGAACCAGTGGGAAAACGATCCGACCCGCAAGCGCTTTGCGCCCTGGCAGCACAAGGGCCTGGCACCGGCCGGACGCCTCGATATCGATTCCACGGGCCTGCTGGTGCTGACGCAGGACGGCCGCATCGCCCGCCAGCTGATCGGCGAGGACTCGAACATCGAGAAGGAATACCTGGTGCGGGTGGTCTGGGAGGATGCGCCCGACGGCCCGGTCGAGCGCAATGTGTCGGCCGTGTTCCCCGCCGAGCGGCTGGACAAGCTGCGCCACGGCCTGTCGCTCGACGGCGAGCCGCTCAAGCCCGCCAAGGTCAGCTGGCAGAACGAGGAACAGCTGCGCTTCGTGCTGCGCGAAGGGAAGAAACGGCAGATCCGCCGGATGTGCGAGCAGGTCGGCCTGAAGGTGGTCGGACTCAAACGCGTCCGCATGGGCCGCATCGTGCTGGGCGACCTGCCGGTCGGCCAGTGGCGCTTCCTGGGGCCGTTCGAGAAGTTCTGAGGCGCGCTGCCGGGACCGGCGCACCGCGCGGTCCCGGCTTCAACCGAATTTGCTATCGCCCGTTGCCTATCGCCCAGGGGCCGACGGGCCGACGGGCCAGGGGCCGAGGGCCGGAGCTACGGCCCGGGGCCTCAGTCGTCCGACTGTACCCCGTTCAACTCGGGAAACAGCACTTCGGTAAAACCGAACTTGCTGAAGTCCTTGACCCGCATCGGGTACAGGATGCCGCGCAGATGGTCGCACTCGTGCTGCACCACGCGCGCATGGAAGCCCTCGGCGACGCGCTCGATGCGCTGTCCCATCAGGTCGAAGCCGGTATAGCGCAGGCTGGTATGGCGCGGCACCATGCCGCGCAGCCCGGGCACCGACAGGCAGCCCTCCCAGCCGTCCTCCATCTCGTCGGACAGCGGCGTCAGCTCCGGATTGATCAGCACGGTCTTGGGCACCTGCGGCGCATCGGGGTAGCGCGGGTTGCGCTCGAAGCCGAAGATCACCACCTGCAGGTCGACGCCGATCTGCGGCGCGGCCAGCCCGGCGCCGTTGGCGTGGTCCATCGTGTCGAACATGTCCTCGATCAGCGTGCGCAGTTCGGGGGTATTGAAGCGCTGGACCGGGCGCGCGACCTGCAGCAGCCGGGGGTCGCCCATTTTCAGAATGTCGCGAATCATTGCTCGTCCTCTGCTCGGGCAGCCGGGCGTGATGTTGGCTGCCGCATGCGGCGGGTCTCCGCCGAAATTCCGTCGATTATAGCCAGCGCCTCCGGGCGCGGCCGGCGTCCGCGCCCGCGTCGGAATCCGCACTCACGCCGCAAAGATCCTGTCCACGTCGACATGGATCGAACGCAGGCGCTCGAGCGGCACATGGGGTGCCAGATAGCGCAGCATCGCCTGTGCGCGCGATTCCAGCATCGGGCAGCCGAATGTCCACTGCTTGTCGCCGTCCCACATGTCCAGCAGCGGCGCAAACAGGTTCGCGACGACCTGGCGGATGCGGTCCCTCCACGAGGCCTGCGATGGCGCGGATGAGACCCGGCACACCAGCCGTCCGGCGGGCCGCTCGACGCTGCCCTTGTGGGCCTTGAGGCCTTGCAGGATGCCCGCGTCCGTGTCGGCGACATACTCGAGCCGGAAATGCTGCCCGCGAAACACGAAGTCCTGCTGGTGCCGCTGCGCCGGCTGGCGCTGGAAGCCTTCGCGCAGCCCCTCGAGCTTGACGCGGACGGCGACCCAATCCTGGCATGGCGTGTGGTGTGCGGCGGCGATCGAACCCATGGGGACTCCTTGTCGTGAGGAACACGTGATGGAAGAACCCGGCGAGGTTAATCGCGCAGCAGTGGCCGCATCTTTCGCATTCGGCGCTGCACCTTTGCTTTGGCGAGCCGCGATCGGCCGTCTCACTGGACAGCGTCGCTGGACATCGTCGCCACCGGACAGCGACAGGGACCGCGGTCCCTGCCCCTGTCAGCGTCCCGCCGCGCCGTGCTCCTCTAGCAGCGCCATCATGCCGGCCTCGTCCAGCACCGGCACGCCCAGTTCCTGCGCCTTGGCGAGCTTGCTGCCCGCCTCCTCGCCGGCCACCACGTAGTCGGTCTTCTTCGACACCGAGCCCGCCACCTTGGCGCCGGCCGCCTCCAGCATCTCCTTGGCCGCCTCGCGCGACAGCGTCGGCAAGGTGCCCGTCAGCACGAAGGTCTTGCCCGCCAGCGGCGCCGGCGCGCGCGCGGCGGGCTCGCTCTCGGGCCAGTGCACGCCGGCGGCGCGCAGCTGCTCGATGACCTCGACGTTGTGCGCCTCGGCAAAGAAATGCGCGATCGACTGCGCGACCACCGGGCCGACGTCGTTGACCTCAAGCAGCGCGGCCTCGTCGGCCGCCATCAGTCCGTCGAGCTTGCCGAAATGCCGCGCCAGATCCTTGGCGGTCGCCTCGCCGACATGGCGGATGCCCAGCGCGAAGATGAAGCGGTTCAGCGTGGTGGCGCGCGACGCGTCGATCGCGGCCACCAGATTGCTGGCCGACTTGTCGGCCATGCGGTCCAGCGCCGCGAGCTTGGCCACGCCGAGCTTGTACAGGTCGGCCGGCGTGCGCACGATGCCCTGCTCCACCAGCTGGTCGACCACCTTCTCGCCGAGCCCTTCGATATCCATCGCGCGGCGCTGGGCGAAATGCAGCAGCGCCTGCTTGCGCTGCGCGGCGCAGATCAGCCCGCCGGTGCAGCGCGCGATCGCCTCGTCCTCCAGCCGCTCGATATGCGAGCCGCACACGGGGCAAGCGGTCGGCATCGTGAAGGGCCGCGCATCGGCGGGCCGGCGCTCCGGCACCACGGCGACGACTTCCGGAATCACGTCGCCGGCGCGGCGCACGATCACGGTGTCGCCGATATGCACGTCCTTGCGGCGGATCTCGTCCTCGTTGTGCAGCGTGGCATTGGTCACCGTGACGCCGCCGACGAACACCGGCGCCAGCCGCGCCACCGGGGTGATCGCGCCGGTGCGGCCGACCTGGACCTCGATGTCCTCGACCACGGTGGTCATTTCCTGCGCGGGGAACTTGTGCGCCAGCGCGAAGCGCGGCGCGCGCGAGACGAAGCCCAGGCGTTCCTGCTCCTCGACCGCATTGACCTTGTAGACCACGCCGTCGATGTCATAGGGCAGGCTGTCGCGCTTCCTGCCGACGCCGCGATAGAAGTCGAGCAGCCCCTGCGCGCCCTTGACCACGGCGCGCTCGGCGCAGACCGGCAGGCCGAGCGCCGCGAAGCGTTCCAGCAGCGCATCGTGGGTGGCCGGGCGCGGCTCGCCGTCCAGCTCGCCAAGCCCGTAGGCAAAGAACGACAGCGGACGGCGCGCGGTGATGCGCGGATCGAGCTGGCGCAGGCTGCCGGCCGCGGCGTTGCGCGGATTGACGAAGGTCTTCTCGCCGGCCTCGGCCTGGCGTGCATTGAGCCGGTCGAAATCGCGCCGGTACATGAAGACCTCGCCGCGCACCTCGATCACCGCGGGCGCGCCGGCCTTCAGCTTCAGCGGAATCGCCTTGATCGTGCGCACATTGGCGGTCACGTCCTCTCCGGTCTCGCCATCGCCGCGCGTGGCGGCCTGCACCAGCCGGCCGTTCTCGTAGCGCAGCGACATCGCGAGGCCGTCGAACTTGAGCTCGCAGGCATATTCGACCGCATCGGCCGCCGAGAACAGGTCGGCCGCGCCCTCGGCGGCCACGGTGCGGCCCAGGCCCTGCGCGCAGCGGCGATCGAAGCCGATCACGTCGTCGTCGTCGAAGGCGTTGTTCAGCGACAGCATCGGCAGCCGGTGCCGCACCGTCGCGAACGCCGTCAGTGGCTGGCCGCCGACGCGCTGGGTCGGCGATTCCGGCGTCAACAGCTCGGGATGCGCGGCCTCGAGTTCCTGCAGTTCGCGGAACAGCGCGTCGTACTCGGCGTCCGGAATGGTCGGCGCGTCGAGCACGTAATACTGGTAGTTGTGGTGCTCGATCTGCTCGCGCAGCCAGTCGGCACGCGCGGCCGGGGCGTCGGGCTTGTCGGCGGAATTGTCCGGCCGGGCGGCATTGGCGGCATTGGCGGCGTCGGCTGCATCGGCCGCGGCAGGCCGCGGCGCATCAGCCGAAGTGGGAGCGCCGTGTTTCTTTGCTGGCATGAGGCGTGAGCGGTACGAAAAAGCGGCGGCGAAGGTGGGCGGCGAAAGGCGGACAGCGAAAAACCGGTGCCGGTCCGCGCGTCAGCTGCTGAACAGGCGCAATGCCACCGGCGAGCCGGCCGGCATGCCGCGCGCCTCGAGCTTGTCGTACAGCGCCTGCAGCTGCTGGAAGATGGCGACGAAGGACGTCTCGGTCAGCGGCCGATGATTGTCGTCGACCAGTCTCGCGCCCATCCGCTGCGCCAGGCTGTCGCCGTACTCGCACATGGTCTTCAGCGGCTTGACGGCCTGGGATGCCTGCGGCACGTCCAGCAGCAGCGTGATCTGGCTGCCCGCCTTGACCGTCAGATCGTCGCGCAGGAAGTTGGTATCGCCGAACTGCAGCGTGAACAGCGCGCGCTGGATGCCGTCGGGACCGGCCTGGTAGCGGGTGAAGCGGGTGCCGTCGCGCGACAGCACCAGGCCGTCCTGGGTGGCGACGTTCTGCACATAGGCGGCCGACCAGGGCGCGCCATCGGACACCACGTTGACGCCCAGCTGCACGTCGCAGGCGGCGGCGAAGCCGTCGAGCTCGCGCGCATTGGCGACGGTCTCGCTCATGTCGGGCAGTTCAGCCGATGCGTCGAGCGATTCGGCCAGGGCCTCGACCGCGTTGACGAACTCGGAGAACTCCAGCGCATTCAGCGGACCGCCGCGATTGGCCAGCTGCACCGCCACCTGCAGGTCCTCGTACTGGTGACCGGCGGTCACCGGCTCCCAGGCGTTGGCCGGTTCGTACAGGCCCTCGATATGGACCTGCTTGGTGCCGGCGCGGCGCAGGCGCCCGGTCAGCGGCAGGATGCGGTCGCCGGAGGCCTTGCGCTCCAGATGCAGCGGCACGATGCAGTCGATCAGCGGATCGATCACCGCGGGCCGGGGCTGCCCGTCGGCCACGATGGGCTCGGCGACGGGTTCGGGACGCGGCGCCGCTGGCGGTGCCGACTGGGATGCGGACGGGGATGCGGACTGGGATGCGGACGGCGCGGCGGACGAAGATGCGGGCGCTTGCGCCGGCGTCTTGCCGGCGTCGGCGTCGGCGCCCTGGGCGTTGCCCGGGGCCACGGTGCGGGCGGACGGCGCGCTGCGCGCGACGCCGTCGGCGACCTCCTCGGCCAGCAGCTCGTCGGCATCGGCGCTGCCGGACACCAGCGGCGAGGCGGCCTGCGCCGCCTGCGCGTCGTCATCGAGCGGCGGCACCACCAGCGTCGGCTCCTTGCGCTGGATCGTTTCGGGACGCGGCGGCTCGTGCAGCTTGGCACTGACCTCGGGCTTGATTTCCTCGCCCACCACCGGCTCGCGCATCGGCGGCAGGTCGTCCTCGGGTTGCAGCGCGCGCGGCCGGCGCGACTTGCGGATCTGCCATTGGTTGTAGGCCACTACCAGCAGCAGCAGCACGATGCCGGCGACGACCAGCGCGGTTTGCAGGTCCATCACGCGCGCCCTCCGCGGTTCGGGGCCGACGTCGGCCGATTCTTCAGCCAATCCTTCAGCCGATACGTCTGCCGGTTCTTCGGCCCATGCGTCGATCGAAGCGATCCGGTCATGCCGCCTCCGCCATCGAAACGGCCGCATCCATATCGACGGCGACGATCCGCGACACCCCCTGCTCCTGCATCGTGACGCCGATCAGCTGGTGCGCCATTTCCATTGCGATCTTGTTGTGTGAGATGAAGACGAATTGCGTCTTGTCGGACATGCGCGCGACCATATTGGCGTAGCGCTCGGTATTGGCGTCGTCCAGCGGCGCGTCGACCTCGTCCAGCAGGCAGAACGGTGCCGGGTTCAGCTGGAACATCGCGAACACCAGCGCGATCGCGGTCAGCGCCTTTTCGCCACCCGACAGCAGATGGATGGTCGAGTTCTTCTTGCCCGGGGGCTGCGCCATCACCTGCACGCCGGCATCGAGGATTTCCTCGCCGGTCATGATCAGCCTGGCCTGGCCGCCGCCGAACAGCTGCGGGAACAGCTCGCCGAAATGATGGTTGACCTGGTCGAAGGTGCCCTGCAGCAGCGCGCGCGTTTCCTGGTCGATCTTGTGGATCGCGTCTTCCAGCGTCTGGATGGCGTCGTTCAGGTCGGCCGACTGCGCGTCGAGGAAGGTCTTGCGCTCGCGCGCCGCCGCCAGTTCCTCGAGCGCGGCCATGTTGACCGGGCCGAGCGCGTTGATCGCGTTGTTGATGCGCGTGACTTCGCCCTGCAGATACGAGGGCTTCATGTCGCCGTTGAGCTTGCCGACCAGCGCGGCCTCGTCGACCTCGGCCGCGGCCAGCTGCTCGGCGAACTGCTCCTGCGCCAGGCGCGCGGCCTGCTCCTTGAGCTGCAGTTCGGTGATGCGGTCGCGCAGCGGTTGCAGGCTGCGCTCGGCGGCCAGGCGCTGCTCGTCGAACTGGCGCAGCTGCGCCGACAGCGCGTCGAGCTCGATGCGGGCCGTCGCCAGCTTCTGCTCGCGTTCGGCGCGCAGTTCGAGCGCTTCCTGCAGGCCGGTGTGCGCGGTCTGCTCGTTGATGGTTTCGAGTTCGGCGCGCGCGTTCTCCAGCGATTCGGCGATGCGCTCGCTCTGGTCGCCCGCGACCTGGATATTGCGGCGCAGCTCGTCGATGCGGGTCGCCAGATTGCGCTGGGCGAACACGGCCTCCTGCGCGGCACGTTCCAGGTCGCGCAGCTGCTGGCGCGCGTCGGACAGCTTTGCATCCAGCGCTTCGTAGGCCATCTGGTGGTCTTCGTGCGCGGCCTGCATCTCGGCCAGCTCGGTATCGTGGCGCTCGAAGTTGGCCTCGGATTCGGCCTTCAGCGCGCGCTGCTCGTCGATCTGCGCGGCGATTTCCTCCAGCTCCTCGCGGATCTGGCTGCTGCGCGCGGCGTAGCGCTCCATCGCCTGCGACAGCTTGAGCACGTCCATCTGCAGCCCGTGCACGCGCCGCGTGACGCGCTCACTGTCGGCGCGCGCTTCCACCAGCTTGCGGCTGCCCTCGGTATAGGCCGCCTCGGCGCGCACCGCCTGCGCCTTGGCCTCGTCGGCCAGCAGCGTCTGCGCGCGCGCCTGCTTCTGCAGATTCTCGATTTCCTGCTCGCGCGCCAGCATGCCGGCCTGCTCGGAGTCCGCGGCATACAGGTGCACCGAGCTGCGGCCGACCAGATGGCCCTCGGCGACGACGAAGGTCGCGCCCTCGGGCAGGTTCGCGCGTGCGGCCAGCGCCTGCTCCATGTCGTCCGCGGTGTAGACGTCGGCCAGCCAGTCCTGCATCACCGCGCGGATGCCCGGCTCGGTGATCTGCAGCAGCGACATCAGCGGACGCAGTCCGGCCGGCGCCTCGCCCGGGCGTGCCGCGGGCGGCGGCGCGTAGAAGGCCAGCTTGGCCGGCGGCGCGTCGGTCAGCAGTCCCTTGATCCAGTCGAGGTTGGAGACCTCCAGCGCGGCCAGCTTTTCGCGCAGCACCGACTCGAGCGCGTTTTCCCAGCCCGGTTCGATATGGATCTTCTTCCACAGGCGCGGCAGTTCGGCCAGGCCGTGCTTTGCCAGCCACGGCTGGACCTTGCCTTCGCTCTGCACGTTCTCCTGCAGCTGGCGCAGCGCGGCCAGGCGCGCTTCCAGCGCCGCGATCGCGGCCGCTTCGCGCTGCACGCGCTCCTGCGCGGCGCGGCGCTCGGCATCGAGCCGCGGCAGATTGTCCTCGGCCTCGGCCAGCGCGGCCTGGGCGTCCTCGAGCATCGCCTCGTGTTCGGCGAGCTCGGCGCGCAATTCCTCCAGCCGCACGTCGTCGGGCCGGTCCAGGCCCTTTTCCTCGCCGGAAAGGCGTTCGCGGCGCTGCTCCAGCTGCTGCAGCATCTGGTCGGCGTTGCGCTGATGCGCGGCCTCGAGCTTGAGCGCCTGCTCGGCCTGCATGATGCCGGTGCGCTGCTCGTTCAGCAGGGCCTGCGCATCGCGCCATTGCGCTTCGAGCGTCGGCAGCGCCTCGCTCTGCTGCTCGACCGCCTGCTGCGCCTCGATGGTGCGGCCCTCGGCCAGCGCCAGTTCCTCCTCGGCCTGCTCGAGCTCGTCGCTCGCCTGCTGGGCCTTGGCCTGCCACTGCTCGCGCTGCGCGGTCAGCGCGGCGATCTGCGCCTGCACGCGGTTGCGCGATTCGACCACGTAGCGGATCTCGGCCTCGAGCTTGCTGACCTCGGTATTGGCCTCGTAGAGGGCGCCCTGCGCGGCGTGCATGCCGTCGGAAGCGGCATAGTGCGCGGCGCGCAGCGTCTCCAGCTCGGCCTCGACGTGGCGCAGCTGCGCGGTCTGCGCTTCCAGGTCGATCTGGGCCTGCTCGATCGCGCGCTGATGGCGTTCCTGCTCGGCCAGCGCCTCGCGCTTGCGCAGCAGCCACAGCAGATGCTGCTTCTCCTCGCCCTCGGCCTGCAGCGCCTTGAAGCGCTGCGCGACTTCGGCCTGGCCCTCGAGCTTGTCGAGGTTGGCCGACAGCTCGCGCAGGATGTCCTCGACCCGGGTCAGGTTCTCGCGCGTGTCGGACAGCCGGTTCTCGGTCTCGCGGCGGCGTTCCTTGTACTTGGACACGCCCGCGGCTTCTTCCAGGAAGATCCGCATGTCGTCGGGCTTGGCCTCGATGATCCGCGAGATCATGCCCTGGCCGATGATCGCGTAGGCGCGGGGGCCCAGGCCCGTGCCCAGGAAGATGTCCTGGATGTCGCGCCGGCGCACCGGCTGGTTGTTGATGTAGTAGGACGAGGTGCCGTCGCGGGTCAGCACCCGCTTGACGGCGATTTCGGCGTACTGGCTCCACTGCCCGGCGGCGCGGCCTTCGGCGTTGTCGAACACCAGCTCGACGCTGGCGCGCCCGGCCGGCTTGCGCGCGGTGGAACCGTTGAAGATGACGTCCTGCATCGATTCGCCGCGCAGCTCGGAGGCGCGGGACTCGCCGAGCACCCAGCGCACCGCATCGATGATGTTGGACTTGCCGCAGCCGTTGGGACCGACGATGCCGACCAGTTGGCCGGGCACTTGGAAATTGGTGGGATCGACAAAGGACTTGAAGCCCGCCAGCTTGATCGAGGACAGTCGCACGGTTGGTCTTGAATGGGTTCGAATCCGTGGTGAGGCACGCCCGGGAGCGGCACCCAGAAAGGCCGGACAGCCTGCGCGACGCCCTGCGCGGACGTGCCGCCCGCACCGCATTCGTCGCGCACTTGTGCCCGAAAATTGGCGCTAATCATACCATCGGTGTGACGCCGTCCAGCCGGATTTACCGGCAGTTACGGGGTCGTTGCCGGCCGGTTCGGGCGGCATCGGGGCGGCATCGGGACGACATCCGGGCGGCGTCCGGGCGGCGTCCGGGCGGCGTCCGGGCGGTGTCCGGGCGGCACCGGGACGGCGTCCGGGCGGCATCGAGGCGGTGTACGAGCGACGTCGGGCCGGCGTGCTGGCGGCATCGAGGCGGTGTACGAGCGGCGTCCGGCCGGCGTGCTGGCGGTACCGGGCCGGCATCCGGCGGCATCTCGGGCCGCATCGGTCCAGTCCGGAGGCGATCCCGGCGGCACACCCACGCCGCGGTCGTGCCGGCCGCTTACTGCCCCTGCAGGCCGGTACACCCCGCGCCCTCGCCCGCCGGCGCCCGCGCCGGCCCGCTGCGCCGGTGCACCAGGCCGGACAGCGCCCCGGCCGCCACGATGCACAGGCCGCCGGCCGCCTCCTTCCAGCTCAGCGTCTCGGTCGCCAGCCACCACGACGACACCGCGGCGACCACGATCTCGAACAGCATCAGCAGCGAGACCCGGTTGGCGGGCAGATGCTGCAGCCCGTACTGGACGATGGCGTTGCCGACCACCAGCGTGGCGGCCAGGCCCAGCACCAGCAGCGGCGCCGCCACGCGCGCCTCTGGCGCGATCGCCACGGCGCCGGTATCGAGCCACAGCGCGGCGATGCCCCCGACCACCGTGCCGCCGCCGAACACCATCAGCGTGCGCAGCCGCGCGTCCATCTCGGGAAAGCGCTGGCCGGCGCGGCGCGACAGCACGTTGTTGAACGCGAAGGCGATGCCGGCGGCGAGGCCCGCCCATTCGGCGGCATCGCCGGGCAGCGGCACGCCGACCTCTGGCGTCCACAGCATCAGCCCGGCGCCGAACATCGCCAGCGCGACCAGCATCAGGCCCGCCGGCGAGACCCGCTCGCCCAGCAGCAGCCGCGCGACCAGCACGGTCCACACCGGGGTCAGGTAGAACAGCAGCAGCACCCGCATCACGTGGCCGTGGACGCTGCCCCAGACGAAGCCGGCATTGGTAATCCCGGCCGCCAGCGCGATCGCCACGAACAGCCACGACCAGCGCAGGCCCCGCAATTGCCGCCGCAGCACCAGCAGCGCCAGCACGGCGGCGACCGCGCTGACCACCGCCGCGGCCTTCATGCCGCCCAGGCCCCAGGCGGCCAGCAGCCGATACGGATACCAGGCGATGCCCCACACCGAGGCGCCGAGCAGGATCGACAGGGAAGCCTTGAAGGTATCGGTATCGGCGTGGGGGTCGGCATGGGAGGCGCCGGGCCGCACGTTGGCGTTGGAATGGCTCATGGATTGGAAAACACTGGCGGCACCCGGGAAACGGTGCCTGACATGGATGTGGGTGATACGTGAAGCCCGGATCGGAGCCGATCCGGACCGTAACGCCGGCGTTACGCCGGTCCCTCGGCGCGGCGCCTCGTCCCTTATAATGCTGCGTTTCGACAGGCCTTCGACCCATCATGAACCCGCGTCTCGATTTGCTGCAGCCCTACCCGTTCGAGAAACTGAAGGCCCTGTTTGCGGGAATCCAGCCGAACGGCGCGCTGCGGCCGATCAGTTTCGGCATCGGCGAGCCCAAGCATCGGACCCCGCGCTTCATCCGCGATGCGCTGGCCGAGTCGCTTGGCGGGCTGGCGAATTATCCCACAACGGCCGGTTCCGAAGCCCTGCGCCAATGCATCGCCAGCTGGCTGGAGCGCCGCTACGGCCTGCCCCGTGTCGACCCCGCTAGCCAGGTGCTGCCGGTCACCGGCTCGCGCGAGGCGCTGTTCGCCTTTGCCCAGACCGTGGTCGACGGCACCCGCCCCGGCGCGCTGGTGCTGTGCCCGAACCCCTTCTATCAGATCTACGAGGGCGCCGCGCTGCTGGCCGGCGCGACGCCGGTGTTCGCCAACAGCGATCCGGCCCGCAATTTCGCCCCGGCATTCGACCGTATCCCCGATGAAGTCTGGCCGCGCGTGCAATTGGTCTATGTCTGCTCGCCCGGCAATCCGACCGGCGCGGTGCTGTCGCTGGACGACTGGCGCCAGCTGTTCGCGCTGTCGGACCGCCACGGCTTCGTGATCGCCTCCGACGAGTGCTACTCCGAGATCTATTTCGACGAGGGCAAGGCGCCGCTGGGCGCGCTGGAGGCGGCGCACCGTCTGGGCCGCGGCTTCGAGCGGCTGGTGATGTTCTCCAGCCTGTCCAAGCGCTCCAACGTGCCGGGCCTGCGCTCGGGCTTCGTCGCGGGCGACGCGGCGCTGCTGGGCCGCTTTCTGCTGTATCGCACCTATCATGGCGGCGCGATGAACCCGGCGGTGCAGAGCGCCAGCGTCGCGGCCTGGAACGACGAGGCGCATGTGCGCGAGAACCGTGCCGCCTATGTCGCCAAGTTCGCCGAGGTCACGCCGATGCTGGCCGAAGTGCTGGACGTCGCCCTGCCCGACGCGGGCTTCTACCTGTGGGCGGACGTCTCGCGCACGGGGCTGAGCGACACCGAGTTCGCCGCGCGGCTTTATGCCGAGCAGCACCTGACCGTGCTGCCCGGCAGCTATCTGGCGCGCGAGGCCGACGGCATCAATCCGGGCGCCAATCGCGTGCGGATGGCGCTGGTGGCGACGCCCGAGGAATGCCGCGAGGGTGCAGAGCGCATCCTCGCCTTCTGCCGGGGCCTGGCGGGCCGCGGCTGAACCGGCCGGAGCGCGGTTCGATCCCACGGTTCGGTCCCGGGATTCGCCGCCTTGGACCTGGAGTCGACCGCAATATCCACCCCAATATCGGCTGCCGACCGCCACCGCGCGGCGGCCGCGAATTCAACCACGACAACACGCGAAGAAACGCATATGACGCAAGCACTGCAAGCTCTGATCGACCAGGCCTGGGAAGACCGCGCCAGCCTGTCGCCCAAGTCCGCCCCGGCCGACATCCGCGAAGCGGTGGCCACGGTGATCGGCCAGCTCGACGCGGGCACGCTGCGCGTGGCCGAGAAGCAAGGCAAGGACTGGATCGTCAACCAGTGGGTCAAGAAGGCGGTGCTGCTGTCGTTCCGCCTGGAAGACAACGCGCCGATGGCCGCCGGCGGCTTCGCGCAGTTCTACGACAAGGTGCCGACCAAGTTCGCCGGCTGGTCGGCCGACGACTTCGCCAAGGGCGGCTTTCGCGTGGTGCCGCCGGCGGTCGCCCGCCGCGGCTCGTTCATCGCGAAGAATGCGGTGCTGATGCCCTCGTACGTCAACATCGGCGCCTATGTCGATGAAGGCACCATGGTCGATACCTGGGCGACCGTCGGTTCGTGCGCGCAGATCGGCAAGAACGTGCATCTGTCGGGCGGCGTCGGCATCGGCGGCGTGCTCGAGCCGCTGCAGGCCAACCCGGTCATCATCGAGGACAACTGCTTCATCGGCGCGCGCTCGGAAGTCGTCGAGGGCGTGATCGTCGAGGAGAACTCGGTGATCTCGATGGGCGTCTACCTGGGCCAGTCGACCAAGATCTACGATCGCGAAACCGGCGAGATCCACTACGGCCGCGTGCCGGCGGGCTCGGTGGTGGTGGCGGGCAACCTGCCGTCGAAGGACGGCAAGTACAGCCTCTACTGCGCGGTGATCGTCAAGAAGGTCGACGCGCAGACGCGCGCCAAGACCAGCCTGAACGACCTGCTGCGCGGCGACTGACGGCAGCGAGGTGGCGGCCCGCGTGCCGCCACCGCTGTCCGGTTCGCCGCAACCCGCGCCCCAACCCGCGTCCCAACCCGCGCCTCGCCCTCCTCGCCCCCGAGCGGCACAACGCGCCGGCTCTTACGTGAGGTGACCCGTGCCCTCCCTACGCAAGCGATTCATGGCCCTGGACCCCGCTACCGTCAGCACCGTGCTGTCCCTGCTGCCGACCATTCTCGAGCAGGCCAACAAGACCATCGAGAAGCTCAAGAAGAGCAAGCGCAAGGACGAGCCCGCCGACGGCGGCGACGGCACGCCCGCGGCCGATCCGCAGGAGCAGGCGCGCCAGCTCGCGGCGCGCGTCGCCGAGCTGGAAACGGCCGCGATGCAGCAGGCCGAGAACGTCAAGCTGCTGGCCGAACAACATGCGATCACGATCGACGCGCTGCGCAAGGAAGCGGCCCGGCTGGACCGCCGGCTGCGGCTGATGACCGGGGTGGCGATGGCCGGCTTCGCGCTGGGCCTGCCCGCGCTGGTGATCGCCATCAATCTGCTGCTGCGCTGAAGCGGGCGACGGCTCGCGCCATCGCGCCGCCATCGTCCTTTGCCGCCATCGCGCCTCGCGTCCCTCTCGCCAACGATTCATTCTTCATTCGCCATGACCGTCCAGCTCTACGGCATCCCGAACTGCGATACCGTCAAGAAAGCCCGCACCTGGCTCGAAGCCAACGGCGTCGACTACGCCTTCCACGATTTCAAGAAGCAGGGCGTCGACGAGACGATGCTGCGCCGCTGGCTCAAGCAGGTGCCGCTGTCGCTGCTGCTCAACCGCAAGGGCACCACCTGGCGCGCGCTGCCGGACGCCGACAAGGCCCTGGCCGAGGACGCCGATGGCGCGATCGCGCTGATGCAGCGCAGCCCCTCGCTGATCAAGCGGCCGGTGCTCGAGCATGACGGCGCGGTCGCGGTCGGCTTCGCCGCCGATCAGTACGCCGAACGTTTCCAGGGCTGAGCCCGCCGATTGCCGGCCTGCCGCCCCTTGCTTGCCGCTCGATTGCCGCTCGATTGCCGCTCGATTGCCGCTCGATTGCCGCTGGATTTCCGTTTGCTCGCCGCCAGTCCGAATGTCCGCTTAACCATCGCCGCCCCATGACCTCCAACGCCCCCGCAACGCCCGCCGCCAACCCGACGCTGGCGCTGACCGAAGACCTGATCCGCCGCCAGTCGGTGACCCCCGCCGACGAAGGCTGCCAGGCCGTGCTGCAGGCGCGGCTGTCCGCGCTCGGCTTCGCCTGCGAGTCGCTGGTCAGCGGCCCCGACGCGTTCCGCGTCACCAATCTGTGGGCCGTCAAGCGCGGCCGGCTGGGCACCGCCGGCAAGCTGCTGGCCTTCGCCGGCCACACCGACGTGGTGCCGACCGGCCCGCTGGAGCAATGGACCTCGCCGCCGTTCGAGCCGACCCATCGCGACGGCAAGCTGTACGGCCGCGGCGCCGCCGACATGAAGACCTCGATCGCGGGCTTCGTGGTGGCGATCGAGGAATTCCTGCAGGCCCATCCGGACCATGCCGGTTCGATCGCGCTCCTGATCACCAGCGACGAGGAAGGCCCGGCCCACGACGGCACCGTCAAGGTCGTACAGGCGCTGCAGGCGCGCGGCGAACGACTCGACTACTGCGTGGTCGGCGAGCCGACCTCGGTCGATACGCTCGGCGACATGGTCAAGAACGGCCGGCGCGGCTCCTTGTCCGGCAAGCTGACCGTCAAGGGCGTGCAGGGCCATATCGCCTATCCGCACCTGGCGCGCAACCCGATCCATCTGGCGGCGCCGGCGCTGACCGAACTGGTCGGCGAGCGCTGGGACGACGGCAACGAGTATTTCCCGCCGACCACCTGGCAGATGTCGAACATCCACGCGGGCACCGGCGCGACCAACGTGATCCCCGGCCACGTGACGATCGATTTCAACTTCCGCTTCTCGACGGCCAGCACGCCCGAGCAGCTGAAGGCCCGCGTGCACGCGATCCTCGATCGGCACGGGCTCGACTACCAGATCGACTGGACGCTGGGCGGCGAACCGTTCCTGACGCCGCGCGGCGACCTGTCCGAGGCGCTGGCCGCGGCGATCGCCGCCGAGACGGGCGTGCAGACCGAGCTGTCGACCACCGGCGGCACCTCGGACGGCCGCTTCATCGCCAAGCTGTGCCCGCAGGTGATCGAGTTCGGTCCGCCCAATGCCAGCATCCACAAGATCGACGAGCACGTCGAAGTGCGCTTCATCGAGCCGCTGAAGAACATCTATCGCGGCGTGCTGGAGCGGCTGATCGCCTGAGCGATCGTTCCTGACCGCACTGCCCTGATCGCGCCGCTCTTAGCACGTTGCGCAGACCGCGCCGCCGTTATCGCGCCGCCCCGACCGACCCCTGACCTCTGATTCGCCATGGCCACCGCCTCTCCCCTGTCCACCGTCCGCGACCTGCTGCGCCTGGCGGTGTCGCGCTTCACCCAGGCCGGCCTGTCGTTCGGCCACGGCACCGACAACGCCTACGACGAGGCGGTCTACCTGATCCTGCATACGCTGCATCTGCCGCTCGATACGCTGGACCCGTTCCTCGACGCGCGGCTGCTGCCCGACGAAATCGCCGCGGTGATGGAGGTGATCCGCCGCCGCGTCGACGAGCGCGTACCGGCGGCCTACATCACGCACGAGGCGTACATGCATGGGCAGCGCTTCTATGTCGACGAGCGCGTGATCGTGCCGCGCAGCTTCATCGGCGAGCTGCTGCAGGATGGACTGGCCCCGTGGGTCAGCGACATCGACGCGATCGGCCCGGTGCTGGAGCTGTGCACCGGCTCGGGCTGCCTGCCGATCCTGGCCGCGCAGGCCTGGCCGCACGCCTCCATCGATGCGGTCGACATCTCGGCCGATGCGCTGGAGGTGGCGCGCCGCAATGTCGCGGACTACGGCCTCGAGGACCGCATCCACCTCTATCACGGCGACCTGTACGCGCCGCTGCCGGCCGGTGCCACCTACGACGTGATCCTCAGCAATCCGCCTTATGTGAACGAAGGCGCCATGCAGCGTCTGCCGGCCGAATACCAGGCCGAGCCGCGCATCGCGCTGGCCGGCGGCGACGACGGCATGGACGTGGTGCGCCGGATCGTGGCCGGCGCACGCGCGCACCTGAACCCCGGCGGCGTGCTGGTGGTCGAGATCGGCAACGAGTTCGAGAATGTCGAGGCCGCCTTCCCCGACCTGGAACTGGTCTGGCTGACGGTCAGCGCGGGCGAGGAGCAGGTGTTCCTGCTGACGTACGAGGCGCTGCAGGCGGCGGGCCTGTAAGGACGGCCGCGGCGCCGGGGGCGGGACGCGCGAGCGCTGGCGCGCGGGGACGCAGGAGCGCGCGGGCGCGGGATCGCCGCGGCGCGCGGCTTATTGCCCGGCCGCCAGCGCCGCCGCCGCGGCCCGCACCGCGGTCGTGCACTGCTCCACGACCCCTTCGCGCCAGTCGTCGGCGTCGCCATAGAAGGCGCGCCACATGCCCTGGCGGATCAGCGCGCGCTGCGTGTTGTCGGCGTCGGGATGCAGATGCAGCCAGTGGTCGCCGCGCAGCGCCTGCAATACGTCGGGCAGCGGCAAGGTGCCGAATTCCAGCGCGATGCCGGCAAAGTCGATGCCGGGCAGCGTATCGGGAACGGCGTGCCAGGCCAGGCCGGTCAGGTTGGCCGAAGTCGACGAGCCGTCGTACATCGACGTCACGTGCTGGCCCCAGATCGCGCGGGTCCGCTCCAGCTGCGCCGCATCGTCCGGCCCCATGTAGATCGGCTCGCCATAGCCCCACGGGCCGAGCCCGGTATGGATGTCGATCCAGCGCAGGCCGGTCCGCCCCGCGCCGTAGCGCGCGAGGATGCGGCGCAGCGTGTAATTGCTCCAGGTCGCCACGCGCCCGCCATAGAACATGCCGTGCGGATCGTCGTACTGGCCCGCGCTGACGGCGGCCTGGTACCAGCTCATGCCGCGCTCGGCGATCGCGCGCGCCAGCGCGGCCTCGTCCTGCTCCGACGGCGGCCAGTGCGCCGGCAGCAGCAGCGGCGCGACCTCGGCATAGGCCGGGTTTTGCGGCAGCGGCCGCGTGAAATCCATGAAGTTGCGGTTCAGGTCGACGTTGTCCTCGTTGACCCGGCGCATGTGCGAGAAGCCGTAGGGGTTCACCGCATGCACCAGCAGCAGCGCCGCGCCGGCCTTGGCGCATTGCTGCAGCAGCGTGGCATCGTGCAGCAGCGCGATCTGCGCGCCCGAGCCGCAGAAGCCCTCGGCGCCGTGCATCGCGGAGGTGACCAGAATCAGATGGCGCGCATCGCGCGGGCCGATCCAGGCGACGTCCATCGCCAGCTCCTCGTCCTCGGCGCCGCGCCGCGTGGGATGCGCGAACGGCGTGGGCACGTCGCCGACGTTCTCGGCCGCGAGCCTGAACTTGGCGCGGGCTTCCTCGTAGCGGCTTGAAAAGCAATCGTGCAGCTGCATCGGCGGCTCTCCGGGGCGACCAGGATCGATGACCGCATTAAACGCCATTCCGCCGCCGCGCGCCAGCCGGTACAATCCCGTCCGCACAAGGTTGGATCGATCCAGCGCGGCCGGCGCGGCTTCCCAGGCCCGCCACGCGTCTCAGGTAACACCAGTCCCGATCTCCAGCCGGATTTCCCTCGCGCCCGTTCCGGGTCCCGCCTGATCCCTTCGTTCCCGACCGCCACATCGCGCGCCCGGCATGGATTGGCACGCCCATCCCGCCGGCCGGCTCGCGGTCCTTCATCCTGAGACTGTCAACATGATCGTGCGTTATTCCAAGATCGCCGCGGTATTGGCCATGGCCCTGTTCGCCTCGCTGGTGTCGTTCGGCAATATCACCGACTACGGCACCAACTTCGCCTTCGTCCAGCATGTGTTCCTGATGGACACGACCTTCCCCGGCAACGGCATCATGTACCGCGCCATCCGGTCGCCGGTACTGCATCACGCCGGCTATATCGGCATCATCGCGCTGGAAACCGCCACCGCGCTGCTGTGCTGGGCCGGCGGCATCGCGCTGTGGCGCGCGCGCCGGCAATCGCCGCGAGCCTTCCATCGCGCCAAGACCTGGGCGGTGGCCGGCCTGACGCTGGGTTTCCTGACCTGGCAGGTCGCCTTCATGTCGATCGGCGGCGAGTGGTTCGGCATGTGGATGTCGAAGGAATGGAACGGCGTGCCCGACGCGTTCCGCTTCTTCATCACGCTGCTGACGGTGCTGATCTACGTCAGCCTGCCGTACGACGATCTTGATCTGGCCGGCGATCGGTAGGCCGGCGGCGGCAAGCCGGCGTCGATGAGACACGCCGATAAGTTGCGCCGATAAGTCGGCGTGGATGGGTCGGCCTCGATAACAAGCACCGGCAAGTCCGTGCCGGCAAGTCATCCCTCCCAGTCGGCATCCCGGGCGCCCGCCGCGCGCCGCGGCGGCGCCTCCAGCTGCCAGGCGCGCGGATGCAGCGCCAGTCCGGCCGCTTCGCCCTGTGCGCGCGTCAGCGTCAGATGGCGCGCCAGCCAGTCCATCACCCCGCGCAGGAAGCGTTGCTGCTCGAGCCGCACGGCCTCGCGCAGCGCGCGTTCGAGCTGCACGTAGGCGGTGTAGACGTCGAGCAGATTGGCGCTCTTCAGCGTGGCCGGCGTCGACGGGCTGCGCTCGATCGCCAGCACGCGGCCGGCCTGCTGCGGCGTCAGCGCGCCGGTCTCGCGATAGGCCGCATACAGCGGCTCGAGCGGCGCGAAACGGACGCTGGGCTGCACGCGCGGCACGCCGGCCACCTTCTCCATGCGCAGCAGCAGATAGCGGACCGCGGCGGCATGCTGGCGGGCCTGTTCCCGCTCGCGGCTCGCGCCCGCGCCGCGCCGTGGCCGCGCCTCGTCGCGCCACGGTCCGGCGCCCGCGGCGCGGGCGGTGAAGTCGGGCACGCCGTCGAACGCGCCATGGCCGCCCAGCAGCCGCAGCGCGCAATCCGGCCCGAAGGCATGCTCGTGGCCGGCCGCGTCGCGCAGGATATAGGCGTGGCCCGAGCCGATGCCGTGGCCCTTCCTGCCAGCGGACGCGACGCCAGCGCCGACGCCAGCGCCGACACCGGTGCCAACGTCCGAGCCCGCGCAGCGCGTGCCCGGCTCGACGAAATCCTTGCGGACGGCGGTCCAGGCGGGGCGAAGGGTGGAAGCGGGCTCGAGGGGCATGCCTTGATTGGGGAACAGCGAAACGGCGAAGGACGGCGAAACCGCCACGAAACGACGGCGGGGCGCGCATTGTCGCGCGAAAACCCGCCGGACGCGATAGCCGCCGATGGCCCGGCAATCGCGGCGCAATCGCCGGGCGAAAGCCTGGCAAGCCCGGCGAACCTGGCAAGCCTGGCGAGCCTGGCGAGCCTGGCGAGCCTGGCGAGACGTTGGCGAGACGTTGGCTAGACGTTGGCGAGGGCCCCGCGACAGGCGCCCGACAGCCTCGCACCATGCCGCCCGCCGCCCCGGGCTAAAATGCGCCCTGCCCGGCCCCGTGCCGGGCTCGACTTTCCATAAAAGACTCTCGTGATCCGAATCGACCAGCTAGTACTCCAGCGCGGCACCAAGGTGCTGTTCGACCACACCAGCGTGACGCTGAACCCCGGCGAGCGCGTCGGCCTGGTCGGTGCCAACGGCAGCGGCAAATCGACGCTGTTCGCGCTGCTGCGCGGCGAATTGCATCCGGACGGCGGCGACGTCGCGGTGCCGGCGCAATGGCGCGTGGCCCATGTCGCGCAGGAAACGCCGGCGGTGGCGCGCAGCGCGCTGGAATACGTGATCGACGGCGACACCCGGCTGCGCGCGATCGAGCAGACCATCGCGGCCGCGCAGGCCAGCGGCGACGGCCATGCCGAGGCCGAGGCGCACGCGGCCTACGCGGACGCCGACGGCTACACCGCGGCCTCGCGCGCCGAGGCGCTGCTGCTGGGCCTGGGCTTCACGCTGGCGCAGGTCGGCCAGCCGGTGGCAGCCTTCTCCGGCGGCTGGCGCATGCGCCTGAACCTGGCGCAGGCGCTGATGTGCCCGTCCGATCTGCTGCTGCTCGACGAACCGACCAATCACCTGGACCTCGACGCGATCGTCTGGCTCGAAGACTGGCTGGCGCGCTATCCCGGCACGCTGGTGATGATCTCGCACGACCGCGAATTCCTCGACGCGATCTGCAACGTCACCGTTCATATCGAACAGCAGCAGCTGCGCCGCTACGGCGGCAACTACAGCCTGTTCGAGACGCTGCGGCTGCAGCAGATGGCGCAGCAGCAGGCCGCCTACGCGCGCCAGCAGAAGCAGATCGCGCATCTCGAATCGTTCATCACCCGCTTCAAGGCCAAGGCGACCAAGGCTCGCCAGGCGCAGAGCCGCGTCAAGGCGCTGGAGAAGATGGAACGGCTGGCGCCGGTGCACGCGGCGGCCGGCTTCTCGTTCGAATTCCGCGAGCCCGATGCCGCGCCCAATCCGATGATGGTGCTCGATGCCGTCGACTGCGGCTACGCGGGTCCGCCGCCGGTGACGATCCTGCGCGGCCTGACGCTGTCGATCCAGAACGGCCAGCGCATCGGCCTGCTGGGCGCCAACGGCCAGGGCAAATCGACACTGGTCAAGACGCTGGCGGGCACGCTGGCGGCGCTGGCCGGCACGCTGCGCCACGGCAAGGGCCTGCAGATCGGCTACTTCGCCCAGCACCAGCTGGAGACGCTGCGCGACCACGACTCGCCGCTGCAGCATCTGGCGCGGCTGGCGCCCGATACGCGCGAGCAGGAACTGCGCGACTTCCTCGGCAGCTTCAATTTCCGCGGCGACATGGCGACCTCGCCGATCGAACCGTTCTCGGGCGGCGAGAAGGCGCGGCTCGCGCTGGCGCTGATCGTCTGGCAGAAGCCGAACCTGCTGCTGCTCGACGAACCGACCAACCACCTGGATCTCGATACGCGCGAGGCGCTGACGATGGCGCTGGCGCAATTCGAGGGCACGCTGATCCTGGTCTCGCACGACCGGCATCTGCTGCGCGCCACCACCGACCAGTTCATGCTGGTGGCCGACGGCGGCCTGCAGCCCTTCGACGGCGACCTCGACGACTATCGCGACTGGCTGCTGCAGCAGGCCGCCGCCAAGCGCAACGCCGCGGCCGCGGCGCATCGCTCGGACGGAGCCCATGGCGGTGAAGGAAGCAACGGGGCCGACGCCGCGGTGCCGGCGCAGAATCGCCGCGACCAGCGCCGCGCCGAGGCGGACGAACGGCAGCGGCTGGCGCAGCTGCGCAAACCCTTGACCAAGGAACTGGAAAAGGTCGAGAAGCGGATGGCCGTGCTGCAAGAGGCCAAGAGCGAGATCGACGGCTTCATGGCCGACGAAGCCAGCTACGCGGAGGCCAACAAGGCCAGGCTGCTGGAGATGCTCAAGCGCCAGGGCGAGGTCGAGGGGGAACTGGCCACGCTGGAAGAGCGCTGGCTGGAGCTGCAGGAGCAGATCGAGCAGATCGCCTGAGGCGGGGCGGGCGGCTTCGCGCCGCTTGCCCTTCCCGCCCGCTTCTCCGCTTCCCTTCTCCGCTTCCCTTCTCCGCTTCCCGCCTCCGCTTTCCCGCTGCTGCTGCCCCGCGGTGGTTTCCACCGCCGTTTCCGACGGCCGTCTCCCCGCGCGGCGTTCCCGCAGCCCCGCCGCTTACTCCTGCAACGCCTCCTCGGCCGTCAGGAAGCCGCCGCTCTGGTGCGCCCACAGCCGGCTGTACAGGCCGCCGCGCTGCAGCAGCTCGCGGTGTGAGCCCTGCTCGACGATGCGGCCGCGATCGAGCACGACGATGCGGTCCATCGCCGCCAGCGTCGACAGCCGGTGCGCGATCGCCACCACGGTCTTGCCCTCCATCAGCCGGTACAGGCTCTGCTGGATCGCGATCTCGACCTCGCTGTCGAGCGCGCTGGTGGCCTCGTCCAGCAGCAGGATCGGCGCGTCCTTGAGCATCACGCGCGCGATCGCTATGCGCTGGCGCTGGCCGCCCGACAGCTTGACGCCGCGCTCGCCGACGTGGGCGTCGTAGCCGCGCCGCCCTTCCCGGTCGCTCAGCGTGTGGATGAAGTCCTCGGCCTCGGCCCGCCGCGCGGCGGCAATCATCTCGGCATCGCTGGCATCGGGCCGGCCGTAGACGATGTTGTCGCGCACCGAACGGTGCAGCAGCGAGGTGTCCTGCGTGACCATGCCGATCTGCGCGCGCAGGCTGTCCTGCGTCACGCCGGCGATATCCTGGCCGTCGATCAGGATGCGGCCCGATTCGACGTCATAGAAGCGCAGCAGCAGATTGACCAGCGTCGACTTGCCCGCGCCGGAGCGGCCCACCAGCCCGACCTTCTCGCCGGGGCGGATCGTCAGCGTGAAGTCGTCGAACACCGGCCGGCCGGAGCCGTAGGAGAAGCCGACGTGCTCGAAGCGGATTTCGCCGTGCGGCACCCGCAGCGGTACGGCATCGGGACGGTCCTCGATATGCCGGGGACGCGCCAGCGTCGACACGCCGTCGCGCACCGTGCCGATATGCTCGAACAGCTCGGCAATCTCCCACATCGCCCATTGCGAAATGCCGTTCAGGCGCATCGCCATCGCGGTCGCCGCCGCCACCGCGCCGATGCCGATCTGGCCGGCCGACCACAGGTACAGCGCCAGCCCCGTGGTGGCGACGATCAGCATCATGATCAGCGTGTGGTTGACGATCTCGAAGGCGCTGATCAGCCGCCCCTGCGCATAGACCGGCTGCATGAACTCCTGCATCGCGCTGCGCACGTAGCTGGCCTCGCGCCGCGAGTGCGAGAACAGCTTGACGGTGGCGATATTGGTGTACGCGTCGGTGACGCGCCCCGTCATCACCGAGCGCGCGTCGGCCTGATGCGCCGACACGCGCGCCAGCCGCGGCACGAAGTACCAGGACGCGCCGACATAGGCGACCACCCACAGCAGGAACGGCGCCAGCAGCCAGCCGTCGAAATTGGCCAGCACCACCGCCGCCGACACCAGGTAGATCACGATGTAGACGAGGATATCGGCCACCGTCATCACCGCGTCGCGCACGGCCAGCGCGGTCTGCATGACCTTGGTGGTGACGCGCCCGGCGAACTCGTCCTGGAAGAAGCCCATGCTCTGGTTGAGCATCAGCCGGTGGAAATTCCAGCGCAGCCGCATCGGGAAATTGCCGAACAGCGTCTGGAACTTCAGCATGCTCCAGACCGCGACCACGACGATGCTGGCCAGCACGATGCCGGCCAGCAGCAGCAGGCGGTCCGAATAGGTCGACCACAGCTCCTGCGGCTTGACCGCGGCGAGCCAGTCGACCAGGCGGCCCAGCATGCTGAACAGCACCGCCTCGAAGATGCCGATCGCCATCGCGCACAGCACCAGCAGCAGCAGATAACGCCGCACGCCCGCGGTGCAATCGACGATGAATGCGATCCAGTGCTGCGGGGGCGTATCGGGAAGCGAATCCGGGTAGTTGTGGATGCGCCTTTCAAACCAACGGAACACGGCCAGTTTCTCCAGGAATGGTGTCGAGCGGCCGCGCGGGCTCGCTCAACGGTAGTTGCGCTCGCGCCGGATCAGTCCGACCGCCAGCACGCCGGTCAGCACCACCAGCCAGATCAGCGACCAGCCGGGAATCGAGATGCCGAACACCGGCGGCAGCGGCGCGGTGCACAGGCCGTCCGAATAGAAGACCTGCGGCAGCACGCGCGCGGTCGGCAGCGCGTTGACCCAGTTTTCCAGCGGATCGATGCCGCAGCTCGCCTTCGGATCGAGCAGCAGCGAGATGTGATAGCCCGCCACCGCGATGCCGCCGACGCCGGACAGCATCGCCAGCCCTTGCCACAGCGTGCGCGTGCCCTGCCCCAGCGCCGCCAGCAGCGAGAACAGGCCGATCGCGACGAAGGCGAAGCGCTGCATCACGCAGAGCGGACACGGCTGGTAGCCCTGTGCGTGCTGCAGGTAGAGGGCGTAGCCGACCAGCCCGAACGAGACGATGGCGATCAGCAGGAAGTAGGCGCGGGAATTCGCTTGCATGGCGGAGTGGCGGTCGACAGAGCGGTAAGGAATACAGCGTGAATTGACGGCGTGAATAGACGGCGTGAATAGACGGCGAGGCACGCAAGGCTCGGGCGTGCCGGGCATCGCGGACAGGCGCCATCTTACCGATTTTGCGCCACGCGCGTCGCAGCGATGCGATGACCCCTGCACGCGCTGGGGCCATCGTTGCGGCCGATCGCCGCAGCGCGGCACCTCGGCATTGCCCATGGCGCCGAACGCGCCAACAATGCCGTTTCATTGCGTCGGCACGCCCTGTGAACCCCATGCGTTCCCATGCGTTCGACCCCCTGATTTCATCGAGGACCGTACCCATGAAGAGCAATGCGCTGCGCGCGGTGCGCAGCAACGATTTTCGTGCCCCGCGTTTTCGCACGACCACGCCGCCGTCGGCGCCCATGGCCCAGCGCGGCCCGGCGGCCAATTCCGCAAGGCCGGCGGTTCCGGTGGTGCCGGTCGGCTACCGCCAGGGGTTCATCACCGCGATCTCCGTGCTGCTGGCCTTTACGCTGGCGTTCTGGCGCTACTGGAGCTTCGAGAGCCCCGGCGCGTGGAACCCGCTGTCGCTGGTGGTCGAGGTTTCGCTAGGCGTCGCCGCCGGCCTGCAGGTGGTGGCGCTGTTCCGCTCGCTGCGGGTCGAGGACGACCAGGTCCCCGAATACCGCCGCACGCAGCGCTGGCTGTTCGTGTCCGCTGTGGTGCTGATCGCGGCGCTGCTCGGCGCGCTGTGCGAGGACTCGGTGTTCGGTTGAGGGCGGTGGCGCCCGTCGCCCAGGCCCTTGGCCCTTGGCCCTTGGCCCTTGGCAGTTGGCAGTTGGCAGTTGGCAGTTGGCAGTTGGCAGTTGGCCCTTGGCAGTTGGCCGCTAGTCCTGGCGATCGGCGACACAGCGATCAGCCGTCGAGATAGCGCACGCGTTCGATCGCCTGTTCGATCCGTTCGACGGCAATCACCTCGAGCCCCTCGATCGGCTGCTTGGGCGCGTTGGCCTTGGGAATCACCGCCTGCGTGAAGCCCAGCTTGGCGGCCTCGCGCAGCCGGTCCTGGCCGCGCGGGCTCGGACGGATCTCCCCCGCCAGCCCCACCTCGCCAAACACCACCAGTCCGCGCGGCAAGGGCTTGTTGCGCATCGACGAGTGGATCGACAGCAGCACCGCCAGGTCGGCGGCCGGCTCGGTGATCTTGACCCCGCCCACCGCATTGAGGAACACGTCCTGGTCGAAGCAGGCGATGCCCGCGTGGCGGTGCAGCACGGCCAGCAGCAGCGCCAGCCGGTTCTGCTCGAGGCCGACCGCCAGGCGGCGCGGGTTCGGCACGTGCGCCGCATCGACCAGGGCCTGGATCTCGACCAGCAGCGGACGCGAGCCCTCCTGCGTGACCATCACGCAGGAACCGGACACGGTCTGCTCATGCTGCGACAGGAACAGCGCCGACGGATTGCTGATGCCGCGCAGCCCGCGCTCGGTCATCGCGAACACGCCCAGTTCGTTGACCGCACCGAAGCGGTTCTTGAACGCGCGGATCAGCCGGTGCGAAGAATGCGTGTCGCCCTCGAAATACAGCACCGTGTCGACGATATGCTCGAGCACGCGCGGCCCGGCCAGGCTGCCCTCCTTGGTCACATGGCCGACCAGGATGATGGTGGTGCCGCTGCTCTTGGCGATCCGGGTCAGCTGCGCCGCGCATTCGCGCACCTGGGCCACCGAGCCCGGCGCCGAGCTGAGCGCCTCCGAGTACAACGTCTGGATCGAGTCGATCACCGCGACCTCGGGCTTGTCGGCGTCGAGCGTCGCCTGGATCTTCTCCAGCTGGATCTCGGCCAGCAGGCCCAGGCTCGGGCTGTCGATGCCCAGCCGCTGCGCGCGCAGCGCGATCTGCGCGCCCGACTCCTCGCCGCTGACATAGAGCACGCGCCGGCTCGCCGCCAGGTTCGCCAGCGCCTGCAACAGCAGCGTCGACTTGCCGATGCCGGGGTCGCCGCCGATCAGCACCACCCCGCCGGCCACCAGCCCGCCGCCGAGCACCCGGTCGAATTCCTCGATGCCGCTGGTGAAGCGCGGCACGTCGGACGCCTCGATCTCGGACAGCCGCTGCACCGTGGCCGACGCGGCCAGCGGCTGGAAGCGCCGCGCCGAGGGCGCCTCGGGCACGCTTTCGACCAGCGTGTTCCATTGCTGGCAATGCGGGCACTGCCCCTGCCAGCGCGGCACGGAGCCGCCGCATTCGGTACAGGTGTAAACGGTCTTGGCGGTCTTGGTCTTTGCCAACGGGAATCCTTGGGGCCGGGGAGCGGGAGGCGGGGCAGGCGGCGCAGGCGGCGGGACTGCAGGGTGCCGCAGGTGCTGCAAGGCGCCCGCGAGGCGCCGATTCTACTTGGCCGGAGCGGTCTCGGCCACGTTCGGCGCGTCCGGCACGGTCAGCGTCGCGACCGTGACCGGCACCCGCGGCGCCAGCGCGCACATCAGCTCGTAGCCGACCGTGCCGCTGGCGGCGGCCACGTCGTCGATCGGCAGGCCGTGGCCCCACAGCGTGACCGGCGAACCGACGCGCGCCTTGGGGCACGGCGTCAGGTCGACGCACAGCATGTCCATCGACACGCGGCCGACCAGATGCGTGCGCACGCCGTCGACCAGCACCGGCGCCGGCCGGTCGCCCCAGCCCGCGGCATGGCGCGGATAACCGTCGGCATAGCCGCAGGCGACCACGCCGATCCGCATCGGCCGGTCCGCGGTGAACAGGGAGCCGTAGCCGACCGTGTCGCCGGGCCGCAATTCCTGCACCGCGATCAGTTCGCTGTGCAGCGACATCGCCGGCATCAGCCCGGTGTCGGCGATGTCGACGTGCCGGCCGCTCGGCGAGGCGCCGTACAGCACGATGCCGGGCCGCACCCAGGCGCGGTGCGCGGCCGGATGCCACAGCGTGGCGGCCGAGTTGGACAGGCTTGCCTCGCCCGGCAGATTGGCCGTGGTGGTGTCGAACACCTCCAGCTGGTGCGCGATGCCGCGCTCGCCGTCGGCGTCGGAGAAATGGGTCATATGGACGATGCTGCCCACCCCGGACAGCGTGCGGGCGCGCTCCCAGGCGGTGCGGTACTGGTCCGGCGCGAAGCCGAGCCGGTTCATGCCGGTATTGAGCTTGAGCTGGATCCCCAGCGGGCCCTTTGGCCGTGCGACCTCCAGCATGCGCAGCTGCTCCTCGTTGTGGATCGCCGTGGTCAGCCGGTATTCCTCGAGCAGCGGCACGTCCTGCGGCTGGAAGAAGCCCTCGAGCAGCAGGATCGGACCCTGCCAGCCCAGCTCACGCAGCAGCACGGCCTCGTTCAGGTCCAGCAGGCCGAAGCCGTCGGCGGCGCGCAGCCCGGCGAAGGCGCGGCGAATGCCGTGACCGTAGGCGTTGGCCTTGACCACCGCCCAGACGCGGGACGCCGGCGCGTGGCGGCGCACCACCTCGAGATTGTTGGCCAGGGCAGGTTGATGGATGACAGCGTGAATCGGTCTTGGCATGGGATCAGGGAAGGTTCGTCACAGCGGCCTCGCGGCGTGCCGGCCCTTGGTGTGCGATGGCTTGGGCGGGCGTGCCGAAGTGGTGCCTGGGGCACTGTCCGCGGGAACGTCGACGGCGTTCGGCACCACGTTCGGCACCAATGCGCGGCAGCACACCGAAGGCGCACGGCGTAGACCGTTATTTGACCACATTGGTTCGGCGATTCCCGGGAATCCGCTCCACATCGAATGGTCAAACCCGGTCAATTTGCGGTCTTCCCTTCTTCGGAATTGAAAGACTTTCGTGATATAAAGCCGGACGTTCCGGCCATGTTTCAAAAGTGATTCAATATGACGGGTCCCGTCAGGTACGTACACGCCCCAGCCACGCCGAACCGGACCAGGCGCGGGCGACCTTTTGGCACGGCCGCCGTTCACCCCCTCCGCACGATGCCGACGGCCGTTGGCGCGGGCACGCCAGTAGCGCAAGGAAATCGCGATGGAGACAGAGTCCAAGGTATGAAGAAGGGTTTTTACACCATCATGGCCGCGCAGTTCTTCTCTTCGCTGGCCGACAACGCTCTGCTCATCGCCGCCATTGCCCTCCTCGCCGAATTGCACTCCCCGCAGTGGATGACTCCGTTGCTCAAGCTGTTCTTCGTGCTGTCCTATGTCGTGCTGGCCGCCTTCGTCGGCGCCTTTGCCGATTCGATGCCCAAGGGCAAGGTGATGTTCATCACCAACACGATCAAGATCGCCGGCTGCGCCATCATGATGTTCGGACTGCATCCGCTGCTGGCCTATGGCGTGGTCGGCTTCGGCGCGGCGGCGTATTCGCCGGCCAAGTACGGCATCCTGACCGAGCTGCTGCCGGCCGAGCGCCTGGTGGCCGCCAACGGCTGGATCGAGGGCCTGACGGTCGGCTCGATCATCCTCGGCACGGTGGTCGGCGGTGCGCTGATCTCGGTCAAGGTGTCGAGCCTGATGCTGGCGATGGACCTGCCGTGGATCGAGACCGGCATCGACACGCCGGCCGAGGCCGCGATGGTGGTGATCATGCTGTTCTACGTGATCGCCGCGCTGTTCAACCTGTTCATCCCCGACACCGGCGCGCGCTATCCGCAGCAGGAGAAGAACCCGATCAAGCTGATCGCCGAGTTCGCCGACTGCTTCACCGCGCTATGGAAGGACAAGCTCGGCCAGATCTCGCTGGCGGTCACCACGCTGTTCTGGGGCGCCGGCGCGACGCTGCAGTTCATCGTGCTGAAGTGGGCGGAAAAGTCGCTCGGCCTGAACCTGTCGCAGGGCGCGCTGCTGCAGGCGGTGGTGGCGGTCGGCGTGGCCGTCGGCGCGATCATGGCGGCGATGCGCATCCCGCTGCGCAAGTCGCTGTCGGTGCTGCCGTTCGGCGTGGCGATGGGCGCGATCGTGATGCTGATGGCCTTCTACACCAAGGACGCGATGCCCGATGTCGCGCTCGACATACTCGGCATGCGGATGCCGCTGTATATGGCGATCGCCTACGTGTTCCTGATGCTGGTGGGCGGCATGTCGGGCTACTTCGTGGTGCCGATGAACGCGCTGCTGCAGCATCGCGGCCACGTGCTGCTGTCCGCCGGCCACTCGATCGCGGTGCAGAACTTCAACGAGAACGTCTCGGTGTTGCTGATGCTGTGCCTGTACGCGCTGCTGATCAAGCTGAACGTGCCGATCGGCATCGTGATCATCGCCTTCGGCATGTTCGTCTGCGGCACCATGCTGCTGGTGATGCGCCAGCATCGCAAGAACGTCCGGCTGTACAACTCGCTGGCGATGATCGGCGAGGACAAGCACCACTAGCAAAGCCACGCCGGCAGCCGCCACGGCGGCGTCCGGCCCTGCGCTGCCGCGGCCGTCCGTCCATGGGCGGCCGCCCTCCCCTCCGTAGCCTCCCGAGCTGACCTGCTCCGCGCACCACTGACCGGCTGCGCGTGTGCGGCGCACTGCCGTCCACAATGGCACGAAACGCATCCAATTCCGAAAGCGCGCTCGCGCAGGCCGCGGCAGTATCCCGGCACCCGGGCCCTGGCCCGATACGTCAACTTTCCGGGACTCCGCGATGCCGATCACGACGCAGCAGCCAACCTTCAGTTTCCCTTCCAGCCACGCGTTCTTCGACGCGGCCGCTCGCGCCGCCCAGGCGCCCGGCAGTGTGAGCGCCCCGGTTCCCGGCATGGTGTACCGCATTGGCAAACGAACCATGCAATATCTGGTGGACACCTCCGCCACCCGGAAGATCGACCAGATTCGGCTCGCCGAACTGCCCGGTGCGGTCCGCGGACGATTCTCCAGATACATCGATGCGCTGTTGCGGATGTTCGGTCTGCGCGCGCCGGCCACGCTGACACCGACCCCAGCGCAACGCGATGCGATCTTCACGGCGGCGTCGATGCAACGCCAGCGCCGCGACACCGAACTGGCACAGTGGAAAAAACGGATGGCGGCGCCAGCCGACGCCCTGCCCGAGGCCGGCGCTCTGCCCGAGGCCGAGGCCCTGCCCGAGGCCAAGGCTCTGCCCAAGGCCGGGACCCTGCCCGAACAGTGGGTCAAGGATGGACATCGGGACACCGTGGTCGCGCATTTTGCCCCGGAAGTCGGCCGTGTCATGGAGGCGGTCAAACATCTGTATGGCAACTACCCTGCGCCCCAGGCCAGGGACATGGCCACCGGCATGGTGGACCGGATCGGCCAGGAACTGGACGCCTGGCTGGCGGCCGTGTCTCCCGATGTCGCGGAAGCGATCAAGCATCGCCTGGCCATCTCCGCGCGGGTGGAGAAGTTCGGGACGGTTGCGGCAAGCCACCCCAACGATCCGAAGATCCGCCAGCTCGAGCTGGACAAGGTCACCCGTTTTCCGACGCCCGCGCAGCAATGCATCCAGCTTTCCCATGATCTCGATCAGGAGCCCGAGCGCGTGCATGGGCTCGCGCCGTTCAATGAAGTCGCGCTGGGCGACATGCACGGCAATTGCGAACTGCTGTTGCACAGCCTGGTACAGCTCGGCTTCCTCGAGATTGCCGATCCCCAGGCATGGAGCCGGCTGCGCGGCATGCTCCGCAAGCTGCAGAGCGAACCCATGACCGCGGCCGGGCTCGCCCGCTTCCGCGATACGCTGCATCGAGCCGTCACGGTCGACCCTGGCTGCCGGGAGACCCGGCTGACGCTGCTGGGCGATCTGCTCGCCGACCGCATGCACAACGATATCTGCATGCTGGCCATACTCGACCTGCTCCATCAGCGTGGCGTCGACTATCAGGTGATTCTGTCGAACCACGACATGGGGTTCATTCAGTACTACCTGCACAATCGGTCCAGGTCGCAGGACGAGCCGTTCGAGGTCAAGGGCATCGGCCTGATGCAGAACCCGGATCAGGCCGCCTCGCTGGAACGGTGCGACAAGCTGCTGAACGAGCATCGCGGCACGCGCGCTTTCTTTCGCGAGGCGGCCGAACGCGCCTATTTCCCGCATCTGAACGTGTGTTCGACCTCTCTGGACGGACGAACCGTCTTTTCGCACGGCTTCGTCAACCAGACGCTGTTTGCCGAACTTTGCCGCCAGGCAGGCGCCGATCCGGCCGAACCCCATGCCGTGCAGGTCGCCAGGATCAATGCCCATCTACGGGACCTGCTGGCGGATGACGGCAGCCGATACCTGGCAGCGGTCAGCGACGCCGAACTCCCGAGCGCCCTGTATGCGGCCGGCTGGAATATCGGCCCGGGCGATCGCCGGTATCAGGAGGACATATCCGTGACCTATCCGAACGTGGCCCGCATCAACGACCCTCGCCTTCCCCACCCTGACGTTCGGCAGGCGGTTCATGGCCATACGCAGAATGTTGGAGCGCGGGTAAGGGGCGAGCTCCTGCGCACCGCCGAAGCCGCCGATCTGCTCGCGCGCATTGCGCAGCCCGATGGCATGGCCACCCTGGACGATCTGAACGATTACTTGCGCTCCCCGGCAGCGGCCGAGCCTCCGAAGCAGGCGCTCAACGTCATTTCGCCGATGCTGGTCATGCTGCTGGTTCTGGCTCCCCGCTCGCTCGAACCGGAAGCGAGGAAGGACGCCTCCCTGCGCTTCGCGCACCTGCGGGAAAGTCTGTCGGATTATTCGCCTGCCGCCATGAAGGACCTGCCGATGCCGGAGGTCGAAGCCAGAATGAAGCGCTTTTGCGAAGACTTCAGCCGCGCCTGGAATGCCAATTGCAACGCCGGGGAGCCAGTCGCATTTCAGCGCGATTGGGCCACGCCACTGCTGGTTTCGCTCGAACAGATCCTCGCCCTGCCAGCGATCCCCGAACAGGCCACGCCTTTGGCGCCGGTGGTGCAGCGTTTGCGCGAGACGGCAACCGAGTTCGCGTCGGTGGCCGCGGCACACGTACCGGATGCGGGTCCTTCAGCAAACGACAAGGTCAACGCGTACATCGAAGCCCTGGAGCAGCGCTTCATTTCCCTGGACAGCGCCGAGGGGATGATGCCGACCGAACGGAAATTCGTTCGCACCGTTTACGTCGCGTAGCCCGCTCGAACGCCTGGACCCCTCCGGCGGCCGCACCAGGCCATGCGAAGGCGGCACGCCGCCGTGCACTCAGCATCGCGGCGGCTGCACCGCCCGCTGGCGCGCCCTTTCCTCCCAGCCGGGCGGCACCACGAAACCGCGCGAACGTTCGCGCCACCAGCCCGGCGCGGAAGCGCCGGACGGCTCCATCTCGCAGACCATCACCGGGGCCTCGCGCCGCCAGGCCAGCTCGCGATGCGGCTCGGCGAAGCGTGCGGCCAGCGCGTCGTGCAGGGTCTCGAACGGTTCGGTTTCGTGCTCCGGCACCAGCGCCGGCGACAGCCAGCGGGCGCGCGGCAGGCGATGCCAGCGCACCGATGAGGCGGAGGCCGACGTGCCCGACGTGCCCGACGTGCCCGACGTGCCCGACGTGCCCGACGAGTCCAACGAGCCCGGCGAGCCCGGCGAGCGCGCCTCCACCCGCTGCGCCCATTGCGCCAGCGTCGACCACCAGCCGCGCAGATGGGCGGGATCGAGCCCGAGCGCGTCCATGCCGGCCGGCATCACCCCATCGCGATAGAACAGCCAGCCCAGCAGATAGATTTCGCTGCGATCGACACGCGCGCCCAGCAGCGCCTCCGCCTCGGTCGTGCGTGACAGCGGCAGTTGCCGGCGCAGGATATGCGACAGCTTGTCGCCAAGCCGGTCCACCAGATTCGGGCCGACGAAGGCTTGCAGCCGCGTACAAGGGTCCGGCGCCATCGCCTCGACGTTCGCCTCCGGCTCGACCAGCAGGTAGAACTTCGTCGCCATCTCCCAATGTACGAGCTGGCCCTGCGGTGCGCCCCCCGTCCCGCCGCGCGCCACGTCCCGCCAGACGAAGTCGAGCTCGCCCAGCGTCTGCACGCCATGCGGGCCATGCCGGCGCACCGGCAGATTGGAGGCGACCAGCTCGATGCCCTCACCGTGTTCCAGCGCGAAATGCAGCAGCCGTTCGGCATGCCGGCCCAGCCGCAGGCTGCGCGCGGCCGGGGCCAGCGCCTGCACGGCCCCGGGCAAGGCGGACAGTTCTTCGATGGTGGGAGGCAGCAGGTCCGGATCGGCGCTGGCCAGCCAGCGCTGCCAGGCGGCCAGTGCTCCCGGTGGCCAACCGGCGAGCGCGGCGCCGCCGGGTTCGGCCAGCGCGGCGAATTCGCGGGGAATGGCGCTCAACAGCGGCGGCGCCAGCGTGCACCAGGCCAGATCGCGCACCCGCGCCGACGTGGCGGCGCGCCACAGCGGCTCGGCCGTGGTCGCGCCGGCGCCCGCCAGTTCAGTGACCGGCTCCCGCATCGCCGCTGCCGGCAGCGCCGGTCCGTGGGGAGTCGAGCAGATCGGCCGGCGCGGCCGGATCGTTCTGCCGATAGACATCGCGCGCCAGGCACAGGTCTTCCCAGGCGCGGGCCTTGTCGGTCAGCGTGCGCAGCAGGTAGGCCGGGTGGTAGGTCACGACCACCGGGATGCCCTCGTAGCGATGCACCGTGCCGCGCAGCTTGCTGATCGGCGTGGTGGTACGCAGCAGGGTCTGCGCGGCGAAGCGGCCCAGCACGACGATCAGGCGCGGGCGCACCAGCGCGATCTGCCGGCGCAGGAAGGGCTCGCACTGCTCGACCTCGGCCGGCTCCGGATTGCGATTCCCGGGCGGCCGGCACTTGAGCACGTTGGCGATGAAGACATTGCGCCCGCGCGCCAGCTGCAGCGACGCCAGCATGTTGTCGAGCAGCTTGCCGGCCTGGCCGACGAAGGGCTCGCCCTGCCGGTCCTCGTTCTCGCCCGGGGCCTCGCCGATCAGCATCCAGTCGGCCTCGCGGTCGCCGACGCCGAACACCGTGCGGGTCCGCGTGCTGCACAACTGGCAGGCCGTGCAGCCCGCCACGCGCGCTTCCAGCGCCTGCCAGTCGAGCGTGGCGAGGTCGTCGGCGGGCGCGGCAATGGATTGGCCTTCCGACAGCGGCAGGCCATCGTCGGGCACGCTCTGCATGATCGGCACGAGCGGAATGGTCGGCTGGCGCGGCGCCGGCGCGGCGGCCATCGGGCTTGCCGCTTCATGGCCCTGCGCTTCATGGCCCTGCGCTTCCTGGCTCAGCGCTTCACGGCCCAACGCTTCACGACTCGGCGCTTCGTTGGTCGGCGCTTCGCGGCTCAGTACTTCGGGGCTCGGCGCTTCACTGCCCGACGCTTCACGGCTCGGCCCTTCGTGGCTCGGCGCGTCGTGGCTCACGGCCTCGGCCAATGCCGACGCGGACTCGGGCTCGGCCTGCACCGCCTCGGCATGGCGCGGCACCCATTCGGTGCCGATGCCGAGCGCTTCGAGAAACAGCGCGCGCCGGTTCATGCCGATGCCCCCCGCGGGCCGCCCTGCTGCCCGTCCTGCTCCGTGCCCTGCTCCGTGCCCCAGCGGCGGCGCAGCACCAGCGCATCCTCGCGCCCGTCGGCGGCCGGATAATAGCCCTTGCGTCGGCCGATCGTCTCGAAGCCGGCGGCCTCGTACAGCGCCAGCGCGGCGGTATTCGACGGCCTGACTTCGAGCAGCACATTGGGCAGCCGATGCTGATGCGCGGTGGCCAGCGCCACGGCGAGCAGCAGCTTGCCGAGGCCCTGCCGATGGCGCGCCGGCTCGATCGTGATATTGAGCAAATGCATCTCGTCGACCACGGGCATCAGCACGGCATAGCCGGCGAGCTTGCCGGCCGGGTCGCGCAGTGTCAGCCCGATATGGCCGGCCTTGACCGAGTTCTCGAAATTGCCGCGGGTCCACGGATGGCTGTAGGCGCGCTGCTCGATGTCGACCACCGCGTCCAGGTCGCGCGCGCTCATGCGCGCCAGCGCCCAGCCGCCGGGCAGCGTCGGCATATCGGGCACCGCGGGCCAGGCGGCGGCGCCGGTGCGGCTGTCGCCGAGGGCGGCGCTCATTGCCGTTCTCCGGTGGCCGCCAGCGAGGCGCGCCCCGCCGCCGCGGCCTGGCGCTCGGCCACGGTCTGGGCGACCTTGTCGCGCAGGTACAGCGGCGCGGCATCGGCGGCGGCCACGGTCTCGCCGCGCGCCAGCGCGCGCTGCGCAAGCGCGACCACGGCAGCCGCGTGCGGCATCGCGCCGGCGATCGTGCGCGCGGCTTGCGCGGCGGCATGCAAGCGTTCGCCGTAGACGGCGGCGCCGTTGCCGGCCAGCCAGAACGGCGCGGCCGGCGCCTGCACCGCCTCGGGTGCCGCGACGCGCATCGGACCGGCTTCCTGCCATTCGCCGCGGACCGCGTCCCATTCGAACAGCCCGGTATAGACCTCGTCCATGCGTGCGTCGAGCGCGACCAGCACCGGCACGCCGGCGGGCAGCGGCTGGTCCGTGGCGTCGCCCTCCAGCGCGGCCCCGGGCACCCCGCGCACGCGTTCGGCGCAGGCCATCAGCGTATTGACGGGCACGACCGGCAGATCGGCGCCGAACGCCAGCCCCTGCGCGATGCCGCAGGCGGTGCGCAGGCCGGTAAACGAGCCCGGGCCGGCGCCGAAGGCGATCGCGGCGCAATCGGCCAGCCGGATGCCGGCCTCGGCCAGCAGTTCGCCGGCGGCGGGCAGGACCCGGCCCGACGAGCGCGGGCCGGTCTGTTCGTGGCGGGCCAGGCAACGCAGGCCGCCGGTCGGCGAGGCGTGTCCGAGCGCGACGGAACACCACTCGGTGGAGGTTTCAACGGCAAGAATCCATGACATGCCGCGATTGTATCCGCTGGCCACGGAACCGAAGCCGCCCTCGATTTTTTCCGGGCGGGTTTGGCGGCCCAGGGGCTATCATCGCGGGTCCATCTCCCTCACCGTCCCGGAGTCCCCCATGAGCGACCTGCAACAGCGCTTCGAGCAAGCGCAGAACGACGTCAAGCAACTGCCCGAACGCCCCAGCAACATGACGCTGCTGCGCCTGTACGCGCTGTTCAAGCAAGGCAGCGAGGGCGACGTCCATGGCGACAAGCCGGGCATGACCGACTTCGTCGGGCGCTACAAGTTCGAGGCCTGGGAAACGCTGAAGGGCACCAGCCAGGAAGAGGCGATGCAGAAGTACATCGAGCTGGTGGAGGAGCTGAAGTCCGGCGCGGCCAGCTGAGCCAGCGCCGCGCCGCCGCCTTCGCGCGCTGTCTTCTTCGCGCGGACATCCCCGCGCCGCCGTCCCCGCCCTGCCATCCCTTGCGCCGACGGGGACCCGGCGGCTTCCACGCCAGACAGCCAGCACGGTGCGCCCGCTGCGTTCGCGGGCGCGACAGACATCAGGCGCTACTGCCCCACCCGCTCCGGCTGCTGCCGCGGCCGGATCCGCCAGGCGGCCAGGATCGCGGTCGCAATCACCAGCCCCACCGCCAGGAAGGTCTCGTCGAACGCGCGGATGCGCGCCGCGGCATCGGCCCCGGCCTGATTGCCGGCCAGCAGCGCGCCGTGCGACTCCAGCCGCCATTGCAGGCCGACCCCGGCCAGGCTGACACCGATGGCACCACCCAGCTGCCGCACAAAGTTGATCACGCTGGACCCCTGCGCGATCAGCGAAAAATCGACGCCCCGCATCGCGCCCAGCGACAGCGACGGCAGGATGCAGCCCAGGCCGATACGCCCCAGCACCGCCAGCGCCACCAGCACCACATAGGGCGTCGTCAGCGAGCCCAGCGCCATCAGCAGGAAGGACGCGGCCAGCAGCGCCAGCCCCGCCGACACCTGGATATGCGGCGGCACGCGGCTGGTCAGCCGGCCGGCCGCGGCGATGGTCACCGCCAGCGCGATCCCCGCCGGCAGCAGCACGAAGCCCGCCTGCGACGGCGAGTACTGCAGCGCCATCTGCATATAGACCGGCAGCAGATAGGTCGAACCGAACAGCCCGGCGCCATAGATGAAGGCCACCACCGCGCCGGCCGAGAACTGCCGATAGCTGTACAGCCGCATGTTCATCAGCGGGTCCGACGCGCGCAGCTGCCACAGCACGAACAGCACCAGCAGCAGCACGCCCAGGCCCGACAGCAGCAGGCCGGTGACGGTGTCCTCGCGCAGCTCGACCAGGCCGTTGAGCAGCATCACCGTGGCGACGCCGGCCAGCGCCAGGCCCTGCCAGTCGAGCGGCTTGCGCTCGCCCATCATCGCGGAATCGATCGCCATGAAGCGGCGCGCCATCAGTCCGGCGACGATGGTCAGCGGCACCACCACGAAGAAGATCGAGCGCCAGCCGAACGATTCGACCAGGAAGCCGCCCAGGCTCGGCCCCAGCGCCGGCGCCAGCACCACGCCGAAGCCGAACATGCCCATCGCCCTGCCCTGCTCGCGTTCCTCGAACACGCGCAGGATCAGGATATTGGGCAGCGGCTGCATGATGCCGGCGGCCACGCCTTCGGCCACGCGCATCGCGATCATCACGCCATAGGTCGGCGAGAAGCCGCCGACCAGCCCGCCGACGCCGAGCAGCACGGCGGCACCGAGAAAGGTGCGGCGCAGGCCGTAGCGGTTCAGCAGCCACGGCGTCAGCAGCATCGCCAGCGTCATCGCGATCATGAAGCTGGCCGCGACCCATTGCGCGCGCTCCTGCCCGAGGCCGAAATGCCGGCTCAGGTCCGGCACCGCGACATTGACGATGGTCGACGACACGATCGAGGACATCGTGCCGATCATCAGTGTGACCAGCACCAGCCAGCGCAGCTTGTCGCCGTAGCGCTCGCGCAGCTGCGCGCGCGTGGGCGCGCCGCGCGCCGGACCGTCGCCGCCGCGCGGCGGCAAGGAACCTTCGCTCACCCGAGCCTGCCGGTGCTGGCCAGTTCGCGGATCTTGCGGACCGTATCGAGATCGGCCTCGTGATAGGCCGACTTGACGATCTCGGCGTAGCGGTCGTCGCCGCTGGCGTCGACCGCCGGCATCGTGGTCTCGTAGGTGAAGCGCAGCAGCAGCGCGCCCGGGCCCGGCGTCTCGATGGTCATCGTCAGCGTGCCGCCGGCATGGTCGGCGGTGGCGGCGGTCTCGTAACGGACCGATCGGCGCGATTCGAACACGACCCGGTCGCGCACCTCGGCCTTGCCGAAATGCAGCACGCGCTCGATCCAGTCGTCGCCGCGGCCGGTGATTTCGGCGCGGTCCAGGCCCAGCACGAACAGCTCCGGCGACTGGCCGCGCAGCACCAGCCCCTGCCAGACCTGGTCCGCCGTCAGCGGGTCCAGCGCCGGCATGTTGGGGTCATTGATCTCTACCAGATGCTCGAAGCGCAACTTGATTCTCCCTCTTGCTCAAGCCGCCATTATGAAGGCCCCGCGCCGGGGCCGCATCCCGCAAAGCAAAAAGCCCGCGGATGCGGGCTTCGGGCTCTGGAATCGAGATGGCCGTCGTCCCCGCGCGAGCGGGGACGAGGCTCACACTCAGATCTCCTCGTACAGCGGCAGCGTCAGGAATTCGGCGAACGACTCCGACGTCGACATCTGCTCGAAGATCTCCGCGGCGCGGTCGTAGGTCTTCGTGTCGCCGCCGACCACTTCCTTGACCTTGGCCAGTTCTTCCGGAATCAGCGCGCGCACCATCTCGGCGGTCACCTTGCGGCCGTCTTCCAGCACGCCCTTCGGCGAGCGGATCCACTGCCAGACCTGCGAACGCGAGATCTCGGCGGTGGCGGCGTCTTCCATCAGGTTGTGGATCGGCACGCAGCCGTTGCCGGCCAGCCAGGCGCCCAGGTAATGGATGCCCACGTTGATGTTCATCCGCAGGCCGCCTTCGGTGATCGGCGTTTCGGGCTGGAAGTTCAGCAGGTCGGCGGCGCTCACGTTGACGTCCGGGCGCTGCTTCTCGAACTGGTTCGGCTTGTCGCCCAGCACCGCGACGAATTCCTTCATCGCCGGCTCGACCAGGCCCGGGTGGGCCACCCAGCCGCCGTCATAGCCGTCGGTCGCATCGCGGCGCTTGTCGCCGATGATGCCCTGCATCGCGATCTCGTTCTTCTCCGGATCGTTCTTGATCGGGATCAGCGCGCTCATGCCGCCGATCGCCGGCGCGCCGCGCTTGTGGCAGGTCTTGAGCAGCAGCAGCGCGTACGCGCGCATGAACGGCGCGGTCATCGTGACCTTGGCGCGGTCGGCCAGGCAGAAGTTCTTGTCGGTCTTGAACTTCTTGATGCACGAGAAGATGTAGTCCCAGCGGCCGGCGTTCAGGCCCGCGCTGTGCTCGCGCAGTTCGTACAGGATCTCTTCCATCTCGAAGGCCGCCAGGATCGTCTCGATCAGCACGGTCGCCTTGATGGTGCCCTGCGGCAGGCCGATCTCGTTCTGCGCCATCACGAAGATGTCGTTCCACAGGCGCGCCTCGAGATGGCTTTCCATCTTCGGCAGATAGAAGAACGGACCGGCGCCACGCGCGATCTGCTCCTTGGCGTTGTGATACAGGAACAGCGCGAAGTCCCAGATGCCGCCCGACACGCGCTGGCCGTCGATGGTCACGTGCTTCTCGTCCAGATGCCAGCCGCGCGGACGCACCTGCAGCGTGGCGATCTTGTCGTTCAGCTTGTAGACCTTGCCCTTGGCCTCGAGCGTCAGCGTGCGGCGCACGGCGGCCTTCAGGTTGACCTGGCCCTGCAGCTGGTTGTGCCAGTTCGGGGTGTTCGAATCCTCGAAGTCGGTCATGTAGCTGTCCGCGCCCGAGTTGAACGCGTTGATGACCATCTTGGCTTCGACCGGGCCGGTGATTTCGACGCGGCGGCACTCCAGCGCCTTGGGGATCGGCGCGATCTTCCAGTCGCCTTCGCGGATCGACTTGGTTTCCGGCAGGAAGTCGGGACGCTCGCCCGCGTCCAGGCGCTTGGCGCGTTCGACGCGGGCGGCCAGCAGCTGCTGGCGGCGCGGTTCGAAGGCGCGGTGCAGCTTGTCCACCAGGGCCAGCGCTTCCGGCGTGAGGATATCTTCGTAGGCCGGCAGGATTTCGCCGGTAATCTTCATGCCCGCAGGCAACGTGATGGCCATCAATGTTCTCCTGTGATCGATGGGGGTTGTGCCATGCCTGCCCTCTTCATCCCTGCGCGACGGCAATGCCGCGTGCGCGCACGAAATCGAGCAGGTCGTTCATGTCGTGCCCGGTCCCGCTCGGCTCGGCGTCGAGCCGCTCCGCCGGGTGGCCGGCACGATTGATCCAGAACGTGGTGTAGCCGAACCAGGTCGCGCCGCACGCGTCCCAGCCGTTGGACGAGACAAACAGCATCTCGTGCGCCGGCACGCCGAAGGCCGCGGGACCGAGCGCATAGGCGGCCGGGGCGGTCTTGTACTGGCGCACCGCGTCGACCGACAGCACATGGTCGAACAGGCCCTGCATGCCGGCGCTCTTGACCGAGATGTCCAGCATCTCGGGATTGCCGTTGGACAGGATGCCCAGCGGCAGCCCGGCCGCGCGCAGGCGGCGCAGCGCGCCCAGGTTCTCCGGAAAGGCCGACAGGCAGGCGTATTCCTTCAGCAGCTGCGCCTCGGCCGCGGCATCGAGCCGCAGATCGAGCCGCTGCGCCGCATAGCGCAGCGCGTCGACGGTGATCGCCCAGAACGGCTTGTACCAGGCCCCGTCCGGCGCGGCCAGGGTGCGGATCCGCGTGTAGTCGATCTGGCGGTCGCGCCACAGCAGCGCCAGCGCCTCGCCCTTGCCGGGAAACAGCTGCTCCGCGCGCGCCGTGACGGAATACACGTCGAACAGCGTGCCATAGGCATCGAAGACGACGGCGCGGATCGGGTTCATAGCGGGCAAGGACCAGGGTTGGCGGCCGCGGCGCAGGGCCGGCGTACCACGAATTCCGAGCATTGTAGGCAGGCGCTGCAGCGCGGCATAGCCGACCCGGGTCACTTGATCTTTTACTTTTGCCCTACTAATCTTGGCGAACCGTCGGAAGATCCGAAACCAATATCGGCTCCGACCCTGCCATCCGCTGACCGGCACGTATCGCCAAGATCGCTTTGTGTCCGGGCAGCCGCAAACCGTCGGGGACACGTGGATCATTTCAAGCAACTGGCGACCTTCGTCTCGGTCGCCTCGCGCGGCAGCCTGTCCGCGGCCGCCACCGCCGAGGGCGTCGCGCCGGCCATCATCGGCCGCCGCATCGACGCGCTCGAGGAACGGCTGGGCGTCAAGCTGCTGGTGCGCACCACCCGCAAGATCACGCTGACCTTCGAGGGCTCGGCCTTCCTGGAAGACTGCCAGCGCATCCTGAACGATCTGCAGAACGCCGAGGCCAGCGTGTCGGCGGGCGGCGTCAAGGCCAGCGGCCATCTGCGCGTGACGGCACCGGCGGGCTTCGGCCGCAAGCACGTGGCGCCGGTGGTGCCGCTGTTCATCGAGTCGCATCCGGACGTGACCATCACGCTGGACCTGTCGGACCGCGTGGTCGACCTGGTCAACGAGGGCTTCGATTGCGCGATTCGCCTGGGCGACCTGCCCGATTCGAGCCTGGTGTCGATCCGGCTGGCCGAGAACCGCCGCGTGGTGGTGGCGGCGCCCTCGTATCTGGCGCGGCGCGGCACGCCGCAGCTGCCGGAGGAACTCGCCGCGCACAACTGCCTGGCCTTCGGGGCCAGCGCCAACGTGCAGCGCGGCTGGGTGTTCCAGCAGGACGGGCGGCCGGTCACGGTCAAGGTCGGCGGCAATATGGAATGCACCGACGGCGCGGTGCTGCATGCCTGGTGTCTGCAAGGACACGGGCTGGCGTGGCGCTCGTGGTGGGAGGTCGGCCACGAGATCGCGACCGGGCGCCTCGTGACGGTGCTCGATGAGTTCCAGGCGCCGCCGATCGGCATCCATGCGGTGTTTCCGCAGCGCAAGCATCTGCCGTTGCGGGTGCGGCTGTTTATCGATCATCTGAAGAACACCTACGGCAACCCCGCCTACTGGCGCCGGGGCGAACAGGCGCCGCTGCCCGCTGCCGACGAGCCGGTCGGTGCCTGATCCGGCACGACGATCGGGCAAGGGTTCGCCCGCGATGCATTAGCCGCCACACTGGCTACAATGAAGTCAGCGCGGGCCCGGTTTTGTCCGCCCGTTGTCCGCCCGCTTCCGGTGCCCCTCGGGTATGCCTTTGGACTCATCGCAAGGAGATCGGCCATGTTCAAGCACATCCTGCTCCCCACTGACGGTTCGGAGCTGTCCAAGAAAGCGATCGACGGCGGCATCGAACTGGCCAGGGCCATCGGCGCCCGGGTCACGGCCTATGTCTGTCTCGAGGAATATCCGTACACGCCCTTCAGCGAAATCGTGGTCGAGGCCCCGCAGGCCTTCAAGGACCGCATCGAGGCGCAGGCGCGCATCTATCTGAAGGAGGTCGAAACCGCCGCGACCGCGGCCGGTGTGCCTTGCGACACCGATATGTCGACCTTCGCGGTGCCCTATCTGGGCATCATCGACGCGGCCGAACGGCATGGCTGCGACGTGATCTTCATGGCCTCGCACGGCCGCCGCGGCCTGTCCGGCCTGCTGCTCGGCAGCGAGACGCAGAAGGTGCTGACGCATACCGATATTCCGGTGATCGTCTACCGGTAAGGCAGCACCTTCGCTGAACCCCTTCCCCTCTCCCTCTCCCGCCATCGGGAGAGGGAGACGGAGAGGGAGAACCCACTACATCAAGCCACCTTCTTGTCGAAGAACTGCTCGTCCTCGGTCGAGCCCTTCAGCGCGGTGGTCGACGACTGGCCGCCTTCGATGGTCTGCGTGACCGCGTCGAAGTAGCCGGTGCCGACTTCGCGCTGGTGCTTGACCGCGGTGAAGCCCTTCTCGGCCGCCTTGAACTCGGCTTCCTGCAGTTCGACGAACGCGCTCATCTGGTTGCGCGCATAGCCGTAGGCCAGGTTGAACATCGAGTAGTTCAGCGAGTGGAAGCCGGCCAGCGTGATGAACTGGAACTTGTAGCCCATCGCGCCCAGCTCCTTCTGGAACTTGGCGATGGTGGCGTCGTCCAGGTTCTTCTTCCAGTTGAACGACGGCGAGCAGTTGTAGGCCAGCAGCTTGCCCGGGTACTTGGCGTGCACCGCCTCGGCGAACTTCTTGGCGAATTCCAGATCCGGCTTGCCGGTTTCGCACCAGACCAGGTCGGCCACTTCCGCATAGGCCAGCGCGCGTGCGATCGACTGCTCGATGCCGGCCTTGGTGCGGTAGAAGCCTTCGACGGTGCGCTCGCCGGTGCAGAACGGCTTGTCGCGATCGTCGATGTCCGAGGTCAGCAGATCGGCCGCTTCCGCGTCGGTACGGGCGATCACCAGCGTCGGCACGCCCATCACGTCGGCGGCCAGACGCGCGGCGGTCAGCTTGGCGACGGCCTCGCGGGTCGGCACCAGCACCTTGCCGCCCATGTGGCCGCACTTCTTGACCGAGGCCAGCTGGTCTTCGAAGTGCACGCCGGCGGCGCCCGCTTCGATCATCGCCTTCATCAGCTCGAAGGCGTTCAGCACGCCGCCGAAGCCCGCTTCCGCGTCCGCCACGATCGGCGCGAAGAAATCGATGTCGCCCTTGCCTTCGCTCCACTGGATCTGGTCGGCACGCTGGAAGGTGTTGTTGATGCGCTTGACCACCTGCGGCACCGAGTTGGCCGGATACAGCGACTGGTCCGGATACATCTCGCCGGCCAGGTTGGCGTCGCCGGCGACCTGCCAGCCCGACAGATAGATCGCCTTCAGGCCGGCCTTGACCTGCTGCATCGCCTGGTTGCCGGTCAGCGCGCCCAGCGTGTTGACGAACGGCTCGGTATTGAGCAGATGCCACAGCTTCTCGGCACCGCGGCGGGCCAGCGTGTGCTCGATCTGGACCGAGCCGCGCAGGCGCACCACGTCCTCGGCGGTGTAGTGGCGGCTGATGCCCTTCCAGCGCGGGTTGGTTTCCCAGTCTTGCTTGAGCTTTTGTGCTTCGATTTCGCGGGACATGTCACTCTCCTGTTGATGGGGTTCGGCAAATCTGTGCGACGCGACCGGAGGGGGAGCCGGTCTGCCGACCTGGGGCACCGGGTGCCGGTTTCAGCGTTCCGGCTGCGCCGCAAGTCATATGTCTTATATAAGAGTGTAGAGAAGCGTCCCGCGACGCAACAAGGCTCGATGCGGCATGCGCCGCAGATTTTTTATCCTTATATTTCAGTAGTTTATCGAAAACATTTCACGATGCGGCAAGACCTTTCCCATCATGAGAAACGACCGTTGTGCCACGCATCCATGTATTTTTGCGGACCAAAACGTCTTTCCGCATCGTGAAATTGTGTGCAAGCGCTGTCGGGCGGTTCAGCCGGCCGCAACCCGGGCGCGCCGGTAGGCCACCCAGTCGCCGCCTTCGATCTCCGGCAGGCTGCGCACCGCCTCCGCGCCGACCGGATAGAGCAGGCAGCGCCGCTTGCCATCGGCGCATGCCACCTCCTGCTCGGTGCGCACGAACAGCGTCGCCTGGCCCGGATAGACCTCCTCGATCTCGTCGAGCACGGGAATCAGGGCCTCGTCGATCTCGTAGATGTCCCCGACCACGCGCGGACCGCCGGGCAGGCCAGCGCTGTCCGGCTCAAGCGCCGCCGGCACATAGCCCGGATAGCTGCCGAAGTCGTAGAGCCGCCCCGGCACGCTGCCGCTGCCGACCAGCCGCGGCGCCGGCAGGCCATGGCGGCGCGCCGCCTCGTTCAGGTCGTTGACCTCGCCGGCGCGCAAGGTGCCATAGACGAACACCAGCGCCATCGTCAGCCCTGCTTCGCGCTCACCGCGCTCACCGGGCTCGCCAGGTCGACGTCCGACACCAGCACGCCGTCCTCGTCGACGTAGATCCAGTTGCCCGGACGCACTACCGCACCCGGCATCTGCAGCGCGACGTCGCGCTGCCCGCTGTTGCGCTTCTCGCTCTTGCGCGGATGCACGCCCAGCGCGCGGATGCCGATGTCGCAATCGTTGAGCTCGACGGTGTCGCGCACATAGCCGTTCAGCACGATGCCGGCCCAGCCGTTCTTCTCGCCCAGCTGGCCGAGATTGCCGCCGACCAGCGCGCAGCGCGCCGAGCCGCCGGCGTCGACCACCAGCACCCTGCCCTGTCCCGGCGACTCGAGCGCCTCGCGCACCAGCGAGTTGTCCTCGAACACCTTCAGCGTCATGGCGGGGCCGGCGAAGCGCGCGCGCTTGCCGAAGGCCTGCCAGCCCGGCGTCAGCACGCGCAGCGAGCCGTCGGCCAGGCGTGCCTCGTGATCGTCGCAAAGGTCGGTGGTGGCGAAATCCATGGCAATTCACTCCTCGATCAGCAGGGAAACAAAGGGGAAAAAGCGGACAAAGCGAAAAACGCGAAGATGGGCGCGATGCCCGGGTGCGCCCGATGGTGCGGCGCAACCGAAGCATCATAGTGGAAAACGAGCGGGGGAAGACCGGGCAGAAGCGCGGAAGGAAGTCCGCGCGGAAGGCCGGGCAGAAGCTCCGAAGGAAGCGCGCGCGGGAGGCCGGAGAAGGCCGAAGGCCGGAGAAGGCCGAAGGCCGGAGAAGGCCGAAGGCCGGAGAAGGCCGACGCAAGGCCCGCGCCGGCGCACCCCCCAACAGCCCTTACATCTGCTTGAACAGATACGCGTACTGCCGCGCCACCGCCAGCGTCTCGGGGCGATTGCGCAACTTCAGCGTGAGCCGCCCGAGCGACTGGTTGACCGCGGCGGCGACGCAGTCGATGTTGACCACCGTGCCGCGATGGATCTGCCAGAAGCGGTCCGGATCGAGCTGCTGGGTCAGCTCGCGCAGGCTGGTGCGGATCAGCGCCTCGCCGCTGCTGGACACCACGTTGACGTACTTGTCGGTGGCCTCGAGGTAGATCACCTCGTCGACCGGGATGATCCGCACCTCCTGGCCGACCAGGGCCTTGATGAAGCGCAGGTACGGCCCGCCGGTGCGCGCGATGGTGTCGCGGTCCAGCGCCTCGAGCCGGTTCAGCAACTGCTCCAGCCGCTCGCCTTCGAGCGCGCCCGCCGAGGCGCTGCCGTCCATCGTCTGCGGCGGCATCGCCAGCCGCGTCTTCAGCCGGTTCACGGTCGCCTCCAGCCGCTCGCGCTGGATCGGCTTGAGCACGTAGTCGACGGCGGCGCTCTCGAAGGCCTCCAGCGCGAACTGGTCGTAGGCGGTGACGAACACCACCAGCGGCGCGCCGGGCTTGCCCAGCAGGTCGCGCGCCACCTCCATGCCGGTGATGCCCGGCATCCGGATATCGAGAAAGGCGACGCGCGGCGCGTGCTGGCGCACCGCTTCGAGCGCCGACACCCCGTCATGCACGGTCGCGACGATCTGCGCCTCCGGCCACAGGCTGGACAATTCGGCATGCAACACGCGGGCAAGGAGCGGTTCGTCGTCGGCAATCAGCAGGGTCGGCGTCATCGTGGAGTCGGTGGCAGTCGATCGGGGATCATCGACGGTCGTCGGCGGACCGTCAGCGGTAACGAAACGGGGCGGGCCCGCGGCGACAGTCCGCAGGCCTCGCGATATCGGTATCAGGACCGCGCCGCGGCGGAGGCAGCCGGCACGGGCGGCACGGGCACCGCCGCGCCGGCGCCGGCCTGCGCCGTCCCGCATGTGGCGGCCGGCGCGGCGACGCCCTGCTGGACGGGCTTGCGCGTGACCGGCACGGTCAGCCGCACCACCACGCCGCTGGGCACGTTCTCCTCGATCTGCATCGTGGCGGCGGCGCCGAAGATCCGCGCCAGGCGTTCGCGCACATGCGTCAGCCCCAGGCCCGAGCCCTTGACCGGCGCCTGCGCGAAGCCGACGCCGGTATCGGCGATCGACACCTGCACGGCGTTCTCGCCCTGCGCGCGCGCCGACACGGTAATGCGCCCGCCCGCCATGCAGGGCTCGATGCCATGCGTGACGGCGTTCTCGACCAGCGGCTGGATCAGCATCGGCGGAATCTCGACCTCGGCCAGATCGTCGGGCAGATCGAACTGATAGGACAGGCGCTGGCCGAAGCGCAGCCCCTGGATATCGAGATAGCTGCGCAGCAGCGCGAATTCCTGCTGCAGCGTGCATTGTTCCGCGCGGGTGTGGGCCAGCGAGCGCCGCAGGAAGCCGATCAGCCCCTGCAGCAGCTTGCGCGCGGCATGCGGATCGGTGGCGATCAGGCCGTCCAGGTGGGCCAGCGAGTTGAACAGGAAGTGCGGTTCGATCTGCGCCTGCAGCGCCATCAGCTGCGCGCGCACCAGCTGCTTCTCGGCCTCCTCGCGCTGCAGCGCGTCGAGCGCGGCCTGGCGCTGCAGGAAGGCCAGGCGCTCGCGCGACCAGTAGAAGTAGATCATGCTGGTCGCCGCCAGCATCCCGACCACCAGGCACATGCGCAGCATGTCGTTGGCCTCTTCCATCGACTTGGGCGGCAGGTCCAACACCATCCGCGTCGCCCAGCTGCCGAACAGCACGCCGAGCGGCACCGCGGCGATCGCCAGCAGGATGAAAGGCCAGCCCGCCGGGCGTTCGTTGCGCCAGATCACCACGCGCGGGATATCGATCAGCGCCCAGATCGACAGGCCGATCAGCTGGCTATAGACGAAGTTCTTCAGGAAGGTGCCGCCGGTCTGGAAGCCCCAGGTGAGGCTGACCGCGATCACGCCATTCATGACCAGCACGAACACCAGGTCGCGCCCCAGCAGCGTCAGGCGGGAAGGAATGGCGTGGGTGAAACAGCGGTGCGTCGATCTCATGTCGCCTCCGTCCTTCCACCGCCACCTCGGCGACGCGGGTGTGGGGAGGGACCATTGCCTCATTCTAGCCGCGACCCGCCGACGTTCCATGCGGCGGTGCGGCCCCCAACCGCGGCATTCGCCAGCTCGGAGGCGGATCGCATGCGGCACGGGATGACCGGCGATGCGGTGCAGCATGGCTGGCGGCCGCTGCATCGGTACGCATCCCGTGTCCGTGCGCGTAATGTAACCCGGGTCACGGCGCGAATGAAACCCGGATGCGACGAACGGGCGACCAGCGGCGCGAAGGGGCCGCTGCCGGGTCCGAAGTGGATGCGGCCGCGCGACGGCATCGCGAGGCAATGCAACGATGCACCGCGGCGATCGCGCGGCGCCGAAGAAGAGCCAGCATGCGGCGGCGCCGCGATGCCGGCTTCGTGCGCAAGCCTACGCAGCCTCGGCCGTCAGCGCCCCGAAGCTGCCGCCCTCGGCCAGCGCGCTGCTGACCGCCTGCTCGGACAGCTGCGGCGCGAACAGCTGGATGAAGGCATGCGCATAGCCGCGCAGATAGGCGCCGCGGCGCACCGCCACGCTGGTGGTGTTCGACGCGAACAGATGATCGGCCGCGATCCGCACCAGCCCGCTGTCCTTGCGCGGATCGTAGGCCATCGAGGCGATGATGCCGACGCCGAGATCGAGCTCCGCATACGTCTTGATCACGTCGGCATCGAGCGCGGTCAGCACGATCTCCGGCTGCAGGCCGGCCTGCGCGAAGGCGCTGTCGATCTTGCGCCGGCCGGTAAAGCCCGCGTCGTAGGTGATGATCGGAAAACCGGCCAGGTCCTCCAGCGTCGGCTCGGGCAGCCGCGTCAGCGGGTGGTCCGGCGCGACCACCAGCACATGGCGCCAGGTGTAGGCGTCGAACGCGGTCAGCGACGGCTCGCTCGCCAGCGCCTCGGTGGCGATGCCGATATCGGCCTGCCCCGACAGCAGCAGCTCGACGATATGGTTGGGCGAGGCCTCCTGCAGCGCCAGCGTGACGTGCGGATAGGCGCGGCGGAATTCCGTGACGACCTTCGGCAGCGCATAGCGGGCCTGCGTATGCGTGGTGGCTACCGTCAGCCGGCCGGTATGGCGGCCGGCGAATTCGTCGCCCGCCTGGCGCAGGTTCTCCGCCTCGAGCAGCAGACGCTCGACGATGCGGACGATCTCGCGGCCCGGCGCGGTCAGCCCGGTCAGCCGCTTGCCGTAGCGCTCGAAGATCTCGACGCCCAGCTCTTCCTCGAGTTCGCGGATCTGGCGCGACACGCCCGGCTGCGAGGTGTACAGCGCGTTGGCGACCTCGGTCAGGTTGAACTGGCGGCGCACCGCCTCTCGGATCGATCGTAGTTGCTGGAAGTTCATCGGGCCGCTCCTGCCTGTGCAGACGCTTGCGCCGCCGCTTGCGTCGCCGCTTGTGCCGCCGCTTGTGCCGAACCTCGGCCCGCCTGCCGCACGCCCTGCCCGCCCGCGAACACGCGCATGCGCCGCGGCCGCGCCGCCAGCAGCTCGCCCTCGCGATAGCCGTCGCGCTGGAAGCGCTCCAGCGGCAGCACGACCTCGATCAGCTCGCGGTTGTCCTCGCGCTCCAGTTCCAGCTGCGCGACCGGTCCGAGCGCCAGCGCACGCCGCAGCGTCGCGACGATGCCTTCGGCGCCGGGCGCATAGCGCTCCAGCTCGACCTCGTGCGGACGGACGTAGCCGATCGCCTCGGCGCCCTCGGCCTCGTCGACCGAGCCCAGGCCGTCGTCGCCCAGACCATCGGACAGCGACAGCAGCGCCGCCCCGCTACGCAGCGCCCCGCCATCGGTCCCGCGCTCGAGCCGCCCGTGAATGCGATTGACATGGCCCAGGAAGCCGAACACGAACGGCGTGGCCGGATGCTCGTAGACCGCCTGCGGCGAGCCCACCTGCTCGACGCGGCCGCGCTGCATCAGCACCACGCGGTCGGCCACCTCCAGCGCCTCCTCCTGGTCGTGCGTGACGAAGACGCTGGTCACATGCAGTTCGTCGTGCAGGCGCCGCAGCCAGCGCCGCAGTTCCTTGCGGACCTTGGCGTCGAGCGCGCCGAACGGTTCGTCCAGCAGCAGCACGCGCGGCTCGACCGCCAGCGCGCGGGCCAGCGCGATGCGCTGGCGCTGGCCGCCGGACAGCTGCGGCGGATAGCGGTCGGCCAGCCAGTCCAGCTGCACCAACTCCAGCAGCGCGCGCACGCGCTCGCGGATCTGCGCCTCGCTCGGCCGCTCGCCGCGCGGCTTGACGCGCAGGCCGAAGGCGACGTTCTCGAACACCGTCATATGGCGGAACAGCGCGTAGTGCTGAAACACGAAGCCGACCTGGCGCTGGCGCACCGGCTGCCCCGTCGCATCCTGGCCTTCCAGCAGCACCTGCCCGCGGTCGGCGCGCTCGAGCCCCGCGATCACGCGCAGCAGCGTCGTCTTGCCGCAGCCGGAAGGTCCCAGCAGCGCGGTCAACTCGCCTTCGGCGAAATCGAGCGAGACGTCGTCCAGCGCGACGAAATCGCCGAACTGTTTGTGCAGATGCCTTACCTGAATGCTCATGATGTCCATCCCAAGCTGTCTTGCGCGTCGGCCGCGGCGGCCGGGCCGCGTACCTTGGCGGGGTGCCCGTCGCGCGCGGATTCCCCACCGAACGAGGGGGCATGCGCGTGCAACGTGGCCGGGCGTGCGGCCGCTGCGGACGTTGCCGCCGATACCGCCGATGCTGGCGAGGCAGCCGAAGCGGCCGGCACGGCCTCTTCGCTCGCCTCGCCCAGCTCCCGCCGCGTCCGGAATTCGACCAGTGTCTTGATCGCCAGCGTCAGCAGGGCCAGCAGCGTCAGCAGCGAGGCCACCGCGAAGGCGGCGACGAAGTTGTATTCGTTGTAGAGAATCTCGACGTGCAGCGGCATCGTGTTGGTCAGCCCGCGGATATGGCCGGACACCACCGACACCGCGCCGAACTCGCCCATCGCCCGCGCATTGCACAGGATCACGCCGTACAGCAGGCCCCAGCGGATATTGGGCAGCGTCACGCGCCAGAAGGTCTGCCAGCCCGAGGCGCCCAGCACGATGGCGGCCTCCTCTTCCTCCGTGCCCTGCGCCTGCATCAGCGGAATCAGTTCGCGGGCGACGAAGGGAAAGGTCACGAAGACGGTCGCCAGCACGATGCCCGGCACCGCGAACAGGATGCGGATGTCGTGCTCGGCCAGCCACGGACCAAGCCAGCCCTGCGCGCCGAACAGCAGCACATAGATCAGGCCCGAGATCACCGGCGAGACCGAGAACGGCAGGTCGATCAGCGTGGTAAGCAGGCTCTTGCCGGGAAATTCGAACTTGGCGATGGCCCAGGCCGCGGCGACGCCGAACACCAGGTTCAGCGGCACCGCGATCGCCGCGACGGTCAGCGTCAGGCGGATCGCGGACAGCGCGTCGGGCTCGACCAGCGCGTTCCAGTAGGCGTGCAAACCCTGGCGCAGCGCCTCGTAGAACACCGCGGCCAGCGGCACGAACAGGAACAGCGTCAGGAACAGCGCGGCCAGCGCGATCAGCGCGCGGCGCACCCACGGCGCCTCGGCGGTGGCGTCATGCAGGCGCCCGGGCGGCAGCGCGCGGGCGGCGCCCAGAGGAATCGTCGCGGCCATCTCAGAAGTCTCCGGCAGCGGTCAGCGCACGGGAGGAGTCGGCCGCGTCGTCGCGCGCCTGCGCCGGGGCCTGGCGACCGCCGTTCTGGCGGCGCCGCGACCAGGCCTGCAGCCCGTTGATCAGCAGCAGCAAGGCGAACGAGATCAGCAGCATTACCACCGCCACCGCGGTCGCGCCGGCATAGTCGTACTGCTCGAGCTTGGCGTAGATCATCAGCGGCGCGATCTCGGACACCATCGGCATGTTGCCGCTGATGAAGACGACCGAGCCGTACTCGCCGGTGGCGCGGGCGAAGGCCAGAGCAAACCCGGTCAGCAGCGCCGGCGCGATCGCCGGCACGATCACGCGCCGGAAGGTCTGCCAGCGGGTCGCGCCAAGGCTGGCCGCGGCCTCTTCCAGCTCGCGCTCGAGTTCCTCCAGCACCGGCTGCACGGTGCGCACGACGAACGGCAGCCCAATGAAGGTCAGCGCGATCACCACGCCCAGCGGGGTGAAGGCGACCTTGATGCCCAGCGGCTCGAGCCAGCGGCCGATCCAGCCGTTGCCGGCAAACAGCGCGGTCAGCGCGATGCCGGCCACCGCGGTCGGCAGCGCGAACGGCAGATCGACCAGCGCATCGACCAGGCGCCGGCCGGGAAAGCGGTAGCGCACCAGCACCCAGGCCACCACCAGCCCGAACACGGTATTGACCAGCGCCGCGATCAGCGAGGCGCCGAAGCTCAGCTTGTAGGCGGCCAGCACGCGCGGCGCCGTGACGATCGCCCAGAAGCTGTCCCAGCTCAGCGTGAATGCCTTCAGGAAGGCGGCCGCCAGCGGAATCAGCACGATCAGCGTCAGATACAGCAGCGTGAAGCCGAGCGACAGGCCGAAGCCCGGCAGCACCGTCGGGCGGGCGCGCAGCGGGCCGGGCAGGCGCCGCGGAAAGGTCGGCGCCGCTGGCACGGTATCGGTCAATGGCAGGGTGGCAGGCATGGTGTCTGGTTCGAAAGCCGCCGACGGCGACGATGCGCGCCACGCGGGACGCACGTTGGGGGCCGCCGGCGCGTCAGTGCGGCGCCGGCGGCGGGACCAATAGATTGTGCAGAGCAGCGCTTATATCCAGAACGAATATTTACGCATGTCTTTAGTCGATTCAGATATATGGGACGGTCGGGATCACTTCGAGCCCGGCTTCCCACGCCGTGCCGTGCTGATCGTGAGGGCGTCCGCGGCGCCGGGTGTCGATCCTTTGCAGCAGCGTGCCGAGCAATCCCAGCCCTTCCGGCCAGCGGCCGAGGCCCGAATCGGCGTTGATGTGGCCGAGACTGCCCGCGTCGTGCAGCTCGCTGCCCCACAGCGTGCCCCAGGTGAAGGCGGTGCGCTGCGCCATCCAGGGATCGTTGCGGCTTGCCACCAGCAGCGTCGGAAACGGCAGCCGGTAGGCCGGCAGCAGCGGCGCGACGCCGAACTTGTCGGGATCGGCCGGGGCGACCAACAGGGCGCCGGCGATGCCATCGGGGTCGTTGGCCGCGTGCCGCAGCGTCGCCAGGCAGCCGAAGCTGTGGGCCACCAGCACCGCGCCGCGCGGCGCCACCCGCCGCACCCGCGCGACGGCGTCGCCCACCCGGTCCGCCCACAGATGCAGGCTCGGGCGCGACCAGTCGCGCTGCTCGACGCGCTGCCAGTCGGGGAAGCGGCGTTCCCAACGGCTCTGCCAGTGCTCGGGGCCGCTGCCGTGCAGCCCGGGCACGGTCAGGATGCCGAGCCCCGATGGGACCTCGAGCTCGATTTCGGCGGCATGGGACGGCAGATGCGACGTCATCTCGGTTCCTCCTGGTCTTCGTGGCGCGAATCGGCGTGGTGTGGGTCGGCGCGGTCCGAGTCGGGGCGGTCCGAGTCGGGGCGGCATGAGTCGGCGTGGTGCGAGTCGGCGCGGCACGAGTCCGGGCCGCACGGCAGGCGCCCCGCGCGCCGCAACTCGCCCGGGCCGAGCGTCGCGCCGGCATGGGTGCCCTGCCCCAGTTCGATACCGGCCGCCTGCAGCCGCAGCGCGGTCTCGGCGCTGTCGAGCCGGCGGCCGATCAGCGTCACGCCGGCCTCAAAGGCGCTGGCGCGCAGGCCGGCCAGCTGGCGGTCGGTCCACAGCCGGCCCATATCGAGCTTGAGCCAGTCCGGCCGCGCCTGCGCGATCAGCACGCCCGCCTCGGCCGGGTCTGACGCCTGCAGGCTGACGGCGAAGCCGTTGCGCCGGTAGTTGCCCACGACCTGCAGCAGCAGCGGCAGGTTGTCGTTGGCGCTGGCCGGCACCTGGATCACCAGCTGCGATTGCGGCAGGTCCAGCGCCTGCACCGCGCGCCGGAACGCCGCGCCATGGTCGTCGGCCACCGCCGCCAGCAGGCGGTTGTGCACGTTCAGCACCAGCCGCCCCGTGCCGCCCGCGGCCACGTAGTTGATCGCATGCAGCAGCCGCGACAGCCGGTCGAGCGCGACCAGCGAGGCGTCGTCGGCCGCCAGCGCGAACAGCTTCCACGCGGCCAGTCCCGGCTGCTCGCCTGCGTACGTCCGGATGGTGCCTTCATGGCCGATCACGCGGCGGTCGGCCAGCGCGATCAGCGGCGCGAACGCGCTGGTCAGCGAGCAATGGTGAAAGCGCCCCTGCACCTGGCCGCGCGCGTCGCGCCACAGCGAATAGCCGGGCTCGGGCCGCGCCGGCAGCGCCTCGAGATAGCGGGCCAGCGCGGCCGGAAGCGGCGGCGCGTCGGCCGGTATCGGCGGCGCGCCGGCCGCGTCGAACCGCGCGCCGGCGCACCGTTCAAGATCCCGAATGCCGCCCGCCTCCGCGAGCGGCCGTCCATCGGCGGGAGCGCGACGGCCGAGCGCGCCACGGTCGGTGCCTCGCTCGCTGCCACGATCGGTGCCACGATCGATGCCGCGATCGATGCCGCGTTGGGTGCCGGCTGGGCTCATGAATGCTCCCGTCCCGCGGCTCAGCGCCGGCCAGGCTGATAGACCTGGTCGAAGGTGCCGCCGTCGGCGAAGTGGGCCTGCTGCGCCTTCTGCCAGCCGCCGAACACCTCGTCGATGGTGAACAGCTTCACCTGCGGGAAGGCCGACGCGTACTTGGCCGCGATCTTCTGCGAGATCGGCCGGTAGTAATTGCGCGCGGCGATCTCCTGGCCTTCGTCGGTATAGAGGAATTGCAGATAGGCCTCGGCGGCGCGGCGCGTGCCGCGCTTGTCGACCACCTTGTCGACCACCGCGACCGGCGGCTCGGCCAGGATCGATACGGACGGCGCGACGATATCGAACTTGTCCGGGCCGAGCTCCTTGATCGCCAGCAGCGCCTCGTTCTCCCAGGCGATCAGCACATCGCCGATGCCGCGCTCGACGAAGGTCGTGGTCGCGCCGCGCGCGCCGGAGTCCAGCACCGGCACGTTCTTCAGCAGCTGGGCGACGAAATCCCGCGCCTTGGCTTCGTTGCCGCCCGGCTGGCGCAGCGCATAGCCCCAGGCCGCCAGATAGTTCCAGCGGGCGCCGCCGGAGGTCTTCGGGTTGGGCGTGATGACCTGCACGCCCGGCTTGACCAGGTCGCTCCAGTCGCGGATGTTCTTCGGATTGCCCTTGCGCACCAGGAACACGATGGTCGAGGTATAGGGCGAGGCGTTGTGCGGCAGCCGCTTCTGCCAGTCCGGCTTGATCAGGCCCTTCTGCGCCACCGCATCGACGTCGTAGCCGAGCGCCAGCGTGACCACGTCCGCCTCCAGCCCGTCGATCACCGAGCGCGCCTGCTTGCCCGAGCCGCCGTGCGACTGGCGGATCGTCACGTTGTCGCCGCCCCTGGCCTTCCAGGCCTTGGCGAAGGCGGCATTCACGTCGACATACAGCTCGCGCGTGGGGTCGTAGGACACGTTCAACAGGGTCGTTTGGGCATGCGCGAGACCGGCCGCGCCGGCAAGGGACAACACTGCGGCCGCAATGGCCAACTGGCGAATCATCTTCAAGGGCTCCCGTCCGTCGGAAAAAACAAGGCTGGCATGCGCGACGGCATGCATGGGCCATCGCGACAGCATCGAGGCTACCGGCGGGCAAGGCGACAAGGAACGAATGGTTTCGCCGATCCAAGCACGTTTTTCGCATAAGGCGGCGGGAGGACCGTGGCGGCGGCAATGACGGCGGCCGCCACGGGGGCAATGACGGCCGCAATGACGGGCGCAATGACGGCGGCTACGACGGGGTTATGACGCAGGTTATGACGCCGGTCATTACGCGGGTTATGACGGGGGGCAATGAGGGCGCTATGACCGACTGGGCGATGACGGCCAGCGGACGCACCCAAAAGAAAAAACCCGCGGTACGGGAGCACCGCGGGTCAAGTTTCCAGGTTGGAAACGGGTAGACAAGTCATGAAGTGCGCCCCCGCAGCTTCATGACAGGGTCGATGTTAGGGGCAAGGAAGCAACGGCGCCTTGACGCAGGTCAAGAACGGGCGCCGTCGTGGCGCAAGCGCCAGAGATGCGCCGCGCCACCTCTTTCTCAATGCACCACCCGCCCAAACGTGAACTCGCCGTTCTGGTAGTCCACCGGCACGACATCCTTGGCGGCGAACTTGCCTTCCAGGATCAGCCGCGCCACCGGGTTTTCGATCTGCTGCTGGATCGCGCGCTTGAGCGGCCGCGCGCCGAACACCGGATCGTAGCCCGCGCTGGCGATGCGCTCCAGGGCGGCGTCGCTGACTTCCAGCGCCATGTCCATGCGGGCCAGGCGCGACTGCAGGCGCTGCAGCTGGATCTTCGCGATCGACTCGATGTGCTTCTGGTCGAGCGCGTGGAACACCACCACTTCGTCGATGCGGTTCAGGAACTCCGGCCGGAACTGCGTCTTGACCTCCTGCCACACGGCGCCCTTGATGGCCTCGTGCGGTTCGCCGCTCATCTGCTGGATGATCTGCGAGCCCAGGTTCGAGGTCATCACGATCACCGTGTTCTTGAAGTCCACGGTGCGCCCCTGGCCATCGGTCAGCCGGCCGTCGTCGAGCACCTGCAGCAGCACGTTGAACACGTCCGGGTGGGCCTTCTCGACCTCGTCGAGCAGCACCACGCTATACGGCTTGCGCCGCACCGCCTCGGTCAGGTAGCCGCCTTCCTCGTAGCCGACATAGCCCGGCGGCGCGCCGATCAGCCGCGACACGCTGTGCTTCTCCATGAATTCGCTCATGTCGATGCGGATCAGGTGCTCTTCCGAGTCGAACAGGAACTCGGCCAGCGCCTTGCACAGCTCGGTCTTGCCGACGCCGGTCGGGCCCAGGAACAGGAACGAGCCATACGGCTTGTTCTCGTCGGCCAGCCCCGCGCGCGAACGGCGGATCGCGTCGGACACCAGCCGCACGGCCTCGTCCTGGCCGACCACCCGCTTGTGCAGGTAGTCCTCCATCGCGATCAGCTTCTCGCGCTCGCCCTGCATCATCTTGGCCACCGGAATGCCGGTCGCGCGGCTGACCACCTCGGCGATCTCCTCGGCGCCGACCTGCGTGCGCAGCAGCCGGTTGGGCTGCTTCTGCTCGCTGGCCTCGGCCGCGGTGGCGGCCTTGAGCTTGCCCTCGAGCTCCGGCAGCCGGCCGTACTGCAGCTCGGCGACCTTGTCGAGCTTGCCCTCGCGCTGCAGCCGCGCGATCTCGAGGCGGATCTTGTCGATCTCCTCCTTCAGCGCGGCGGCGCCCTGGGCCGCGCCCTTCTCGGCCTTCCAGATTTCGTCGAGGTCGGCGTACTCCTTCTCGAGCCGCGCGATCTCCTGCTCGATCAGCTCGAGCCGCTTGCGCGAGGCCTCGTCCGTTTCCTTCTTGACCGCCTCGCGCTCGATCTTCAGCTGGATCGTGCGGCGCTCGAGCTTGTCCATCTCCTCCGGCTTGGAGTCGATTTCCATCTTGATGCGCGCGGCCGCCTCGTCGATCAGGTCGATCGCCTTGTCGGGCAGGAAACGGTCGGTGATATAGCGGTGCGACAGCTCGGCCGCGGCCACGATGGCCGGGTCGGTGATCTCGACACCGTGGTGCAGCTCGTACTTTTCCTGCAGGCCGCGCAGGATCGCGATGGTCGCCTCGACCGTCGGCTCGTCGACCAGCACCTTCTGGAAGCGGCGCTCCAGCGCGGCATCCTTCTCGATGTACTTGCGGTACTCGTCCAGCGTGGTCGCGCCGATGCAGTGCAGCTCGCCGCGCGCCAGCGCGGGCTTGAGCATGTTGCCCGCGTCGATCGCGCCCTCGGCCTTGCCGGCGCCGACCATCGTGTGGATCTCGTCGATGAAGACGATGGTCTGGCCCTCGTCCTTGGCGATATCGGACAGCACCGCCTTCAACCGTTCCTCGAACTCGCCGCGATACTTGGCGCCGGCCAGCAGGCCCGCCATGTCGAGCACCAGCACGCGCTTGTTCTTCAGCGACTCGGGCACCTCGCCGTTGACGATGCGCTGCGCCAGCCCTTCGACGATCGCGGTCTTGCCGACGCCGGGCTCGCCGATCAGCACCGGGTTGTTCTTGGTGCGGCGCTGCAGGATCTGGATCGCGCGGCGGATCTCGTCGTCGCGGCCGATCACCGGGTCGAGCTTGCCCAGGCGGGCGCGCTCGGTCAGGTCGATCGTGTATTTCTTCAGCGCCTCGCGCTGGGCCTCGGCGTCCGCGCTGTTGACGGACTCGCCGCCGCGCACGGCGTCGATCGCCGCCTCCAGCGACTTGCGGCTCATGCCGTGCTCGCGCGCGATGCGGCCGGTCTCGCCCTTGTCGTCGGCGACCGCGAGCAGGAACAGCTCGCTGGCGACGAACTGGTCGCCGCGCTTGATCGCTTCCTTCTCGGTGGCGTTGAACAGCGCCGCCAGCTCGCGGCCGAGCTGGACCTCGCTGGTGCCCTGCACCTGCGGCAGCCGCTTGATGGCGGCGTCGAGCGCGCTGGCCAGGCCGTTGATGTTGACGCCGGCGCGCGACAGCAGCGCGCGCGCCGAGCCGTCGTTCTGCGCCAGCAGCGCGCGCAGCAGATGCTGCGGTTCGATGTATTGGTTGTCGTTGCCGATCGCCAGGGTCTGGGCATCGGCCAGCGCTTCCTGGAATCGGGTAGTCAGTTTGTCAAGACGCATGGGGAAACCCTCTCTGGGATACGTGTCCCGAGGCGGCCCCGGCGGCGCAGTCGGTACGCACCGCGTCGGCGGCCGGCAGGACACCGGATGTCACTGCCGAAGATAGGGCTTTGCCGTGACATTTCAAGACGAAACGATGCGTATTTGATGTCGCTTGATGTGGCGCAAGCAGCGCGCAAGCGGCGCACGAGCACGCGGAAGCGATGCGCCGGCGGAGGGATCAGGACGACGCCGCGGCCTGCCGGCCCTCCCCCGGGCCGGCAGGGTGGGCGGCGCTGCCCGCGAGCTTGCGCTCCAGGTTGCGCACCAGCACCAGCGCCTCGCCCTGCAGCACCAGCCGGCCGCCCTCGCCCGTGATGTCGGTGGCCAGATTGACCAGCTCCTTGTCGGCGCGCAGCCGCACGATCCGCACCGTGGCCCGCAGCGGCTCGCCCAGCCGGGCCGCCGACCGCAGCCGCAGCGACTGCTTCATCCAGCCGGTGCCGCGCCCCGGCAGGCGCGTGCCGAGCAGGTCGGAGAACATGCCGGCCAGCAGCGGCAGCGGCACCACCGGGCCGTCGAAGCCGCGGCGCCGGGCCAGCGCCGCGTCCGTGTAGAGCGGATTGGCGTCCTCGCTCAGCGCCACGTACTCGTCGATGTCCGCTGCCTCGAAGGCGCGCTCCGCGTCGGCCTGCTGCCCGGGCCGCAGGTGGTACAGCGCCGTGTCGCCGGCGATCGCCGCGTCGGCACCCGCCACCAGCGGCCCGGTCAGCGCGGCGGCATCGGGATCGAGCAGCAGTTCCGCCTCGCCGCTGGCCGTGACCGGCGCCTCATGAGCAGGCAGCGAGGCCGAAAAGGTGGCCGACAACGGTGCCGATTCCCGGGCCGGAAGTGCGGCCGAAACTGGGGCGGAAAGTGGGGCTGACAGCGGGGCCGACAGCGGGGCCGAAAGTGTGGCCGACGGCGGAGCCCCCAGCGCGCGGCCGCCGCGCTGCACGCAGCGGATCGCGGTGCGCAGCGCGATCCGTCCGGCCGCGCCCTCCCCCGGCACCAGTTCCGCCACCACGCCGTCGCCGACGTAGGTGGGCTGCGGAAACATCAGCGTCTGCGCCAGCGGCAGCACCGGCCCCGCTCGCCCTCGCTGCATCTGCGCGCACAGCAGCGAGAACAGCAGCATGCCGTGCGCGACGGTCGCACCGAAATGCGTGCCGCGCGCAAACGCGGGATCGCAGTGGATCGGATTGTCGTCGCGCGACAGGCGCGCGAAGCGGTCGAAGTCGTGCTGCGTCAGCACGCGGATCGGGGCGGCCGCGGCGGGCGTGGTAGGTGCGGCGCCCACCGCGGGCCCGGCGGTCTGCTGGATGGCCGTCGTCACTGCGGTACCTCGACGATGCCCCCGACGACCTCGATGCGGTCGCCGGCGGCGGGGTTGGCGGCAAAGCCGGGAACGTTGGACGGCTGGATCGCCGGCGCCGGCGAGTTCGGCGTGCCCCCGCGCGGCACCGTGCGCACCACCTGCGACGGCGGCAGCGGCGTGCCGCTGCGCAGATGGTCGTACATCGCGTCGAGCGCGCGGTTCAGGTACAGATGCAGCGGCACGTAGCGATTGCCATAGCCGGGCACCAGCGCATTGAAGGCGTCGAAGTGCTGGGCGTTGGTCACCTCGACATACGACAGCCGGCTGGCCGCGCCCTCGCGCTGCCGGTTCAGGCCCAGGTACGGGCGCGAGGTGTGGTTGACCGGCAGCAGCGCATCGTCGCGGCCGTGCACGATCAGCGCCGGCTTGCCGCGCAGGTTGCCGTTGCGCAGCGTCAGGCGCTGGCCCACCTGCAGCGCGAGGGCCTGCGGCGAGTTGCCGGTCACCAGGTCGCGCAGGCAGCGCGCGCCGGCGGTGTTGGCGTCGTCTACCGGCGAGCCGGGCGAGCGCGACAGCAGGTCGCGGCGCGGACCGCGCGGGTCCAGGTCGTTGATCAGCTGCACGCCCGACGACGGCGGCACGCCATTGCCGGTGGAGAACATGTTGGCCATCTGCGCCTGGGTCACCGGCGCGGGTTCGAACGCCGCGTTGATGCCGCTGAAGCTGTAGCCGCACAGCCGGTCGGTCACGCTGGCGCGCGACAGCGCATTGGCATAGGTCACCGACACCGCGCTGGCCACCTCGAAGAAGCCCAGCGAGGCGTGCAGCACCGACGATTCGGGCTCCCAGCCATAGTCGCGCAGCGCCTGCTGGGCGCTGGCCGCCTGTTCCGCCAGCGTCGCGCCCTTGACGATGCCGGCGCTGGCGAGCGCGGCGCAGCGGTTGGCCGGAATGGCGCCCAGCGTCGCGTAGAAACCGACCGCCGGCGCCTGCGCGTTGGCCGGGTCCTGCGCCGCGCACAGCTGCAGCAGGTTGGCCATCGTCGTGTAGTCGTACAGCGTGCGGCCGTTCACCGCGACCGGCGTGCCGCCGCGCCGCACCGTGATGCCGGCATCTTGCGGCATGTTCAGGTTCGGCTCGCTGACCGCGACGCCGTCAATCAGGCCCTGCACGTCGGCCTCGGCCGCGGCGACCGCCGCGCCGCCGCCATTGGACAGGCTCGAGGCGATCACCAGCAGCTTGTCCTTGTCGATGGTGCGGCGGCGCTGGCCGTCGCGCACCTCGCCATGGCGGTCGTTGATTGCCCAGATGCCGAATTCGATCGCCTGCAGCGTGAACAGGCCCCAGTCCTTCTCGGGATTGCGCTGCGAATGCGCATGCTTGAAGGCCAGCCGATGCGGCGCCGCGGCGTTGAAGGCGGCGCGCGCGCTGTCGTCGATCGGCGCGGCGAAATGCGCCTCGCGGCCTGCCGCGGCGCGGCTGGTGCGGGTGCCGTCGATCAGCGCGACGGTGTCGTTGCCCAGATCGTGCGGCGCCGCGCCGGTGCCCTTGTCGGTATAGGCGACCGCGCAGCCGCGCTTCAAGCCCCATTCGCCGGTCGAGATGCCGCCGTAGACGCCGCGCGAGCCGGACGACGTGGCGGTGATCAGGCAAGGCCGCGCGGGATCGAAGCTGGCCGGGATCTGCACCATCATCGTGACGTTCTGCCGGCCGCTGCCATCGTCGGCATAGGCCAGGTACTCGACGCCGGGGATCTTGCCCTGGCCGCCGGTCACGGTGCCCTGCGCATCGACATTGGGCCCGTACAGCGTGCCGTAGCCGCCGGCGGCGCTGACATCGACCAGCGCCGTGTAGTTGCTCCAGATCGCATAGCGACGCAGCTCGGTTCGCGTCGGCGCATTCGGATCGGCCGGCAGCGGCGCGGTGCCTGCCAGTCCGTCCTTGCCGAGCCCGGCGGTCAGCAGGTCGTCGGCGCTGCCGTCGTACTCATGCACGGTCAGCGAACTGATATAGGCCGGGCGCTGGTTGACCGGAGCGCCACGGTCGTCGTCATCGTCGGAGCCGCATGCGACCAGCGCCATGCAGGCCAGCGGCACCGCGAGCAGGCGGGCGGCGGCGGGACGCGCCGGTCCCGCACAGGCGGGCCGCCCTTCCCGGCGCACGGCCGGCCGCGACATCGATGGCGCCGCGCCTGCCGCCGTTGGCATGGCCCTGGCGGCGCCGCGGCGTCCTTGCCCTGCGCCGTGCCCTGCGCCGTGCCCTGCGTCTTGCCTTGCCCCTTGCCCGGCCGCTCGCCCCACTTCCTGCCTTGCCGCCTGCCCCGCCCCCTGTCCTTCCACATCGCTTCCGTGTCTGTGCTGCATCGTGGTCTCCTTGCGTGGCAACGCCGCATGCGAGCGCCGCATCAATGCTGCCGGTATTGCATGCGCAGCTTGTGTTTCTCGATCTTTCCGGACGGCGTGCGCGGCAGGGCGTCGACCACGCGCACATGGCGCGGTACCTTGTAGCCAGCCAGCCGTTGCCGGCAGTGCGCGATGACGTCCTGCGGGTCCAGGCTGGCGCCGGGTTTCAGCACCAGCAGGGCCATGCCGACCTCGCCCCAGCGTTCGTCGGCGACGCCGATCACCGCCGCCTCGGCCACCTGCGGCAGCGCGAACAGCGCCTGCTCGACCTCGGCCGGATAGACGTTCTCGCCCCCGGAAATGAACATGTCCTTGGCGCGATCGACGATGTAGTAGTCGCCGTCGGCGTCGACATAGGCGATGTCGCCCGAATGCAGCCAGCCGTCGCGCAGCGCGGCCGCGGTCGCCTCGGGCAGGTTCCAGTAGCCCGGCGTCACGCCCGGCCCCTTGATCAGCAGCTCGCCGCGCTCGCCGGGCGCGACATCGTTGCCGAGCGGATCGACCACGCGCGTCAGCATCGAGCCGACCGGCTTGCCGATCGTGCCGGGCTTGCGGCGCGCGGTGTCCTCATCGGCGACGAACACGGTCGGGCCGGTCTCGGTCATGCCGAAGCCGAAGCAGATCGTCACGCCCTTGGTCTGGTACGCCTGCAGCAGCGGCAGCGGTACCGGCGAGCCGCCGGCCGCGCAGCTGCGCAGACCCGACAGGTCGGCCCGTTCGAAGTCCGGATGCTGGCTGAGGAACTGGTAGATCGACGGCACCGCGAAGAACATCGTGATGCCGGCGCCGGACCGCGCATCGAGCCGCGCCAGCGTGGCGCCCGCGTCGAACTGGCGCGCGACATGCACGGTGCCGCCGGCGTGCAGCACCGGATTGGCATACAGGTTCAATCCGCCGGTATGGAAGAACGGCAGCACCGCCAGCATCACGTCGTCGCGGGTGATGCGGTTGGCGATCGTCGCGTTGACGGCGTTGAAGAACACCATGCCGTAGGTCTGGATCACGCCCTTGGGCCGGCCCGTGGTGCCGGAGGTGTACAGCAGATGCCAGACCTCGTGCTCGTCGCGGCAGGGCATCTCGACGATGCGCCCGGACGCCGCGGCCAGCACTGCCTCGTACTCGGTCCAGCCGGCCGGCACATCGGCCGCCTCGTCGTCCGCCAGATGCAGCACCGCGCGCAACGCGCGTCCGCGTGCCAGTTCGGCGACCACGTGCAGGAATCCGTCGCCGGCGACCAGCACCTGCGGCGTGCAGTCGTCCAGAATCGGCTTCAACTCGGCCGGCGCCAGCCGCCAGTTCAGGCACACCATCACCATGCCGGCCTTGGCGCAGCCGTACAGCATCTCGAGATAGTCCGAGCTGTTGTGCGCCAGCACGGCGACGCGGCTGCCGGGTGAGAGCGCGAGCGTCTCGCTCAGGTATTCGGCGAAGCGGCTGGCGCGCTCGTCGAACTGGCGGTAGCTGATCTGCCGGCCACTGTCGACGTCGACCAGCGCGATCTTGTCCGGGCGGTGCTGTGCGTGCTTGTGCAGCCAGTCGACTACGTACATGGGCGCCCCGCTTGGCCTGGGATCGGCATGGTGCCGGTGATGGAGTGCATCGCGCGGATGCCGATCGCGCCGGTGTCGATCGCGCCGGTGTCGATCGCGCCGGTGTGGATCGTGCCGGTGTTCATTGCGCCGGTGTTCATTACGCCGGTGTTCATTGCGCCGGTGTTCATTGCGCCGGTGTTCACTGCGCCGGTGTTCATCGCAAGGCTCGCAGGCGCCCGACGATGCCCTGCGGGAAATAATAGACGCTGAGCACGAACAGCAGGCCCAGCCACAGCAGCCAGCGATCCGGATGCAGCAGCGACGACAGCAGCGGCAGCGCCGCGGTGGCCTCGCTGGCGAGCTTCATCACGTCCTGCAGATAGGTCTGCGCCAGCAGGAACAGCACGGTGCCGATCACCGCGCCATACATCGTGCCCATGCCGCCGATCACGACGATCAGCAGGATGTCGACCATGATCTCGAACGACAGCGAGGTATCCGGGCCGTTGTAGCGCAGCCAGATCGCCATCAGCACGCCGGCCAGCGTGGCGAACGCCGCCGACAGCACGGTCGACACGGTGCGGTAGACCACGGTGCGGTAGCCGATCGCCTCGGCGCGGAAGTCGTTCTCGCGGATGGCCTGCAGCACGCGCCCGAACGGCGAGTTGACCACGCGCAGCAGCAGCAGGAACAGCACCGCGGCGCCGGCCAGCACCAGGTAATACGAAAACAGCTTGCCATTGAGCGGCACGCCGAGCCATTCGCGCACCTCGCCGTCGGCGTCCTCCAGCGCGAAGCCGGGCGTCAGCAGCGCCGGCACCTTGAACGACAGCCCGTCCTCGCCGCCGGTCCAGGCCGACAGCTGCGACACCAGCGTGGCAAAGGCGGTCGCCACTGCCAGCGTGATCATCGCGAAGAAGATCGCGCGCACGCGCAGCGAGAACAGGCCGATCACCAGCGCCAGCAGCATCGACACCGCCAGCGCGCCGACGATGCCCGCCAGCAGCGCGCCCCAGCCGGGCTCGAAACGCGTCATCGCGATGGCCACGCCGTAGCCGCCGATGCCGAAGAACATCGTGTGCGCGAACGAGACGATGCCGGTGTAGCCCAGCAGCAGGTCGTAGCTGGCCACCAGCACCACGAAGATGCAGATCTTGGCGGCCATGTTCAGCGCCCGCGCGCCCGGAATCAGGAACGGCGTGCAGACCAGCGCCAGCAGCAGCAGGAGCAGCAGCACCGTCAGCGTGCGGCTGCGCGGGGTATCGCCGGAGAGCAGTCGGATCATGATGCGGTCGGTTTCTCGAAGAGGAAGCAATGACGGCGATGCACGGATGGCCTGGCAACGATGCGATGGGCGGCTCTGGCGGCCGCTTCAGCGCCGGGCCACCGGATACAGGCCCTGCGGCCGCCACAGCAGGATCAGCACCATCAGCAGGATGTTCGAGAACAGCGCCACCTTGGGAAACAGGAAGCCGGTGTAGTTGGCCATCAGCCCGACCAGCAGCGCGCCGACGAAGCAGCCGGCGGTGGAGCCGAGCCCGCCGATGATGATCACGATGAAGATCAGCACATTGACCTGCGCGCCGATCGACGCGGTGATGTTCTGCTGATAGAGGCCCCACAACACGCCGCCCATGCCGGCCAGCCCTGCCCCGACGGCGAACACGCCGACGAACAGCCGGCGCACGCGATAGCCCAGCGCCTCGACCATCTCGCGGTTCTCGACGCCGGCGCGGATCAGCAGGCCGATGCGCGTGCGGTTCAGTACGAGCAGCATCGCGAGGAAGACCACCAGCCCGAGCACCACCGCGATCAGCCGGTATTTCTCGATCGCGGCGTCGCCCAGCAGCACCGCGCCGCGGAAGCTGGCGGGCAGCGTCAACGCGATGGTCTCCGGTCCCCAGATCGCCTTGATCAGCTGCTCGGCGACGATCATGCCGCCCATCGTGATCAGGATCTGCTTCAGGTGCTGGCCGTAGACCGGGCGCACCATCACGCGCTCGAAGGCCAGGCCCAGCACGCCGGCCACCGCCATCGCGGCGACGATCGCCAGCGCGAACACCGCCAGGTTCAGCGCCAGGCTGTCGGCCTCGACCCAGGGCGCCAGCGGCAGCAGCACCGAAGCCGCGATATAGGCGCCCAGCGCGATGAAGGCGCCGTGGCCGAAGTTCAGCACGTCCATCAGGCCGAACACCAGCGTCAGCCCCGACGACACCACGAAGATGATCATGCCCATCGCCAGCCCGGCGATGGTCAGCGTCAGCCAGGTCGAGCCGCTGCCGATCAGCGGCCAGGCCAGCAGCATCAGCAGCGGCGCCAGCGCCAGCGGCAGCCAGTCCAGGCGGGCGGCCGGCAGATCGGCGGCGCCTGCCGGGGCGGCAGTGGCCGACTCAGTGGTCGACCCAGTGGCCGACCCGGTGGCCGGCGCTGTTGCCGACGCTGTTGCTGATGCTGCGGGATGCGCTGCGGCGGATTCGGACACGGTCCTGCCAGCGGTCATGGTTCGGTTTCCTCGCACAATGGCACGCCAGGTAGCACGCCCGGTGGCGCGGATGGGAGCGTATAAAACGGGTTCGCCAGCATCACTGGTCACTGTTCACTGATGCGCGGCCAGCGACAGCCCCAGCAGGCGCTGCTGCAGGCCCTCGTCGGCGGCGAGCTCGGCCATGGAGCCGGCGTGCACCACGCGGCCGTCGTCCATCACCGCCACCGTGTCGCCCACCGCGCGCGCCATCTGGAAGTTCTGCTCGACCAGCAGCATCGACACCTCGGTCTGCTTCAGCTCGCGGAACACCGCGATCATGTTCTGGATGATGGCCGGCGCCAGCCCCTTGGTCGGTTCGTCGACGATCAACAGCCGGCGCGGTTCGACGATGGCGCGCGCGACCGACAGCATCTGCTTCTGCCCGCCGGACAGCACGCCGGCGCGCTGATGCCAGAACACCTTCAGCGCCGGGAACATGCGCAGCACCCAGTCGAGCCGCCGCGGATCGGCCGGGCCCTGGCGCGCGGCCAGCCGCAGGTTCTCCGCCACGGTCAGGTCCGAGAACACGCCCATGTTCTCGGGCACGTAGCCGATGCCGGCCTGCGCGATCGCCGGCGTATCGAGCGCGGTGATGTCCCTGCCGTCGAATTCGATCCGCCCTGCACTCGCGCGCCACAGGCCCATCACCGTGCGCAGCGTGGTGGTCTTGCCGGCGCCGTTGCGCCCGAGCAGCATCGTCACGCCGCCGCGCGGCACGTCGAGCGTGACGCCGTGCAGGATGTGATACGGTCCGATATGCGTCTGCACGTCGGCGAGGCGCAGCAGCGGCGGCGCCGCGGCGTGCGGTGCGGCGTGCGATGCGCCTTGCGGTGCGGCCTGCGGTGCGGCATTCGGGACGGATGGCGAGGCGGTGCGTTCAGACATCAAGGCCCTCCCCGTCGGCCGGCAGGCCCAGATACGCCTGCTGCACGATCGGCGAGGCGATCACCTCGGCCGGATCGCCGTCGGCCATCAGGCTGCCGTTGTGCAGCACCACGATGCGGTCGGCCAGCGAGCGCACCACGTCCATCTTGTGTTCGACCAGCAGCACGGTGTGCGAGCGCTCCTGCTTGATCTCGCGGATCAGGTCCAGGATCACCGGCACCTCGTCGACGCTCATGCCGGCGGTCGGCTCGTCGAACATGAACACGCGCGGGCGCAGCGCCAGCAGGATCGCGACCTCGAGCTTGCGCTGGTCGCCGTGCGGCAGCGCGGCGACGGTCAGGTCGCGCTTGGCCGCCAGAGCGACCCGCTCCAGACAGCGCTCGGCCTCGGCATTGATGCCGCGGTGACTGCTCCAGACCGTCAGCAGATCGAGTCCGATGCGGGCCCGCGCCTGCACCGCCAGCCGCACGTTCTCCAGCACCGTCAGATTGGGAAACAGGCTGGTCAGCTGGAAGGCGCGGCCGATGCCGCGGCGCGCCTTGCCCGACGCGCTCAGGCCGGTGATGTCGCGGCCGTACAGCGCGATGCGGCCGCTGGTCGGCGCCAGCTGGCCCGAGATCAGGTTGAAGTAGGTGGTCTTGCCGGCGCCGTTCGGGCCGACGATGCAGGTCAGCTCGCCGGCGCGGAAGGCGCACGACACCGCGTTGACGGCCACATGGCCGCCGAAGCGGATCGTCAGGTCGCGCGTTTCGAGCGCCGGCTGTCCGGCCGGCGATGCGGCGCCGGTGGGTCCGCGCTGTGCATCGCCGCCGGGCAGCGGCGCGGCGCCGTCGACGGCCGCGGTGCGCGCGGCCGTGTGGGCGGCCGTGTGGGCGGCCGTGTGGGCGACCGTATGCGCGACCGTATGCGCGACCGTATGCGCGACCGTATGGGCGACCGTATGGGCGACCATGTGTGGGCCCGCGGGCGTGGCCGGGCGGGCGGCCGTGGCCAAGCGGGCGGCGCCGAGGGTGGCAGGGCTGGCTTGCACCGGGTTATCCCCCGCTTATTGCCGCTTGTTGCGGATCGGCACCTGCATCTCGTCGGGCTTGATCTCGCGGACCAGCTCGGGAACGCCCCAGGCAAACGCCGGATCGACCTTGATCTTGAAGTGGTACATCGACTGCATCGCCTGATGGTCCTCCTTGCGGAAGGTCATCCGGCCCTTGGGCGTATCGAAGGACATGCCCTCCATCGCCGCGATCAGCTTCTCGGTGCCGGTGGCGCCGCCGGTCTTCTTCAGCGCCTCGACCAGCGCGATGCCCGAGGCCATGCCGCCGGCGGTGAAGAAGTCGGGCGGGGTCTTGTACTTGTTGTAGTGGTTGGCCACCAGCCACTGGTTGGCGGGATTCTTCGGGATGCCGAAGTAGTAGTAGGTCGCGCCTTCCATGCCGGGGAAGTTCTTGTAGCTCGCCATCGCCGGCAGGATGTTGCCGCCGGTGGCGATCTCGATGCCGTAGCGCTTCGGATCGAGGTCCGCGATCTTGAACGGATTGCCGGCGCCGGCCCAGATGATGAAGATCACCTTGCGGCCGGGCTTGTCCTTCAGCGCATCGAACAGCCGCTGCGCGCCCGCGGTGAAATCGGTGGTATTGGTCGGCAGGTATTCCTCGTGCACGACCTTCGCCTGCTTCAGCGCGTCCTTGAACGCCTTGACGCCGTCGCGGCCGAACGCGTAGTCCTGCGCCAGCGTGGCGATCTGCACGCCGGGCTTGTCGAGCGCGACCGCGTTGGCGATCGCATCCTGCGACGAGTTGCGGCCGGTGCGGAAGATGTAGCGGTTCCACTTGTCGCCGGTGATCGAATCGGCCACGGCGGGCTCGACCAGCAGCACCTTGCGGTATTCCTCGGCGACCGGCAGCATCGCCAGCGCGGTGCCGGACGAGGTCGGCCCGACCGCGATATCGGCGCCGTCGTCGCTGTAGGCGGCGGCCAGCTGCGCCTTGGCGACGTCGGGCTTGCCCTGCGTGTCCTTCTCGATCACCACCAGCTTGCGGCCGTTGACGGTCATGGTGCCGCCGGTCGCGTATTCGAGGCCCATCATCAGCCCGATCTGGGTCTGCTTGGCATAGGCCTCGAGCGCCCCGGTCTTGTCGTAGACGTGGGCGATGCGGATGTCCTTGGCGGCGGCCGTGCCGGTGGCGGCCAGCAGCGCGGCGGCCAGTGCCGCGGCGAGCGCGGCGGTGCGGCGGGTGATGCGGCCGGTAATGCGGTGGCTGGTGCCGCCGCTGGTGCGGCAGGTAGTGCGGCAGGTGGTGCGGCAGGTGGTGCGGCAGGTGGTGCGGTGGGGTCCCATCGTTGTCTCCTCGGTCCTTCTTGTTTTGTCGTGGCCTGGCTGGTACCGCTGGTGTCCTTGCTTATAGCCGGCTCATCGCGCCCTCAACGCGCGCTCATCGTGGCGCCAGCCCGTGCGTGATCAGGTCGAAGGCGGTGTCGACCACCTTCTCCATCGACGCCGGCCGCTTCCAGCGCGCATAGCGCATGCCGAGGAAGTTGCTGATGCCGATCAGGCACCAGGCCCGTACCTCGGCGTCGCCCGGCACGATCTCGCCCAGCTCCTGCGCGCGGGTCAGCCGGCGGCTGTAGAGCTCGGCGAAGACCTGGAAGTACTGGCTGTAGATGGTCTCGTCGACCGAATACGAGTCGAGCACGATCCGGTACAGGTTCTTGTGGCGCGAGACGAAGGACAGGAAGGCCTTCAGGCCCAGGCGCTCGGCCTCGATCTGCGTGGTGGCCGGCGCCACATGCTTGCGCAGATGCGCGCGCACCAGTTCCAGCATGTGCTGGACCAGCGCGCGGAACACGTCTTCCTTGTCCTTGAAGTACAGGTAGAAGGTGCCCATCGCCACCTGCGCCTCCTGCGTGATCTCGGAGATCGACGCGGCGTAGTAGCCCTTCTCGCCGAACACCTTCTCGGCGGCCCGCAGCAGCGCCTCGCGCGTCTTCTGGCCGCGCGCGGTTTTCGGGATCACACAGGCTTCGGTCGGTGGCATCGGCGCCTTCGTTCAAGCGGGAATACGGTTGGGAGCAACGGAAACGCATGGCGCCGTGCAGCATCGCCGGAGCATGTTCCGGAATCGCGCATCAAGCCATGAAACCTGATAAGTGATTCATGTTTCATGGTATAAAGCAGCGAATCGGAATGTCAATAGATGGCTGTCCCAAGAGGCCCCGGCCGGCACGGCGGCGGCACGCGGCTTCGCCGCTCCTCGGGACGCGCCACGCCGCCACGGAGACACCGTTTGGACGCCGCCGATCCCTCCGCCCTGCCCGGTCCAGCCGCGCCTTCCACGGCCGCGCCTCCCGCTACCGCGCCGTGCCCTGCCGCACCGTCCCCTGCCGCACCGTACCCTGCCGCGCCGTACCCTGCCGCGCCGTACCCTGCCGAGCCGTGCCCTGCCGAGCCGTGCCCTGCCGAGCCGTCCCGTGCCGCGCCGTCCGCTGCCGAGCCGTCCTATGCCTCGCCGGCCCATGCCGCGCCGCCCTATGCCCCGCCGGACCATGCCGACCCGTCCCCGGCCTCGTTCAGCTTCACCGAATACCCCGCCCACGCGGACCTGCCCGGCTGGCGCGAGGCCGGCACCGGCAGGCCCTTGCTGCTGCTGCACGGGTGGTCGGTGCCCGGCCAGGCCTTCGCCGGCCAGGCGGCGCTGGCGCAGCGGGGCTATCGCGTGATCGCGCCCGACCATGCGGGCCACGGGCTGTCGGTGCGCTGGCGCCCCGCGGCCGGCGGCACCATCGCCGGGCTGGCCGACGGCGTGGCCGGGCTGATCGACGCGCTCGCTCTGCGCGATGCGATCGTGGTGGGCTGGTCGATGGGGGCGATGGTCGCCTGGGAGCTGGCGCGCGGCCGTCCCCGGCAATGGCTGGAGTCGCGCGTCGCCGCGATCGGCGCGATCGACATGACGCCCCGGCTGCTGACCGCGCCGGACTGGCCGCATGGCCTGCATGGCGGCTACACCGCTGCCCAGGCCGAGCAGATGGCGGCGCAGGTCCGGCGCCATTGGCACGGCATGGTGCCGCTGGTCGGCGCGGGGCTATGGGCCGACGGCGTCGAGCCGCCGGCGCACGAGGCGGCACGGGTGCGGGAATGGATGGCCGGCTGCGACGCCGGCGTGCTGGCCGAGCTGTGGCTCGACATGGCGCGGCAGGACTACCGGCAGACCCTGCGCGAGGCGACCCTGCCGCTGTTCTGCCTGTATGGGGAACGAAGCCGGCTTTACCGGCCCGCGCTGGCGGCGGCCATGGCCGCGCTGCAACCGGCTCCGCGGGTGGCGACAATCCCGGCGGCCGGCCACAGTCCGCATCTGGAGCTGCCGCAGCGCTTCAACGCGGCGTTATTGCAGATGATCGGCGGATAATCGGCGGATGATCGGCGCAGGATCGTCCGGCTCAGGCCAGCGCCCGATAGCTCCACAGCCCGAACAGCGTCAGCAGCAGCGAGCCGCTCAGGTGCAGCAGCACGTGCAGCGCCGCGGCGCCGTAGTCGCCGGCCAGCAGATTGGCGGTCAGCTCGCTGGAGAAGGTCGAGAAGGTGGTCAGCCCGCCGAGAAAGCCGGTGATCACCAGCAGGCGCCAGGCCGGGGGCAGCGAGGCATGGGTATCGAAGAAGCCCACCGCGACGCCGATCAGGAAGCCGCCGAGCAGATTGGCCGCCAGCGTGCCGTAGGGCAGCGCCGGGTTGGCGGCATTCCACAGCAGCGAGAACAGCCAGCGCAGCCAGGCGCCCATCGCCGCGCCGACCCCAACCGCGACGAAGCCGAGCGGGCTCAAGCCGGGGCTCCGGGCTGGCCTTCGCCCTCCCCGGCATCGCCGCTGGCATTGAGCGAGCGCACGCCCCAGCGCGCCAGCGCGGCCTCGTCGGTGACGCGCGCATCGACCCAGCGGGCGCCCTCGGGCGTCGATTCCTTCTTCCAGAACGGCGCCTCGGACTTCAGGTAGTCCATGATGAATTCACAGGCGGCGAAGGCATTGCCGCGATGGGCCGAGGCCACCGCCACCAGCACGATCTGGTCCTGCGGCTGCAGCGGGCCGACCCGGTGGATGATGGTCACGCCTTCGAGGGCCCAGCGCTCGCGCGCGACCGCCTCGATGCGCTCCAGCGCCTTCTCGGTCATGCCCGGATAGTGCTCGAGCTCCATCGCCTGCACCGGGCTGCCGTCGTTGACGTCCCGCACCGTGCCGATGAAGCTGGCCACGGCGCCGATGCCCGGACGCCCCGCGCGCAGCGCCGCCACCTCGGCACCGAGGTCGAAATCCTCGCGCTGTACCCTGACGCTCATCTCAGCCCCCGGTCACCGGCGGGAAGAAGGCCACTTCGCTGCCGTCGGCCACCGCGGTATCGGCGCGCGCGACCGCATGGTTCACCGCCATGCGCAGCGCCCGGCCCTCGGCCAGCGCCTCCTGCCAGACGCCGCCGCGCTCGCGCAGCCACTGCCGCACCTGTCCCACGGTGGCGACCGTGTCCGGCAGCTCGACGCGCTCCTGGGCCACCCCCAGTTGCTCGCGTACGCTGGCGAAGAACCGCAATTCGATCTGCATCGCTACCCTCTTCTCTCGACTGCTTCGGCCGCCCTCGCCGGGACTAGGCCACCAGATTGGCAAACGGCAGGAACGACACCATGTCGCCGCGCCGGATCGGCTGGTTGGGGGGATTGTCGACCAGGCCGTCGCCCCAGACCGTCGAGGTCAGCACGCCCGAGCTCTGGTTCGGGAACAGGTCCAGCCCGCCGCCTTCGTTGATCTTCACGCGCAGGAATTCGTTGCGGCGATCGAACTTGGTCAGGTCGAAGTCGGCCCGCATCGGGATGCGCCGCGGCGCGACGTCGGTCACGCCCTGCATGCGCAGCAGGAAGGGCCGCACGAACAGCAGGAAGGTGACGAAGCTGGACACCGGATTGCCCGGCAGGCCGAGGAAGGCCGCGCTGTCGGCGACGCTCGCTGCATCTCCCGTAGCGGCGGTACCGCCGGCACCGCCGCGCGCCACATGGCCGAACGCCAGCGGCTTGCCCGGCTTGATCGCGATCTGCCACAGGTCCAGCCGCCCTTCGGCCTGCACCGCCGGCTTGATATGGTCTTCCTCGCCGACCGAGACGCCGCCCGAGGTCAGGATCAGGTCGTGGCCCTGCGCCGCGCGCCGCAGCGTGTCGCGCGTGGCGTCCAGCGTGTCGGGCACGATGCCGAAATCGGTGACCTCGCAGCCGAGGTTTTCCAGCAGGCCGCGCAGCGTGAAGCGGTTGGAGTTGTAGATCGCGCCCGGCTTCAACGGCTCGCCCGGCATTGCCAGCTCGTCGCCGGTGAAGAACACCGCCACGCGCGGGCGCCGCACCACGTCCACCTGCGCCTGGCCGACCGAGGCGGCCAGTCCCAGCGCCTGCGGCGTCAGCCGCGTGCCGGTGGGCAGGATCACGGCGCCGGCCATGATGTCCTCGCCGGCGCGGCGGATCCACTCGCCGGGTCCGGGGGCATGGTTGACCACGACGAAGTCGCCGTCGGCCTGGCACTGCTCCTGCATCACCACGGCATCGGCGCCGGCCGGAATCAGTCCGCCGGTGAAGATGCGCGCCGCCGTGCCGGCTTCGAGCGGCACGCCGACATGGCCGGCCGGAATGCGCTGGGCGACCCGCAGCCGCGCGCCGGGCATCGGCACGTCGGCGCAGCGCAGCGCATAGCCGTCCATCGACGTGTTGTCGGCGGGCGGGACGTCGAGCGTGCTGGTAACCGGCTGGGCCAGCACGCGGCCATTGGCCTGCAGCGTATCGACGCGTTCGCTTTCGGCGATCGGCTGGGCGCCGGCCAGCAGCGCGTCGAGCGCCTGCGCCAGGGTCAGCATCGGGGGACGATTTTCCATGCGAGGTGCGTTGTCGTCGCGGCCCGCGCAGGCGGGAACGCAGTGTCCGGACAGGCCCCGCCTGCGCGAGGCGGCGCTTGCGGCCGCGGCGTCGGGCGGCGGCGGCAAGCGGCTGATTCGATTCGTACCAGCTCGATTGTACGAGCCGATTGTAATGACTCGGCGGCCGCCGCGCAGGCAGGCGAGGCGGCCGGTCTCCGGATTACAGCCCGGTATGCCGGGCGATGTACGCCTTGACCTGCGCCGCGTCGGCCGGCATCACCTCGAAGCGCTGCGGCAGCGCCTCGATGCCCTCGAAGGCGGCCGGACGTTCGGGCTCGTGGCCCAGCGCCTCGCGGATCGTGTCGGCGAACTTGGCCGGCAGCGCGGTTTCCAGCACCACCATCGGCGTGCCCGCCGACAGGTGCTCGCGCGCGACCTTGACGCCGTCGGCGGTGTGGGTGTCGATGGTGATGCCATAGCGCGAGGACAGATCGCGGATCGTCGCGACCCGGTCGTCGTGCGTGCTGCGGCCCGAGACGAAACCGAACTGGCGGATGCGCTCGTAGTCCGGCGTGCCGGACAGGTCGAAGCCGCCCTTGGTATCGACATCGCGGAACAGCTGCGCCAGCTTGCCGGCATCCTGCCCCAGCAGGTCGAAGATGAAGCGCTCGAAGTTGGAGGCCTTCGAGATGTCCATGCTCGGGCTGGAGGTGTGGTAGGTCTCGGCCGACTTGCGCACGCGATAGACGCCGGTGCGGAAGAATTCGTCGAGCACGTCGTTCTCGTTGGTCGCCACCACCAGCTTGTCGATCGGCAAACCCATCATGCGGGCGATATGGCCGGCGCAGACATTGCCGAAGTTGCCCGACGGCACGCAGAACGAGACCTTCTGGCCGGGGCCATCGGTGGCGAGCAGCCAGCCCTTGAAGTAGTAGACCACCTGCGCGACCACGCGCGCCCAGTTGATCGAATTGACGGTGCCGATCTTCTGGCGCGACTTGAATTCGAGGTCGTTGGAGACCGCCTTGACGATGTCCTGGCAGTCGTCGAACACACCCTGCACTGCCAGATTGAAGATGTTCGGATCCTGCAGGCTGAACATCTGCGCGGTCTGGAACGCGCTCATCTTCTTGTGCGGGCTCAGCATGAAGACGCGGATGCCGCGCTTGCCGCGCATCGCGTATTCGGCCGCGCTGCCGGTGTCGCCCGAGGTCGCGCCCAGGATGTTGAGCTCCTGTCCGGCGCGCGCCAGCGCGTACTCGAACAGGTTGCCCAGCAGCTGCATCGCCATGTCCTTGAAGGCCAGCGTCGGGCCGTTGGACAGGCCGAGCAGGTACAGCGGCGCGCCGGCCTCGTCGCCGAGCTTGCGCAGCGGCGTGATGTCGGCGGTGTTGTCGCCAGCGCGCGCGTTGCAATAGACCTCGGCGGTATAGGTCTTGCGCGTCAGCGCGCGCAGGTCCTCGGCCGGGATGTCGTCGCAGAACCTGGCGAGGATTTCATAGGCGAGGTCCGCGTACGACAGCTTGCGCCACGATTCGAGTTCGTCGGCGCTGACCTGCGGATATTGCTGCGGCAGGTACAGGCCGCCGTCCGGCGCCAGGCCGCCCAGCAGGATCTCGGAGAAGGTTTGCGGCACGTCATGGCCGCGGGTCGACTTGTAGTTCATCGTGATGGTGGCCGCCGGGCCGCGCCAGCGCCCGGGTGGGGCGGCGGCGCGGCCATCGGCAAGGCTTCAGTTCAGTTCTTCCATGCGCAGGCGGGTGACGCCCGAAAGCACCGTCGGCAGCGCCTCGATCCTGGCGATGGCGGCATTGACCTGCTTCTCGCGGGCCAGGTGCGACAGCATGATGATATCGGTCTGCGGCTCGCCCTCGCGAGACTCCTTCTGCAGCATCGCGTCGATCGAGATGCCGGAATCGGCCAGGATGCGGGTGATATCGGCCAGCACGCCGGTCTGGTCCGACACGCGCATGCGTAGATAGTAGCTGCTGGTGACTTCCTCGATCGGCAGCACCGGCACGCTGGACAGCTCGTCCGGCTGGAACGCCAGATGCGGCACGCGGTGCTCCGGATCTGCGGTATGCAGCCGGGTCACGTCGACCAGGTCGGCGATCACCGCCGAGGCGGTCGGCTCGGCGCCGGCGCCCTTGCCGTAGTACAGCGTGGCGCCGACTGCATCGCCCTGCACCAGCACCGCGTTCATCGCGCCCTCGACGTTGGCGATCAGGCGCGAGGCCGGCACCAGCGTCGGATGGACGCGCAGCTCGATACCGTCCTCGCGGCGGCGGGTCAGGCCCAGCAGCTTGATGCGGTAGCCCAGTTCCTCGGCGTACTGGATGTCGATCGCGGACAGGCGCGTGATGCCCTCGACGTGGGTCTTGTCGAACTGCACCGGCATGCCGAAGGCGATCGCGCTCATCAGCGTGATCTTGTGCGCGGCGTCGATGCCCTCGATGTCGAAGGTCGGATCGGCCTCGGCATAGCCCAGCTGCTGGGCCTCCTTCAGCACGGTGTCGAAGTCCAGGCCCTTGTCGCGCATCTCCGACAGGATGAAGTTGGTGGTGCCGTTGATGATGCCGGCGATCCACTGGATGCGGTTGGCGCTCAGGCCCTCGCGCAGCGCCTTGATGATGGGGATGCCGCCGGCCACCGCGGCCTCGAACGCGACCATCACGCCCTTGCTGCGCGCGGCCTCGAAGATCTCGTTGCCGTGCACCGCCAGCAGCGCCTTGTTGGCGGTCACCACATGCTTGCCGTTGGCGATCGCCTGCAGCACCAGCTCGCGGGCGATGCCGTAGCCGCCGATCAGTTCGACCACGATGTCGATGTCGGGATGGCTCACCACCTCCCGCGCATCGGCCACCACCTCGACCTGCCCACCGGTCAGCTCGCGTGCGCGCTCGGTGTTCAGGTCGGCCACCATCGTAATCTCGATGCCGCGGCCCGCGCGGCGGCGGATCTCCTCCTGGTTGCGCTTGAGCACGTCGAACGTGCCGCTACCGACGGTACCGATGCCGAGCAGGCCTACTTTGATGGGGTTCATGGTCAATCAGATTCCAGTTTGCAAATGGGGGAGCGCGACGGTGCGTGCGTTCGGAGCCGGCCGCGGCCGGAGTCAGGCCGTCGCGCCGTGTCGTTTTCGATAGGACTCGAGGAAGCGCCCGACGCGGCCGATCGCCTCGCGCAGGTCTTCTTCGTGCGGCAGGAACACGATGCGGAAATGGTCCGGCTTGGCCCAGTTGAAGCCGCTGCCCTGCACCAGCAGCACCTTCGATTCCTGCAGCAGCTCGTAGATGAATTCCTGGTCATCCTGGATCGGATACATCGACAGGTCGAGCTTCGGGAACAGGTACAGCGCCGCCTTCGGCTTGACGCAGGTAATGCCCGGGATCTGCGTGATCAGCTCGTAGGCCAGGTCGCGCTGGCGGCGCAGGCGGCCGCCCTCGGCCACCAGGTCGTTGATGCTCTGGTAGCCGCCGAGCGCGGTCTGGATCGCCCACTGGCCCGGCACGTTGGCGCACAGCCGCATCGAGGACAGCATGTTCAGGCCCTCGATATAGTCGTGCGCGGGCCGCTTGTCGCCCGACACCACCATCCAGCCGGCGCGGTAGCCGCACGAGCGGTAGTTCTTCGACAGGCCATTGAAGGTCACCGTCAGCACGTCGGTCGACAGCGCGGCGATCGAGGTGTGCGTATGGCCGTCGTACAGCACCTTGTCGTAGATCTCGTCGGCGAAGATGATCAGCCCGTGCTGGCGCGCGATCGCGACGATCTCGCGCAGCAGCTCGTCCGAGTACAGCGCCCCGGTCGGGTTGTTCGGGTTGATCACGACGATGGCCTTGGTGTTCGGCGTGATCTTCGCGCGGATGTCGTCCAGGTCCGGCATCCAGTCGTTGGCCTCGTCGCACAGGTAGTGCACCGGGGTGCCGCCCGACAGGCTGACCGCGGCCGTCCACAGCGGGTAGTCCGGCGTGGGCACCAGCACCTCGTCGCCGTTGTTCAGCAGCGCGTTCATCGACATCACGATCAGCTCGGACGCGCCGTTGCCGACATAGATGTCTTCCAGGCCGACGCCGTGGATGTTCTTCTGCTGGGTGTAGTGCATGATCGCCTTGCGCGCGGCGAAGATGCCCTTCGAATCCGAGTAGCCCGCCGAGTTCGGCAGGTTGCGCATCATGTCCTGCTGGATCTCCTCCGGCGCATCGAAGCCGAACACGGCCAGGTTGCCGATATTGAGCTTGATGATCTTGTGCCCCTCTTCCTCCATCTGCTTGGCCTTCTCCAGCACCGGGCCGCGGATGTCGTAGCAGACGTTGTTCAGCTTGTTGGATTTCTGGATCGGTTTCACGGCGTGGTCGGGCAGGAGTCTGGCAGGGACAAAGGGAGCATGGGGCCGCCGGTTCGTGCGGCGGCGAACAGGGAATCTGCGTAAAACAGGGGGTCGTCCGGAGCGCGCTTCGCTGCACTGCGGGGCGATGCGAGGGCAGCGCGGCCGGCAGGAAGGCAAAGGCTATAATTTAGCGGATTATGACAGACTTCGGCAGGGATCTTGCGATGCAGCGCGGCCGGACCGCGCTCGCCACCGCCCCGGTCCGCGCCTTCCCGGCGCCGGTTCTGCGACAAGTTCTCCGACAAGCTCCCCGACAAGTTCTCCGCCCAACTCCCCGACCAGTTTCCCCACAAGGTTCCCCCGTGAAACTCCATGCCGACCAGCCCAACGCCATGAACACCGTCACGGCGTATGGCCCGGGCTATATCGAGATCAACAAGGTGCGCTACACCATGTCGGTGCTGGTGATGCCCGAGGGCGAGGTACGGCCCTGGCCCGTCCAGCGCTTCGAGGACCTGGCCGCGGACCAGTTCGAGGGCCTGCTGGACCATGCCCCCGAGGTGGTGCTGCTCGGCACCGGCGACCGCCTGCGCTTTCCGCATCCGCGCCTGACCGCGGCCCTGTCCCGCCGCCATATCGGCGTCGATGCGATGGACATGCCGGCGGCCTGCCGCACCTACAACATCCTGATGGCCGAGGGCCGCAAGGTGGCGGCGGTGCTGCTGCTCGAAGACGCGGCCGCGGGCGGCTGAAGCGGCCGTCCCTGCGGTCGGCCGATGTCTGCCCGACGCCACGCTTGAACTATGCCGACGCGCCCTCATTTGCCGTGAGCACGGCCACGCCCGCGATCCCCGCCCGCCGCGACCGCCCCTCGCCCGAGCCGGCGCGGGGCCGGTCCCCGGCGAGCCGATTTCCCCAGCGCCGCTTCCTCCAGGAGCCATAAGAATGACAGTGTGTCTCAACCAGGCCGTTCCCGATTTCAGCGCACCGGCCACCGGCGGCACCTTCCGCCTCGCCGACTACCGCGGCAAGACGGTGGTGCTGTACTTCTATCCGAAGGACAACACCCCCGGCTGCACCAACGAGGCGATGGACTTCCGCGACCAGCACGAGGCCTTCGAGGCCGCCGGCGCGGTGGTGTTCGGCATCTCGCGCGACAGCATGAAATCGCACGAGAACTTCAAGGCCAAGCTGGAGCTTCCCTTCGAACTGATCTCCGATGCCGACGAAGCGCTGTGCCAACTGTTCGACGTCATCAAGATAAAAAAACTCTATGGCAAGGAAGTGCGCGGCATCGAGCGCAGCACCTTCGTGATCGACGGCAAGGGCAAGCTGCGCCATGAACTGCGCGGCATCAAGGTGCCCAGCCACGTCGACGAAGTGCTCGAACTGGTGCGCGCGATGTGACCTTCACAGGGCAATTGCCAAACGGAAATCGTTCGGATACATTGCCCCGTAATGAGTTCAGATTCTGGTTGCCACGCTGCTTCTCCCCTCCGGCCCAGGCGCACGATGCCCAGGGCCGGTAGCGGAACTGCCGTGCCGTCCGCCCGCACAAGACAAGCCGCCTCGCCCGCTCAACGGGCCCGGCGGCTTTTTCGTCTGTGCGCGGCCCCGCCCGTTTTCCCCTCCCCCTGAAAGGAACGCCCAGCATGCCGCTGCCGACCATGCCCGCCAAGCCTGCACAACTGCTGGACCCGAGCGAGTTCGCTCCGGTTGCAAGGTTGCCGAAGTCCGCGACGCAGGCAAGAAAGCCCGTTCCGGCCTTGGAACGCGTGGCCCTGCTTGAAAGCGGACCCAGCGAAGCCGCCGCGCCCGCGGTGGAGGCCCGTGCCGCCGGCACGCGCGCCCGCGCGAAAGACGTGCCGAGCGCCCCGGTGTCGACGACGCCGGCCTCGCCCGTGTCGCTGGTCAAGACCAGCACCGGCACCACCAGCCGCCGGCAGCGCAAGGACACCGGCCCCGCCAAGCTGTTTGTGCTCGACACCAATGTGCTGATGCACGATCCGAGCTCGCTGTTCCGCTTCGAGGAGCACGACATCTATCTGCCGATGATGACGCTCGAGGAGCTGGACAACCACAAGAAGGGCATGAGCGAAGTCGCGCGCAACGCGCGCGCGGTCAGCCGCACGCTCGATGCGCTGGTGGCCGGCACCGACGGCGTGCTCGACGAAGGCCTGCCGCTGGCCAAGCTGGGCAACCGCGACGCGCAGGGGACGCTGTTCTTCCAGACCCGGCTGAACGACACCAAGCTGCCCGAAGGGCTGCCCGAGGGCAAGGCCGACAACCAGATCCTGGCGGTGGTCAGCGCGCTGCGGCAGCAGCATCCGGAACGCGACGTCGTGCTGGTGTCCAAGGACATCAACATGCGGATCAAGGCCCGGGCGCTGGGCCTGCCGGCCGAGGACTATTTCAACGACCAGGTCCTCGAGGACAAGGACCTGCTGTACTCGGGCGTGATGGTGCTGCCCAACGATTTCTGGACCCGGCACGGCAAGGGCGTCGAGAGCTGGCAGGACCCGAAGACCGGCGCGATGTTCTACCGGCTGACCGGCCCGCTGGTGCCCTCCTTCCTCGTCAACCAGTTCGTCTACCTGGAACCGATGGACGGCAGCCTGCCGCTGTACGCGCAGGTCAAGGAGATCAACGGCAAGACCGCGCTGCTGCAGACGCTGAAGGACTACACGCACCACAAGAACAACGTCTGGAGCGTGACCGCACGCAACCGCGAGCAGAACTTCGCGCTGAACCTGCTGATGAACCCCGACATCGACTTCGTCACGCTGCTGGGCCAGGCCGGCACCGGCAAGACGCTGCTGGCGTTGGCCGCGGGGCTGGAGCAGGTGCTGGACCAGAAGCTGTACAACGAGATCATTGTCACGCGGGCGACCGTGCCGGTCGGCGAGGACATCGGCTTCCTGCCGGGCACCGAGGAAGAAAAGATGCAGCCGTGGATGGGCGCGTTCGACGACAACCTCGAGGTCCTGCAGAAGAGCGACGACAGCGCCGGCGAATGGGGGCGCGCCGCCACGCAGGAACTGATCCGCTCGCGCATCAAGGTCAAGAGCATGAACTTCATGCGCGGCCGCACCTTCGTCAACAAGTTCGTCATCATCGACGAGGCGCAGAACCTGACACCCAAGCAGATGAAGACGCTGGTCACGCGCGCGGGCCCTGGCACCAAGATCGTCTGCCTCGGCAATATCGCGCAGATCGACACGCCGTACCTGACCGAAGGCTCGTCGGGCCTGACCTTCGTGGTCGACCGCTTCAAGGGCTGGAGCCACAGCGGCCATATCACGCTGGCGCGCGGCGAGCGTTCGCGCCTGGCCGACCACGCGGCGGACGTGCTGTGAGCGGACGGAGGCAAGCGATGCGAAGCGATCGCTGGCAGCGCGCCTCCGGCGCGCTGATCCCCTGCCTGATGGCGGCCAGCGCGGTCACCGCGCCGGGGCTGCTGCGTGCGCAGGCCATCTCCGAACCGGCCGCGGCGCCGCCCCCGGGCGCGACCGCGCCGGCGCCCGGCGCGGTACCGCCATCCGTTCAGCCGCCCACGCCAGCCCCTGCGCCAGTGGTCGCGCCACCGGTCAACGAGCCGGTGATCCGCACCGTCGGCGCGGTCAGCTATGTCTGCGGCGGCGTCGGCGAGGACGAGCAACGGCGGCTGGCCGCACGCCAGAAGCAGTTCAACATGGGCGTGCTGTTTACGCAGGGCGCGACCGGCGAATTCCTGGCCGATGTCGAGGTCCGACTGATGCGCGAAGGCCACGAAGTGGCGCGATTTCGTACCGAAGGGCCGCGCTGCCTGATCAAGGCGCCGGAGGGCCGCTACAATGTGCACGCCACTTACAACGGCCAGCCCAAGTCCATGACCGTCGGCACCGGCACCTACGACGCGCAGTTGCGCTGGTAGCCATCCGGGCATCGCGCAGCGATGCCCCGGTCGAAGGACCGCACCGGCTGGCCCACCAGTCCATGCGATCGACCAGCACCGGCCTTCCTTCTTCGCTTCCCTCGACGCTTCCCTCGACGCTTCCCTCGACGCTGTCGTCGATTCGATCCGCGGTGATTGACACGCGCCGGCTGCTGGTGGGCGCCCTCGCCCTGCTGCTGGCGGCCTGCGCCAGCACGCCGCCCTCGCGCCATGGCGGCCATGCCCGCAACACGCCGCGCGCGCCGATCGTCGAGCCGAGCGCCGGCCTCGAAGAAATCTCGATCCAGGCGATGTCGCTGGTCGGCACGCCCTACCGCTACGGCGGCAATACGCCCGATTCCGGCTTCGACTGCAGCGGCCTGGTCCGCTACGTGGTGTCGCGCGCGGCCAACGTCAATCTGCCGCGCACCACCGAGGCGATGGGCACGCGCGGCACGCCGCTATCGCGCGATCAGGTGGCCTCGGGCGATCTGGTGTTCTTCAACACCACGGGGCGGGCGAACTCGCATGTCGGCATCTACGTCGGTCAGAACCGCTTCGTGCACGCGCCGTCGAGCGGCGGCACCGTGCGGCTGGAGGACATGACCAAGTCCTATTGGGCGTCGCGTTACAACGGCGCGCGGCGCATCGCCAACGCCGCGGTACCGGTCGCGCCGAGCACGCCGGTTCCGCAGGCGGTGCCGGCTGTGCCCGTCTCCCCGCCGCCGCCCGCAGCGCCTTCGCCGGCGCCCGCCCCGGCGCCGGTCCCGGAAGACGACGATCCCATCGCCGCCTTCGCCAATCGCTGAGCCGCTTGGCCTTGGCCCACGGCACACTGAACCGGTGGACCGGCGCCAGCCGAAAAAAGGAGCCCCAATGACAAAGGCCAGGCAAATGCCTGGCCTTGTCTTTCATCGCCTGCCCTTGCGGGCGAGCCTCACAGCAGATGCCGCCCGATCCACCAGGCGATCGCCGCCATGAAGGCCGACGCCGGAATGGTCAGCACCCAGGCCCAGACGATGTTGCCGGCCACGCCCCAGCGCACCGCCGAGGTCTTGCGCACCGAGCCGACACCGACGATGGCGCCGGTGATCGTATGCGTGGTCGAGACCGGCACGCCCAGCGTGGACGCGAGGAACAGCGAGATCGCGCCGCCCGTCTCTGCGCAGAAGCCGCCCACCGGCTTGAGCTTGGTGATCTTCTGGCCCATGGTCCGCACGATGCGCCAGCCGCCGAACAGCGTACCCATGCCGATCGCGACGTAGCAGCTGACGATGACCCAGGTCGGCGGCGCGCTGTCGCTCTGCATCACGTGGCCGCTGGCGATCAGCAGCATCCAGATGATGCCGATGGTCTTCTGCGCGTCATTGCCGCCGTGGCCCAGGCTGTAGAGCGAGGCCGACACCAGCTGCAGGCGGCGGAACCAGCGGTCCACGCGCGACGGCGGCGTACGGAAGAAGGTCCAGCCGACCACCAGCATCAGCAGCGAGCCGAGCAGCATGCCCGCCAGCGGGGAGATCAGGATGAATGCCACGGTCTTCAGCAGGCCGCTGGCGACCAGTGCGCCGGTGCCCGCCTTGGCCACCGCGGCGCCCACCAGGCCGCCGATCAGCGCGTGCGAGGACGAGGACGGGATGCCGTAATACCAGGTGATCAGGTTCCACGCGATCGCCCCGACCAGGGCGCCGAAGACCACGTAGTGGTCGACGATATTGACGTCGATGGTGCCCGTGCCGACCGTGGCCGCCACCTTCAGATGGAAGACGAAGATTGCGATCACGTTGCAGACGGCGGCCAGCGCCACTGCGTGATGGGGCTTGAGCACGCCGGTCGATACCACGGTCGCGATCGAGTTCGCGGCATCGTGAAAGCCGTTCATGAAATCGAACAGCAGAGCGAGCGTCACCAGCAGGACGATCACCCACAAGCTCATTTGTACAGTCTGCATGCGGAGTTCCGGTGGGCGCGCTCAGGCGTTTTCCAGCACGATGCCTTCGATGATGTTGGCCACGTCCTCGCACTTGTCCGTGATCGTCTCGAGCTGCTCGAAGATGGCCTTCATCTTGATCAGCCGCTTGACGTCGGTCTCGTCGCGGAACAGCTTGGAAATCGCCCCGCGCATCAACCGGTCAGCCTCGGATTCGAGCTGATCGATCTGCTGGGCCGTCTTCAGGATCGTGCTGGCGTTGCCCATGTCCTCGAGCAGGCCGACCGCGATCTTGACCAGTTCGCAGCACTGCACGCAGATCGAGGCGAGCTTGCGGGCCTCGTCGGTCAGGCTGGTGACGTCGTACAGCGTGATGGTCTCGGCCACGTCCTCCATCAGGTCGAGGATGTCGTCCATGGTCGTGATCAGCTTGTGGATCTCGTCCCGGTCGAGTGGCGTGATGAAGGTCTTGTGCAGCAGATCGATGGTGTCGTGCGTGATCCGGTCCGCCTTCTTCTCGGTGGCCTGCACGCGCCGCGCGTGGGCTTCGGCATTGCCGAGATCGTTGATCAGCGTTTCCAGTTCGCGCGATGCGGTGACCGCGCAGTCGGCGTGCTGGTTGAAGTATTCGAAGAACTTGCCCTCGGTGGGCATGAATCGGCCGAACATGGCTGTTCCTTGTCGCGGCGCGCTGGCGCGCCGTCTCGTTGGGAATGACTGGATTGCGGGAGAGATTGCGCAACAGCCGGCGTTGCCGCCGGCTGTCACGGAAAAGCAATATTCTACAGGGTAGTCGGCGCGTGACGTACGCTTTGTGTGGCGCAACACGACAGCGCGCCACCCGCCTGCCGCGCCCGCGCGGTCAGGTATCGTTGTCGAAGAACGCCGGGCCGCCGCTGAAGTTGTCGAACTTGGTGAACTGGCCCAGGAAGGTCAGCCGCACGGTACCGATCGGACCGTTACGCTGCTTGCCGATGATGATTTCGGCGGTGCCCTTGTCCTGCGAGTCCGGGTTGTAGACCTCGTCGCGATAGATGAACAGGATCACGTCGGCATCCTGTTCGATGGCGCCCGATTCGCGCAGGTCGGACATCACGGGACGCTTGTTGGGACGCTGCTCCAGGCTGCGGTTCAGCTGCGACAGCGCGATCACCGGGCAGTTGAGCTCCTTGGCCAGGCCCTTGAGCGAACGCGAGATTTCCGAGATCTCGGTGGCGCGGTTCTCGCCGCCGCCCGAGCCCGACATCAGTTGCAGGTAGTCGATGATGATCAGGCCGAGCTGGCCACATTGACGCGCCAGGCGGCGCGAACGCGCGCGCAGCTCCATCGGGTTCAGCGCCGGCGTCTCGTCGATGAACAGCTGCGCGTCGTTCATCCGCTGGATCGCATGCGTCAGCCGCGGCCAGTCCTCGTCGAGCAGCCGGCCGGTGCGCAGGCGATGCTGGTCGAGGCGGCCGACCGAGCCCAGCATACGCATGGCCAGCTGCGTGCCGGCCATTTCCATCGAGAACACCGCCACCGGCAGGCCCTGCTCGACGGCGACGTGCTCGCCGATATTCAGCGAGAACGCGGTCTTGCCCATCGACGGACGGCCGGCGACGATGATCAGGTCGCCCGGCTGCATGCCGCTGGTCATCCGGTCCAGGTCGAGAAAGCCGGTCGGCACGCCGGTGACATCGGTATTGGTGTCGCGGTGATAGAGCTCGTCGATCCGTTCCACCACCTGCGTCAGCAGCGGCTGGATCTCCTGGAAGCCCTTCTGCCCGCGCGAGCCTTCCTCGGCGATCGCGAAGACCTTGGATTCGGCCTCGTCCAGCAGCTCGCGCACCTCGCGGCCCTTCGGCGCAAAGGCCGAGGTCGCGATGTCGTCGGCCACCGTGACCAGCTTGCGCAGCACCGAGCGCTCGCGCACGATTTCGGCGTAGCGGCGGATATTGGCCGCGCTCGGCGTGTTCTGCGCCAGCGAGTTCAGATAGGCGAGACCGCCGACCTCCTCGGCCTTGCCGGCCACCTGCAGCATCTCGTAGACCGTGATCACGTCGGCCGGCTTGGTGTCCGAGATCAGCCGCGCGATGCTCTGGAAGATCATCCGGTGGTCGAAGCGATAGAAGTCCGCCTCTGACAGGAAATCGGCGATGCGGTCCCAGGCCGCGTTATCCAGCAGCAGGCCACCCAGCACCGATTGCTCGGCCTCGATGGAATGCGGCGGGACTTTGAGATTGTCGAGTTGGGGATCGGCGACGGGCGCGTTCATGGGGGGCAATTATAGCGGCCCGCCCGCGCATGGCCGAGCGAATCTCGGCCGGCGGAGGACCCGATGATGGTGGCGCCGCGCACAACGCGCATGCGTGCGGGCGCCACAAAGAAAAAAGGCAGAAGCGGCTGTCAGCCTGCTCCTGCCTTTTGCTGGCCTGGCCGGGCCGCGGCGGCGCGAACGGATGTCGCGCCGGTCGCGGCCGGCAGGCTTAGACGTGCTCGCCCAGCACCGAGACGGTGATGTCGACCGCGACGTCCGTGTGCAGCGACACGCTGATCGGATAGTCGCCGACCATCTTCAGCGGACCGTTCGGCAGACGAACCTGCGCCTTCTCGACCTTGAAGCCCTGGCCAGCCAGCGCTTCGGCGATGTCGGCGTTGGTCACCGAGCCGAACAGACGGCCGTCCACGCCCGACTTCTGCGTGATCTGGACGGTCAGGCCGCTCAGCTTCTCGCCTTCGGCTTGCGCGGCGGCCAGCTTCTCGGCGGCGGCCTTTTCCAGCTCGGCGCGCTTGGCCTCGAACTCGGCGATGGCGGTCTGCGTCGCGCGGCGGGCACGCTTGGACGGGATCAGGAAGTTACGGGCGTAACCATCCTTGACGCGAACGATGTCACCCAGGTTGCCCAGGTTGACGACTTTTTCCAGCAGAATGACTTGCATCGTGTTTTCTCCTTAGCGACCAGGCGATCAGTTCTTGTGCAGGTCGGTGTACGGCAGCAGCGCCAGGAAGCGGGCGCGCTTGATTGCCGTGTCGAGCTGACGCTGATAGTGCGCCTTGGTGCCGGTCAGACGAGCCGGCGTGATCTTGCCGTTGTCGCCGATGAAGTCCTTCAGCGTGTCCAGATCCTTGTAGTCGATCTGTTCGACGCCGGCCACGGTGAAGCGGCAGAAGCGCTTGCGCTTGAAGAGCGGGTTCTGCTGCTGGAAGCGCTTCTTGTTCTTGTTGTCACGTTTGACGAATGCCATGGTTCAATCCTTTACGAATGCTTTACATCCAGTGATGTGAAAGACGAGAGCCTTGCTGTTGCGGTGCCTGCGGGCAAGAAAGCCTTCGCAGTCGAGCACCGTGCCGAGCGGCGTGCGCTCCAGGTGCTGGCCGACCGGACCGACGCCCATCGCGGCGATCGCGAACTCGACCTGCCGCGGCGTCTGCGCTTCGACCACCTCGCCGCCGTATTGCAGAAGGCAATTGACGACGGGGATGCCGGCCGGCGTGTAGCGCAACGCGTCGCGCTCGACGAGGGTGGCGTGCAGCCTCAGCTGGTTCATCGCGCCACCGCCTCTCGCATGCCGCCCCGGTCATGCCGGAGCGAACCGCACACAGCAGACCGCACTCAGGCGGCCTGGCCTTCGCTGGTTTGCTGCGAAGCCTTGCGGGCTTCTTCGCGCTGGACTTCCTTCATCATCGGCGACGGGCCGGTCTCGGCCTTCTTCGTCTGGACGATCAGGTGGCGCAGCACGGCGTCGTTGAACTTGAACGCGTGCTCGAGCTCAGCCAGCGTGTCCTTGCCGCACTCGATGTTCAGGCAAACGTAGTGAGCCTTGGCCAGCTTCTGGATCATGTAGGCCAGTTGACGACGGCCCCAGTCTTCCACGCGGTGCACCTGGCCGTTCTGCGACGTGACCAGCGTCTTGTAACGCTCGATCATGGCCGGCACTTGCTCGCTCTGGTCCGGATGGACGATGAATACGATTTCGTAATGACGCATTGACGCTCCTTTTGGGATAAGCCGCCCGGGCGCCAAGTCCGGTGCAGCAAGGGTTAAATAGCCCGCGAGTATAGCCCGGAACGGCCACGGCGGCAAGCCGCATGAGGTCCCGGCTGGATCTGCGGCGCTCCGGCTTGCGCCGCCAGCCTCAGATCAGCGCGAAGAACTGCTGCAAACGCACCGGATCGCCGGCCAGCGCGGGATCGGCGCCAAGCGCCAGCAGCAGCGCGACCCGGGCCTTGTACGGATTCAGATCGCCGGCTGATACGAACGCGCCCGCCGACGGATTGGGTTGCGCCGGCGCGATCACATTACCGGCACCGGTGCGCGTGCTGCGCACCACCGCGACACCGGCGCGCGCCGCGTCGGCAAGCGCTGCCACCAGCGTCTCGTGGATCGATCCATTGCCGGCCGCCGCGACCACCAGGCCCCGCACTCCGCTGGCGACCAGCGCATCGACCACCACGCGGCCCGGCTGCGCATAGCTGGCGACGATCTCGACCGCGGGCCAGTCCTGCGGCAGCGGCAGGGCCTGCCGGGGCAGACGCAGCGGCGCACGCGTGAAGCGCACCAGCGCGTCCTGCACCAGCCCGATCGGCCCGGTGCCCGGAGAGGCGAACGCGTCGACGGCCGAGGTGTGCGCCTTGACCGCGTCGCGTCCTGCATGAATCTCCTGATTGATGACCACCAGCACGCCCTTGCCCGCCGCGTCAGGATGCGCCGCGACGCGTACGGCATCGAGCAGGTTCAGGGGGCCATCGGCCGACAGCGAGGTCGCCGGCCGCATCGCCGCGGTCAGCACCACCGGCACGCTGGCCACGCCGGCAAGATGCAGCAGCATCGCCGTTTCTTCGAGCGAATCGGTGCCGTGCGTGATCACGATGCCGGCCACGTCGTCCTGCGTGGACCAGTGGTGGACCCGCGCCGCCAGCCGCGCCCACAGGCCGAACGACATGTCCTTGCTGTCGATCTGCGCGACCTGCTCCGCCTCGATCCGCGCGACGTCCTTCAGCGCCGGGACAGCCTCGAGCAGCGCCGACACCGGCACGGTCGCCGCCTGATAACGCGCGCTGCTGGCGGCGCTGGACGAGGAACCGGCGATGGTGCCGCCAGTGGCAAGAACGATCACGCGAGGCAAGGTCATGGGCACGAGATATCCGTAAACAGGCGGCGATTGTACCCGCCGCGACGGCCCGCTCCCCTACGGTCTTGCCCTGCCCCGCGGCCCGACCGTCCGGCCCCGAAAGTGGACGAGGATGCAAATTCCTCTTGCACTTCGATCGATACTGTATAAAATCACAGCACACTGTTCAAACGTACAGTGTTGCACATGGCGGCCACCGACGGCCTGCACGCTTCGCAGCGCGCGCCACCGGCCGGACCGCCACCGGATACAACAACACGGACAAGCCATGGCGACTCTGACACCCCGGCAGCAGCAGATCTTCGACCTGATCCGCAATACCATCCGGCAGACCGGCATTCCGCCGACCCGCGCCGAGATCGCTGCGGAATTCGGCTTTTCGTCGCCGAACTCGGCCGAAGAACATCTGCGCGCGCTGGCTCGCAAGGGCGTGATCGAGCTGACGCCCGGCGCCTCGCGCGGCATCCGGCTCAAGGTCAATCGCAGCGACTCCGAAATGCCGGACCAGTTCTCGCTGCCGATGGCCGGCGTGATGCAGCTGACGCTGCCACTGGTCGGCCGTGTCGCCGCCGGCAGCCCGATCCTGGCGGCCGAGCATATCGACCGGCAATACCAGGTCGACGCCTCGGTCTTCGACGAACGCCCCGACTACCTGCTGCGCGTACGCGGCATGAGCATGCGCGACGCCGGCATCTTCGATGGCGACCTGCTCGCGGTCAAACGCGCGCAGGATGCCGCCAACGGCAAGATCGTGGTGGCACGCATCGGCGAGGACGTGACCGTCAAACGGCTCAAGCATCGCGGCGACGCGATCGAGCTGATCGCCGAGAACCCGGACTTCGCCAACATCATCGTGCGGCCCGGACGCGAGGAATTCTCGCTTGAAGGCATCGCCGTCGGACTGATCCGCCAGTCCGGCTTCTAGCCCAACGAAGCAATCCGGCAGGCGCCGCCGCCTTGGCGCCAACCTCAGTCATGCAGCCACACGAGCCGCAGGGCCCCGTGTTGCCGCAAGACTTCCGCTGACGCCTTACCGAAGAGGACCACCATGCTGCAAGCCGACCGCTCCCTGACCCGCTACCCCGTCAAGCCCACGCCGTTCCGCCAGTCCAAAGGTGTCCGCATCTACCAGGGCGCGCAGCGCCGCACCATGGTCGGCAGCATGGCCGCGATCTGCCGGATGCTCGAACTCGATCAGCCGGGGGTGAAGTTGAATGCGTGAAGTTGAACGCGTGAAGTTGATCGCGTGCGGTTGAGCGCGGGAGGTCTGGCGCGTGAATTCGAACGTGCGAGGCAAGCCGCGTTCGTGCGATCGCAGCGACAAGATCGACTGCGTTGAGCGCCTGCGCGCGCGTCCGCGCGAGACGCGGGATATGGCAGCCCGATCGAAAGCGACGGCTCTCGCGCATCGCAACAAACCTTTACAACTCGGACCGTGAATTCGTTGAGGCATGGCCTAGCCTGTTCCCATGCTTTTCGAAGGAGACGGCCATGCCTTCGTCAGACGACACCGTCAAGCTGCTTCGCCCCGGTCGCCGCACCATGAACTGGCACGACGTGGCGCTGATCGCAGCGGGTTGGATCGCCTTGTGCATGGGTGTCGGGTGGACGATCACCAAGGCCGCTGCAAGGCTGGTTTGAGGACCGACTTGAGGCGCTGGCCCGCCCGATGATGCTCGCCACAAAGCAAAACAGCCGCTCGATGAGCGGCTGTTTTGCATGGGATCTTGGGGTGGCTGATGGGACTCGAACCCACGACGACAGGAATCACAATCCTGGACTCTACCAACTGAGCTACAGCCACCGTAGCGCCGTCGTCAGTACTGCTCGACGGAAACCAAGATTATACAAACTTCGTTTGGCGATGGCTAGTACTACGCACAAAAATTTTCGTGCGTAGTCGAACGGCGCATCAGGACCAGCGGGCTTCGAGGCGGATCGCCTCGCGGATCGCCTCGATCGTTTCTTCCTCGGACTGATACGTACCAGGCAGTCTTCGGCTCCTGCCGTTCAGCACATCGGTCTGCAGTGCCGCGGCCGCGGCCGCATCCGTGCCGCGATGCCAGCAGTAGCGGGCGGTCCAGGTACCGTTCTGCAACCGCTCGACCACCCAGACGACGCGGAAGCCTTCGAACGCGACACCAAACAAGCCGTCTTCTTCCATTCCACCCTCCGAGGCCAGACCTTCTTGTCGTTTTTGGCTACATCTTGCCATCACCCGGTTGGGGGGTCACCTCTTTGCAGCAGGCAAACGAGAATGATTCGCGGGGACGTTGCTCGACGGCATCACGCCGGCAGCGGCAAGGCGGGAGGGAAACGGGGCGGACGGCGGAGGAAGGGAAAGCAGAAGACGGAAGCGGCGGGGAAATGCGGTGCAAAAAAAAGTCCGCACACGGCGGACTCTTAAACTCTTGCGATCTCAATGCCCTGAAGGCAATTGCAATGTAACTGTCATCGCCGCCAAGCACTATTCGGGTAAACGAAAGGACCGGCGACCGACCCCGGACACGCCCGGCTGCAGGACAAAAAAAGCCCGCACTAGGCGGGCTCCAAAATCAGTTGAAGAAAGCCCTGTATTCGAGGGCACAGACAGTTTAAGAAAATCGGAATCGGCTTGGCTATCTAGGGGAATCCCTTTCCTGGTGCCTGCCATCGCCTGCACTGGCGCGGAAAGTGGCTGCAACGCGGCGGCACGGCGGGTGCGGGACCATGCCCGATTCGAAATTAGAGTCTGCACTCCAATCGGCGGCGGCCATCTACCGCCGCTCGACCGCCGAGCGCCGACTGCTCGGCTGCCGATCACCTGTCACCGGTACCGGTCACCGGCTCCTTGTCACCGGCTCCTTGTCACCGGCTCCTTGTCACGGACTACCGGTCAGCGACTGCCTGTCAGCGACTGCCTCTCCAGCAACGGCCCCTCACCGACTGCCGACTCCCGACTCCCGACTGCCGACTCCCGACTCCCGACTCCCGACTCCCGACTCCCGACTCGGACTCCCGGCCGCCAATCATGCCGCCTGCAGCGGCCGCTCCGCATGCAGGTGGCTACGCGCCTCCTCGAACAGCGCATCGACACCGTCCCGCGTGCGGATTGCATTCATCCGGCGCGCGTCGGACAGCACACGCCGCCAGCCCCGCCCGCCGGGCACGCCGCGATACAGGCCGAGCATATGCCGCGTCGCCGCGCCCATATAACCGCCCCGCTCCACCAGATCGCCGATATAACGCTGCATCGCCAGTTCGGCGTCGAGACGTGAAGGCGACGGCGCGGTATCGCCGTAGTAGCGGCGATCCACCTCCGCCAGCAGGAACGGCTGGTGATAGGCCTCCCGACCGATCATCACGCCGTCGACATGCTGCAGGTGAGCGTCGATCTCGTCGTAGCGCGTGATGCCGCCATTGATCAGGATTTCGAGCTGGGGGAATTCCCGCTTCAGCTGGTAGGCCACCTCATAGCGCAGCGGCGGAATCTCGCGGTTCTCCTTCGGGCTCAGCCCTTTCAGGATCGCGTTGCGCGCATGGACGATAAAGGTCTGGCAACCCGCCTCCGCGATCGTGCCGACGAAATCGCGGACAAAATCGTAATGCTCGATCGTGTCGATGCCGATCCGGTGCTTGACGGTGACCGGCACCGACACCGCGTCGCGCATCGCGCGCACACAGTCCGCCACCAGTTGCGGCTCGGCCATCAGGCAGGCGCCGAACGCCCCGCGCTGGACCCGCTCGGACGGGCAACCGCAATTCAGGTTGATCTCGGCATAGCCCCAGCGCTCGCCCAGCCTGGCGGAGGCCGCCAGATCGGCCGGCTCGCTGCCGCCCAGTTGCAGGGCGACCGGCTGCTCGGCCGCATCGAAGTCCAGATGGCGCGCGACATCGCCATGCAGCAGCGCACCGGTCGTCACCATCTCGGTGTACAACCAGGTGTGGCGGCTCAGGTGGCGATGGAAGGTGCGGCAGTGGCGGTCAGTCCAGTCCATCATCGGTGCAACGGCGATGCGGCGATGGCTTGTAGCAGCCGTTTTCCCTTGAAAATCAGTCATTTCAGCTTGGTTTGCTTGGACCGACACTTACCGATCCTGAATCACTTTTACCGATGTTTACGCTACGATTGCTACGAAATTGCTACGGCGTGGGGTATCGGTGGCTTCAATCATCAAGATAGGCAGCAAGTGGAGGGCGCAGGTAAGGCGGAAGGGTCACCCTACCGTGACGCGCACTTTCGACAAAAAGGCGCTGGCCGAGCGGTGGGCGCTGCAGGTAGAAACCGAGATCCGGGGCGGCGCGTTCGCTGATGAAAGGAAGCTCGCGGAGTTTACCATCGGCGCCCTGATCGAGCGTTATGAGGAAGAAGTGGGAAAGCTGCGCCCCTTCGGCCGAAGCAAGGCCGGCGCCCTAGCAATGGTCAAGCGCCACCTCGGCCAAACTCCAGTTCTGTCATTCACCGAAGCTAAGGTGCTCGAGTACGCCAAACTGCGGCATAGCATGGGCGCTGGCGGCGTCACTATCGGCATGGAGTTCACCTATATCAGCGGCGCTTACGAAACCGCCCGGTCCGTCTGGAAACTGCCACTCCCGGCAAACCCCGTCGCCGCGGCACGCAAGCACCTGACATTCCTAGGCTTGATCGGCAAATCCAAGCGCCGCGATCGCCGCCCGACGCAGCAGGAGTTGGATTCGATCTGCGACTGGTTCGCGGCCAAGAAGCGGCAACGCATCCCCATGCCAGACATCATCCGGTTCGCGGTGGCCTCCGCCATGCGGGCCGGCGAAATCACGCGACTACGCTGGGCCGACATCAACGAATCTGACCGGACCATCATCATCCGGGACCGCAAGGACCCCAAGGAAAAGATCGGGAACAATCAAGTTGTGCCCCTCCTCGGCGAAGCCTGGGACATCATTCAGGCGCAACCCCGCACCGGCGAACTCATCTTCCCCTATAAGGAAGCCTCATTCTCCAGCCTGTTCCCGCGCGCATGCGCCGATCTAGGCATCGAGGACTTGCGGTTCCACGACCTCCGGCATGAAGGCGTATCGCGGCTGTTCGAGGCCGGGTACACCATCGAACAGGTAGCGCTTGTGAGCGGTCATAAGGACTGGAAACAACTGGCCCGCTACACGCAATTGCGCGCCAAGTCTTTGCACCGGCCGGTGACGGAACACCATCCAAAGGTGACCCCACGGGAAAGGGCCACGGGCATCATCGGCTTTGCTCTGCGCCGGCGCCATCGCTGAGAAAATCGGCGCAAATTCCTCTTGCGTTTTAGCTCCATTGGTTCTAATATACGTCTCAGAGGCAGCGCGCCGCGCAGCCCACTCCCGAAAGGACTGAGCAAAATGGAAAAGACCTTGGACATCCTCAAGACCGAAGCCGAAATCAGCAAGCTGATCGCTGAGAGCAGCAAGCTCAACGCGGAAACCAGCAAGCTGAATGCGGAAATGGCCAAGCTGCACCGCGAATACCGCTGGCTCCCGGTGGTCTACGCGACGGGCCTGATGGCAGCAGCGATGACCTTCGCAAAGTTGTTCTTGAACTGATGACCGAGGGCCGCCGAAAGGCGGCTTTCTTCTATGCGCTACATTCCCCCTCCCCCTGAAAACCTCCAAGCCCTAAAGCGCGAGCTGGGCAAGACAGGCCATGAGATGGCTCACCTGTTCGGCGTAGCGGGCGGCCCCCAGTGGCGCAAATACACCGGCGGTAATCAGCCGCGCGACATTTCCCCACAAATTTTGTTCTTCGGCGTGGCCAGGCTCGTGCTGTCTCCAGAGGAACTGAACAAGGTGCTGGATCGCATGCGCGAACTCGGCGCAGAGATTGACCTAGATGCGCCAGACAACCGCGAATCGGAAGCCGCATAGGACGTCCCTAGTAGACACGGCGACCGGTTTGTGTAGAATCAGTGCCGCATTAGACCCTTCATTGCCCGCCATCCAGCGGGCATTTTTTTGGCCGCATGTAGCGCCAAGCCGACGCCCCTCCCCTGATGGGATAGCGAAGTTAGCCGCTCACCCCATATAATCCCCGCGAACAAAAGTGTTACGGGCACGTTACAGATGCCCGATAAAACTGGCAGTCCGTGCAGCCAGTAGAACGGGAGAGGTCATGCGGGTCAATGAGGTCACCGCGGCAGCGATCGCGGGAGGCGCAGCGGCGTTCGGCGCCGCTGAAACCAATCATCAGCTGGGCATCACGCGGGTCCTGATTATCTCGCTACAGGACGACAGTAAGCGGCGTGAGCATATGCGCCGTCAATTCCAGCGGTTCCCGGGCATCCATTACGAATTCTTCGACGCGATCCGAATCAGGGAGCGCAGCGAGTACCCGCAGGATTACGACACGCGCGCGCGGCGCCGCCTATTTGGCGACGATCTGCGCCCGGGCGAGGTCGGCTGCTACTTGAGCCATCGGGAACTGTGGCGGCAGTGCGCCGAAGCAGCGGACGACGAAGTCTGGTGCATCCTCGAAGACGACATCGTCCTTCTGGACGACTTCCCCCGACGCATTCGAAAGCTGACCGAGCATCGCGACAAATGGGATGTTGTCCGGCTGATGGAACTGATCCCGCGCCGGGGCAGCTGGACGTACACCGAGCTGGACCGGGAGCACGCTTTGCGCGCCTATGACCGGCAGCCGTCCGGCATGCAAGGCTACCTCTTGAAGCCCGCAGCCGCTCGGCGCCTCCTGCCTCATGCGAGCCGGATCGTCTGGCCCATCGACGAAACCCTAGACCTCTACTGGGAACACAAGCTGCGCCTCTACACCGTAACACCGGCCGCTGTGGACCTGGAGCCGTCGTTCAACTCCACCATTGGCCAGCGTTCGTCAAAGCGCCGATCCAAATGGCGGAAGCTGCAACGCGAGTTCATCAACGGCGCGCACGGGCTGCAGCGCAAGCTGTTCAATTTGCGCCGCTATGGCTTGTCCCGTAGACCTCTGCTGGCTGATGACGAAACCGCGCCGGATCTTTCAGGGCGGCATAAAGGACGTTCGGTTCAAACCGCCACGGGTCAATGAACCCTAGCGCCGCGGCTAACGCTTCTGAGCAGAACCAGTCGTTTCCGGCGCCAGTGATCGGGCGCCACAGGAACCCCAGGTTGCCGAGCAGATCGTACGGCGCCCCCTCGTGCTGAAGGAACCATCGGCGCGCGCGGGCTTCGTCAAACCCGGACAGGTCTAGGAAGTCCCAATTTCCATCCGTGAAGTCAATCCGCTTGAACCGGACGCCGCCGTCCTCGAAGGACGACGACGCGGAAAGACCATCAGAGAAAATCAGCTCGCAGTGCGAGTACGGGCCGGCCATCAAGAATCGCACGGCGCGACTGTAGAGCCCGGCGACGCCCGGGCGCGTGCCCTTATAGAACGCCGCTCGCATCATCGTTCCACTGGATTGCGCGAATCTCATCCACCGTCGTCGCCACAGCTAGGCGGGCCTTGAGGGCTTGCGCTCGAGCAAAGTTCAGAGCGCCCTGAGCCGCCATACTGCCGATAAACGCTTTCCACTCGTCGATCGTCGCAATGGGGTAATACGTATTGTCAACCGCCTTCCATGCGCCGGGCCACGGCTGCGGGAATTCGCCGGTCAGCAGCAGCGTCGATGTCGTTCCGTCGATGTCGCCGCGGCTAAGCGCATCGCACGCAAAGGTCTTGCCGTCATGCGTGAACGTGCTGCTGTTTGCAGCCAGGCGCCATGCGTTGATCTCATCGTTCTTGCGCGACCGCAAGACCTCGATGTCACCCGACGGGTCGGCCTCGGGTGTGTTGCCCTCCTCCACCCACGCGGCGTACGCCTGATAGTCGGCATTGCCTTCATCGACAGGGATATAGACCGCATCCGCGATTCGCTGGATGGCGTTGATCGCTCCCTCCGAGTCCCGCTTGATCCGATACATTGCCGCCCTCACAGTTCAGCGCTTAGCGCGAGGTTGCGGAAGGAGATGAACGACTTGGTGTGCGACACGTCCCAAACCTCCAACCATTGATTGGTGGCATTGATGCCATCTGGTGCGCCACGCGAAGTGATGGTGCCGTTCGAATTGCGAAACATCACCGATCCTGCCGTTCCTTGGTCGTCCTGGAAGCTGATCGTAGGCGTTGCCCGCATTCTGGATGGCAGCAGCGTGAAGAACGCTGCCCAAGACGTCGAAGGCGCGCCGATACCCGGCGAATCGAACTGACCAAACATGTATTGGTAGTAGCGCTCTGCCCAAAGAATCTCAGCGGAGCCGTGATCCGCGAATCCGGTAGCCACCGTACCGGGCTCAGCCTGCGCGTCCCGCAAGGCGACAATCTCGCTTGGAGTAAGACCGTTTGGAAATTCGATGGCAAACGCTACCCCCCTGCCAGTGAGCAACGTGCCTGGAGGCACAGTGATGGAGTGTCGACGCCACGTTGTCGGCGAGCCTTGATGCACTACCGAAGTAGACGCAACCGCAGTTTCATTTCCCGACCAGGTGTCGCCTACGCTTGCGGTCATATAGACGGCGAGTGTGAAATTGCGGCTCACGTCATCACGAACGTCGATAGAGAACGTGGCGCCGTTCTCTTCAAAGCCTACGGTATTGATTGACTCGATACGTTGACGCACCCAGGCATAGGCAATGCCACCCAACGGAGCTCGGAGTTGCATGTACGGGCGACCGCCGGCCGTCCCTGTGCTTACCTGGAAATCGCCCGATCCGCTGGATGCAACTGCCCACCGATCAGCGGTGTAGATGGTCCCTGCGTTGAGCGAGTTAAACGACGACCCGCGTTGCCAGAGCTTGAACGCGCCATTGATAAGGCGGTTCTTGCCCATCGTCATGCCTGCGGAATTCAGTCCAAGGTTTCCGCGAGCCGTGGCAGCATTTGAAACGTCGCTGAGGTTGGCGGATTTAGCGAGAAGTGTGCTGGTGTCACCCACGTATTTCCAAGTCGCCCAGCTAGCACCACCATCTGACGATTTCCGCCAGTACATGGCGTCAGGGGCGTCGGATGCCGTAGCAAGGTGAAACACCTCCGCATCCACCGACGATGCCGTCACGAACAAAAGAACATCGGCGGCGCTAACCGGGGATGGGGCGTTCGGCCAGTTGCGTTTCATCCGAAACACGCCGCCGCTGACCATCGTGTTGAAGTTGGTATTGGCAGCAACTGCAAGAGCGTCAGGGATGCCGTATGCCCCCGCCGCCTCGGCCGCCTCTGCCGCGGACTGCGCCGCATCAGCAGCCGAATTCGAGGCGGCGACAGCTGAAGTGCTTGCGGCTGCCGCCTGATTTCCGGCCGTGGTTGCGCTGGTGGCTGCGTTCGTAGCACTGGTCGCAGCACTCGTCGCGGAGCCAGCTGCAGCGTTCTTGCTGGCGAGCGCATCCGCGGCGCTCTGCGCCGCCTCCTGTGCCTTCGTGCTGGCCGTCGTCGCAGAACCAGCCGCCGCCGCCTGCGATGCAGCCGCTTGCGAAGCGCTGGCCGCCGCTGCCGCTGCCGAATCGACCACTGTCTGCTCTGATGCGGCAGCGGACGACGCAGACTGCGCGGCTGCATCCTTCGATGCATTGGCTGCTGTCGCCGATGCAGAAGCAGAATCTGCCGAGTCTTGCGCAGCAGTTGCGGATTGCGCCGCAGCCGTTGCGCTTGCCGACGCGGCCGTTTGGCTATCCAGAGCAGCCGCCGCGCTATTCGCCGCCTCGACAGCCTTAGTGGACGCGGTACTGGCGCTCGATGCCGCGCTGGACGCGCTCGCCGCCGCCTCTGCCGCGGAGCTCTGCGCATTGGAGGCGCTGGCAGCCGCGGCTATGGCCGCTTGCTGCGCGGCAATCCTGTCCGCTTCGATCTGCGCCATGTCTGCGAGGATGAACTCGCCGAACACCGACTCGAGCGAGACGGTGCCATTCGAGAGGATGACGGATAGTTGCATGCTCAGCTGCTCAGGGTTGATTGGGCGATGCGAAGGACAGCAGGCGGCCCGAGAATGACCTTCCCGTCTGGCGTGGTCAGCATCATGTCGATCCGCGCCTTACACGCCGGCCAGGAGCTCGTTGACGGCGCGGAAAGCGTGAACAGGCCCTTTGCTTGATCCACCCATCCGATCGCAAGCTGCGCAATCTGCGTCTTGCCGGCGTAGTCGTACAGCGCGGCCTGAACCGTCCAGCCGGTGAAGTCGGCTGGCGCCCCGTCCTGCTGCAGCTGCCCCGCGAGCGCGAACGTCGCGCCGATGTAGACCGTCAGCATGTCAGCCCTCGAGTTGCTGTGGTGCCGGCGTGATGTCCTTGGCGCGGCCTACCAGCGCCGTAGCGGCGAAGGGTGCAAGCTCGGCCGCCGCATCTTGGCGTTTGACGACCTCATTGCGCATCGACTCGACGGCCGCATGAACGCCGCGCGTTTCACGCGCTTGCGCGGTCATCATCATGGGCAGCCATCGCACCGAGCAGTCCCAGTGATCGACATCGCGGCCCGTCTGTGGGTCCTGCCCGACGACGTGTGCGAACCAGGCGCATTCATGGCCGATGCACGGCTTTTTCAGGAGGGGGCAGAGTACGTTCTTTGTCATGATTTCACCGCTACGATGCAGTCGGCGTACTTGACCTGCGGGGTCTTGTACGTGTGGTCGTGAGCTTGGCCGCTACCGCTGTTCTGAATGCTGATGCCGGTCCCGCTACCCGAGACCCAAATGCCAGTACCGGACCCGTGTACAGACACGCCTACGCTGATGCCGGTGTACCCCACCTCGGTCGCCCCGGGCGGCGCATCGTTCCGGCTGTCTGAGTTGACAAACGAACCAGCCCCCGTATCACTTGCGCCCTTCTGCATACCGTGCGCATGCCCCGGATCGCTAACCCAAGCGTTTGCCCCGTGCGCGTGGCCGGGGTCATTCACTTGGTGCCCGTGCCCAGGATCATTGACGCCGTGCCCGTGGACCGGCATCTGCGCAGGCGTCAACGCACGGCCATCCGTGGTGAACGTCCCGCCGAAGTTCCAGGCGCTCCATGCAGTCACGCCGCCGTGATTGCCACCGGGGCTAAACCGCATCGCGCAGTCCGTCAGCCAATCGGCTGTATCGACAGTCCACCCGGTCGGTGCCGACGCCTGCTGTAGCACCAAGCGCGTCCCCTTCGGCGCGTCCAAGGTGCCCTTCCCTACCTTGCTGTCGTAGAGCTGCCGAATGAACGCCGACAGCGTCTGGATGTAGCCGTTGGCATTCGGTCCGACCGCTTCACTGCCTTGCGGGCTGTTGTTGTTCGGGTTCGTGTTGAGGTCGGTAATACTCTGTGGGATCGGCATTGGTTACTCCGGTCGTGTCAGGGCTCGTAATCCCGTTCGCAGGTTTGTCCTGCAATCCGTGCGGCGTCAGCGTATTTCGCCAGTTCTCCCGCTCTTTCGTCAGCCCGTCCAAGCACGTCGGCAAGCAGAACGACGGGATCTCGGGTTGTCTGGCCAGCGGGGATAGCGGCGGAATCGCCGGGACGGCGGGCAGAGTTGGCGAGGGCGGTAACCCGTGCGAGCAGCTCGCGGCGAGCAGTGTCAGCAGCACGAGCGCTGGCCTGAGCAACGCGAAGTTGTTTGATAGCTTCATGGGCATTCTCTTGTTGTGCCGCGGTGCGGCGTTGTTCCTCGGTGCGGGCTCGATCGGTTGCCTTTGCCTGGTCCACAGCGGCGGCGCGCCGGATCTCCGCTATCTCGGCGTCCTTGCCGCGGGCTGTGAATGTGGATCCAGCCAGGAACGCTAGTGCCAGCGCCGTCACAGCCGCGCCGATCTTCACGAGCATCATTTCTGGGCTTCCATGCATTTGTGGTGGCGCTCCAGCTGGCGCGTCCAGACGCCGTAGCACCGCTTGTTTCCGGGCGTGGAGCAGTCGTATCCCGCCGAGAACTTGTAGAGCAGCAGCGCATTACACGCGCCGACGTAATCGCCTGCCAGCAGCCGCTTCCGCATCGAGGAGGCGCGCCAATTGCCAATGCCGAACTGGCCGACGAAGTCCATGTAGAGGTCAAACTCCGCCTGGAACAGCTCCACGCCCGGCAGGCTCGCTGCGAAGCGCTTCTCGTCCTGCGTCAGCAGATGGCGGGCCAAAACCTCGGCGCGCTTCGGCGTGATCGTGTCGCCTAGACGCACCGGCCTTCCGTCCTCGTAGCGCGTCGACCCGTGGCCGATCGTCGGCACATCGCCTTTCGTCGGAATCACTGCGCGATCCGTGAACCCTTCGGAGGCTTTCCAAGCGCCGAAACCGGCCGCCGACATCGTCAGCAGGGTCACGGCAATGCGCTGCTTACTCATCGCCCAGCGCCTTGAGGGTGCGCATGCGGGCGGCGTGCTCCTCGATCTCCCGCTTGTCCTTGCGCCTCATGTACCAGGCATTGAGGCCAAATGTCAGGAGCGCGGTCACGATGCCGACGATGATGCCGATGTCGGTAAGGGTCAACGACGCGCCAATGGAGGCAATGGCGCCGGCATAGCTCGTGGCCTCGGCGGGATTGATCTGTCGCATGTCAGGGCTCAGATATGAAAATGCCCGCTCAGAGGCGGGCAAATAACGTTGTGATAACCTTGGCGCCGTCACCTCGGCACCCAAAAAGCAAAAACCGCCATCAGGCAGCTCGGGAGATGTTCATGGAGAATGATGTAGTACGCGCTGTGCTCGTTGGCATGGGAGCCGCCGCGGTCAACGTCCTACTGACCCATATAGGCGCCAAGAAGGCCGCCCTGCGCCGCGAACGGGAGCAAGTAAGGACGCAGCGCATTTACGCTCGGTTCTTTCGCCTGGGCCGGTACTTTGCCAGCAAGCGCGGCGGCCGCCGCCCGCTCGTCAAGGAACTGGTTGACCGAGTTCCTTGCGATGTTGACTACCGGGAGCGACCCTAGCTTCCCGCTCAGCTGTGAAAACAGGTTCATTACGGCAGCGCCACTATTGGAATTGTTCACTGCAGACCCCACCGGCTGGGCCTGGATATATGAGGCCACGCGGCCGATCGACTTCAGCGTTTCCACTTCCTCCGCTGGGAACAGCGCCCGTAGCTTCGTCTCGCCGATTTCCCGCAGTGCCTTGTTGTAGTTCGACTGCGAGAACTTCCCTACCTCATCCGCCGCCCCGTTGAGTGCCTTGCTCTTGAGGTGTTCCAGCGTCTGCTTTCTGAGCATATCGGTCTGCTCGGGAATCAAGCCGATCATGGCCTGCACGTCTCGGACAGGCGCGGCAAGGACATGCTTCTGGAAAAACTTGTCGGGCGCCATGTCGTCCACGGCGGCCTTGAGCGCGGGGATCGCCTCGATCGTCTCGAAGCGCTCACGCGCCGCCGCGCGTGCCGCATCGAACGCAGCCTGCGCTTCCTTCCCAAGCGGCGTTGACGGCCGCGTCTGCTCCAGCGCGTCGCGAACGATGGCAAGCGCCCGTACGGTATTGCCGTCCCCGGAACGCTTTGCCAAACGCGTTGCCTCAGCGAGGGTCGTCTTGATCTGCTCGGACGTGCTGATATTCAGCGGCAGCTTCCCTTGGCTGATGTCGTTCACGATCTTGGTGATCTGGGGCGGCAGGAAGCCGATCTTCATTTGCTGGTCGAGAACCGATAGCGCCCGATCAGCAAACTGGCGATGGTCAAGCGGGATCTCATTTGCGTTCATCGACAGAGCGCGCCCGTAGAGGTTCGCCTCGTTATCGCGCAGCGCGCTATCGACGCGCCGCAGGTTGTCGACAACGGACTGGCCCGCGGCGAATTCGCCAGGCGCCGCAGCAGCACCACGAGCATTCAGCGCGTCGATCAGCCCCTGATTCTGAGCGCCGAACCGCTGCGCCAACGGCGCACCAACTCCATCGACGCCGCGCAGGTTCATTTCGCGCGTGAATTGCTGCGGATCCCGTGTCACCTGCCCCAGCGTCAGACCACGCTCCTTCCCGAGAACGGCGTCCCCCTCGGCCTTGCGCAGCAGCGCTCGCGCATCGACCGTTTTCCCGGTGGCGAACGCGTCCGACACCTGCTTTTTCACGCCCGTCAGGATGCTCTGCGGGATGGCGGCCAGATCTATGCCTTGCTCCGCGGCAGCACGCGCAACCTGCGCCTCTGCTTCTGCAACGGCCTGCGCACGAGTCGCCTGAGGGGTAAGCGTCCGTTTGGCAGAGTCAAATGCCCGCCCTCCCATACCGAGCACCTTGTCTGCAGCATAGCCCGAACCGGCGCCGGTGATCGCCCCTAGACCTACCTGCGCCGCCTTGTTCGTACCGAAGCTCTCGGTATTCAGAACCGGCGTCGCGAGGCCGGAAATCGCGCCTTGCAGACCGGCACGGGCAGCGACGCCTCCGGCCGTAGCGGCCCCCATCGGGACGATCCGATTGATCGGGTTGGCGATATTGCCGCCGATTCGCGCGATGTCGATGCCATCCCGGCCTGCCAGCTTCCGCGACGCTTCGTAGTCCTGATTGGCACGGCGCACAAGGGCGTCCACGCCTTCCACCCCATTCGATCGTGCGACAGGGAATCCGTAGTCGGCCAAGGTGTTGCCGAAGTCGTCGATGGCGCGGGCGACCCCTTCCGGAACTGCTCTGCGCGCAAGTTGTGCGCCGGCATCGACTCCATCGCGAATGCCCATGAATAGAGCCCCTGCTACGCTCCCTTTGAGGCGTGACGGATTTGTCGGTACCTGCGGCTGCTCCTTCGATGCGGCGCTCCGGACGTCCTGGCGAGCTGCCGGCTGGCCCGTTTTCCCCGGCATGGCAAAGATGTCGGAGTCATCGCTTGCCCCCTTTGCTGGGGCCAGACTTCCAAAGATGTCGGAATCATCCGTCGTAGGCATGATTTTCCTCACGTAGTTCTGCGTCTCCGCGTAGGGGGGGATGCCGCCATGCTTGCGAACGGCACCCGGGCCAGCGTTGTACGCAGCAAGCGCGAGCTCCGGCGTCCCAAACGCGTCCAGTTGCTTGCGCAGATACCGAATTCCGCCGCGGATGTTGTCGTATGGATCGTTGATGTTGACGCCTAGCTCGCGCGCGGTGGCCGGCATGAGCTGCATCGGGCCGATCGCGCCTTTGGGCGAAACCGCATCCGCCCTTCCGCCGCTTTCGGTCTGCATGACACGCGCGGCGAGCGCAGGATCTACCCCTTGCCGTTGCGCCTCTTGGCGGAGGAATTCGGTCAGCGTCATTTCTGCGTCGGGAACAGCGGATTTTGGCTGGACCATATCTGCAGGTTGTCCTCGAAGGTGCGACCAGTGTTCGGGTTCGCCGCATCGAGGCGACCATACCTCTGCCGCCATTTCCGGGCCATCTCAGCGACTTGCTGCTGACGCTCGGCCATGCGGATGCCGGCGTCGATGAGCAGGCGTCGGCCGTCCGCCGACTGGGCGGCGTTCGGGACCATCGAAGCCAGGAACTGGCGATCGGAGTCGGACAAGGCGCCCGGCATGCCTGCGCCGCTAGACGGGTCACGCAGTTGCAGAGCAATCTGATTCGACACCGCGGCCGCAGCTTCCTTGTTGGGCAATTTCTCGTCGACCTTGATGCCAAGCGAATTGAGCGTGCTGGCGATGTTCGTCCCCAGCGGCGTCAATTTCCCGCCGTCATAGTCACCGAGCAGCGTATCAATCTGACGCAGCGCGGCGATGCGTTTCGATGCCGAAGCGCCCGCCTCTTGCACGGCCTTGTATTGCTCGGCGGCTTGCTTGGCCATCTCGTTTTCGTACGTGCCGGTCGCAGGCGATTGCCCGACCCCGAACGCGCCGCCCGGAGCCGCGCCGCCTTGGGCGCGCCCTCCGCGCAATACTTGCGCCGCCTGCGCGCGGGGCATCATGACGGTGCTGCCGTCTGGCATGGGAACCTGCACCAGGTCATATCCGGCCTTCGCGGCCTCCTGCGCCGCTGTGGTTGCGCCGCTTTGATCGGCCGCGGCCTGCACATAGCCCGGCAGGTTGTACACCTGGCCGCTCTGGTTGATACCCATCCCCTTATCAACCTGCGGGTTGTACGTCATACGGCCAGATACCGGATCGCGCACGTAGCCGCCAGCCGCGAACCCTTGCGGCGTATTGGCGAACTTCACGGCCTCGATCAGATCCGGGCCGCCCAATGCCTTGAGTAGCGTCGCATCGTTCAGCGATAGCGGAAACTCGCTGCCTACCCCAGCATTTCCAGGCCCCGCGGCGCCGCCCATACCCGTTGCACCCATAGCGGGAACCTGGCCACCACCGCTCGGGCTGCCCGAGGGGCCAGCGGTCGTCGCCGGGCGAGGCTTGAAGGCGCTAATCAGGAACGATTGCAGCGCATCCTTCCTCTCGAGTTCCCGCGCCGCGTTGTCCATTTCCAGCTTGAGCTTGTCGGCCTGCGTCTGGCGGTACCCGTCGAGGGCCTGCTGCTGCTTCGCGCCACCGTATGCCTGCAGTCCCTGTAGGCCGCCGATGCCCAAGGCCGGCATTCCCGCGGTCATGCCGCGATTTGCGGCCAGGATCCCAAGGCCGGCCGCGAGAAGCCCCTGCCCTCCGGGAGTGAGTTGCCCGTTTTCGGACAGGCCCTTGAAAGCGTCGAGAATGCCCATGGTGACTCCTTAGCCGAAGAACGAGCCGAGCAGCCCCATGCCGCCGCCAATACCGGCGCCAAGCGCCGTGCCGAGGCCCGGAATGACGCTACCCAGAGCGGCACCGGTAGCAGCGCCGCCTAGGCCGCCAGTGAACGGATTGCCGGCGCCGCGTCCCGCCGTCGACGTCGTGACGCCCTGCGCGCCGCCGCCCAGCGCACCGGCCAAAGCGCTCTGCAGGATTCCGAGCTGCTGGTACGGGGAGTACGCCTGGTTGTACCACTTCTGGTAATCGGCCCCGAGCTGGTTCTGCGCCTGGTTCTGGGCGATCTGACCGGCTTGCAGCTGCTGCCCGTAGCCGTAGTAGTTCGCCGCGTTGAGCTGTGGCGCCAAGCCAGCAGCCGCCAGCGCGTTGCCCTGCGCGTTCTGGTGGTTCTGGCTGTTCAGGGCGTTCTGCGCTTGCGTGTACTGCAGGTTGTTCGCCTGGTTGGCCAGGTTCGTGCTGGTGTTCAGCGCCGCTTGTTGGCCGGCAGCCGCCTGCGTCCCCGCATAGGCATTCCCGCGCAGTTGCGTCCCGACGTTGGTCAGAGCGTTGGACAGCCCCTTGTTCTGCTGGTCCTGGTACTGCTGCATCGCGGAGCCGCCGAACGCGCCGGAATTCCGGAACTGCGCCATGGTTTGCGCCGCGGTACCGTTCTTGTACTGGTCGACAAGGTCGGATTGCGCCTTGTTGACCTGCGCATCCAGATACGGGTTCATCATCGTCGCGTACGGGTTCTGCGACGCCTGAACGTTCTGCCCGATGTACTGGTTAGACGTGGTATACGGGTTACCGGCGTTGCCCGCGATACCCTGAACCGCGTTGTTCGCTGCGGTGAGGGTCGGATTTGCCTGCCCGGCCAGATTGTTGATGCCATTAATGGCGTTCTGCTGGCCACCGGTCAGGGGCGCGACAAGCTCCCCCTGATACTGCGGCATGGGCTGCCGCGAAAGCTCCCCGCCGCGCTTGAGGATTTCCTCCGCATACGGTTTCGCATAGTCGGGGAGTTCCATTTTCGTGGTCTGAGTACCACCGCCGCCGCTGCTCATCGTGTCACCTTTCGCTGATAAATGGTTTCACGGACCGAGAAGTGGTAGCGGGGGGCGACTTTTTCCCACCCGCGCCGAGTCGTTCCGAAGGTAATGGTTGAGGCGTTGATGCCCCGTGCGATCTCGTCGAGCTGGTCGGAAAACTCCGCCATTACGTCGACATCGCTGTTTGCGTACAGCAGCCAGATGTGCAATCTGGCGCCGTCGAAGTCCTTGACGTTGCGCAGAATGACGAACCCGACTTCCTTGTCGTCGATGACGATCAGGTAGAGGGTTGCGCCGCCCATCTTGAGGGTCACGTAGACGTCCTCGGGCAGCCAGCCGTCCGGCGCTTCGATCGTTGCCAGCGGCGCGCGCAGGCGTGGCCACACCGCGCCCAGGCCATCGGGCGCGACCGGTATCAGTGCTCGCATGGTCAGTTCCCGGTGAGGCTTCGGTTTTGCACCCAGACGCCAGGCGCGCCGTCTTGCACGCAGGTCCAGCCGAGTACGACGTACCGCGAGCCCGCTGCGCCCTGCTCAGCCGGCTTGCTGTTGCGGATGTAGTCGCCCTGCTTGTATTCGCCCGTCGTCGGCGGCGCGGTCATCGCGCTCTGAACCGCGGAGATGCGCCCCTCGGTCAGGTTGTTCACCTGGTTGATGAGCAGCCCCAAGATCTGCTTGAGCTTGAACACCAGATCGCCATCGAACTTGTTGTTGGGCGGCGGCGGAGGGAGTTGCGGTAGCTGGAGTCTCATGCTTCACCGTCCGGCACGAGCTTGGGCGCATAGCCGATGACCTCGGTATTGCCCTGAAAGGTGAACAGCGACCGGTGCCAACGCGACGAAATATCGACGTCGAACTTGCCATCCTGATAAACCGACGAAGCGCCGGGCGTGAAGTTGCCGCCGAGGGTCACGCGGTGCTGCGTCGTCATCGAGGCCGACTGCGGGTCCTGCGCGGCATGCAGGCGCACGTACTGCAGCAGCGTGTACTGCTCGTCGTCGCCAAAGTCGCCCGTCATGATCGTCGACTGGCCCGCCTCCCCGGTCAGCGTCTGAATCGTGTGCGCTGTGTCGATAATCGACGGCTGCGTCGCCACGCTGGTCCAGAACGGGGAATTCCAGGGCACTTGCGGGAGGTCAGTCCAGGTGTCCGCCAGTTGGCCCAGCGTCGTCCAGACAATCTGCCCATTGATGAAGTCAACCGCGCATTCGATGGCGCGATTGGCGCGGCCCCAGCGGCCAGTTTTGTAGTTGTAGACGAGGCAGCTGTCGATCGGCCCGGTGCTGGCGTTGCTGACGTAGTACCAGTAGACCAAGCTGTTATTCCGATCGTGGACGCTTCGCACGCGCTGTTTGTGCGACGGATTCTGGTCGCGGAAAAACCAGTTCTTAACCGCATCGCCGATCGGCGTCGGCCGCGTTCCGTCGAACACGTAGAAGTTGTCGTTCCCGAGGAAGTAATGCGCGGTACCGATCGAAACGACGGCCTCCTGACACGGCGCGCCGATCTGGTTCGAGATGACATTGAATGCCCAGATAATCGGTGGCCCTTGGTAGGTGCCGTAGTACATCGACGTCTCTTTGTAGACAACGATGTCCGGGCCCAGGCCGCGGCCAGCGCGGATGTCGCCCGGGGTGTCGATGATCCGACCGTTGGCGCACTGCGTTGCCTGGTCAGGCGTCCAGATGGTCTGATCGTACAGACCGCTGCACCACCACCCATCCGGCCGCGTCCCGTACACAGGGTCCGTCGTGTTGAACACGAACACGAAGCCGGCGACGCTCTCCACGATGGCGGCTGTTGGTGCGCCGGGAATGTCTTCAAACTTGCCGGTCTGGCTTTGCTGAAGGACTTCCGAATTGTTCGTGGCGATCGTCACGTTTCCGAACTGAGCGAACCGCCAAGTACCATCGGTGGCCGTCGTGTAAGGCCCGCTCGCGCGTGTCACATCCTCCCAAGCCGCCGCGACCTCCTCAAACAGCTTCGTTGCCGTTCCAACGAGCAGCCGCTTAGTGTTGTCGAGCTTGACGATCGTCGCACCACCCAGCGCCTCACTGGGGAGCGCCGGGAGGCCCGGATTCACGGGCGACGGTGCGGCACGCATGCCACGGATCGACGGGATCATCGCAGAGCAATCCACGATGATGCCCTCGGTCGCAGGGTCGAGATCAGGCGCGAAGCCAATGAACTCTGGCATATCAGCCTGCCTCCATCGTCAGATCCGAGCCGGAATGCTGGCCCTCGTCATCCAGAGCGCCGATGTCGCGGAGCGCTTCTTCCAGCTTGCTTTGCCACACGACGATCCGCTCATCATTCTTGATGTACGGCTCGGCCTCCAGCAGCGAGGCATAGAGGTAGATGTCAGGACCATCTTCCAGGAGCCAGTTCGACGTGTTCGTCTCGCTCAGCGGCTCGAGCTGCTGGTAGTAGTGGAGCGTGAGTACGCTCTTGCCGTCGACCTGCGTCAGGAGCCAGATCTTGTCGCCGATGAGGGCGTAGCGGTTGAAGTCGCCGCCGAGGTTCATGCTCGGATCAGCCATGCTCTCCGGCAGGAATCGCAGCGGCGTGTTCCCGTACATCACGCGGATCGCGCTCCGGTAGTCGCCAGGCAGCGCGACATACGCAGACGTCGGGGTGAGCTGCAGAACCGACCGCATCTGGCGCACCTTCAGGCGCCGATTGAGCTTAGCTTCAGCCAGAGTAATGAAGTCCTCCGGCGCATCAGCAAGGTTCGTGCGCTTGAGCCAACGCGCTACCGCGGCCTTCAGGTCGTCGTATGTCTGGATCGCCATGGGCAGAGGTGCCTGTCGCCAATCAGGCGGAGGCCAGAATGCCGGCCGCTCGGAGGGCAGTCAGCAGGCCATTGAAATCGCCTTGCGTGGGCGCGGCCGCGACATTGGCGATTGCAGCTTGTTGCAGCACGCCGCCGCGCTGAGTATTGGTCGGAACCTTGTTGCCGGCCATCGCGGTCGTTGCAGTGGTGCCGATGGCAAGGTTGGACGTGCCAGCGCCGATGGCAGTGCGCGCCGCAGCTTGATCGGCAGCAGTCAGTACGGCGCGGCCAACGGACGTCGCGTCGGTGATTTGTGCGCTGGTGACAGTCATTTGGACGGGTTCCCCGTTGCCGGCGACCAGCTTTGTCCACTGGCCGCCGAAGTTGACATAGACATCGTCGGTGTCCGGATCGGTTGCGATTTGGCCGACGTATCCGACGCCCGCGACGAGTGCCGGAACAGCCTCGACCGGGACGGTTTGCTGCAAGAGGTACATTTCAGACCCTCCCCGGCCACACGCGGAAATGCGCGATCGCCGGATCATTCAGGAAGCGGCGCACATGCGCCTGGTCGCCCATGAAATCCGCGAAGGTGACGCCGTTGCGGTTGCAGTAGTCCTCGATCAGGACGGCCGGGACGTTCGCGTACAGCGGCATATCCTTGTGGCCGTGCAGGCCCTCGTTGTGCATGGCCTTCGACAGCTCCAGCACGTCGCGCACGTTCTCAGTGCGCTCGATGACGAGCCCTTGCTCGACAAGGTGGACTTCAGTTTTCACGGTCATGGGGCGATCCAATGAAAAAGGCCCACCGAAGCGGGCCTCCTGGTGCTGCTGATGCCGATCAGGCGTCGGTCAGGTCGCGGACAGCGAACGACGAGCGTTCTTCGCGAGCTTCGAGCGTGCCTTCCCAGATGATCTCGAAGTTCCGCGAGTCACCGACCTTCGCCAGTTCCTCGTCCTCGAAGCCGCGGAGCGTGGCCAGCGCCCAGTAATCCGGGTCGATGCCGTACACGTTGCCGTCCACGCCGTTCGCCATCACGCGGTTGGGCACCAGCTTGATGGTGCCGAAGTCCGACCCGTAGAAGGTGTAGGCGGTGTTCAGCGTCGCCGTCTTCGGGTTGTTGTCGACCTCGTGCATGCGCTGCACGTTGCCGGTGAAGCTCGACGCCTTCTGCTTGCGCGTCGGGTTCATCAGCGCCATGGTCACGTTGCCACCGCTGGTGTACGCCTTCAGGATCGCGTCCTTGAACAGATCCTCGGTGAACGGCCGAGTGGTCCCAGCGGTCGGCGGCGTGTTGTTGATCGGGTCCGGAGCCACGCCGCCCGCGCCCATGTTGTTGTTGGTGGCGATCCAGCCGTTCAGGCCACGCATCTTGCGGGGCGTGGTGTCGTTGCCGACGACAGCGGTGGCATTGGCGATGGCCGCCGCCTCGATGTCCTTCTTCAGCTCGATCATCTTCTTCGCCTTCAGGCGCTTCAGCTCCGAGCCGCCGGCGTGGCGCACCTTGTTCTGGGTCCCCGAGATCTTGAACGTGTCGCTGACGATCTGGCAGCGGTTGCCCAGGCGCTGGGTCGGTGCCTGCTGGCCGTACGTCGCGTCCGCACCTTCGATCGCGGCGTTGTCCGGATTCGGGGCCCGCAGTTGGTCACGCTGCCATTCGTGGTAGACGCCGGTCGCCTCGACCTTGGCAATCGAGGAAGTCAGCGGGGTGTCAGTCGGCGAGACGTTGAAGATCTTGTCGATCATGTCCTCGCGGTTACCGACCGTCTGATAGGTGGTGTACGTGGGCATTCTGCTTTCTCCTGCGCCGGCGTCAGAGGAGTTCTGCCAGCGTGTCGATAGAGGGTTGCTTGTTGAACTTGGCAAGCGCCGCCTTGCGCGCCTCGTCTTGAGGTGCGGTGTTGGCAGCCGTGCCAGGCCGCTCGACCCGCGGCGGCACACCTTTGACGCGCTGTTGTGCGGCGCCCTTCTGTGCCATCAGCTGGTCGTACAGCATCGCCTTGCGAGCGACCACAATCATTCGGTGGTCCATCAGCCCGTTGCGCTCGTCATCGCCGAAGCCTTCCTTCTGAAGGTATCCGTCGATAGCAGTCGCCTCGGCCTTCGCTTTGGCTTGGTCCTTCCAATCCGGGAGCGCTTGGAGCAGCTTCTGCTGTTCCTCGGCAGCACGCGCCTGCAGCTTCTGCGCTTGCTCTGCCTGCTCGCGTTGCGTGAGTGCGGCCTGTGCCGCCTGCGCTTGCTGCAGTTGAGCCATTCGCTGCTGAAAGGCGTAGTTCTGCCGCATGTACTCCTGCGGATCTTCGTTGATGAGTTGCGGATCGGGGGCGTTCAGTTGGAGCAGTTCGGTCAGCTGCGGGATGTAGAACTCCAGAGCCTGCTTCAGTTGCTGGCGCTCCTGCTGCACCTGCTGAAACTCGGGCTCGAGCTGCTTGCGCAGGTTGGCCGCTTCCTCCAGGCGCTTCTCGCCGGCCAGGTACTTTTGAGCCTGGGCGATCAGTTCGCTCTGCTTGAGCTCGCGCTCCTCCCCGTCGACCTTGAGCTTCAGAACGGGGTCGTTCGGATCGTCATCGGCCGGCTGGTTTTCCTCGGCTGCCTGCTGTTGCTGCGCCTCGGCCTGTTGCGGCTGGTTGTCGGGATTGCCCTGCGGGCCATCGTCGTCATCGGGGATCAGTTCCGAGATCGCGTCGATGGGGTCAAGGCGTTCCGCGTCCGACTGGGTAGCGTCCATTCCTTCCATTTGCCACTGCTCCAATGAAAAAGCCCGCGGGATCGCTCCACGCGGGCTCAGGTTGTTATCGGTTGCTGCTATGCGACGACGATCTCGCCATCGCTCCACTGGTAGGCCGGCGAACCGACCAATACCCGGGCCGTGCTAAAGACGCCGACCCAATGCTCGCCACGCGGTGCCGGGTGCCAGATGCACGCCAGACGCCGCGACGGCGAAGTCCGCTCGACGTGGGCTACCCGCGCCACGAATTGATCCCATCCATCATGCGCTGCAGGAGGGTCCTGCGCTCCTCGATCTGCACCGAGGCCATTCTGCCGGTCGTCACCGTTTCCCGTAGGTAGCTCTCCAGCTTGTCCACGAGCTTTACGAGGTGCCATAGCTTTTCCCTTCCTTCAGAATCCCGCGCCGGGCTGTTGATCCATGCCGCCTGGAATTCCTGCCGCATCTGCTGGATTGCCTCCAGCAACAGCGGGTTCTCCAGCAGCTCCGATGCCCTGCGGCCCCTCTCCTGCTCCTGGAGCAATTGCGGGTCCCGTGGGTTGAGCTCCGGGGGGATTTCCTTGTCCATTCAGGGCCTCTTGTGTGGATTGGTAGGTGCGCAGGAACGTGATGCCTTCTTGCATCGGGTGCAGGCCGTACTTCAGCAGCAATTCCTCGCGCTGCAGAGCGATCTCGGCCTCGAGCTTTTCCCGGGCCCGCGCGGCCTCGGCCTGGTTCTGCATCAGCATGGTCTGCTGCTTCATTTGCAGCTCTGCCATGTCCGTTTCATGCTGCAGCTTGATCTTGGCCCGGTCGGGATCTTCCTTCGGGGGCGCGGGAGGCTGCTGCGACGGATCCGTGAAGAATTCCTCGGCATCCTTGAATCCCAGCAGCGGCGGCAGCTTCTTGAGTGCACTGTAGACGTTCTGCGGCGTCGCCACGCCGATCTGCATAGCCTGCGTCTGAGCCTGACCGAGCGTCATCAGATGCTGGATCAGGAGCGACTTGTCGCCGGTACCGAGGCCAACGTTGGCCGTCATGTTGTACTGGTTTTTCCAGGCGCGCGGGTCCACGTCCACCCACTCCCCGCGCAGCTTGACCGTCATCGTGCGGTCTTGGTACTGCGATAGCAGCTTCTGGATCAGCTTAAACAGGTCCTTTACGCCTGTCTCGGCGAACATCCGGGCGATCAGCTTGACGCGCATGTCGGCGCGCTGCGTGATGTTGTTCAGGCCGGCCGCCGTCTTGTTCAGCGTGTCGGCATCGCTGCCCTGCGTGTACTTGGTCACGCCGGTGCGGTTCTGCTTCATCTCGTCGGCGTATTCCAGCAGCTGGTATGCGCCCATCGAGTCGGTCATGCCTTGCTGCAGGGAGCCAACCGCATTCGACGACTTCACGCGGACCACGCCGCCCGGCCGATTGGTCAACAGGTCATCCATGTTGACCTGATTTTCCAGCGCCCAGACGCGGCCATTGATCTGCATGGCCATGTTGTCGACCAAGCCCCGGATAACCGTGGTCTTGAGCCGCTGGGTCTGCATCGACTGCTCGGCCGGCGAGCGTCCGAAGAACAGGTGCGGGATGGGCACGGCGCACAGCGACACGAACGGAGGGCCGTCGCACTCGACGTTCTCGAGAATGGCATTGCCCGATCGCACGATCTTGCGCCATTCGGCGATGCCGTCCCCGTCGTAGTCCATCTGCGTGTACCACTCGGTCAGCCAGACCTCACGCATCGACGGATCGCCCTCGCCGTCGCTGTCCTCGAATCCGTACGGGGCATCTTCCAGCGAGCGCCGGACGATCGCCTCCTGATTCATCGTCGGGTTGGCGAAATCGTCCGAGGTGATGTCGTCGACGTTCTTGTAGCCCCGCTCGCGCAGATAGCTGATCGTGCGCTTCACGCGGTGGCCGCACGAGCCGTCGCCAATGCGCTTGGCCGTCCGCGAAATAAGGAACTCCTCGGGCGGGACGTTCTCGACGCACACCTTGCCGACGCTTTCAGTGCGCACGACGACGACGTCATGCAGCATCGGGGCGTGCTCGAGCATCGCCTGCGCCGGGAGCCCGGTCTGCGCCGCCATGATCTCGGCCGCATGGGGATCGGGATACTCGCTGTGCTCGACCGGCTCTACGTTCTCGTCCTGCATCAGCATGGTGAACTGGACATCGGTCAGGCCGCGGTACTCCTCCCGCACCTTTTCCGGCGTCGGATCCCACCACGCTTTAACCAATCCGTTCTTCTGGATCAGCGCATCCTTGAACCAGGTGTACAGCACGTACCAGCCCGGGTTCATCTCGTAGAAGACGTGATTGACCACGTCGGTCGTTTGCTGCGCCCCTTCCTCGTCGCCACGCTTCTTGGGCGTGAACTTCACGACTTCATCGCCAGCCGTGAAGATCTCCATCAGCGCCGGCATCAGCCATTCGACAGTGTCCTCGACGTCCGTGGACACGATCGAGGAGCGGCCAGGGATAGACGGCGGCGACAGATCGCCCACCGGCAGGCCAAGGTAGTACTGCATCGCCTTGGCGCGCTCGACGGCGATTTTCGAGAACGTGTAATCGAAACTGTCCGTGATTTCCCGGTCGGTGATGTACCGGACGTCGTCGTCGGTCATCTTGCGCCGGCCGGGCGTCACGCCACGTTCGTCTGCGCTGCCGTTGAATTGCTCGCTCATGCGATGTTCAGCTCCGGATATTCGAGGGGCGCGTATTCCTTCGGCTCCTCCCAGATGACGCAGCCGAGCCCGAACGCGTCGGCGCCGTGGCTTGCCCAATCGTGCTCAGGGCCAAGGCCGATGCCGCGCTCCTGGTCGCGCTTCTCGTGGTACCAGCCCAGCGCCGCCCGGCCAGCCTCTGTCGTTGCTTCGTTGAATCGGATCTGCGGGAACAGGACCCGGGTGCGCTCGATGCGCGCCATCGCGGCGCCCTTCCCTTGGTTGGGCACCACCGTCACCGTGTAGCCAGCGCCTTTCAGTGCCGACTCGTACGAGACGTCGTAGACCTTGTCCTGCGTCGTGCCGTCATGCGGCAGCCAGAACTGCGCGCGGTCCGGCGTGTATCCACGCTTGCGGCACCACGCCAGATGCGCGTCCAGCGGCTGGCCGACTGCTTCGTAGTAGTCGACCACGCGAATTTCGCGGCCGATGAACTGGATCGCCCACATGGCGAACGCGTCGGCCTTCGCTCCCGTGCCGCCGATGTCGCAGATCAGGCGGATGGTCATCAGCGGGTCAGCCGGGAAGAACCCGATGCGACCTTCTTCCTTCGCCTTGGCGAGGTGCGCGGCGTAGTACGCGCCTTCCAGCGTCGTCACGTACGCGCCCTCCCATACGTGGTCGTACTGTTCGGGGCGCTCGGCCATGTCGCGCTGCCGGTCCCGCTCGAGCTTGGCCGGGAACTTCGGGTTGTCGCGCCAGTTGAGCTGGATGACCTTGACGCGCGGGTCGGAGCTGTTGCGGAAACGCTTTTCGACCGGCGCATTCTTGCGCTTGGGGTTCCACGTCACCCACAGCTCTGCGCTCCAGCCGTCGCCTTCTTCCCGCAGAGTCGGAATCAGAGTCGTCCACGCTTCGTCGGTCACCGGCTCGGCCTCATCGACCCAGCACAGCAGGATCCGGCCCTTCGACTTGATCGACGCGATGTTTCGATCCAGGCCAGCGAAGGCGAACCAGATGCGGCCGTCCCGGCTCTTGATGTACTTCTCGCCGATCTCGTAGTAGTCCAGCAGGAACGGTTCTTCCTCGATCGCGCGCTTGCATTCCTCGAGGCTGGAATCTTCCAGCGAGTTCATGAACTGCCGGGCGCAGAGGAGCATGCCCTTGATACCGGCCATGCCATAGGCGTAGCCGCGGACGGCAGCCATCTTGGCGAAACTGCGCGTCTTGGCTGAGCCGCGGCCACCGTAGGCACCACGGACGTCAGCCTCCCCCTGGAAGACTGGAATCAGCTTCTCGGGGAGCGCAATCTGTGCGGTCGTCATTTCGTCAGCGCAACGATCTCGATGCGGGTCACTGCTTGAATCGGTTGGTCCTTGTCGCCCTGCAGCTTCAGCTTGTCCTCGTTCCAGCCCATCATGCGAGCGATGCTGTCCAGCGCCGCCCGCTTGTCGCTCCACTTCACGCGCTTGGTGAATCCGACCTGGACCCGGCTTTCACCGTGGCCGTCGAATTCCTCCAGCACCTCGAACTGCGCCAGTGCAGCCGCCGCGTTGTCGTCCAGCTCGGTCGGATGCTTCAGCGTGCCGTCCTCGCGAAACAGGGCCCGCGGGTCACTGAATGCCAGCTTCGCGTACTCGGCCAGCACCTTCTCCCGCGTGATTTCCAGCTTGTTGGCGGTCTTTTGCCGCGCTGCGGTAACCGCCTCGCGGATTTCAGCTTTTTTCAGCAGCTTCTCGGCGATCTGGCCAGCCGTTTTCTGGCTGTAACCGGCCCGGATGGCGGCTTGCGTGCCATTCAGATCGACAAGGTACTCATCGACGAACCGCTGCTGTTTCGGGGTTAGGCTTCGTGCCATCAATCAGTCCGCGCCCTGTCGGGTAGCGGCTCCACACTTGGATCAGGCGGGGTTAGCGCCGCCGCCTTCCTCCTCCACCGGCACATCGCGCCATTCGACGGACAGCCCCCACGAGCCGGTGGCCCACCCCGTGATGGACTCGAATGCCTGCTGCAGGATCAGCTTTCCGTCGCGGCGCACGAAACGAAGGCGCGCGGTCGGGCGCGGACCGGCTGCGATGCTATGGATTGCCTCAACCTCGGTCACTTCTTCCCCTTCAGCACCTTGTTGGCCTTCGTCTTGATCTTCCCGGCCATGGCGGCGGACAGCAGGCCCTCGTTGGCCATCTGTGTCGCGCGGGCCTTCGCATTCGCGGCGTGCGCCCGGTCGTTCACGGGGTACGAGCGATCGGGGCCGGCAAAATCGGAGTCAGGCAGCTTCTTGCGCTTGGCGGCGGTCAGTTTGGACATGGTCAGAACTTGGGCGTATTGGCCTGCTGCAGGATCATCTGAAGCAGAGCGGCGGCAGGACCGCTGCCGATCGGGGCCTGGATGGCAGAACTGGGCATGAAGTTGGGCGGCTGGCCCGTGCCGCGGTATGCAGCAGCCGCGGGGGGTGCCCGCATGCCGGTTTCGTCTTGCTGGCCGGCACCGCTGTCCGCCATCTTGAGAGCGTCCAGCGCAGACAACCCGCCAGTGCTGGCTCCACCGAAGATGCCGCCCGCGCCCCCGCCGACAGTGCTGGGCACCGTGGCGCCGGGCATGATGCCGGGCAGGATCGACGAGGAAATGCCGCCGCCGTAGCCTGCTCCGGCAGTACCGGACATCAGGCCGCTACCCGCGCCACCGGTGCCGAGGCCAGCTCCGGTGAGCGAGTTGGCGCCGCCAGCACTGGGGAGCAGCCCACTCAGCCACGAGCCGCCCGAGCCAGCGCCCGCTCCACCTGCCGCGGCTCCGCTGCCTCCAGCTGCGCCGCCCATCGCCCCCGCGAGCGCAGGAGCGGCGAAATAGCTTCCGATGGCCATCCCGATCGCATCGCCAGGCTTGGCTTCTGCCACGCTCGACACCTTGTCGACGAAGGGGATTCGCCGCGCCGGGTTAATCGTCTTGTCGATCTCGGCAAACGGCTTTACGACGGGCTGCAGGACTTGGTTGGTGGCCTTCGGGATGTCCTTGCTGGTCCAGTCGACCCACTTGTCACCAAACCCCGGGATCATGGCCAGTGGGTCAGTCCATTTCTGGATCTTCCCGCCGACCTGCCCGATGGGCGAGCTCGCGTTTGCGGCGCTCAGGGTGTCGCCGAACATGCCGCTGGACATGGCGCCGTTATTTCGTGAGTGCTGCGAGGTTGTCGCGCAGCGAGTAGCCCATCAGCGGCCACACCTTGGCGACGGCGTTCTGCCGTGCGATCTTGCGGTCGATCTCCGGATCGAAGTTCTCCGGGCTGGCGCAGGCCGACTCGCCGGTCACGGTGAAGCCGTTGCGCAGCACCAGCACGCAGAAGGTGAGGAGCGCCAGGGGCGCCAGATCGGCATCGTCCGGCTGCGGGAAAGTGCGGCCGAAATACGTGCCCTGCTGTAGGGCGCCCTCGCGGCCGTCCCGAGCGGTGAAGTAGTGCTCGCCGACGATGTTGTCCTCGACGTCGGCCGGCGTGACGCGCGGCGCGGTCTTGCCCTTCGCAACGATCTCGCGCTCAATTTCGGCGTCAGTCATGGGACCTCTGGAATAAAAAAGCCCAGCTCAAGGCTGGGCAGGCTCGCAGGATGCGAGGGTAGGAGACTCGTTGAGGGGCCGGCGCCAAACCCGGTTGATGCTTAGGCTGGCGTATTCGCTCGCCCGCATCGGCGTGCTCCCTCACGGCTGGCGGCTGGCCTGATTTGGTCTGCTGGCATTTAGGCCCATCACAGGACGCTGCCGCGCGTTCAACCACCATGCGTGAGGAGCCGGTCTTTCCCGGCTGTCTATCAACGCTTGCGAGGCGTCAATTCGGGCGGAGGCATTCCCGCAATACTCCATGGCCACAGGCTTTGCCTGGTGGTTGAGGGGCCGGTGCTGATCTCCGGCATGGGCGGACGAACCTATATGGCCTATCCCACTTCTCACGTCGCTTCTTGTCGCGCATCAGCCTGCGCATTCCCTCAGAGCTTGAGCCGGCTGGGAGCTAACCCCGCCGCCATGGTTCGGCACACCAGCACAAGCTCTGAAGCAACGCATCCCCTCACGGCTGGCGACTCCCCGAGCAGTCCCCGGCGCTGCTAGCCTTGCGTACCGGATACCGGGCTTGCTTTGTCGGCGCTGAATCGCCATGCGTGAGTAAACGCAAAAGCCCCGCCGAGCTTTCGCCAGACGGGGCCTTCTGTTTTCTACGGGCGAGCGAACCCACCACGCCGGCAATCCTATGTCTGAATCTCAGAAAAATCAAGGGCTTCGATCAAGGATCGGGCGCGCAGCAGCGGCGCGAGGGCGCGCTTCGCTTCAGCGTAGATCGCCTCGGGGTCCTCCCCATTGAGGCGCCCGGCACGCCAAACCGTCGCCCCGGATAGCCAGTTCCGCATGACCGTCTGGATGGCGATCCGGTGCCGGAGCTCGAGCCTCCGGACGCAGTCTCCAACGGCCTCGCATACTTGGCGGCGCGCCGATCTCTCGGCCAGCTCCGCCAGCTCATCGGAGTCACGATAGCGGCCAGGCCGGTAGTTCCGGCACGCCGGGTCAGCTCGGCCATAGCCGAGAGCCGGCCGGTAGGAGTCCTCGTACTCGTACCACTCGACCAGGAGGTCGTCGATCGCGTCTCGCTTGTCGTTCATAGCTGGGACCCGCCTTGCTGATTTTCCACCCGCAAGATCAGGCTGCGGTCGTTCGAGTCGCCATAACCGTGCGGCCGGTGGTACGAGGTCTGCCGTACCCATCCACCTCGGCAGTCATAGAACGCCCCGGCGAAGATTCTTGCCGATGTCGGCTTGTCCTCGAAAGAGCGGAGCGCGTTCTTCTCGAACTCGGTTTCAGGTGTCAGCACCAGTTGCACGATGCCGTCCTCGATGTAGATTGCGGTTTTCATTCCCTGCTGCCCTTCTTCGGGAAAATCGTCTTGTCTTGGTTGCGGAAGATGAGCTCTGTCGGCACGACGACCAGCCAAGCGAGGGGGCCGGCCAGCAACCCCATCCACATCCCGAGCATGATGTCGCCGACTTTGAAGTCCCTATCGCGAGTCACGCCCCAAACGGCAGCCGCAAAACCAGCGGCGAACCAGCCCAGCGCAAGCAGCGCGAGCATCCACGAATTCATAGATCCTCCCGCTTCGGCTTGACGGCGGCGTCGATCGCCTCGGCCACCTGCTGGAAGCGCTTCGCGGTGCGGCCGAAGGCGTCCTTCCCTTCCAGCGCAGTACTGGGCAGCGTCACGACGTCGACCACCATGTCGACAGGGCTTACCGCGACGGCCACCGCGGCTTTGATGGTGTTGCTCAGAATGTCTAGCATGCCTTCCCCTTCGGTATCTCCGCTCGGATGGCGTCGATCACGTCGCCAACGGACAGCCCACCCAGGTCACACGCGATGGCGATATTCTTCGCCCGCTCCAGGGCCGCGGCGTAGGCGGCCTGCCACCCGAGCCACGCACCATCCCAATCTGCAAGCGTGGTCCCATCCCGATCCCACCACGCCTCGAACGCCTCGCGCATCTGCTTATCGTCCATCGTTGCTCCTCTTGCCGATTCGCCGCAGATACGCGGCCGGCAGGCTGCTCCAGTCGAAGGTGTCCAGAAAGTCGCCGCAGCGGTGGTCGCGCGTGGTCAGCACATGCCCAGCTTCCACCGGCCGGCTCGTCCAGCGGACCCCCAGCATCGCGTACCGCTCAATGCCGGACACGGGCGCCGAACGATGGCACTCGCCAACCAGGCTGTCGATGCGGTGCCACCAGTCGCAGCCGGCGCAGCACGGGCCATACTTGACGTAGAAGGCGTCAGCTAGTTCCTGCTCGTGGTCTGGAATGGTTGGCAACGTCACGCTTTCGCCCCCTTGCTGGCGGCCACGGCAGCGCGCTCGATGATGCTCGATACCTCAGCCATCCAAGATCCGCCCCACGGCAACGCGCCGGTATGCTTCACCCAATCCTCGAACTCGCGCACGAAGGCGTCGGCACGCTTCCGCTCCGCATCGCCATCCGGCGGCGCAATCATCCCGGAGTGGGCTCTCGCTACGTCGTACTCGCGCCCGATCCTTATCGGCGGCTCAGGCTGTCGGCGGTTCCATTCCAGTAGCGCATGCCAGTGCGGAGGGAATGGAGTATCGGAATCCGGAGGCGCGGATGCGACGCCTCTCTGCAAGCTCTCTGCATCCTCTTTGACGCTCTCTGCGTGCAAAGAGGCGGCCGGCGAGGCCATCGTCAGGCTCTTGCCAGTGCCCTCGCAAAGCCAGCACGGCACTCCAATCGTGTGACCGTCGCCCTTGCAGCGCGAACACGCGGCCTGCTCGGCCTGCAGCGCCTTCAACCGGCCGCACTCCGGCGTCTTGCAAACGCCGCCGGGCATGCAGCCCGGGCACGGATCGGCTTGCTGCGGGCTGCAAATGCGGCAATCGGGATCGGCGGTGTACCCGCACGATCCGCACTCTTGCTCCGCCTGCTGCCCGCTCGGCGCGGCGCGGGACACCTTGTCCTGCAGCGCATTGGACACGGCTACGGCGTTATCGGCGCGCTGGCGCTCCGCATCAAGCATCTGGCGCAGGCCGGCCATTTCCCGCTCGGCCCGAGCCAGTACTTCGCGCTCGAGGGCGCGCCCGATTCGAATGCAGGCCAACGGGCTATCTGCCGGACGCAAGCCAGGCGCCTCCTGGCAGAAAATCTCCATGATGCGGATCTCGGTCAATGCGGTCATCGGGCCTCCATAGCCTGGTTCTGATTAATCGCGAATTGCTCGCGAGGGTTGCGGCTGCCTCGTGGGCTCGGGCACCGTGTAGCCCCGAGCCAAGTCGTGGAAGAGCGTGAACTCGCCCTGAAAGCCCAGCGGAACCATGCCCTTTTCGCCCATGCGCTGCTTCTCGATCAGCACCTCGCAGATGCCCTTCGCCTGCGTGTTCGGGTTGTAGACCTCGTCGCGGTACAGAAAGAGGATGATGTCGGCGTCCTGCTCGATCTCCCCGGAGTCGCGCAGGTCGGCCATCGTCGGGCGCTTGTCGGCGCGGCGCTCCAGGTCGCGGTTCAGCTGGGCCAGGGCAATGACGGGGATATTCAGTTCCTTGGCCAACGCCTTGAGGCCGCGGGAATAGCTCCCGACCTCCTGATTTCGGCTCTCCCTGGGGCCGCCGGTCATGAGTCCGAGGTAGTCGACGACAAGCAGCGAAAGGCCGTGCTTGCGCTTGACGGCGCGGGCCTTTGACCGGACATCCAGCAGCGTCAGCGCAGCTTGGTCATCGAGGTACAGATTCAGGTCACTGATGCGCTTCGTCGCGTGCGTGAGCCGATTCCAGTCTTCGGGCGTCATCTCGTTGGGGCGCCGCAGTCGCCGCAGTGGGATGCGGCCGAGCATGCTGACGTTGCGCTCATGCAATTGGTCGCGCGGCATTTCCATCGACAGGAAAGCTGCCGTGCCGCCGTCCGAAGCGGAATCAGCGATCGCGAGCGCGAAGGCAGTTTTCCCCATGGAGGGACGCCCGGCCACGATGACGAGCTCGCCGCCGCGGAGGCCGCCGCCCAGCTTCTCGTCGAGATCCTGGAAGCCGGTCGGCGTCGCGCTGATCTCTCCATCGACCGCGGCTTGCAGGCGATCGAAGTAGTTGGCCAGGTCATCCGAAGCGCGCACCGGCTCCGACTTAACCCGCTCCTGCGACAGGAGCTCGAGCCTGGCCTGCACGCGATCGACAACAGACCGGTAGCCGTCTCCACCGACCGCCATCTGCCGCATATCCGCAGCCAGCGAAATCAGCTGGCGCTTCGCCGCTCGGTCCCGGATGATTTCCGCATAGCGCGCAACGTTCGCCGTGCTCGGCGTATTGAGCGAAAGGCTGTTCAGGTAGCCAATCTCGACGTCGGCCCCTTTGGTCTTGAGCCGGTCGTAGACCGTCACCTCGTCGGCGCCCTGCCCAGCGATCAGCAGCGCGTGAATCTCGGCGTAGATGGCTCGATGGTCGCCGCGATAGAAGTGCTCCGGACGCAGATCCCCGCACCGGTCGATGGCATCGTTGTCGAGCAGAAGCGCGCCGAGAACTGCCTGCTCGGACTCGATCGACTGCGGTACCGAGTCGAGGATTTCGTTTTCAGTCATTGCCGCTACCCGCTTGCGTGCCCGGCGCATGGCAGAGCTTCGCCTGCTCACCCGCAGTTGTCAGGACGTACTGACCGTCCTTGACGAACCAGAGCCGGTAGTAGTTTTTTCGGACGAAGTTCAGGAAATGAGCGCGCCAGTCGGCTTGCCGCTTGACGTCGTTCTTTCCGCCAGGCAGGAAATCGGCCTTGAACTCCTGCCAGCAGAGGTCAACGAATTCCAGCGGCAGCTTTACCTTCTCCACGTAGGTCAGTAGCGGCCGATAGTCGCTGACGGGCTTTTCACCGGCTGCCCTGCACTGGTCGACAAAGGTCTTGAACGTGGACTTTGGCCTGCGCACTCTTTCCTTTTTCTTCGGCACGGGGGGATACCCCTCATCGCCGACAGGCGATGGGGGGCTATGGGGGGTATTTGTATTTATATGGTGGTGGTGGAGGTCTGCGTTTTCGTTGGGGTTTCGTTCGGACTCCCGTTCGCCATCCCGTTGCAACGTCCGTTCATCGTCCGTTGCAACGCTCGTTGACTCCCCGTTGAAGTCAGCGCCCCCATCGCGCTTACGGCGCCGAGCCTCGGCGGACGCTTTGCCAGCATTCGAGCGCTGCTCAATGTTCGCCTTGGCACGATCGAGCTCACGATCCAAACGGTGGTGCCGCAGCGATCCGTCGACCTCGTAGAAGTAGGACCGAAGCTCGGGGCCCGCCTCTCGCCATTCGTCCGCGTCCATACGCGCGATGCGACGCAGCCTGTCGTCCGAAGCCGGCAGAGAGCCGTTGTTCATCCAGGCGTGCATGAGCATGAGCATGTAGGCGCCATGCTCTGCAACGCTCAGGTGAAGCGTGTCCGCGAGATAGTCGGATATGTACAGCGGCATCCAAAGGTCGGCCCGCTTCTCGTTCGCTTTCGCCATTGGGTTACCGGCTCCCAGGCCCGTCGGAGGTAGATGCAGGCGCGGCCAGGCCGAGCGACCGCTCCATGCGGGCCACCTGCTCAGGACTGCGCTGGAGGATCTCGTGCCTCATCAAACCCAGGTAGACCTTCGCGACCTCCAACGACCCGCACCCGATGGCGAAGTCGGCAAACATCTGGATACGCTCCTCGCGCGCGCGGTCCTCCGCGCTCATCCCGTCAAAGAGGAAGCGGGTCATTTCGGGCTCCGGAATGCTTAGGGTTGTAGCGGGGGTCCGGCTTCGCACCGGACGAGATTCGGGGCCGCAGCGATACAACGCGGCGCGCGGAGGCCGCGCCCTTAGAGCGGGTCGCTCTCAGCAGAATGGCCGCAGCGGCGGCTCGAGCGAGCAGCCATACGGGCGCCAGAACAAAGACGGCCGCGGCGATGCCGACCATGACGCCGTCCCACGACGTGCAGATCCGACTCACTGCGGACCCCCGTCCTCGGCCGTGCCTGAGTCAGCGCGCTGGCGCGACTTGCGGCTTGTCTGTCGCAGGACGTGCCAGTTGACGTCCGGGCGTAGCTTTTCACACGGGACGCCCGTGGCTGCCTCGACATCGGGACAGCGCTCGGCTGGTACGCCGCGCTTCAGCCAGTTGGCGAGACGATTCGTCGTGACGTTTAGTGCGGCAGCTACCTTGGATAGGCCACCGCAGGCCTCGACTGCCGACGCAAGTGGGTTGGGGGTGTCGTGTTTGTCCATGTGAGCAATATACACACGGTGTGAGTGTTATGCAACACAGTGTGACGCACATCTTGTGAGAGGGATGTAGAATGCCTTCCATGGACATCCAAAACATTCCGTGGGAAACCATTGAGGCGAAACTTGCTATGCTTGGGGAGACTCAGGCGTGGCTCGCGAGGTCACTCAATGTCGGCACCAATGTCATAGCGAACTGGCGCAGCCGCGGGGGTGCGCCCCTTGCTAGAGCCGTCGACTTGGCGCGCGCGCTCGGTTGCACTACCGATGAATTGTTGCTGCTTCCCACCAGCGCCCGAGGGGACAAGGGAAGCCGGCCAGAGGAAAAGCGGGTCCGCCTGATCGCGGATCAAGAGGCAAGCTTGGTTGCTCTCTTCCAGGCCCTTACGCTCGATGGTCGCAGAGAGCTCTTGCAGTTTGCCGAATTCCTGCACGCCAAAGAAAGAAGCGAAAAGTAAATGGTTGCCAGAGACGGAATGGTCACGGAACCGGTGATTCAGGTTGTTGACATCTCAGGGGCTATTGAGCGGCGTAAACAGGCAGCCATCAAAACGTACGAAGAGCGCCAGCGCATGGACGAAAGGCGCGCGGCGCAGCGGCAGCAAAGGCTGTCCGAGCATCTGGCCGATATTGAGCGCTTCACGACCGAAGAGGGCTCGAAACTTGTCGCGATGCTCAACCACGAGACTGCTCCGGTGCTCCTTGAGGATTGGTTGATTTTGGACAGCTGGAGCGTCGATGAGGCAATCCTGCTTCTCCTCGGGATTCAGCCCCTCGATCATGAATCCTTGGAGGCGCGCAGATCTAGGGTCACAGAACCAATCCCTAACAGCGACATCCTTCTGCACCGCACGGTTTGGGGTCTGCCTCTCTGGCGCGATTATTCCGAGTACATCCCCGATTGGAAGGATCGAATCAAGACGACCGCTTCTCGACTCCAGGCTCAAAGGCGCCGTCTGCAAAAAATCTGGTCAAGTGGAAACCACCCGGAGCGCCCGTCGCCCGCGTATGTGATTGAATGGGCCCAGAAAAAGGGAATTCCCGTTCCATGGCTGGAGGCGGCAGCGGACATTGGCGTGGTTGATCGTGGCGTTGCAGTAGCGCGTTCACCTATGGGAGAACGAGAGCGCACTACTCTTCTCATACTCATTGGCGCCTTGGCACAAGAGGCGAAAATTGACTTGGCTATGCCATCGAAAGCAGCCGGTCAGATCGAACTGATCACAGAGAAATTGGGCGCAAGAGTAGCGAAACGGACCATCGAAGAACACTTGAAGCGCGTTCGGAGCGCCTTGGAAAAGCGCGCCACGCCTTAAGGTTCCCCGCAATTGCGCTTCTCGCCCGCGCAATTGCGTTTATCGTGTGAGGCTTAAGGCTTAAATCGTGCCATTCGTTCCGGGCTGTTCCGGAGCGTCCCTAGGGAACCAAAAATGGCAACCGAGAATGCTCTCAGAGAGTTGGCGATCCTTCGCCGCAAGGAAGTACAAGCGCTGACGGGGCTGTCGCGCTCCTCAATCTATCAGCGCCTTCACGAGTCAACTTTTCCAAGGCCCGTCAACCTCGGGCGCCGTGCTGTTGGGTGGCGCGCCGCCGACATCGAGGCATGGTTGCGTGACCCCTCCTCGTACCGGTCCAGCTGACACCGACTCACAGCAAATGCAACCAAACTCACGAGGTGATTGCATTGAACTCACATGCTGTGTATATTCGGTACAGCACACAACGACTTGCGTGCCAATGACAAAAAGCCCGCTCCGACGGCAATCGGAAACGGGCTTTGTGGTGACTGAGCGGCGGCAACCGCTTGCAGTCGAGTAACTTCGAGGACGAACCTGTGAAAAATCGCACTGCCCAAGTTGGGCCGGTGGGTACCCCCACGCCCCGAACTGTAGCAAACAACGCTGAATCCCTCAAGGGCGCCAATAATGCCGCTCCCGCGGTCTCTCGTCCGGACATCGATCGCTATCCGGGCTTCATGAATGACGAGGTCTCGGCAGCTGCGCGTGATGGCCGCTTACCTGGTCATCTAGCAGCACAGCTTGTGCGCATGCTCGAGCGCACCATGGCCGTTTCTGCTGGGACGGAAGTTGTCCAGCGCATCGCGCTGAACGTGGGCGCCGATGACGATTGCATCGATGGACAGATTTCGCTGAACCGCTGCTCGCTCTCGCAGTTGACGATGTTGTCGCTCGAGGCAAATGCGATGCTGTACGACGCGGCCGAATCGCTAGCCTCCGATCTAATTCGGGCTTTCCCCGCGCGGGAGGCGTCTCATGGCTAAGACCAATACCGCGAAGCCCCGCAATTCGCTGGACGACGCGGCCGGCGCGATGGCATACGCCGCGGAGTCCTTCGAAGCTCTGCAAGCGCTATTCCTCGCGCTGGGCGACCTAAAGGCAGGCGACACATTCGTATTCGAGCAGATGGTTAAGTTGGGCGCCGGCATGGCCGAGGATGCCGCCGCGTACTTCGACTGCAAGAAGATCGACTTCAACCGGGAGGTCAGCGATGTCGCAAATTAATCTGCCCAAGGAAGCCTTTGCGGCGGCCACCGGCACGGCTGCATGCGTTGACGGTCGACACACCTTCATCGTCCGAAACGAGTTCGATCCGCCGATCGCCGTTATCGAAACCAGGGCGCAGCAGCTGCATGCCCTCCTGATCGTGATGCAGGACAGCGCCGGGGTTATCGGCCGTATGAACGATTCCCTGCGGGACGGCATTTTCTCCCTCGCGCAGGACCTGACCCGCGACATCGTCGCGGTGGCCCGCACGCAATCGGAGGGAGTCCATGGCTGACATCATCGCCCTACCCTGCGCCGCCAAAGAGCGCGTCGTGCAGGGGCCCCGCCGCGGCCGGCTCCCGAATCGCTACCCGAGCATCCCGCAGATCCTGCACAGGCGCCGCATGGAGCAGTGGCGCCGCGAAGCGGATGCGAAAAAGCAGCTCGAGGATCGCCGGAGGGAGTTCGCTGCGGCCCCGAAGCGGCTGGAGCTTTTCGTCATGGACGACGGCCGCTGGCACGCATTCCTGTACGGTGCAGTCGGCTGGGAAGACATCATTGACGACGTCCAAGCCATGACGTGCCAAATCGAAGTGGACCTAGGCATGCGCCAGCGGGCGCCTGTCCTCGAGCTGGTCACCGAACGTGCCGCATGCGGAGGCCAACGATGACCAATGACGTGCTGATGGACATCGCATCATCGGACGGCGCGGACCTGTCGCTGGATGAGATCGAAACATGGGCCGAGTTCGCGCAGAGCGAGAACAAGGCGATGGGGATGGCGCCGGCTCAGGCGCTGCGCCTGGTTAAGCGACTTCGGGATGCCGAGCGGGATCGGGACCACTACCGACTGTCGGCAGACATCGAAGCGCGGGAAGTCGACCGAAAGAACGCCCTCTTTCGCCCCGTGCTCGACGCTGCGCGCGCCATCGTTGGCGGCAACTCGGACACCGAGCGCTTGCGCCAGGCGGTCGAGGCATACGATGCCGGCGCAGTCGAAACAAACCCGGCAGCGCCATTGAAGTGGAAAACCAACGGCTTGCGCCAGCGCGCACCCAATGGGACCGCGGTGGGGGTCATCGAAAGCGTCGACGGCGAAGCATACCTGTTCATGCTGGATGTGCCCTGCAGCCAAGAGCGCCCAGCCTTTAGAACGACCGTCGCCATTACAGGCGGCACGCTCGCAACGATGATGATTTTGATCGCCAAGCAGGGCGGACTTTGGATACCGGGTGTCGGCACTCTGCGCGTCACCGAAACGGGCCCAGCAATCGGGCGAGATGCTTTGGCTCCCGGAGATCGACATGGTTGAGAAAAGGACGCCACAGTACGACGCAAGCCGCCTTCGTGTGCTCGCCGACTGGATGGAGCAAGACGGCATCAATGACGCCGCCGAAACGCTGCGCAGGATCGCACGCCACATCCAATGTCTGGATGCGCCTGCGGGGCCGGATCAAGAGGCCCAGCGGGAGCGCAGGGACGCGGTGATAGCTGCCGCGGTCAACCTGGTGAAGGTCAAGGGCCGATACCACAGCCAGAAGGCGTACGAACGCTTGGCCGAAGCTGTCGGCGCCATGGCCACCGGCAACGGAGGCAAGCCATGATCGTGTTCGACATCGTGGCCGTGTCTGCGGCTTGTACGTTGGTCGGCCTGGGACTGGGCTTCGACAGCATGAAGGTGTTTCTACTGTCGTTGTGCGCCAGCTGGATGTATCTGCGCTGCGTGAAGGAAAAATGATGAGCACTGACCAAACCCAAACCTTTGAATCTTGGTGGGCCGGCAGATTCGGGGAGGTACTTGAGCTGACCGGGGATCCAGACGCAGACGCCACCTGCCGCATTGCGAAGATCGCGGCCGGCGAGGCGTGGACACGCGCGATGGCCCAACTGCGCGACATTCTTCCCGTCCCGGCACCTGGGTCGCCTATGGAAAAGTACCTGCCCGACGCTATGGCGACATCGGATGCAATCCCGGCATACGTGACAGCGTGGGTGACTGCGCTCGTTCAGGACTCAGCGCAGTATCAGTGGCTCATAGATCGGCTGGCTGGGTACGACTTCAACTGGAACCCAAGCCAAGTTGGCGCCAACGACGGCAAGCACGTTGCGGTCTTTGAAGTCGGCCCCGCCTTCCCTTGCAGCCGGAACATCAGCGCGGCCATCGCCCAGCAGCTTGCCAAGGTGGAGGCCCCGAAATGAATTCGTGTCTATTGATCTTGGCGGCGCGCTTTGAGGGCCGCGTGCTGCTCCGCCTGGACGACGTCTGCGACGTGCTCGGCATCCAAAAGCAGACCGCCTATAACCAGATCTCTGCCGGATCGTTTCCGGTTGCTATGCGCAAGGAAGGTAAGGCGCTGGTATGTGACATCAGGGACCTTGCTGAGTACCTGGACCGGCGCAGAGAGGAGTCCAAAGCCGCATGAACAAAGGGACCCAACGGGTCCCTTTTCTATTTCACGCGGCTTTTTTGACCTGCCATTTTTCGGCGATGTCGATGACATCCGTAGATGCCTTTAGCACCTCTTGCGTGCGGTCTGGAGTAATGCCGATGTTGAGGTGGTAATCCGCATCGACACGGGCTGCATAGACAGGACGCAACGTCTTTGCCAGTCCCGCAGAGACTGCATAGCGGTCATTTTTTTCGGAGAGCCCTGGGAATGCGAGCTGGTTCAGCAATTGTTGGTGCCTACCCGAAGCGCCCATGACATACCCAGGCACTGCCAGACTTTCATGGAATCGCTTAGCAGCGTGGTAAGCCGCATAATAGGCTCGACTGACGACAGCCCGGCAGGTCGCGTCATCCGTACCGAGCTCAGAGATTCGGGTAGCGCACTCAATAAGGTGCGTTGGCTCTGCGTTCATTCCGTTGCAGAAAACGTCACGTCGAAATAAGGATGCCGCTTGATTCCGGCCTCCACCTCTGCTTGCGCTAGGGCGCAGTTCATCTCGAACACGTCGCTGCGAGGCAGCCTTACCATCATCGTGTACGTGATGCCTGTGAAAACGCCCTCCACGTCCTGGACATCTACAACTGGGCGCTTCACGAACAGGTGACCGCGCTTGCGCAGCATCTCGCCAGCCAGGTCCAAGTGCTTCGCCACGTCCCAGTCAGACAGTTCAGCTTCGCGCAGGAGAAATGCAGCGAGCTCGATTTCAGGTCCGCTAAGATTGCTTACATCAAGGCCCATCTCGCGTGCCCTTTCCAGGAATTGAGCCGCCATCACAAACCCTCCAGACTTAACGAGAAGGTTGCCCCGGGTACTAAAAAAGCCGCGCTCCGGCCTCGCCACCTCGGCGCCTAGCGCCAGTACGGCAGAGTGATAGCCAAGATTCGACAGGTTGACCATGTAATTGGTCGCAATCTCTGGAAAGGCCCCAGAAAACGGCATCGCGGCGGTGTAGCACCTGACAAGTTCTTCGTAGTCGCCAGCAATGGCCATCAGCGTGCCAAGGGTGGCCCATCCGAGCCCCGGCTCCACATCGCGCACCTGCTCTGCTTCTCGCTTCAGAGCGCGCCACCAAAGCGAATCTTTGCGGGCGAAGGGACCGCCATTTCTGGCGAATTCGTTCACCTTCTCGGCGATCTCTGAGGCTTTCGTAACAGGTTCGGCTTTCATACGGGCACGAATATAACACTTACCGATGTACTTAACCGGGATCTTCCGCCCAACTTTCGGAGGGAACCCGCACAAATCCGCTGCTACGAAAATGCTACAGCACCACCACGAATCGCCCGCAAACCCGCGTGGTTAAGCCAAATCCGTTCTTACTTCGCACCAGTCCATCATGGGCGCCACCGAAATGCGCCGCGGATTGACCTTCTGCGGACCTGCCGATGCCGGCGCCGCGCTGGCGGCTAGCGATTCGGACATGACTTGGGTCGTCTATCCCGTCCGTCGACGGGAACGAGGAAAACCCGGAAGTTTACCACCCGGAGGCGCATCGCATCGCCCTCCGTCTTCACGCGGCAATGGGCGTCGGACGGGCCGCCCGGGGACAGCGCCGCCGCGCCGCCGGCGGGAGGCAAGTCGGCGCAGTGACACAAGCTGCTCCGCCCCTCAGTCCCCTCAGTCCCCTCAGTCCCCTCAGTCCCCTCAGTCCCCTCAGCCCCCTCAGCGGCTCAGCGGCTCAGCGACTCAACGGCTCAGCGACTCAACGGCTCAGCGGCTCAGCGCGCTCAGTCGTTCAGCCGCTGCTGCCGCGGCTGCAGTTCCAGCCCCAGCTTGACGAACAGGTCGAAGGCATCGGCCAGCAGGTGCTGCTGGCGTGGCAGCAGGCTCGAATACGGCATGTCGTAGATCGACTGGTGCGCGCCGCGGTTGCCCTTGAGCCCGCGGTCGCGGGCGATGTCGGACAGCAGCGCCGCGAAGCCGGACAGGTCTTCGGCGTCGATGGCGTGGTTCAGCACGGTGGCCAGCAACTGCGGCGAGGCAGTGGCCCAGCACCCGACCAGTTCGGCGTTGGCCGCACCTTCCGGGAAGTCGGAGGAATTGTCGCTTGCATCCATATCAGCATTGTCGGCGCGGTTTTCGCCATCTTTAGGCCTCCCCTACGAGAGTGGGGGCCGAGGCGGCGGCCGCGCCGTCACAGTCAGCTTGCGGCGTTGCGCTCCACCCAGGCCGCAAAGGTCGTCAGGAATTTGCCCAGAAAGGCACGTGTCGATTCGTTGCCGATATTGCCCTGCGCATCGAACAGCTTGTCGACACCACCGATATAGGCCTCCGGCATCTGGAGCACCGGCACATTGAGAAACACCAGCGACTGGCGCAGATGGTGGTTGGCGCCAAACCCGCCGATGGCGCCCGGCGAGGCGCTGATTACCGCCCCGGGCTTGCGATCCCAGGCGCTCTGCCCATAGGGACGCGACCCCACGTCGATGGCATTCTTCAGCGGCGCGGGCACCGAGCGGTTGTACTCGGGGGTCACGAACAGCACCGCGTCGGCGCGGCGGATCCGGTCGCGGAAAGCGGTCCAGGCCGCCGGCGGGTTGTCATCGTCGTCCTGGTTGTAGAGCGGCAGCTGACCGATCTCGACGATGTCGAGCTTGAGTTCGGCCGGGGCCAGCTGCGCCAGCGCCAATGCCAGCTTGAGATTGAAGGAATCCTTGCGGAGACTGCCCACCAGTACCGCGACGTCGCGTGGAGTGCTCATCGTGCTTCCTTTTCTGAGAGAGACGGGGAAAGGAAAGACTGCCGAAAAACGGCGGGACCGGCCATCTCTGGCCGGCGCCCAGACCACACTCTAACCCGATGTGGCGTCGGCCGTGCGCGCGCCTGCCCCAAGGGCATCGGCGCGCACGGAGCCCGCACCGGCGCGCGCGTCCTCTCAGGCCTGTAATCCGGCCAGCGGATGCGCCTCGGCGCGCCACGGACTGTCGAAGAAGGCGAGCACCTTGTTGCGCTCGACCTCGTCGAGCCGGGCCGGCCGCCACTTCGGCGCGTGGTCCTTGTCGATTGCCAGCGCGCGGATGCCCTCGACGCCGTCGCCGTAGCGGAACACGTCATGCATCATGTCGAGCTCCATGCGCAGCTCGTCCTCGAGCGCCATGGTCCGCGCGCGGCGGATCTGCTCCAGCGTCACGCACAGCATCAGCGGGGAGCGGGTACGCAAGGCGGCGGCCGTCTGAGCGGACCAGTCGTCGCTGGCATCGCTGACGATGGCAACGATCTGCTGGACCGTGGCGGCGCCGAAGGCCCCGTCGATTGCCTCGCGCTGGCGCGCCAGCATGCTCGCGGCCGGATCGCAGGCGGCGCGATGCCCGGCGCTGCAGGCATCGATCGCGGCCAGCACTTCGTCGCCACTGGCGAAGTTGCCGGCGCGCAGCGACGCCACCAGCTCGGCCAGCGCATTGCTCGGCACGAAGGCGTCGGCCAGTCCGGCGTACAGCGCGTCGGCCGCGTGAATCACGTTGCCGGTCAGGCCCAGGTACTCGCCCAGGCGGCCCGGGGTGCGGGCCAGGAACCAGCCGCCGCCCACGTCCGGAAACAGCCCGATATTGGTCTCGGGCATCGCCATCTTGGTGCGCTCGGTGACCAGGCGCCGCCGCGCGCCCTGCGAGATGCCCATGCCGCCGCCCATCACCACGCCGTCCATCAGCGCGATATAGGGCTTCGGATAGCGGTGGATCTTGTGATTGAGCGCGTATTCCTCGACAAAGAACTGGTCCAGCGTCGGATCGCCGGCGAGCGCGGCCTGATGGAAGAAACGGATGTCGCCGCCCGCGCAGAAGGCCTTGCCGCCCGCACCGGCGACCACCACGGCGACGACGCCGGGATCGGCCGCCCACTGGTCCAGCGCCTGCGTCAAGGCGCGCACCATGTCGAGCGACAGGGCATTGAGGGCCTGGGGCCGGGTCAGCGTCAGATAGCCGACACCGCCGACGACTTCGGTTGCAACAAACTCGGTCATGTCTCCTGTTCCTGTGGTGACGAAATGCAGGCCGCCACTGTACACCAGCCATGCCGGCCCGCAGTCCGTAACGCCGGGAGGATACCGAGGTATGCCAGGGGACCCCGGGGATGTCTGGGGATGCCGGCCAATTCAGGCAAGACGGAAACGCGCCATCAGGCCGGTCAGCCGCTGTGCCTGGTCCTCCAGCGAGGTCGCCGCGGCGGCCGCCTCTTCGACCAGCGCGGCATTCTGCTGGGTCATGCCGTCCATCTGCGTGACCGCCTGATTCACCTGCTCGATGCCCTGCGACTGCTCCATCGAGGCGGCGCTGATGCCGCCGACGATCGCGCTGACGCGGCGCACCGCGCCGACGATGTCCTCCATCGCGCGGCCGGCATCGGCGACGATATCGCTGCCGGCGCGAACATTGCGCACCGATTCGTCGATCAGCCCGCGGATTTCCTTCGACGCGGTCGCACAACGCTGCGCCAGATCGCGCACGTCGCCCGCCACCACCGCGAAGCCGCGGCCATGCTCGCCGGCACGCGCGGCCTCGACCGCGGCGTTCAGCGCGAGGATGTTGGTCTGGAAGGCGATCTTCTCGATCACGTCGATGATGTCGACGATCCGGTTGGCGCTGGCGTCGATTGCCCGCATGGTGTCGACCACGCGCGTCACCGCTTCCCCGCCCCGCTCCGCCAGCCCGCTGGCGTCGCCCGCCAGCGCATTCGCTTCGCGGGCATTGTCCGCGGTCTGCCGTACCGTGCCGGTCAGTTGCTCCATGCTCGAGGCGGTCTGCTCGAGCGAGGCCGCCTGCTCTTCGGTGCGCTGGGACAGATCGGCGTTGCCCAGCGCGATCTGCCGGCTCGCCGCGGCGATGGCGTCGGCGCCGGTGCGCACCTCGCCGACCATGCCCGCCAGACTCGCTTCCATCCGGGCCAGCATGGCGAGCATGCGACCGGTCTCGTTGCGGCTGGCCTCGGTGCGGCCGACCTCGTTGCGGCTCACCTCTTGTGCGATGCCGGCCCCGCTATCCGCAGCACGATGACCCTGCTGCCCGGGCGTATCGAGGGCGCGCGCCGCGCTCAAATCCCCACGCGCGATCCGCTCGAAACGCGCGATCGCGGTCTCGAGCGGGCCGACGATCGAGCCGCGCAGCCGCCACGCAAAGATGGTGCTGAACGCCAGGCCCAGCGCCAGCAGCACCAGCGACCACGCGCGCAGCTTCGCATAGCGATGTTGCGACTCCTGATAGACGGACTCGGCCGCTGCCGTCTGCAGCTTGTTCAGCTCGGCGTTGGCCGACGTGAAGGCGATATCGAGCTTCGGAATGGTCTCGAGCACCAGCGCCATCACGCGCTCGCGATCGCCCGCCTTCAGCGCGGCGATCATCGGCTCGACCCCTTGCTTGTGCAGCGCCTCGCGGCGCGCCGACACCAGCTCGGCAGCGCGGTCTTCCTCCGTGCCGCGCGGCAGTGCCAGATAGGCCTTCCACGCCGTCTCCGAGGCCCGCGCGAATCCGGCCGCGGTATCGGCACGCGCCAGCGCATCGGCCGGATCGGTGGCGAACGTCGCCTGGTCGAGCAGCACGCGCACCAGCAACTGGTTTGCGCGCGCCTCGGACAGATGCATCGCGGCGGCCAGCTGATGCTGATGGATCTGCCGCGTCGCGTCGTTGCTGCGCGACATGCCGAGCCAGCCAAAGGCGCCGACGATCAGCAGGATCAAATTGGTAACGACAATGAGGCTCCACAATCTGGCGCCAATGGTGGTGTTGCGAAACATTCCAGCTCCCCGTTCTTATCGTGCGATCACGGCATGTTTGCCGCCCCGCTATCAACGGCGCGCCGGCGCGTTCCTTGACGGCATGGAAAGGAAAGACTGTGTATCCGGCGGATGCACGAATCGGATCGCCCATCGCGCATTGCCCATCGCGGCCGGCTTATCGAAGCGGATGATGGGCCGTAGAATCGCCGGATTCCATCGTCGGAGAGCCACCATGACCGTCAAGCGAGTCGTCGCAAACATCGCCGCCCCGAACATCGAGGCGGCCCAGGCCTTCTATGGCGACCTGCTTGGCATGGCAGTCGTGATGGATCACGGCTGGATCCGGACCTATGCGACCGGGCAAGACACCACGCCGCAGATCAGCATCGCGACCGAGGGCGGCTCCGGTACCCCGGTGCCCGACCTGTCGATCGAGGTCGACAGCCTCGACGAGGTCCACGCCAGGGCCGTGCAGGCGGGCTTGCAAATCGAATACGGCATCGCCGAGGAGCCCTGGGGCGTGCGGCGCTTCTTCGTGCGCGATCCGTTCGGCAGGCTGGTGAACATCCTCTGCCACCTCTGAGGACGGCGTCCTCCCCGCCTCGGCGCCCACAAACGACAAGGGCCGAGTCCCGTTCACCACAGGACTCGGCCCTTCCCCTTGCGGGCAGCGTATCGCTTGCGCTTATGCGCCTTCGCGCGACGCGCGCTTGCGCTCGTGTTCCTTCAGGAAGCGCTTGCGCAGGCGGATGCTCTTCGGCGTGATCTCGACCAGCTCATCGTCGGCGATGAATTCCACCGCGTATTCGAGCGTCATCTGGATCGGCGGCACCAGGCGCACCGCTTCGTCGGTACCCGAGGCGCGCACGTTGGTCAGCTGCTTGCCCTTGATCGGGTTCACGACCAGGTCGTTGTCGCGGCTGTGGATGCCGATGATCATGCCTTCGTACAGCGGGTCGCCCGGCTTGACGAACATGCGGCCGCGATCCTGCAGCTTCCACAGCGCGTAGGCCACGGCCTCGCCATCGTCCTGCGAGATCAGCACGCCGTTGTGGCGCTCGCCCAGGCCGCCCTCGCGCACCGGCGCGTAGTCGTCGAAGATGTGCGAGATCAGGCCGGTGCCGCGCGTCAGCGTCAGGAACTCGCCCTGGAAGCCGATCAGGCCGCGGGCCGGGATGCGGTATTCCAGGCGGGTACGGCCCTTGCCGTCCGACGCCATGTCGAGCAGTTCGCCCTTGCGGCGGCCCAGCTCTTCCATCACGGCCCCCTGGTGGCCGTCCTCGACGTCGACCGTCAGCAGCTCGTACGGCTCGTGCTTGACGCCGTCGATTTCCTTGAACACCACGCGCGGGCGCGACACGGCCAGCTCGTAGCCTTCCCGGCGCATGTTTTCCAGCAGGATGGTCAGGTGCAGTTCGCCGCGGCCCGACACTTCGAACACGGTGTCGTCGCCGGTTTCGGCCACGCGCAGCGCCACGTTGGACTTCAGTTCGCGGTCCAGGCGTTCGCGCAGCTGGCGGCTGGTGACGAACTTGCCTTCGCGGCCCGCCAGCGGCGAGGTGTTGACACAGAAGTTCATCGTCAGCGTGGGCTCGTCGACCTTCAGCATCGGCAGCGCGTCCTGCGCATCGGGCGCGCAGACGGTGCAGCCAATACCCAGTTCCTCGATGCCGTTGATCAGCACGATGTCGCCGGCCTCGGCCTCGGGCACGATCTCGCGCTCCAGGCCGCGGAACTTCAGCACCTGGTTGATGCGGCCCTTGATCGGGTTGCCCTCGGGGCCGAACTTGACCACCACGTCCTGCAGCGGACGGGCGCGGCCGCGCGAAATACGGCCGACGCCGATCTTGCCGACGTAGCTCGAGTAGTCCAGCGAGATGATCTGCAGCTGCAGCGGACCGTCCGGGTCGTCGTTACGGACCGGAACCTTGTCGAGCACGGTCTCGAACAGCGGCTTCATGTCGCCGTCGCGCACATCCTCGGTCAGGCCGGCGTAGCCGTTCAGGCCCGAGGCGTAGATCACCGGGAAGTCGAGCTGCTCGTCGGTCGCGCCCAGCTTGTCGAACAGGTCGAAGGTCTGGTTGATGACCCAGTCCGGACGGGCGCCCGGACGGTCGATCTTGTTGATCACGACGATCGGCTTAAGGCCCAGCGCCAGCGCCTTGCGCGTGACGAAACGGGTCTGCGGCATCGGGCCTTCGACCGCGTCGACCAGCAGCAGCACGCCGTCGACCATCGACAGCACGCGTTCGACCTCGCCACCGAAGTCGGCGTGGCCCGGGGTGTCGACGATATTGATATGGGTGCCGTTGTACTCGACCGCACAGTTCTTCGCCAGGATGGTGATCCCGCGTTCTTTTTCCAGGTCGTTCGAGTCCATCACCCGCTCCGCAACCTGCTGGTTCTCACGGAAGGTGCCTGCCTGGCGCAGGAGTTGGTCCACCAAGGTGGTCTTGCCATGATCGACGTGGGCGATGATGGCGATATTGCGGATTGCGCGGGTCATTGCGGCTCTCGCTTGCAGCTGGGCATCAAAAATTCAACCCGCCATTCTAGCATGTTGCGACGCAAAACTGCGGGCGGCCGTTCGGTCTGTCTATCGCGTTGCTGCAAGGGCTTGCAGCGCACTATTTCCAAATCAGAAATGACGAATTGACGTTCTTGCGGTTTTCTCAGCACGTGCATATATTTGCCACGACAAAGATTGCATAGGCAAATGATGAACGCCCCGGGCACCGACGACACCTTCCCCTTCGATCCCGCCTCCTATCGGATCTGCGACAGCGTCGGCTATCTGATGGCGCGGGCCAAGGGCGAACTGTCGCGCGACGTCGAGCAGGAGGTCGGCGCGCTGGATATCACGCACGCCCAGGCCTCCTGCCTGGTGATGCTGGCGCACGGCCGCGCCCGTACGGTGACCGATCTGGGCCGGGAGCTGAACACCGATATGGGCTCGGTCACGCGCCTGATCAGCCGCATGGAAAAACGCGGCCTGGTCGAGCGGCAGCGCAGCGACGCCGACCGGCGCATCGTCGACCTGCGCGTCACGCCGGCCGGCCACGCGCTGGTCGACCAGCTGCCCGCGATCTTCTGCCGCGTGCTGAACCGGCGCTTCCGCGGCTTCACCGAGGCCGAGATCGCCCAGTTCCGCGACATGTTGCAGCGGGTGATCGCCAACAACACCGGATAGCGCCCTAGCCAGCCTCCCGCCGCCAGCCGGCCAGATTCGCCGCCGCGGTCCGTGCCATCGGCACCCGACCGCCGCCCTCGCATTTTCGGCATTTCGTTGTCGCCCAACATGAACCCTCAAATTTCGATTTCCCGCCGCGCTCCGGCGCGGCAACCGGCCCGCCGTCTCGGCGCCTTCGCGCTCAGCGCGCTGGCCGCCGCCGCACTGGCGGGCTGCGCCGCCTTCGGCAACTCCCACACCACCCAGGTCATGACCGAGCCCGCGCAGCTGGCCACCGCGCAGACGCTGCCGGGCCAGCATGGCCAGTGGCCGTCGCAGGACTGGGTCGACCAGTTTGGCGATCCGCAACTGCGCGCGCTGGTCGACGAGGCCGTGCAGAACAGCCCCAACCTGCAGGCGGCCCTCGCCCGGGTGCAAGCCTCGCGCGCGATGGCCGACGCCACGCGCAGCGCGCTGTATCCGCATCTGGATCTGGACGCCTCGCTGTCGCGCCAGCGCTTCTCCGAGACCGATCTGTACGAAGGCACGCCGCGTGCCGGCTCGTGGCAGAACCTGTCGCGGCTGCAGGCCGGCCTGTCCTACGACCTCGACTTCTGGGGCAAGAACCGCTCGGCGCTGGAAGCGGCGCTGTCCGACGACCGTGCCGCCGAAGCCGAAAGCCAGGCTTCGCGGCTGCTGCTGACCACCGCGGTGGCGCGCAACTACGCGCGGCTGGCCGCGCTGTTCGCGCAGCGCGATGTGGCCGAGCGCGCCATCGCCCAGCGCGGCGACCTGACCGAGCTGTCGCGCCAGCGCCTGTCGGCCGGTCTCGACACGCAGGTGGAAACCACGCAGGCCCGCGCCACGGTGGCGTCGGCCCGCACCGATCTGCAGCGCATCGACGAAGAGATCGCGCTGGCGCGCAACCAGATCGCGGCGCTGCTCGGCAAGGGTCCGGACCGGGGCCTGGCCATCCAGCGGCCGACGCTGCTGGCGCATGCCACGCCGACGCTGCCGGACAACCTGGCGATCGACCTGCTCGGCCGCCGGCCCGATCTGGTCGCGGCGCGCTGGCGCGTCGAGGCCTCGTCGAAGGACATCGAGGTCGCGCGCGCGGAGTTCCTGCCCAATGTCACGCTGAGCGCCTTCGCGGGCCTGGCCTCGCTCGATCCGTCCAACCTGCTGCTCGGCATCAGCCGCCAGTTCGGCTTCGGCCCGGCGGTGCGCCTGCCGATCTTCGAAGGCGGACGGCTGCGCGCGAACCTGAAGGGCAAGCACGCGCAATACGACCTGGCGGTGGCCAATTACAACCAGACGCTGGTCGATGCGCTGCGCGAGACCGCCGATACGGTGACCAGCATCCGCAGCGTCGATCAGCAGATCCAGACGCAACGCGAGGCGCTGGAGCTTGCGGAGCATGCCTATGCGCTGGCGACCACGCGCTACAAGGCGGGCCTGGGCACGCAGCTGACCGTGCTGAACGCCGAGAGCAACGTGCTGCAGCAGCGGCGCCTGGCCACCGATCTGCAGGCGCGCCGTCTGGATCTGCAGATGGCGCTGGTCAAGGCGCTGGGTGGCGGTTACCAGGAGCCCGGCGAGTCCGCCCATCCGGAGCCGGCACAGGCTGGAAAGCCGGCCACGGCCACGACCACGGCCGCACCCACGCCGCGCCGCGCCGCGGCGCACGGCTGACGCGCCCCACCACCCCGCCACAACACGACAGCGAAGAACAACGACAACGTCGAACCGTTCAAGCGACCGACATCAAGCGACCGACATCATGAGCGACCAACAACAGAACCAGAACGCGGCCACCCGCACGCAACCCTCCGACAACAACAACGGCAAGCGCAAGCGCCTGCTGCTCTCGCTGACCGCCGCGGTGGTGGTCGCGGGCCTGGCCTACGGCGGCTACTGGGCCCTGTATGCCCGGCATTTCGAAAGCACCGACGACGCCTACGTGGCGGGCAACGTGGTCCAGGTGACCCCGCTGGTGCCGGGCACGGTGGTGGGCATTGGCGCCGACGACACGCAGTTGGTCAACGCCGGCCAGCCGCTGATCCAGCTCGACCGCGCCGACAGCGAGGTCGCGCTGGCCCAGGCCGAGGCACAGCTGGCACAGGCGGTGCGCGAGGTGCGCACGCTGTACGTCAACAACGGCTCGCTGGCGGCCAACGTGGCGCTGCGCCAGGCCGATGTCGCGCGGGCCCGCGAAGACCTGAAGCGCCGCCAGGCCATCGCCGGCTCGGGCGCGGTTTCCTCCGAAGAACTGGCCCATGCGCGCACCACGCTGCAGGCCGCCGAATCGGCGCTGCAGGCCGCGCGCGAGCAGCTCGCGTCGAACAAGGCGCTGACCGACCAGACCACCGTCGAGAAGCACCCCAACGTGCAGCGCGCCGCGGCCAACGTGCGCGCCGCCTACCTGAACTACGCGCGCTCGCAGCTGCCGGCGCCGGTGACCGGCTATGTCGCCAAGCGCTCGGTGCAGGTCGGCCAGCGGGTGGCCGCCGGCGCGCCGCTGATGGCGGTGGTGCCGCTCGACCAGGTCTGGGTCGACGCCAACTTCAAGGAAGTCCAGATCACGCATATGCGGATCGGCCAGCCGGTCACGCTGCATGCGGACGTCTACGGCTCCGACGTCGAATACCACGGCAAGGTGGCCGGCTTCTCGGCCGGCACCGGCTCGGCGTTCTCGCTGCTGCCGGCGCAGAACGCCACCGGCAACTGGATCAAGGTGGTGCAGCGCCTGCCGGTGCGCATCGCGCTCGATCCGCAACAGCTGAAGGACCATCCGCTACGCATCGGCCTGTCGATGAACGTCACTGTCGACGTGCGCAAGACCGAAGGCGCGGCGATGACGACCACCACCGCCAGCAAGCCGATGCAGACGGACGTCTATGACAAGGTCGGCCACGACGCCGATGCGCTGATCGCGCGCATCATCGCGACCAACAGCGGCCGCCAGGGCGCCGAGCCGGCGGCGCCGGCCTCGGCGGCCCGCGCGTCGACGGCCAGTTCCGCGACAACCGCCAAGAAAGCGACCACGCACGCCTGATCATGGCCGATACCCTGACCGCCCGCGAGGGCGCCGAACCCGCGCCCACATCGCCAGCGGCCCCTGCGCGCCCCGCGCACCAGGAACCGCTGTCGGGCGCCAAGCTGATCGTCGGCACGATCGCGCTGTCGCTGGCCACGTTCATGAACGTGCTCGACTCGTCGATCGCCAACGTGTCGATTCCCGCGATCTCGGGCGACCTGGGCGTGTCGCCGAACCAGGGCACCTGGGTCATCACCTCGTTCGCGGTCGCCAACGCGATCTCGGTGCCGCTGACCGGCTGGCTGACCACGCGCTTCGGCGCGGTGCGGCTGTTCGTCACGTCGATCCTGCTGTTCGTGCTGTCGTCGTGGCTGTGCGGCGTGGCGCCCAACCTGGAGGTGCTGCTGGCCGCGCGGATCCTGCAGGGCGCGGTGGCCGGGCCGATGATCCCGCTGTCGCAGTCGCTGTTGCTGTCGAGCTATCCGCCGCACAAGAGCACGATGGCGCTGGCGCTATGGGGCATGACCACGCTGGTCGCGCCGATCATGGGCCCGCTGCTGGGCGGCTGGATCTCGGACAACATGACGTGGCCGTGGATCTTCTACATCAACATCCCGGTGGGCATCCTGGCCGCGTACGCGACCTGGGCGATCTATCGCGAGCGCGAAACGCCGACGCGGGTGCTGCCGATCGACACCATCGGCCTGGCGCTGCTGGTGATCTGGGTCGGTTCGATGCAGCTGATGCTGGACAAGGGCAAGGAGCTCGACTGGTTCCATTCGACCGAGATCGTCACGCTGACGGTGGTCGCGGTGGTGGGCTTCCTGTTCTTCCTGGCGTGGGAGCGCTACGAGAAGCATCCGATCGTCGATATCAGCCTGTTCAACGGCCGCAACTTCAGCGCGGGCGTGGTGGCGATCTCGGTCGCCTACGGGCTGTTCTTCGGCAATCTGGTGATCCTGCCGCTATGGCTGCAGACGATCGTCGGGTATACCGCGACCGATGCCGGCATCGTGATGGCGCCGGTGGGCATCTTCGCGATCCTGCTGTCGCCGGTGATCGGGCGCAATCTGCCGAAGATGGACCCGCGCTGGGTCGCCACCGCGGCCTTCATCACGTTCGGCATCGTCAGCCTGATGCGTTCGCGGTTCACGATCGACGTGGACACCACCACGCTGATGATTCCGACACTGATCCAGGGCGCGGCGATGGCGATGTTCTTCATCCCGCTGACGTCGATCATCCTGTCGGGACAGCCGCCCGACAAGATTCCGGCGGCCTCGGGCCTGTCGAACTTCGTGCGGATCACCTTCGGCGCGATCGGTGCCTCGGTGTCGACCACCGTGTGGGAGAACCGCTCGGCGATGCACCATGCGCACCTGGTGGAACAGGTCAATCCCTACAACCCGATCTACAACGCCCAGGTCGAGCACCTGATGCAGCAGGGCATGAGCCATATGCAGGCGGTCGGCGTGATCGAGCGCACCATCTCGCAGCAGGCGTCGATGCTGGGCGCCAACGATATCTTCTGGATTTCGGGGGTGATGTTCTTCGGGCTGATCGTGTTCGTCTGGCTGACGAAGCCCAAGGGCGGTGGCGGCGGGTCCGCGGATGCCATGGGGGCGCATTGAGGGCGCACTGAGGGCGCATTGAAGGCGCATCGATGAGGCGTTGATCGGGCGCTCAGGCTCGGCAGAATGGCGACCGCTGCATGCCCTCTCCCCCGCTCCTCTCCCGCCCCTCTCCCGCCCCTCTCCCGCAAGCGGGAGAGGGCAGCAAACCTGCTGCGTCCCCTCCTCTCCAGGTGTTCCCCCTCTCCCGCGCGCGGGAGAGGGTCGGGCAGAGGGAATCCCGGGCGGTCGTCAGTCGGGCGCGTTCAACCGCACCAACCGCTCCGGCCGCAGCGCACCCTCGCGCCATCTGGCCACGCCCAGCAGCCGCGCCGGCTCGCCGCCATAGACGCGCGCCAGCGCGTCTTCACGCAATCCCGCACCTTTGAATACCGCCGCAGGCAGATCGCGTCCGGCGATGCGTTGGCCCTGCAGGAAGCGCTGCGTCGCCGCGGCGTCGAGCGTCACCGGCGCGCAGCGCTGCAGCAGCGCGTCCACCGGCGCCAGCAGGGCCGGACGCGCCGCGTCGTCCTGCTCGCCGAGCTGCTCCAGCGTGACCGCGCCGTCCAGCGTCAGATCGCCGACCGCGGTGCGCCGCAGCGCGGTCAGATGCGCGCCACAGCCCAGCGCCTCGCCAATGTCCTCGGCCAGCGTCCGGATGTACGTCCCCTTGCTGCAGGTCACGCGCATCGCGAACACGGGCGCCCCGGGCAGTTCGCAGCTCAGCAAGGCGATCTCGTGGATCGTCACGCTGCGCGCCGCGCGCTCGACCGTCTGGCCCGCGCGCGCGTATTCGTACAGCGGCCGGCCATCCTTCTTCAGCGCCGAATGCATCGGCGGCACCTGCTCGATCGGGCCGACGAAACGCACCAGCGCCTGGTTCAGCGCCGCGGCATCGCAGCTGACCGGACGTTCGGCGACCACCTCGCCTTCGGCATCGCCGGTCGAGGTGCGCTGCCCCAGTCGCACCGTTGCCTCATAGGTCTTGTCGGCATCGAGCAGATCCTGCGAAAACTTGGTCGCCTCGCCGAAGCACAGCGGCAGCAGCCCGGTCGCCAGCGGATCGAGCGTGCCGGTATGGCCGGCCTTGTTGGCGCGCAGCAGCCGCTTGGCGCGGATCAGCGCATCGTTGGACGACAGCCCGAGCGGCTTGTCGAGCAGCAGCACGCCATGCACGTCGCGGCGCGGCAGCCGAGGCGGACGTGGAGCGGTGGAATCGGTCATGGGGAATGAAACGGCAGGAGCGGCGGCGAGATCGGTGGAAGCGGTGGCGGCAATGCGCTTGCCATATCGGCGCGCCTGCCATATCGGCGTGCCACCCGGCTGCGCGGCTCGGGAGAGGCGACGACGCAGGACGCGCCGGCGCCACGGACTTACTCGTCCTTGGCCCGTGTGGCGTTGGCCTGGTCGATCAGCTTCGACATCTCGATCGCATGTTCGACCGAGGTATCGTGCACGAAGCGCAGCGTCGGCACGGTATGGATATGGAGCCGCTTGAACAGCAGCGAATGGAGGTAGCCGGCCTTCTCGTTGAGGATCGCCTCGGCATCGGCCGGTTCGGCGCCCAGCACCGTGAAGTGGACCTTGGCGTGCGCGTAGTCCGGGGTCAGCGCCACCGACTGCAGCGTCACCAGGCCCAGGCGCGGGTCGCGCAGCTCGCGCTGGATCATCTCGGCCAGATCCTTCTGGATCTGATCGGACAGGCGCAGATTACGGGAAGAGATATTGCCTTTTTTGGCCATGCGATACGACTTTGCCAGCGGCGTCGCCAGCGAAGGCGATGGGTCCGACGGCGTGGATGGGCCGGCGGCGGCAAACCGGTGAAGGTTCGCCGCCGCGGCGCGCCGCCTTACAGCGTGCGCGCGACCTCGGTGATTTCATACACTTCGAGCTGGTCGCCTTCCTGAACGTCGTTGAAGTTCTTGATCGACAGACCGCACTCGAAGCCCTGCTTGACTTCCTTGACATCGTCCTTGAAGCGCTTGAGCGAATCGAGCTCGCCCGAGAACACCACGACGTTGTTGCGCAGCACGCGCACGAAGGCGCCCCGCTTGACCAGACCGTCGGTGACCATACAGCCGGCCACCGCGCCGATCTTCGGCACGCGGAACACCTGGCGCACCTCGACCTGGCCGATCGTCACTTCGCGCTTCTCCGGCGCCAGCATGCCCGACATCGCCGCCTTGATCTCGTCTACCGCATCGTAAATGATGTTGTAGTAGCGGATGTCGATGCCGTTGTTCTCGGCCAGCTTGCGCGCACCGGCGTCGGCACGCACGTTGAAGCCGATGATGACCGCCTTCGAGGCCGTGGCCAGGTTGACGTCGGACTCGGTGATGCCGCCCACCGCGCCGTGCACGATCTGCACGCGCACTTCGTCGGTCGACAGCTTCTGCAGCGATTGCACCAGCGCTTCCTGCGAACCCTGCACGTCGGCCTTGACGATCAGCGGCAGTGTCTGCACTTCGCCTTCCGTCATCTGCTCCAGCATGGTCTCGAGCTTGGCCGCCTGCTGCTTGGCCAGCTTGACGTCGCGGAACTTGCCCTGGCGGAACAGCGCGATTTCGCGCGCCTTGCGCTCGTCGGGCAGCACCAGCACTTCCTCGCCGGCCGCCGGCACTTCGGACAGGCCCTGGATCTCGACCGGAATCGAGGGGCCGGCTTCCTTGGTCGGCTTGCCGTTCTCGTCGAGCATCGCGCGGACACGGCCGTAGGCGCTGCCCGCCAGCACGACGTCGCCGCGCTTGAGCGTGCCGCTGCTGACCAGCACGGTCGCCACCGGGCCCTTGCCCTTGTCCAGCTGCGCTTCGACGACCAGGCCCTTGGCCGGCGCGTCCACCGGTGCCTTCAGCTCCAGGATTTCGGCCTGCAGCGACACCTGTTCCAGCAGCTCTTCGACGCCCTGGCCAGTCTTGGCCGACACCGGCACGAACGGCGAATCGCCGCCGTACTCTTCCGGCACGACCTGCTCGGCCACCAGTTCCTGCTTGACGCGGTCCGGGTTGGCTTCGGGCTTGTCGACCTTGTTGATCGCCACCACGATCGGCACGCCGGCCGCCTTGGCGTGGGCGATCGCCTCCTTGGTCTGCGGCATCACGCCGTCATCGGCGGCCACCACCAGGATCACGATATCGGTCGCCTTGGCACCGCGCGCACGCATCGCCGTGAAGGCCTCGTGGCCCGGCGTATCGAGGAAGGTGATCACGCCGCGGTCGGTTTCCACATGGTAGGCACCGATATGCTGCGTAATGCCGCCCGCTTCGCCGGCCGCGACCTTGGTGCGGCGGATGTAGTCCAGCAGCGAGGTCTTGCCGTGGTCGACGTGACCCATCACGGTGACGACCGGCGGACGCGGCAGCTGCTCGGCGTCCGACTGGTCCTCGCCGCCTTCGATCAGCAGCGCTTCCGGATCGTCCAGCTTGGCCGCCAGCGCCTTGTGGCCCATTTCCTCGACCACGATCATCGCGGTCTCCTGGTCCAGCACCTGGTTGATGGTCACCATCTGGCCGAGCTTCATCATCTGCTTGATGACCTCGGAGGCCTTGACGGCCATCTTGTGGGCCAGGTCCGCGACCGAGATGGTCTCGGGCACATGGACCTCGCGCACCACCGGCTCCATCGGGGCCTGGAAGCCGCTGCGATCGTCCTGCTGATGCTTGCCGCCACGGCCACGCGGGCCGCCGCGCCAGCCGCCGACACCGCCCGACGAATCGCCGCGGGTCTTCAGGCCACCGCCCTTCTTGCGCGAACCTTCGTCCTGCCAGGTCGAGGAGCCCTTGACCACCTTGCCGGTCTTCTTGTCGACCGTCGTGGTAGCCACCGCGGGCTTCTTCTCGTCCTTCTTGGCCTCGACCGTGCCGGCCGGCTTGACCGGCTTGTGCAGCGTGCCGCTCTGCTCGGCCTTCTTTTCCTCGGCCTTGCGCTCGGACGGTGCCTTCAGCACGCGCGCCGGCGCATTGAGCATCTGCTGGATCGCGCGGGCCTCGGCCTCGGCGGCCTCGCGGCGCTTGCGGGCCGCATCCTGCTCGGCGCGCACCTTGTCGGCGGCGGCCTTGGCATCGTCGGCGGCCTTCTGCGCGGCGGCGCGTTCGGCCGCCAGGCGCGTCTTGTCGTCCTCGGCCTTCTTGCGATCCGAATCCTCGTTGGCCTCGCTCGCGGCGCGCGTTGCCGCGGCCTCTTCCTCGGCCTTGCGGGCGGCCAGCTCGGCCTGGCGGCGTTCCTCTGCCTCCAGCGCTTCCTGGCGTGCGCGGCGCTCGGCCTCCTCGCGTTCGGCCGCCTCCTGGCGGGCCTTCAGCTCGGCTTCCTGGCGCGCCAGCAATTCGGCCTGGCGGCGTTCCTCTTCGGCGCGGCGCGCCAGCTCGGCCTGGTCGACCACCGGCTCGGAAACTTCCTGGCCGTCGGCCGCGCCATCGGCGGGCGACTCGTCGCGCTTGATCAGCACGCGCTTCTTGCGCACCTCGACCTGCACCGTGCGCGTCTTCCCGGTCGCATCCGCCTGGCGGATCTCCGAGGTTTCGCGCTTGGTCAGCGTGATCTTCTTGCGCGAGCCGTCATCGGCCTGACCGTGCGAACGCTTCAGGTAGTCCAGCAACCTGGCCTTGTCGGTCTCGGTGACCACGTCCTCAGGCTTGGACTTGCCCACCCCAGCTGCCTGCAATTGTTCCAGCAGGGCAGCTGCGCTGCGACTCAGTTCTGCGGCCAGTTGGGCAACTGTTGTGCTTGCCATTCAAACCCTTTCAATGCTCGGTTTCTACGTCGGGACAGTCTTGTGCGGAAAGCGCGCTCTATGCGAACGTGTCCCTCAGTTGAACCAGTGTTCCCGTGCTTTCATGATCAGCGCTTTGGCTTCTTCTTCGCTGACCCCGGTCATCTCGACCAGTTCGTCGACCGCCAGTTCGGCAAGGTCGTCACGCGTGTGGATATCGCCTTCGGCGAGCTTGCCGATCAGCTCCGGCGTCAGGCCGTCCAGCGAGCGCAGATCCTGCGACACCGACTCGACCTTCTCTTCGCGAGCCAGCTCCATCGTCAGCAGCGCATCGCGGGCGCGATTGCGCAGCTCGTTGACGGTGTCCTCGTCGAAGGCCTCGATCTCCATCATCTCGCTGATCGGCACGTAGGCGACTTCCTCGAGCGAGGAGAAGCCTTCCTCGATCAGGATGTCGGCCACTTCCTGGTCCACGTCCAGCTTGGACATGAACAGGCGCCGCACCACTTCGCTTTCCTCGGCCTGCTTCTGCGCCGATTCTTCCTGCGTCATGATGTTGATCTGCCAGCCGGTCAGTTCGGACGCCAGGCGCACGTTCTGTCCGCTGCGGCCGATCGCGACGGCGAGGTTTTCCTCGTCGACCACGACATCCATGCTGTGCTTCTCTTCATCGACGACGATCGACTGCACTTGCGCGGGCGCCAGCGCGCCGATCACGAACTGCGCCGGGTCTTCCGACCACAGCACGATGTCGACCGCTTCGCCGCCGATCTCGTTGCGCACCGCGGTGACGCGGGTACCGCGCACGCCGACGCAGGTGCCGATCGGATCGATGCGCTTGTCGTGCGCCACCACCGCGATCTTCGCGCGCACGCCCGGGTCGCGGGCGGCCGCCTTGATCTCCAGCAGGCCCTGTTCCATCTCGGGCACTTCGTTCTCGAAGAGCTTGATCAGGAACTGCGGCGAGGTGCGCGACAGCTCGATCTGCGGGCCACGCGCGGTGCGGTCCACATTCAGGATATACGCTCGAACGCGGTCGCCGGTACGCAGATTTTCCTTCGGAATGATCTGGTCGCGGCCCAGCAACGCCTCGACGCGGCCGGACTCGACGATCAGGCCCTTCTTGTCGGCGCGCTTGACCGTGCCGGTCATGATCTTCTCGCCGCGTTCCAGGTAATCGTTCAGGATCTGCTCGCGCTCGGCGTCGCGGATCTTCTGCAGGATCACCTGCTTGGCGGCCTGCGCGCCGATGCGGCCGAACTCGACCGACTCGATCTGTTCCTCGACGAAATCGCCGAGTTCCATATTGGGGTCCTGCTCGCGGGCTTCAAACAGCAGGATCTGCTTGTCCGGCTCCTGCAGGCCCTGCTCGTCGGGCACCACCAGCCAGCGGCGGAAAGTCTCGTGCTCGCCGGATTCCCGATCGATGTGCACACGGATATCGACGTCTTCCTCGAAACGCTTCTTGGTGGCCGAAGCGAGAGCCGCTTCGAGCGCACCGAATACCACATCCTTGTCGACGTTCTTCTCGCGCGCAAGCGCATCGACGAGCAACAGAACTTCGCGGCTCATTGCTTGTTCCCTTTTCTCTGATTTCCTTTGAAGTCGATTACCGGCACCAGGCGCGCCTTGTCGACATCGGATACGGTAAATTCCAGCAGCGCGGGGCCATCCTTGCCCTCGAATTCCAGGCCGATCTTCTCGGCGCCGGGCTCCCCGGTGGGCGGCTGCAGGATGCCGACGAAGTTCTTGCGACCGTCGATCGGCAGGCGCAGCGTCACGCGCGCCTCCTCGCCGGCAAAGCGAACATAGTCGGCCAGTTTCTTAAGCGGACGATCCAGTCCCGGAGAGGAGACCTCGAGCCGTTCGTAATCGACGTTCTCGACGGTCAGCACGTGGGTCAGCTGGCGGCTGACCTTCTCGCAATCCTCGATGGCAATGCCGGTGTCAGGTTGATCGATATAGACGCGCAGCAACCCGCCTGGGGCGCGTTCAAGTTCGACCAGCTCATACCCCATGCCGGTCAGTGTGGTTTCGATCAAATCTGCCAGATGCACTGTCGTTCCGAAAAATGGCCATCAAACTACCGGGCAAGGCCGCGGCGAATGGCCGGCTGCCTGCCGTCATCTCCGGCGGAGCCCCACATCGCGATTTTCCGCGTGTTCGGACGATCGGACGAACCAAAAAAAAATGGGCGGAACGCCCATCATTCGCCCATCCCCTGGAGGATGACTTTTTGAATAGACTCGCATTATACGCGCTAGGGCCACAAAAGGCAAAGCCGAGCGAAGGGGGCACGAATTGTGCCCGCCCTCGCCCGGTGCCGCCTCGCGTCCGGGCGCGCGTGCGCCTCAGCGCTTGCCGCCGCGCGGGCGTCCGCGCCCGGGGCCGCTCGGCTTGCCAGCCTTCGGAATCACATTGCCGTTGGGCTCGCCGCCGCGCCGCTGCGGACGTCCCTGGCCCTGGCCGCCCTGCCCCTGCGCGCCGCGCGCACCGCCACGCGGACCGCCGCGGCCACCGCCGGCCGGACCGCGCATGCCGGGTTGCTGCGGCATGCTGACGCCCGCCGCGAACCTGCCCGTGTGCGAGGTCAGCAGCGTCGGCGCGGTGATATAGCCCATCGACGTCTGCATCGGATCGGGCTGGCCGCGATTGGCGCCGCCGCGGCCACCTTCCTTGTTGAAGCGCGGCAGGCCATCCATGCCGGTCGGCATCGGCTTGCCCTCGATCGCGGCCTGCTCGCGCTGCTTGCGCCCGCCCACCTTGGTCGCGCCCTTCGGCGCGCCGGCCTGCTTGGCCGGCGCCTTCAGGCCGATCGCGGCCATCATCGCGCGCACCTCCTCGGGCTCGAGCTCCTGCCAGCGGCCGCGCTTGAGGCCGCGCGGCAGCAGGAACTGGCCATAACGGGTACGGATCAGCCGCGACACGGTCAGGCCGACCGCCTCGAACATGCGGCGCACCTCGCGGTTGCGGCCCTCGGTCAGCGCCACGTGATACCAGTGGTTGACCCCCTCGCCGCCGCCGTCGACGATGCGCAGGAAGTTGGCCTGGCCATCGTCGAGCTGGATGCCGTGCAGCAGGCGCTGCCGATCCGCCTCGGCCAGCTCGCCCAGCGTGCGCACCGCGTATTCGCGCTCGACGCCGTAGCGCGGATGCATGAAGCGGTTGGCGATATCGCCTGATGTCGTGAAGATCAGCAGGCCTTCGGTGTTGAAGTCCAGCCGGCCCACGGCCACCCATTTGGCGGTCTTCAGGCGCGGCAGGCTGTCGAACACGGTCGGGCGGCCTTCCGGGTCCGACTGGCTGACGATCTCGCCCGAGGGCTTGTGGTACAGCAGCACGCGCGGGGGCTTGGTGGTCACGCGGCGGTGGATCAGCTTGCCGTTGACGCGGACCTGGTCGGTCGGCAGGATGCGTTGCCCGATATGCGCGGGCAGGCCGTTGACGGACACGCGGCCCTGCAGGATCAGTTCTTCCATTTCCCGGCGCGAACCGAGACCGCCTTCGGCCAGCACCTTGTGCAGCTTGGGCGCATCGTCCTCGGCGGACAGCTCGCGCACCGGCTTGGCCTTGCGCGCCGCCCCGGCAGCGCCGCCATCGGCGTCGTACTGGCCCGAGATCACGAAGCGGAACAGGTCCTCGGCCGCGGCGCTCTTGTCGCCCTTCGCGGCCGGCCTGGCGCCGCCCTTGTCGGCGGTCGGCGCGGCAGACTTGCCGGCGCCCTTGGCGGGCCGGGCCGCGTTCTTGCCGCCCTTGCGCTTGCCGCCCGGACGCGGCTGGCCGTTGTTGCCGGCCTCGCCTTCGGGCCGTGCGCCTTCGGCTCTGGCGCCGGCTTGGTGGCCGACGTTCTGGCTCGCATTCTGGCCGGCATTGCCGCGGCCGCGGCGCTTGCCGGCGTTCTCGCGCGGCGCCTCGCCTTCGGCGGGCTTGGCGCGCCTGCCCCGTCCGCCTCGCGATCCGGGCGCGGGGGCCGCCGTGGCGCCGCCGGTGCCGCCTTCTGGCTGCACCGCCGCGCCGGCATCGCCGGCCACGGGCTCGGCGGCATCGCGGTCCTGCGCCGACTGGCGGCGCGAGGCCACCAGATTGCGCAGGCCACGGCGCAGGCCCTTGCGGCGCGGCGCGGCGCCCTCGGCAGGCGTCTCAGCCTCGCGCACGTCTTGATCGATAGAGTCGGACAAAGTATTCACACTCGCTTGTTGCATCTGGTCTTAGTTCGGGACGCGCGTGCCATGCTCGTCGGCATCGCGTTCATCGAGTTGGGGCGCGTCGGCGTCGGCCTGGCCGGCGGACTCGCCGCCAGCTTCGGCGGCTTCGGGCGCTTCGGCGGCTTCGGGCGCTTCGGCGCCTTCGGCAGCGTCGGTGGCCTCGGCAGCGCCGGCGGCATCCTCGGACCCCGCCGCCGCGGCCATCGCGGGGGCTTCGGCGGAGTCATCGGCATCGGCCCGTGGCTGCCCCTCGCCGGACATCTCAGGGGACCCTTCCCCGGTGGCCACGCCGGCCGCGGCTACATCTTCGGCGAGCGCCACATCCTGGGGCGCCTCATCGGCGGCATCGGCTGCATCAGCTGAATCAACTGCATCGGCACCATGAAGCCCTTCGCTCCCATCCGCCGTAGGAACCGCAGCGGCGTCGATGCCATCGGCCTGCGCCACGCCTTCCGGCGCCGCGGCAAATGCCTCTTCGTCGACGCCGGCCGCGGTGGCGACCTCTTCGAAATCGATGGCGCCCTGCTTCAGCAGCGCCTCCTGGACCTGCGCCTGCGGATCCTCCAGCGGCGGCAGTTCGTCCAGCGTACGCAGCCCGAGGTCGTCGAGGAAGGTCTTGGTGGTCGCGTACAGCGCCGGCTTGCCGGGCACGTCGCGATGGCCGATCACCTCGATCCAGCTGCGGTCCTCGAGCTTCTTGATCACTTCGGTGCTGACCGTGACCCCGCGGATTTCCTCGATATCGCCGCGCGTCACCGGCTGGCGATAGGCGATGATGGCCAGCGTCTCCATCACCGCGCGCGAGTATTTCGGCGGCTTTTCCGGATTGAGCCGGTCCAGGTATTCGCGCATCGCCGGACGGCTCTGAAAGCGCCAGCCGCTTGCCAGCGCCACCAGCTCGACACCGCGCGGCTCCCAGTCCTTGCGCAACTCCTCCAGCAGAACACGGATCGTGTCGGCGCCGACGTCGTCGGCGAACAAGCGGCGCAGATCGGCGACGCGCAGCGGCTCCTGCGCGCAGATCAGCGCCGTCTCGAGGACGATTTTCGCCTCTTGGGTATTCATGTTGTGGTGTGCGGCCTGTCTTTGCATCTGCGTCCGTGACACCCGGACGCGCTGGAGATTGGTCGATTCAGCGGCGCGCGTTCCGCTTCAGGGACGCCTGCCGCCATTCATCGCGCTGCCGACCGGGATGCTTGCCGCATCGGGTCCGCGCGCTTCTCATCGGTGCATCGATTGCCGGTCCGGTCCGGCAGAAGATCGTCCGCCCGTCTCCCGATATCGGTCGGCGGAAGGACCAGCGCGTCGCGCCGTCTCCCCTGTTGCGGCCGACACGCCCGGGCGGTCGTGACCGTCCGGATTGCGAGACAACTTGGTCATGGCCTGGCGTGCAGCCTGTCGGGCCCCTCGCTGCCACGCCGCTGGCCGGTATTCTTGGCCGATGTCGACACCGGATGTTCTAGCCGGACAGTGCGGGGAGGGAGATGGGTATGGAAACCCATGAGTGCCGTGACAGACGCCTGGAACAAGCGCGACCGGGCGACCACGACACCTGCGCGAAAGCGGCCCGGTCGCCGTGGCTTCCCGCGATTGTATGGCATTCCCGCGCCGGCCTGCAACCGCGGGCTTGGGACGCAGGGGCCGGCCCGCCATCAGAGGGTCAGGCAGAAGCCGTGCGCGGCCAGCGTTTCGGGCAGCATCGCGGCCCGCGCGAGACCGGCCGCGCCGAACAGCGCCACCGCCGCGCCGACCCCGCGGCGCACCCACGCGCGGCGCGCCAGCACGCGCAGGCCGGCCGACAGGCTCGACAGCATCAGCAGATTGGGCAGCGTACCGAGACCGAAGGCCAGCATCACCAGCGCGCCCGACGCCGCGCTGCCGGCCAGCAAGGCCAGCGCGAGCGCGGCGTAGACCATGCCGCAGGGAACCAGTCCCCACGCAAGTCCGGCGGCATAGCGGCGCAGCAGACGCCGGCTGGTGCCGTGCGGAACCGGCCCCGCGTCCTGCCGCGCGATGGTCCTTCCGCCCCAACGCGCCCAGGCTGCCGCCAGACGCCGCGCCACGGCGTTCACACCCGGCGCCTTCCCCACCAGTTGCGCGCCGCCCAGCGTCCATAGTCCGGCAAGCAGCAGGCTGGCGCTGCCGACCGCGAACAGCGCGCGCTGCACGGGCAGATACTGCGTCTTCCACGCGGTCGCGCCCACCGCGCCGAGCAAGGCGCCGAGCATTGCGTACGCACTCAGGCGCCCGGCATGCAGCACCAGCAGTTCGCGGACCCAGGCCGCGCGGCTGCGGTACAACGACACCGGCGCGGCCCGCCGCGCGTCATCGCCTTCGAGCACCAGCGCGATGCCGCCGCACATCGCCGCACAGTGGACACCGCCCAACAGCGCCAGCAGAAACACGCTTGCCAGTACGCCGATTGCCATCTCACGCTCCCCTCGACGGGGAGCAGCACGGTAGAATGCCCGCACGCTTGACGCCCATCGCGATGCCGATGGCAACTCCCTCCTTTCGCGCGGATTCCAATTGCTGAACGCCATCCCCCTCAACGACCAATCGACCCGCTGCTCCACCTGCTCGCTGGGGCAGCTGTGCCTGCCGATCGGCATGTCCGCGCAGGACGTCGAAAAGATGGACACGCTGGTGCAGGAACGCGTGCGCGTGCGCAAGGGCGAATCGCTCTATCGCCTCGGCGATCCCCTCGACGCGGTCTATGCGATCCGCTTCGGCACGCTGAAGACCCACGTGACGATGGAAGACGGCCGCGCGCAGATCACGGGCTTTCATCTGCCGGGCGAAGTGGTCGGCTTCGATGGGCTGACCGAGATGCGGCATGCGTCGGACGCGACCGCGCTCGAAGACACCGAGGTCTGCGTAGTGCGCTACAACGAGATCCAGACGCTGTCGGCCTCGTTGCCGTCGCTGCAGCACCAGTTCATGCGGCTGATGAGCCGGGAGATCACGCAGGACCAGATGATGCTGATCACGCTGGGCTCGATGCGCGCCGAGGAGCGGCTGGCGGGCTTTCTGATCAGCCTGTCCGAGCGCCTGTCGGCACGCGGCTATTCGCCGTCCGAGTTCGTGCTGCGCATGAGCCGCGAAGAAATCGGCAGCTATCTGGGCCTGAAGCTCGAGACCGTCAGCCGCCTGTTCTCGCGCTTCGCCGAAGCCGGGCTGATCCAGATCCGCCAGCGCCACGTCAAGCTGGTCGACATGGACGGCATCCGCCAGCTGCTGGGAAAGACGGCCTGCTGAAGCCCGCGCGGCGATGGCGCTGGCGGCCGCCATCGCCCACATTGCCCGCTTTGCCCCCATTGCCCGCTTTGCCCCCGTTGCCAGCTTTGCCCCCATTGCGCGCTTCGCTCGCATCGCCGGCTTCGCCATCGCCCTACTCCAGTTCGTCCGCCGCCGACATCGGCGACGACATCGGCGCCAGGATCGACGCCGGCAGCATGCAGAGCGTCAGCGCGCTGGACAGCGCGCACACCGCCCACGCGACGGCGAAGCCGATCGTATAGACCGCGCCGTGCGACAGCTCGAGCGGCCGTCCGAAGACCCGCAGCTCGCGCGGATCGATCAGCGAGAACACCAGCACGAAGGCCACGGCCGCGCCGACGAAGGCGGGCCACAGCACCCACATCAGCCAGCGCGCCTTCATGGCCGCGCCACCGCGTGGGAATTCACTGCGTCGCGCGCGTGCCGCGTGGCGACCGCCGCTGCGGCCGTCGTTGCGGCCGCCGTTGCGGCCTCCGTTGCGGCCTCCGTTGCGGCCTCCGTTGCGGCCGCCGTTGCAGCCGCGGTTGCAGGCGCCATTGCAGCCGCCATCGCAGCTGCCGGCGTCACCGCCCCCGCCGGCGTCGCCGCCTGCCGGATCACCAGCCCCTGACGCACCACGCCGTCGACGATGGGCCGATCCGCGTGCTGCATCGCGACCCAGATCGTCACCGCGCAGCCCATCATCGCCAGCGCCGGGCCGCTGATCAGCAGCCACGGCCACGGTTCCTTCCACCACGGTTTGCATTGGGACATGTCGATGCCTCGTCAAGGTTGGTCGGGAATGATGAAACGGGTGGACTGCCGCACCTGCACGCCACTGGTGTCCGTGCCCGTACCCGTGCCCGCGCCGGCTTCGGCCCGCGCGCCGCTGACCACGATGTCGACCACATGGGTGCCCGACGCCGCCTGCTCCAGCGGCACGCGCAGCCGCAGCGGCAGCAGCCGGTTGGAGGTTGGTGCCAGATGGCCGGCGCCGCGCTCGTACTCGACCGACAGTCCCGGCAATCCCGGACTTTCCGCCGCGATGGCGATGTCCATCTCGCCTTCGGTGGTGTTGATCAGCTGCAGCCGGTAGACGTTTTCGATCCAGCGCCCTTCCACTTCGCGCGCCAGCGCCTGGCGGTCGCGGATGATGTCCACCTTCAGCGGCGTGCGCACCGCCACCGACCAGACGAAGCCGCCGACCAGCGCCAGCCACAGCACCGCATACAGCACGATGCGCGGGCGGATCACGCGGCGGCGCGCGTTGGCCGCCGACAACGCGCGCCGCATCGCGTTCTCGGACGTATAGCGGATCAGCCCGCGCGGATAGCGCATCTTGTCCATGACCTGATTGCAGGCATCGATGCACGCGCCGCAGCCGATGCACTCGTACTGGAGCCCGTCGCGGATGTCGATGCCGGTCGGGCAGACCTGCACGCAGATGCTGCAGTCCACGCAGTCGCCGATGCCCAGCGCGCGCGGGTCGGCCTTGCGCGAGCGCGAGCCGCGCGGCTCGCCGCGCTGCGCGTCATAGGTCACCACATAGGTGTCCTTATCGACCATCACGCTCTGGAACCGCGCATAGGGGCACATGTACTTGCAGACCTGCTCGCGCATGAAGCCGGCATTGCCCCAGGTGGCGAACGCGTAGAAGCCGATCCAGAACGTCTCCCACGGCCCGGTCGACAGAGTCAGCACCGCCCTGCCCAGCGCATCGATCGGCGAGAAGTAGCCGACGAAGGTGAAGCCGGTCCACAGCGCGATCGCGATCCACAGCAGATGCTTGGTGGCCTTGACGCGCAGCTTGCGCGCGGTCCAGCGCTCGCCGTCGAGCCGGATGCGCGCGATGCGGTCGCCCTCGACCTGGCGCTCGATCCACAGGAAGATCTCGGTATAGACGGTCTGCGGACAGGCATAGCCGCAGAACAGCCGTCCGGCGATCGCGGTGAACAGGAACAGCGACAGCGCCGAGATCACCAGCAGCACGGCCAGGTAGATCACGTCCTGCGGCCACAGCACCAGGCCGAACAGATAGAACTTGCGCGCGCCCAGATCGAACAGCACCGCCTGGCGGCCGTTCCATTGCAGCCACGGCGTGCCGTAGAACACCAGCTGCGTGGCCAGCACCATCGCGACGCGCCAGCTGGCGAACGCGCCGGTGACGGCGCGCGGATAGATCTTGCGCCGGACCTCGTACAGCGAGGCCTCGGTCGAATCGATGCCGGGGGCGTTCATGGCTGTCCTCGCAGTGGCCGCATGGCTGACCCGTTGCCGCAAGCGATGTCCATCACCGCCCCGCGGCCGGCATCGTGCCGGTGTCGGCGGACAAGCCCCACACATAGGCGGTCAGCATGCGGATGCGCTCGGGGCTCAGGATGTCCTCGTGCGCGGGCATCCGGTTGTCGTGGCCCTGCAGGATCGCCTTGACGATATTGGCCTCGGCGCTGCCGTGCAGCCAGATCTTGTCGGTCAGGTTGGGCGCGCCCAGCGCCTGGTTGCCCTTGCCCGTGCCGCCGTGGCAGGCGACGCAGGTCGTCTTGAAGACCGGCTCGCCGCGAGCCGCGCGGATCGGGTTGAAGGCGAGCCCCGACAGCGAGCGCACGTATTGCGCGACATCGCCCGCGGCCTTCTCGTCGATGACGGCGGCGAACGACGGCATCACGCCATGCCGGCCCTTGGCGATGCTCTGCATGATGGTGGCGGGGTCGCCGCCATGGAGCCAGTCGCGGTCGGTCAGGTCGGGAAAGCCGCGGCTGCCGCGCGCGTCCGACCCATGGCACTGCGCGCAGTAGTTCAGGAACAGCCGCTGGCCGATCTCGCGCGCCTCGGGATCGGCGGCCACCTGTTCGATCTTCAGGTCCATGTACTTGCCGTACACCGCCTGCTGGCCACGCAGCGCGGCCTGCCGCTGCGCCGCCAGCTCGCCCTGGCTGGTGAAGCCCAGCATGCCGCCGTACGCGCCCAGGCCCGGATACAGCACCAGATAGCCGAGCGCGAACACGCAGCTCAGCAGGAACATCCACATCCACCAGCGCGGCAGCGGGTTGTTCAGCTCGCGCAGATCGTCGTCCCAGACGTGGCCGGTGTCCTGCGCCGCCGCGCCGGTGTCGGCGCCGCCCGCCGTGCCGGCCGCGCCCGAAGTGGCAGCGCCCGAGGCGGCCGCGACCTTGGCCACGCGCGTCTGCGAGAACAGCAGCCAGACGCACCAGACGATGCCGCCCAGCGCAATGGCGGCGATGTAGTAGCCCCAGAAATCGGAAATAAAGTCGCTCATGACATCAATGTCCCTGCTCGATGGCGTACGGATGCGCGGCGTCGCGCGGCACGTCCGTGCGTTCGCCCATGGCCTCTTCGCCGCCCGCCTCGTCGGGGAGCGCGAACGGCAGCCAGGCGGCTTCGCGATTGGCATGGCGCCGCCCGCCGGACCACGCCCAGCAGACGATGCCGATAAAGACGACGAGGAAGATCAGCGTGGAAAACGCGGTCAGGGTCGCCATGGTCATTGGCTCCCGCTCGGCGCGCCGCCTGCCGTGGCGGGGTCTGCGCTGCCGTCTGCACCGCCGTCCGCGCTACCGTCTGTACTGCTGCCTGAGCTGCTGCCCGCACTACCGTCTACGCGGCGGTCCACGCCCGCGACCTCGATGCCGACGGTGCGGCGATTGGTGCCCAGGCCCTGCAGATACGCCACCAGCGCGTCCTCTTCGGTCCTGCCATTCAGCGCGTCGGGCGCCGCCTCGATGTCGGCGTCGCTGTACGGCACGCCGAGCGTGCGCAGCGTTCGCATGCGCTGGCGGATGTCGTCGGTCGGCAGCACGGTCTTCGCCAGCCACGGATAGGAAGGCATCACCGACTCGGGCACGACATCGCGCGGATTGCGCAGATGGATGCGTTGCCAGTCGTCCGAGTAGCGGCCGCCCACGCGCGCCAGGTCCGGGCCGGTACGCTTGGAGCCCCACAGGAAGGGATGGTCGTAGACCGATTCGCCGGCGGTCGAGTAAGGGCCGTAGCGCTCGACCTCGGCCTGCAGCGTGCGCACCTGCTGCGAATGGCAGCCGACGCAGCCCTCGCGGATATAGATGTCGCGCCCCATCAGCCGCAGCGGCGAGTAAGGGACGATGCCCGGATCGGGCTGCGTGGTCGAATGCTGGAAGAACAGCGGCAGGATCTGCACGAAGCCGGCGATGCTGACCACCACGATGGTGCAGACGATCAGCCAGCCGATGTTCTTCTCCAGCGTCTCGTGCGAAAAGAAGCGTCGTTGTTGGGACATGATGGAATCCGGATGGCGTTCAGGCGGCGGGAGCGGTGGCGGCGGTGGCGGCGGTGGCGGCGGTGGCGGCGGTGCCGGCGGAGGCCGCAACGGCGGTCCCGACGGTGGCCCCCGCCGGAATCACGGGATCGAAGGCGCGGCGGCCCGCGATGGTGCGCGCCACGTTCCACGACATCACCAGCATGCCGGCGAGGAAGCACAGGCCGCCCAGCAGACGGATCAGGTAGAACGGATATTTGGCCTTGACCGCTTCGACGAACGCGTAGGTCAGCGTGCCGTCGGGCTGCGTGGCGCGCCACATGAGCCCTTCCATCACGCCGGCGATCCACATCGAGGCGATATAGAGCACCACGCCGATGGTCGCGATCCAGAAGTGCCATTCGACCAGGCGCGTGCTGTACATCCGCTGCTGGCCGAACAGGCGCGGCACCAGGTAGTACAGCGAGCCGATCGTGATCATCGCGACCCAGCCCAGCGCGCCCGAATGCACGTGGCCGATGGTCCAGTCGGTGTAGTGCGACAGCGCGTTGACCGTCTTGATCGACATCATCGACCCCTCGAAGGTCGCCATGCCGTAGAAGGACAGCGCCACCACCAGGAACTTCAGGATCGGATCGGTGCGCAGCTTGTGCCAGGCGCCCGACATCGTCATGATCCCGTTGATCATGCCGCCCCACGACGGGGCCAGCAGGATCAGCGAGAACACCATGCCGAGCGACTGCGCCCAGTCCGGCAGCGCGGTGTACTGCAGGTGGTGCGGGCCGGCCCACATATAGGTGAAGTTCAGTGCCCAGAAATGGACGATCGACAGCCGGTACGAATAGATCGGGCGCTCGGCCTGCTTCGGAATGAAGTAGTACATCATGCCGAGGAAGCTGGTGGTCAGGAAGAAGCCGACCGCGTTATGGCCGTACCACCACTGCACCATCGCGTCCTGCACGCCCGCATAGGCGGAATACGACTTCCACAGCGACGCCGGCAGCTCGATGTTGTTGACGATATGCAGGATCGCGATCGTCAGGATGTAGGCGCCGAAGAACCAGTTGGCCACGTAGATATGGCGGGTCTTGCGGCGGGCGATGGTGCCGAAGAACACGATCGCATAGGCCACCCATACCGCCGCGATCAGCAGATCGATCGGCCATTCCAGCTCGGCGTATTCCTTCGAGGTCGTGATGCCCAGCGGCAGCGTGATCGCCGCGGCGACGATCACGATCTGCCAGCCCCAGAAGGTGAAGGCCGCCAGCGGCGCGGCAAACAGCCGCGCCTGGCAGGTCCGCTGCACCACGTAGTACGAGGTGGCGAACAGCGCGCTGCCGCCGAAGGCGAAGATCACCGCATTGGTATGCAGCGGGCGCAGCCGTCCGAACGACAGCCACGGCGTATCGAAATTGAGTTCAGGCCAGATCAGTTGCGCGGCGAGCAGCACGCCGACCGCCATGCCGACGATCCCCCAGACCACGGTCATGACGGCGAATTGCCTCACGACGTGATAGTTGAAGGTGTCGGCGGCGCGCGCGGGCGTGGCCGTGCCGGTCAGGCCGGCGGCGGTGACATCCATTCGGACCCCCAAGGATGGATATGGAACAGGAAAGAAGAAGGCGATGAAGGCAATGTAGAGGGGGTCGGGCGGCGCGCCCTTGATCCGGATCAAGCGCCGTGCAGATGCATGGCGCCCCGGGGAACCTCAGTGGGGAAGATCGCAACGGCCCGGCTGCCGCGCGGCGCCCGCCTTCGCATCGGGGCGGTCGTTGTCGAGCAGGATCGCCTGCCCCGGCCGCTCGAGATCGTCGTATTGCCCGGCGCGCAGCGCCCACCACAGCGCCGCGGCGATCAGCGCGACCAGCGCGAGGCTCATCGGCACCAGCAGGAACAGCGTGTCCATCGCTAGCGCACCTTCGGCACGCGCAGCAGGCGCCAGGCATTGGCGACCACCAGCAGCGAGGACAGCGACATGCCGATCCCGGCCATCCAGGCGTTGACATGGCCGCTGGCGGCCAGCGGAATGGCCACCATGTTGTAGGCGAAGGCCCAGGCCAGGTTCTGCCGGATCACCGCGCGCGCGCGGCGCCCGATGGCCAGCGCGGTGGCGACGTCGGCGATGCCGTCGTGGGTCAGCACCGCATCGGCGCCGACCTGCGCGAGCGGCGCGCCGCTGGCGAGCGCTATCGACACCTGCGCCTGCGCCAGCACCGGCCCGTCGTTGATGCCGTCGCCGATCGCAAGTACCACCGCGCCATCGCGCTGCAAGGCGGCCACGTAGTCGCGCTTGCCCTCGGGACTGATGCGCCCTTGCGCGGCTTCGATGCCGAAATGGCGGGCCCACCAGCGCACCGTCGGCTGGCTGTCGCCCGAAACCAGATGGCAGCGCAGTCCGAGCGCGCGCAGGCGCGCCAGCAGTTCGGCCGCCTGCGCGCGCTCGCTGTCCGACAGCACGAAGACGGCGAGCAGTCCGCCTTCGTCGCCCAGCCACACCGGCGAGGCGCCGTCGTGCAGATGGTGGCGCAGCGCATCGAGGGCCGCCTCGTTGCCGGCGGGACCTGACGGAACCAGCGCCGGCGTCTCCGGCGCGGGCGGCACCAGCGCGGGGGGAACCAGCGTGGACGGAACCAGCGTGGACGGAACCAGCGCCGGCGGCACCAACGCCTCGACGAAGTCGCGCCGCCCTACGCGTATCGGACGGCCGTCGAGCAGCGCCTCCACGCCCTGCCCCGGGCGATTGCGCAGTTGCGTCGGCAGTGGTTCGAAGTTCAGGCCGCCGGCGGTGAAACCAGAGACACCGCCAGGGCTCGCCGCGCGCTCCGCCGCGGCCACCAGCGCCCGCGCCACCGGATGCTCGCCGCCGCGGCACAGCGCACCGGCCAGCGCCAGGCAGTCGGCCTGCGCCAGCTTGCCGAGCGCGATCACGTTGGCGACCGCAAACCGCCCCTCGGTCAGCGTGCCGGTCTTGTCCAGCACGACATCGGTGACACCGGCGAGCGTTTCCAGCGCATGGCCGCGCGTCAACAGCACGCCGCGCCGCGACAGCGCCGCGCCGGCCGCCGCCAGCGCCGCCGGCGTCGCCAGCGACAGCGCGCACGGGCAGCTGACCACCAGCACCGCGACGGTCACCATCAGCGCGCGCTCCGGCACGATGGTCCACCACAGCAGGCCCACGGCCGCCGCTATCAGCAGCAGCGCGGCGACGAACCACGCCGCCACGCGATCGGCGATCACCGCGAGCCGCGGCTTGTCGGCCAGCGCGCGTTCGAGCAGCGCGACGATCTCGGCCAGGCGCGTGCCCGCCCCGATCCGCCGCACCGCGATCATCAGCGGACTGCTGGCGTTGTAGCAGCCCGCGAGCACCGGCTGGCCCGGTCCACGCGGCACCGGCCGGCTTTCGCCGCTCAGCATCGACTCGTCCAGATCGCTGCTGCCCTCGAGGATCTCGCCGTCGGCCGGCACGATCTCGCCGGCGCGCACGCGCACGCGGTCGCCCGGCGCCAGCCGCGCAACCGGCACGCGCCGCACCGTGCCGTCAGGGAACAATTGCTCGCAGGTGGCCGGCAACTGTCGCGCCAGCATCTCCGCGCCGCTGCGCGAGGCCTGGCGCACGCGCAATTCGAGATAGCGCGCCAGCAGCAGCAAGGCGACGAACATCGTGACCGAGTCGTAGTAGACCTCGCCAGTGCCGCGCACGGTGGCAAGCACGCTGGCGCCGAACGCGGCCGCCAGCCCCAGCGCGACCGGCACGTCCATGCCGACATGGCGCTGGCGCAGGCTGCGCCACGCACCCGCAAAGATCGGCGCCGCGCTGTAGACGATCACCGGCAGCGTCAGCGCCAGGCTGGCCCATTGCAGCAGGCGCAGATGCGTCGCCGCGATGGTGCCTTCATGCGTATAGACGGGCCACGCGTACATCATCACCTGCATCATGCCGAGCATGGCCACCGCCAGCCGCATCAGCAGGCCCTGCCTTGCCGCGCCGTCCTGCCGGTCCGCCGCGGAGAATTCGAACGGCCAGGCCGTGTAGCCAATATCGGCGAGCGCGCCCAGCAGAGCGGCCACGGTCAGCGCGCGGCCGCGCCAGCGCACCAGCACGCGGCGCGTGGCCAGATTGACGACCGCGGTCTCGACGCCGGGCAGTTGCGCGAGCTTCTGCTCGATCAGCCAGGCACAGGCGGCGCAGCGGATATTGTCGGGCGCCAGCGTGATTTCGAATCGTTCCTGCGGCCGCGCTTCCGCCGCGCCGTCGAGCCGCCGCACGAAACGCGCGCGCAGCTCCTCGGTGTCGTAGGCATGCCAGACGGGCTCGAGCCGGCCCCGTGCCGCCGCGTCCAGCGGCCGGCCGAAGCGGAACTCGCCGCCATAGAGATGGGCGAAGCCGGCCTGGTCCAGCGCCTGCGCCAGCGCCAGGCAGCCGGCGCAACAGAAGGCGCGCGGCATGCCGCCGACCTCCGCGCGCAGCGCGTCCGGCGCGGCGCCGGTCGGCAGTCCGCAATGGAAACAGCAGGCGGCGTCGGTCGGGCCGTCCGCCGCGGCGTGCGCCGATGTGGCGGACGCCGATGGTTCGGTGTGGGAGGAAGGGGCGAAGGCGATCGGCATCGTGGTCCTGGATGTCCGATCGATTCTAGGGATCGCGGCCGGGCGGCCATTTGATCCCGGTCAAGGCGCACGCAATCGGTACGCCGTGCAAGGCGTCGCGGCCAGGAGCGGCTCAGGTAGGCCGGGCAGCCCACGCCGCTCTGGCCGCCATGGCCGCTGTGGCCGCTGTGGCCGTCATGGGGGGCTCTGGCCGCACGGGCCGCACGGACCGCTCAGGCCCGCACCCTCAGGCCGCTCAGGCCAGTTCCGTGACGCCGGTGCGCCGCGGCGCCTCCAGATACTCGCGCGACTGCATCTCGATGATGCGCGAGACCGTGCGATGGAATTCGTTGGCCATCTGGCCTTCGACATACAGCTCGTCGGGCGGCACCTCGGCCGACATCAGCAGCTTGACCTTGTGGTCGTAGAACACGTCGACCAGCCAGGTGAAGCGGCGCGCCTCCGACGACATCCGAGGCGTCATCTTCGGCACGTCCGACAGGATCACGGTGTGGAAGCGCTCGGCCAGCTCCAGATAGTCGTTCTGCGAACGCGGGCCGCCGCACAGCGTGGGGAAGTCGAACCAGACCACGCCGTTGGCCTTGCGCAGCGCATGCAGCTCGCGCTTCTCGATATGCAGGATCGGCGATTCGTCGGCGATGCCGGCCAGCGCCGCGAAGGCGTCGCGCAGCGCCGCGCTGGCCTTGGCGTCCAGCGGCGTGTAATAGGCCTGTACCTGCTCCAGCGTGCGCTTGCGGTAATCGATGCCGGCATCGACGTTCAGCACGTCGAGCTTGCGCTCGAGCAGCGCGATCGCGGGCAGGATGCGGTCGCGATGCAGGCCGTCCGGATACAGCAGGTCCGGGCGGTAGTTCGACGTCATCACGAACTGCACGCCGTTCTCGAACATCTGCTCCAGCAGCCGATGCAGGATCATGGCGTCGGCGACATCGCTGACATGGAATTCATCGAAACAGATCAGCCGGTACTTGCGGGCGATCCGTTTGGCCAGCTCGTCCAGCGGATCGGGCCGGCCGCGCAGTTCCTCGAGCTGGCGATGCACCTCGCGCATGAACTCGTGGAAATGCAGGCGGGTCTTCCTGACCACCGGCACGCAGTGGTAGAAGCTGTCCATCAGGAAGGACTTGCCGCGCCCCACCCCGCCCCACAGATAGACGCCCTTGGGCACCTCGGGCCGGATCAGCAGCTTCTTCAGCGCATTGTTGCGCCGCTGCTTGTAGGCGACCCATTCGTCGTAGCACTGCTGCAGCCGCGCCACCGCGCGCAACTGCGCCTCGTCGGACCGATAGCCGCGCTGCTGCAGTTCGTGGTGGTAGTACTCGGTGACGTTCATCGGGGGGAAGGAAAGGTAACGGCGGATTCGCCGCGAAGGGCATGGCATGGCCATCACGGCGCGCCGCGAGGGCTCCCCTCTCCCACGAGCGGGAGAGGGGCTGGGGAGAGGGCAGCCGGCGGTCGATCGACCGCCGACGCAAGGCAAGCGCCCCGCCCTCTCCCCGACCCTCTTCCGCAAGCGGGAGAGGGAGAACACCAGGGCGCTCTCGCGAACGGGAAAGACCATCCTCGCCCGCACGAGAGCGAACACGGCTCCACGAAGAGCCGTGCCGCGGCTTACATATTGAGCTGACGCTTGTCCACCGCGAGCGCGGCTTCGCGCATCACCTCGGACATCGACGGGTGCGGGTGGCACACCCGGCCGATATCCTCGCTGGCGGCCTTGAACTCCATCGCCACCACGGCTTCGGCGATCAGGTCCGACGCATTGGCCGCGACCACGTGCACGCCCAGGATCTCGTCGGTCCTGGCATCCGCCAGCATCTTGACGAAGCCGTCCGAGGCGCCCATGCCCAGCGCGCGGCCGTTGGCCACGAACGGGAACTGGCCCGACTTGTACTCGCGGCCCTCGGCCTTCAGCTGCTGCTCGGTCTTGCCGACCCAGGCGATTTCCGGGTAGGTGTAGATCACCCACGGAATGCAGTTGTAGTCGATGTGCGGCTTCTGGCCGGCGATGCGCTCGGCCACGGCCACGCCTTCGTCCTCGGCCTTGTGCGCCAGCATCGGGCCGCGCACCACGTCGCCGATCGCCCACAGGCCCGGCACCGAAGTCGCGCAGTGGTCGTCGACCGGAATGAAGCCGCGCTCGTCGGTGGCGAGGCCAACGGCGTCCAGACCCAGGTTGTCGGTGTTCGGCACGCGGCCGACCGACACGATCAGGCGATCGACTTCCAGCGTCTGCGCGTTGCCGTCCTTGTCGGTGTAGCTGACAGTGACGTTGTTGTCGCCGGTCTTCACCTCGTTGACCTTGACGCCCAGGCTGAACTTCAGGCCCTGCTTGGTCAGCAGCTTCTGCGCTTCCTTGGCGACGCCTTCGTCGGCGGCACCGAGGAACGACGGCAGCGCCTCGAGCACGGTCACGTCGGCACCCAGACGGCGCCACACCGAACCCAGCTCCAGGCCGATCACGCCCGCGCCGATCACGCCCAGCTTCTTCGGCACTTCGGCGAACTTCAGCGCGCCCTCGTTATCGTTGACCAGCTTGTTGTCGACCGCGATGCCCGGCAGATGGCGGGCCTTCGAGCCGGTGGCGATGATGACCTGCTTCGCGGTCACGGTCTCGCTGCCGGCCTTGCCGGCGATCTCGACCTGGAAGCCCTCGGCGCCCTTGCCGACGAACTTGCCATGGCCCTTGAGCAGCGTGATCTTGTTCTTGCGGAACAGGAACTCGATGCCCTTGGTCATCTTGCCGACGATGTCGTCCTTGCGCTTGAGCATCTTGGCCACGTCGACCTTGACGTCACCGACCGTGATGCCGTGGTCGCCGAGATGGTGCTGCACGTTCTCGACTTCCTCCGACGAGGCCAGCATCGCCTTGGACGGGATGCAGCCCACGTTCAGGCAGGTGCCGCCCAGGCGCGGCTCGCCCTTCGGGTCGTCATAGGGATTGTCTTCGCAGCAGGCGACATTCATGCCCAGCTGGGCGGCGCGGATCGCGGCGATATAGCCGCCGGGGCCGGCGCCGATCACCAGCACGTCGAATTGTTTGCTCATCAGGATTCCTCGGCGTCGATTACAGGTCCAGCAGCAGGCGGGCCGGATCTTCCAGCGCTTCCTTCATCGCCACCAGGCCCAGCACGGCTTCGCGGCCGTCGATGATGCGGTGGTCGTAGGACATCGCCAGGTAGTTCATCGGACGGATCACGATCTGGCCGTCTTCGACCACGGCGCGGTCCTTGGTGGCGTGCACGCCCAGGATCGCCGATTGCGGCGGGTTGATGATCGGGGTCGACAGCATCGAGCCGAACACGCCGCCGTTCGAGATCGAGAAGGTACCGCCCGACAGCTCGTCCAGCGACAGCTTGCCGTCACGGGCCTTGGCGCCGAACTCGGCGATCTTCTTCTCGATGTCGGCCAGGCTCATCTGGTCGGCGTTGCGCAGGATAGGCACCACCAGGCCGCGCGGCGAACCGACCGCGATGCCGATGTCGAAGTAGCCGTGGTAGACGATGTCGTTGCCGTCGACCGAGGCGTTGATGATCGGGTACTTCTTCAGCGCGTGCACGGCCGCCTTGACGAAGAAGGACATGAAGCCCAGCTTGACGCCGTGTTCCTTCTCGAAGCGGTCCTTGTACTTGTTGCGCAGATCCATCACCGGCTTCATGTTGACTTCGTTGAAGGTGGTGAGGATGGCATTGGTCTGTTGCGATTGCAGCAGACGCTCGGCGATACGGGCGCGCAGGCGGCTCATCGGCACGCGCTCTTCCGGACGATCGCCCAGCGCGGCGAAGTCGACCGGTGCGGAGACCTGCTGCAGGGCCGGCTTGGCGGCCGGGGCCGGGGCGGCCTTGGCGGCGGGCGCCGAACCGGCGGCGAGCACGTCGCCCTTGGTGATGCGGCCATCCTTGCCGGTGCCGGCGACCTGGCCGGCCGACAGGCCTTGCTCGGCCATCAGCTTGGCGGCCGACGGCATCGCCACGGCGCCGGCGGCGGCAGGCGCGGCAGCGGCCGGTGCGGCGGCCGGAGCCGGTGCCGGAGCCGGCGCGGCGGCGGCCGGTGCGGCGGCGCCGGCGGTGGCTTCGGTATCGATCTTGGCGATGACTTCATCGGCCGTCACGGTGTCGCCGTCGTTCTTGACGATCTGCGACAGCACGCCCGCGGAGGGTGCCGGCACTTCGAGCACGACCTTGTCGGTCTCGATTTCGATCAGGATTTCGTCCTGCGCGACCGCTTCACCGGGCTTCTTCTTCCAGTTCAGCAGGGTCGCCTCGGCGACGGATTCGGACAGTTGCGGGACCTTGACGTCAACAATGGCCATGGTGGGAGTTTCCTCGCTAGATGCGTGTATTCAGCGGTATTCGGGGCGAACCGGCGCAGTCGTGATCAAGGGAGCGACTGGCGCGGTCCGATGCGGTTCGAAGCAATGCGATGCGATCGGGGATTGCGGGGCGCAGGTGCAAGCAAAGCGGCAAGCGCAGCGCGGCAGGGCCCGCCGACGGCGCGCCCTGCCCGCACTGGCGCTTACTTGCTCAGCACGAAGCCCTTGAGCTTGGAGAACGCCGCGTCCAGCAGCGCCTTCTGTTGCTCGTTGTGCTTGGCGTAGTAGCCCACGGCCGGCGAAGCCGACGCCGGACGGCCGGCGTAGCCCAGCTTCTGCCCTTCCGTCATGTTCTCCATGATGTAGTGCTGGACGAAGAACCAGGCGCCCTGGTTCTGCGGCTCGTCCTGGCACCACACGATCTCGGTGGCGTTCGGATACTTCTTCAGTTCGGCGGCCACCGCCTTGTGCGGGAACGGATAGAGCTGCTCGAGGCGGATGATGGCGACATCGCTGGCGCCCCGCTCCTTGCGCGTCGCGACCAGGTCGTAATAGACCTTGCCCGAGCACATGATCACGCGCTTGACCTTGCTGGCGTTCAGTTCCTCGTGCTCGCCGATCACGGTCTCGAAATGGCCCTTGGCCAGATCCGACAGCGGCGACACCGCGTCCTTGTTACGCAGCAGCGACTTCGGCGTCATGATGACCAGCGGCTTGCGGAACAGCCGGATCATCTGGCGGCGCAGCAGGTGGAAGATCTGCGCCGGCGTGGTCGGCTGGCAGACCTGCATATTGTGGTCCGCGCACAGCTGCAGGAAGCGCTCGATGCGCGCCGAGCTGTGTTCCGGGCCCTGGCCTTCGTAGCCGTGCGGCAGCATCAGCGTCAGGCCCGAGGCGCGGCCCCACTTGACTTCGCCCGACGAGATGAACTGGTCGATCACGACCTGCGCGCCGTTGACGAAGTCGCCGAACTGCGCTTCCCAGATCACCAGCGCGTTCGGCTCGGCGGTCGAGTAGCCGTACTCGAAGCCCAGCACCGCTTCCTCGGACAGCACCGAGTCGATCACGGTGAACGGGGCCTGGCCTTCCGACACGTTCTGCAGCGGCACGTAGGTGCCCGCATCCCAGCGCTCGCGGTTCTGGTCATGCAGCACGGCGTGGCGGTGCGTGAAGGTGCCGCGGCCGGCGTCCTGGCCGGTGATGCGCACCGGATAGCCCGATGCCACCAGCGAGGCGAAGGCCAGATGCTCGCCCATGCCCCAGTCCAGCGGCTGGTCGCCGCGGCCCATGTTGGCGCGGTCCTTGATCACCTTCTCGACCAGCGGATGCAGCTTGAACTGTTCGGGAATCGTGGTGATCCGCTCGGCCAGGCGCTTGAGCTCGGTCACCGGCACGGCGGTGTCGGCGGCGTCGGTCCACTTGCGGTTCAGGAACGGCATCCAGTCGACGGCGAACTTGTTCTTGAAGTTCGACAGCACCGGATCGACCGTGTGCTTGCCCGCGTCCATCGCGGCGCGGTAGGCCTTGACCAGCTCGTCGCCGAAGTCGGCCGGCACCACGTTCTGCGTGGCCAGCTTGTCGGCGTACACCTTGCGGGTGCCCGGGTGCGCCGAGATCTTCTTGTACATCAGCGGCTGCGTGACCGCCGGGGTGTCCTGCTCGTTGTGGCCCAGCTTGCGGAAGCAGATGATGTCGACGACGACATCCTTCTTGAACTCCATGCGGTAGTCGACCGCCAGCTGCATCGCGAACACGACGGCCTCGGGATCGTCGCCGTTGACGTGCAGCACCGGCGCTTCGATCATCTTGACCACGTCGGTACAGTACAGCGTCGAACGGGCGTCGCGCGGGTCCGAGGTGGTGAAGCCGATCTGGTTGTTGATCACGATGTGCATCGTGCCGCCGGTACCGTAGCCGCGGGTCTGGGCCAGGTTCAGCGTTTCCATCACGACGCCCTGGCCGGCGAAGGCCGCGTCGCCGTGCACCTGCACCGGCAGCACCTCGCGATGGCCGGCTTCGCCGCGGCGCTCCTGGCGCGCCTTGGCCGAGCCCTCGACCACCGGGTTGACGATTTCCAGGTGCGACGGGTTGAAGGCGAGCGACAGGTGGACCGGGCCGCCTTCCGTCGACACATCGCTGGAGAAGCCCTTGTGGTACTTGACGTCGCCTGCCGGCAGATCGTCGACGTGCTTGCCTTCGAATTCGGCGAACAGGTCGGCGGGCATCTTGCCCAGCGTGTTGACCAGCACGTTCAGGCGGCCTCGGTGGGCCATGCCGATGACGATTTCCTGCACGCCCTGCTTGCCGGCGCGCTGGATCAGCTCGTCCATCGCGGCGATGAAGCTCTCGCCGCCTTCCAGCGAGAAGCGCTTCTGGCCGACGTACTTGGTATGCAGGAAGCGCTCCAGGCCTTCGGCGGCGGTCAGGCGCTCGAGGATGTGCTTCTTCTTCTCGGCCGTGAACACCGGACGGGCGCGCGTCGACTCCAGGCGCTCCTGCCACCAGCGCTTCTGCGCCTGGTCGCTGATGTACATGAATTCGGCGCCGATGCTGCTGCAATACGTCTCGCGCAGGTTCTGCAGCAGCTCGCGCAGGCTCATCGACTCCTTGCCGAAATAGGTGTTGCTGGCATTGAAGACGATGTCGAGGTCGGCCTCGGAGAAGCCGTAGAAGGCGGGATCCAGATCCGGCAGGGGCGGACGCTCCTGGCGCTTGAGCGGATCGAGGTCGGCCCAGTGCGAACCGATGTTGCGGTAGGCGGCGATCAGCTGGGTCGCGGCGACGCGCTTGCGGCCCATGTCGGCATCGGCCGAGGCGACGATGGTGCGGATCGGGCCCTGCTTGGCGCGCTCGGCGAACGAGGCGACGATCGGTGCGTGGGGAATGTCTCGGGAGGCGGTGCCGTTCGCGGCCGGCACGTTCTGCATCGCGTCGAAGTACGCGCGCCAGTTGTCGGGGACGGAGGCGGGATTCTGGAGGTAGGCTTCGTACAGCTCTTCCACGTACGGCGCGTTGCCGCCGAAGAGGTACGAATTGCTCTGATACTGCTGCATCATGGGGCGCTCACTATTCTTCGGGTATGCCGAAGTTAAGCGGGTTTATCAACCTTCCGCGACACGGCTTGACCGGTTAGCGGATTGCAAACAACTCTTGAAGGCCCCTAAGCAAACGGCACCACTGGGGTGCCGGCGCGCAGAAGCCCGGAAGGGCAAGTTGTGCGGGGAAGGACCTAAGTCTTCACTGCGCGTAAGAATAGCACGTTTGCGCAAACGTCCACCGCTCTTTTCCGGTAGTGCAACACCGATCCAACGATTTCCCGCGGTATTGCGCGCCTTGCCGGTTTTCCCAGCCGAAAACCCCGTTCGCAACGGGGAATGGCTGTTGCGAAATGCCGTCGCTTTCTTTCAGACGGCTTTCATTCTGCTTTTTACCGCTCCGCCTTTACCGCTCCGCCTTTACCGCTTTCACCGTTTCATGTTCCGTCGCGCGGCGGGATCCGGTCGACCGCGTCGGTAATCACCGCGTCGACGCCCCACCCCAGCAGCGCCGCGGCACGGTCAGGCTCGTTGACGGTATAGCAGGCGACCCGATAGCCGGCCCGGTGCGCCGCTTCAATCACATCTTGATTCAGTTCCCGATGATTGGCGTCCAGCGCGACGCAGCCCAGCCGCGCCAGCCGGTCCAGCCAGTCGGCGGGCAGCGTGTCGAGCAGCAGCGCGCGTGGCAGGTCCGGCGCGACCCGGCGCGCGGCTTCCAGCGCCGCCTCGGAGAATGACGACAGCAGCGGCGGCACGGCGGCGCCAGCCCACAGCGCCAGCGCGTCGAGCGCGACCGCCGCGCCGGTGCGGGTCTCGGTGCTCGGCACCGGCTTGATCTCGATATTGACGTGCAGGCCGTTGGCGCGCGTGTAGGCAGCGATCGCCGCCAGCGTCGGGATCGGCTCGCCGGCATAGGCCGGGCTGTGCCAGCTGCCGGCGTCGAGCTGGGCGAGCTCGCCCAGCGTCAGCGCATCGGCGCGGCCGCGGCCGCTGGTGGTGCGCTCCAGCGTCGCGTCGTGCAGCAGCACCGCCTTGCCGTCGGCCGACAGCTTGACGTCGAACTCGAACATCCGATAGCCGAACGAGGCGCCGTGGCGGAAGGCCGCCAGCGTGTTCTCGGGCGCCAGCTTGCCGGCGCCGCGATGGGCGATCGTGCGGGGATAGGGCCAGGGCGGCAGCGTGCCGGCGGCTGCGGCTGCGGTCGCGGCCGCCGCGGTGTCGGCAACTGCGGTTTCGGCGGCTGCGGTTTCGGTGGCTGTGGTTCGGCCGGCTGCGGTCCCGGCCTCGGTGGACTGGCGCTCGGCTGCCATCTCAGGCCTCGATCCGCTTGCCGCTGGCGTGGTCGAAGAAGTGCAGGTGCTCGCTCGATGCGGTGACCGGCAGCTTCTCGCCCGCCCGCACCTGCATATGGCCGTCGAGCCGGACCACCACCTGCTGGCCGCCGAGCGTGCCGTAGGCGAACGAGTCCGCGCCCAGCGCCTCGACCACGCGCACGTCGATCTGCGCGATGGCTTCGTGCGGGGCGCACGGTTCCACATGCTCGGGCCGCAAACCCAGCAGCGCCTGCTGCGGCAGATGCAGGCCCATCGGCAGATGGCCCAGCGTGGCCTCGGATGGCTGGCCGTCCGGCCCGAGCACACGCATCTGCGCATCGGATGGCACACCCGAAGGCCCCGCGCCCTGCCCCGCCTCGTTACGCACCACCGGAATCAGGTTCATCGGCGGCGAGCCGATGAAGCCGGCAACGAAGATGCTGGCCGGCCGCGCATAGACCTCGAGCGGCGTGCCGATCTGCTCCACGCGTCCGCCGTTGAGCACCATCATCCGATCGGCCAGCGTCATCGCCTCGACCTGGTCGTGCGTGACATAGAGGCTGGTGGTGCGCAGGCGCCGATGCAGCTCCTTCAATTCCAGCCGCATCTGCACGCGCAGCTTGGCGTCCAGGTTGGACAGCGGCTCGTCGAACAGGAACACCGCCGGCTCGCGCACGATCGCGCGTCCCATCGCCACCCGCTGGCGCTGGCCGCCCGACAGCTGGCGCGGCTTGCGCTCGAGCAGCGGCGCCAGCTCGAGAATGCCGGCGGCATGGCGCACGCGCTGTTCGATCTCGGCCTTCGGCATGCCGCGGATCTTCAGGCCGTACGCCATGTTGTCGTAGACCGTCATGTGCGGATAGAGCGCGTAGTTCTGGAACACCATCGCGATATCGCGCTCGGCCGGCTCCAGCCGATTGACCACGCGATCGCCGATATGGACCTCGCCGCCGGTGATGGTCTCGAGCCCCGCGACCATCCGCAGCAGCGTCGACTTGCCGCAGCCCGACGGGCCGACGATCACGATGAACTCGCCATCGTCGATCTCCATGTCGATGCCATGCACGGCGGCGACATTGCCGGCGTAGGTCTTCTGTACGTTTCGGAGCGACAGTTTTGCCATGTGTTTCTGTTGTTCGATGGGTGTTGCCCGATCATTGTCGGTAGGCTTTCCCCTCTCCCCGGGTACGGGAAAGGCGAGGAACACAGTGCGGGATTCCGCTACTTCTCGGTCTCCACCAATCCCTTCACAAACCACTTCTGCATCAGGATCACCACCACCGCGGGCGGGATCATCGCCAGCAGCACGGTCGCCATCACCAGGTTCCACTCGGTGGCGGCATCGCCCGAGCGCGAGATCATCTGCGTGACGCCGACCACCACCGGGATCATCGACTTCTGCGTGGTGATCAACAGCGGCCACAGGTACTGGTTCCAGCCGTAGATGAACTGGATCACGAACAGCGCAGCGATGCTGGTCTTGGACAGCGGCAGCAGCACGTCGAGGAAGAACCGCATCGGCCCCGCCCCGTCGATGCGCGCGGCCTCGGCCAGTTCGTCCGGCACGGTCAGGAAGAACTGCCGGAACAGGAAGGTCGCGGTGGCCGACGCGATCAGCGGCACCGTCAGGCCGACATAGCTGTCGAGCATGCCCAGGTCCGACACCACCTCGTAGGTCGGCAGGATGCGCACCTCGACCGGCAGCATCAGCGTGATGAAGATCATCCAGAAGAAGGTCTTGCGCAGCGGGAACTTGAAGTACACCACCGCGAAGGCCGAGATGATCGAGATCGCGATCTTGCCCAGCGAAATGCCCAGCGCCATGATCATGCTGTTCATCAGCATGGTCGACACCGGGGCCGCCGCCACGCCGACGCCGGAGAACAGCACGGTGCGGTAGTTCTCCAGCAGGTGCGGGCCGGGGATCAGCGTCATCGGCGCGTCGAGCACCTCCTCCGCGGTCAGCGTCGAGGCGACGAAGGTCACATAGACCGGAAAGGCCACGATCAGGATGCCGATGATCAGCACCACGTGGGTCAGGAAATCGAGGAAGGGACGCCGTTCTACCATGAGGGATACCTGTCTGCGGTCTGCATTCGTCGACGTTCAATACTGGACGCGCCGCTCGACGTAGCGGAACTGCACCACCGTCAGCGCGATCACGATCGCCATCAGGATCACGGACTGCGCCGCCGAGCCGCCGATGTCCATGCCGCGGAAGCCGTCGTGATAGACCTTGTAGACCAGCGTGTTGGTCGAATTGAACGGCCCGCCGTGCGTCACCGCGTCGATGATGGCGAAGGTGTCGAAGAACGCGTACACCACGTTGATCACCATCAGGAAGAAGGTGGTCGGCGACAGCAGCGGGAATACGATCGACCAGAAGCGGCGCCACGGACCGGCGCCGTCGATCGCGGCGGCCTCGATCAGCGAGCGCGGGATGCTCTGCAGCCCGGCCAGGAAGAACAGGAAGTTGTAGCTGACCTGCTTCCACGCCGCGGCGATGATCACCAGCAGCATGGCCTGGTCGCCATTGAGCAGGAAGTTCCAGTCCACGCCCATCTGGCGCAGCACGTACGAGACGATGCCCAGCGTCGGATTGAACAGGAACATCCACAGCACGCCGGCCACCGCCGGCGCCACCGCATAGGGCCAGATCAGCAGCGTCTTGTAGGCGACCGCGCCGCGCAGCGCGCGATCGGCGAAATAGGCGAGCAGCAGCGCGAACGACATGCCCAGCAGCGCCACCCCGACCGCGAAGATCGCGGTCACGCGGAACGACTCGATGTAGTTCGGGTCGTTCCACAGCGTCATGAAGTTGGCCGCGCCGACATATTCGAGGCTGATGCCGAAGGCGTCCTGCTGCAGCACCGACTGGTACAGCGCCTGGCCCGCGGGCCAGAAGAAGAAGATCAGCGTGATCGCGATCTGCGGCAGCACCAGCAGATACGGCAGCCAGGGCGAACGGAAGACGACGCGTTTTTCCATGCGTGGCGATGACAAAGGAGCGCCGTCGCGGCGCCCCGGGGGAAATTGGACCTGCCTCGGACCGGCCGCCCGCCGCATCGGTACGGCGGCACGGCGGCGCGGCGGCAGAAGCCGGAACGAATCGCGGGCGGGAAACCGGAAGGGGCCGCCGCCCGCTGGCCGCCGCTTATTCCTTGGCGGTGCGCTGGAAGCGTTCGAGCAGCTCGTTGCCGCGCTTGACCGCGGTATCGAGGGCTTCCTTGGGCTCCTTCTTGCCGGCCCAGACCGCTTCCAGTTCCTCGTCGACCACGGTGCGCACCTGGACCATATTGCCCAGCCGCACGCCGCGCGACTTGTCGGTGGTCTTGACGACCATCTGCTGCACCGACACGTCGGCGCCCGGATTCTTCTCGTAGAAGCCGGACTTCCTGGTCAGCTCATACGCCGCCATCGTGACCGGCAGATAGCCGGTGGCCTGGTGCCAGTCGGCCTGGATCTCCGGGCGCGACAGGAAGGTGAAGAACTTGGCCACGCCCTTGTATTCCTCGGGCTTGCGGCCGGCCATCACCCACAGCGAGGCGCCGCCGATGATGGTGTTCTGCGGGGCGCCCGGCACGTCCGGGTAGTACGGCAGCTGCGACACGCCAAACGCGAACTTGGCGTTCTTGCGCACGTTCGCCAGCGTCGCCGACGAGCCGGTAAACATCGCGCATTCGCCGTTGAAGAACTTCGCGCCCGACTCGGCCTTGCGGCCGCCGTAGCTGAAGTAGCCCTTCTTGACCATGTCCTGCAGATTCGAGATGTGCTTGACGTGCAGCGGGCTGTTGAACACCAGGCGCGTATCGGTGCCCCCGAAGCCGTTGTTCTTGGTCGCGTACAGCGTGTTGTGCCAGGCCGAGAAGCTCTCCAGGTGGACCCAGCCCTGCCAGTCGGTGGTGTAGGCGCAGTTGCCGCCCGAGGCCTTGATCTTGGCCGAGTACTGCATCACCTCGGGCCAGGTCTTGGGCGGCTTCTCGGGATCGAGGCCGGCCTTCTTGAAGGCGTCCTTGTTGTAGTAGAAGACCGTGGTCGAGCTGTTGAACGGGAACGACAGCATCTCGCCCTTGGCGGACGTGTAGTAGCCCGCCACCGCCGGGATGTAGACCTTCTGGTCGAACTTCTCGCCGGCTTCCTTCATCACGGTCGAGACCGGCTTGATCGCGCCCTTGGCGCTCATCATGGTGGCGGTGCCGACCTCGAACACCTGCAGGATCGCCGGCGCGCCGCCGGCGCGGAAGGCGGCGATGCCGGCCGCCAGGGTTTCATCGTAGTTGCCCTTGTTGACCGGCACGATCTTGTACTCGGTCTGGCTGGCGTTGAACTTGCTGGCAACCTCGTTGACCTTGTCGTTCAACGCGCCCTGCATGGCATGCCACCATTGCACTTCGACGGCGGCGTGCGCGGCGCCGGTGGCGGACAGCGCGGCCACGGCGGCGGCCGCGGCGGCAAGCTTGATGGTGATGGTGCGGGGGATGGTCATCGACGGCTCTCCTCGTTTATTGCGTCATCCAGTCGGAAACCGGCTGAATGTATGCATTTTTTGTGACAAGCGGATGTTACTCCGCCAGCGCGCGCCGAGAAACCGAGCGTTTCTACCAATGTCCACGCGGCTTCGGGCCCAACCGGCCCGGGGCGAAGGCAAGATGACAGCGCCGTGACATAGCTTAGGCGACGCCACTTGCGAGGTACAATGCGCCGCCATGCCGACCCCGCAAACCCTCCCCGATCTCCCCGTCTTTCCGGCTGCGCTGCCCGCCGCGGCGCTGCGCCGCGTGCGCGGCGTGCTGACCGATATCGACGGCACGCTGACCACCGCCGGCCGCCTGCCGGCGCAGACCTATCTGGCCATCGAACGCCTGCGGCACGCGGGCCTGCAGGTGATTCCGGTCACCGGGCGCTGCATCGCCTGGGCGGAAATCCTGACGCGGTTGTGGCCGGTCGACGCGATCATCGGCGAGAACGGCGCGTTCTACTCGCACCTGCGCGACGGGCGCCTGGTCACGCGCTTCATCGACGACGCCGATACGCGCGCGCGCAACCTGCGGCGCATCGACGAACTGGCGCAGCGGATCCTGCGGGAGGTGCCCGGCTGCGCGCTGGCGTCCGACCAGCACTGGCACGCGGCCGACCTGGCGATCGACCATGCCGAGGATGTCGCGCCGCTGCCGCCCGCGGCGGTGGACCGCATCGTCGCGCTGATGCAGCAGGCCGGCATGACGGCCACGGTCAGCTCGATCCATGTCAACGGCTGGTTCGGCCGGCACGACAAGCTCAGCACCAGCCGCCTGTGCGCGGCCGAGCTGCTCGGCGCCGACCTGGACGCCCAGCGCGACGAATGGGTGTTCATCGGCGATTCGGCCAACGACGCCGCGATGTTCGCCCACTTCCCGCTGTCCGTCGGCGTGGCCAATGTGCGCGAGATCCTGCCGCTGCTGCCGGTGCCGCCGGCCTATGTGACCGAGGCCGCCGGCGGCGAAGGCTTTGCCGAGATGGTGGACGCGCTGCTGGCGGCGCGGGACGCCGGCTAGGCGCCGGGCCGCACAGGGGCCCTGCCGCACTGGCGCACTGCCGCGCCACCGCACGTTCGCACCGCCGTACTACCGTACTACCGTACTACCGCACCGCCGCCCGGCCCGGTGCCGGCACCGACACCGGCCTCTGGCATCAACTCATGATGCCGATGTGCCAGGGCACGAACTCGTTGTCGCCCAGCCCCAGCAGCTCGCTCTTCGAACGCTGCCCCGACGCGGTGCGCAGCATCAGCTGGAAGATCTCCTCGCCGACCTGCTCGATGGTCTTCTCGCCGTCGAGGATGGTGCCGCAGTTCAGGTCCATGTCCTCCTCCAGCCGGCGGTACATCGGCGAGTTGGTGGCCAGCTTGACGCTGGGCACCGGCTTGGCGCCGAACATCGAGCCGCGCCCGGTGGTAAACGCGATCAGGTTGGCGCCGCCGGCGATCTGCCCGGTGGCCGACACCGGGTCATAGCCCGGCGTATCCATGAAGACCAGGCCATGTTCGGTCACCGGCTCGGCATAGCGGTAGACCGCCATCAGCGGCCCGGTGCCGCCCTTCATCGACGAGCCCAGCGACTTCTCGAAGATGTTGGCCAGCCCGCCCATCTGGTTGCCGGGGCTGACCTGCCCGTTGATCTGCACATCGCGTCCGACCGAATACTCGTCCTTCCACCAGCGGATCCGCTCGACCAGCTTCTCGCCGACCGCGCGGCTGACCGCCCGCCGCGTCAGCGTGTGTTCGACGCCATAGATCTCCGGCGTCTCCGACAGGATCGCGGTGCCGCCGTGGCGCACCAGCAGGTCCACCGCGGCGCCCAGCGCCGGATTGGCGGTGATCGACGAAAAGCCGTCCGAGCCGCCGCACTGCAGGCCGACGGTCAGGTGGCTGGCCGGCACCGGCCGGCGCTCGACGCGGTTGGCCTCGGGCAGCAGCGCCATCACCGCGGCGATGCCGGCCTCGATGGTCTTGCGCGTGCCGCCGCTGTCCTGCATCACGAAGGTGCGCAGCAAGGGGCCGTCCTGCAGCGACTGCGTCTCCAGCAGGCCCTTCAACTGGTTGCGCTCGCAGCCCAGCCCGACGATCAGCGCGCCGCCAAGGTTGGCATGGCGCGCGTAGCCGGCCATGGTCCGCCGCAGCAGGTCCATCGGCTCGCCGGTCATCTCCATGCCGCAGCCCAGCGAATGGCTGAAGGCCACCACGCCGTCGACATTCGGATAGTCGGCCAGCCGCTCGGGCGTGAACCACTCGGCGATCTTGCGCACCACGGTGGCCGAGCAGTTGACGGTCGACAGGATGCCGACATAGTTGCGCGTCGCGACGCGGCCATCGGCCCGCACGATGCCGTCGAACATCGCCTGGCGCGACGCCGGCACGCGCTCCACCGGCACATAGTCGCGGCCATAGGCGTAGTCGCGCTCGTACTCCTGGAAGCTGACGTTGTGCGAATGAACATAGCTGCCCGGCGCGATGTCGGTCGCGGCGAAGCCGATGCAGACGTTGTACTTGACGATCGGCTCCCCGGCGCGGATGGCCCGCGCGGCGATCTTGTGGCCGGCCGGCACCTGGGCGCGCGTGGTCCAGGGCTGGCCCGGCACCGGCGTGCCGATGCCGACATCCATGCGCGCGACCAGGACGTTGTCAGCGGGATGCAGGCGGATGCAGGGGCCCAGCAGGGTCTTGTCGTGGCGAGCTTCCATACGGCGCTTGTTTCCGTGTTGCGTGTCAGAGAAATGGGATTGGGATAGAGACCCGCGTTCGGCGCTTCGGCGCTTCGGCGCTTCGGCGCTTCGGCGCTTCGGCGCTTCGGCGCTTCGGCGTTTGGCGTTTGGCGTTTGGCGTTTGGCGTTTGGCGTTTGGCGTCCGGCGTTTCGGCGCGAAGGCGGGGTCGGGCTTATTCCGGCCGGATATTCGACGCCTTCACCACCGCCGCCCATTTCGGGACTTCGCCCGTCATGAACTTGCCGAACTGCTCGGGATTGGTGCCCAGGATATTCAGGCCCTGCTCGGCGAACTTGGCGCGCAGGCCCGGCTCCTTCAGCGCCTGCGCGACCTCGTCGCTGATGCGCGCGGCGATCGGGCGCGGCGTGCTGGCGGGCAGGAACAAGCCGTACCAGGTCAGCACCTCGAAATCCTTCAGCCCCGCTTCGGCCACCGTCGGCACCTGCGGCAGGCTCGGGGCGCGGGCCAGGCTCGAGACCGCGATCGCCTTCAGCTTGCCCGACTTGATGAACGGCGCCGCCACCGGCACGTTGGCGAACATCACCGGCACATTGCCGGCGATCACATCGGTCAGCGCGGCCGACTCGCCCTTGTAAGGCACGTGCGTCAGCTTGATGCCGCTCATGGTGTTGAACAGTTCGCCGGCGATATGCTGCGGGCCGCCGGGTCCGGACGAGGCATAGCTGGTCAGCTTGCCGGCACGCACCAGCTCGGCCACCTCCTTCACCGTGGTGGCGGGCACCGACGGATTGACCACCATCACCAGCGGCATCGATACCACCTGCGTCACCGGAATGAAGTCCTTCAGCGGATCGAACGGCAGCTTCGCGTACATGCTCGGCGCGATCACCATGGTCGACTGCGAGGCCAGCATCATCGAATAGCCGTCCGCCGGCGACTGCGCGACGTTCGACGCGGCGATGGTGCCGGTCGCGCCGGGCCGGTTCTCGACCACCACCGATTGACCCATCTGTTTCGACAGCTGCGCGCCGAGCTGGCGCGCGACGATGTCCGCGCCGCCGCCGGGCGCGAAGCCGACCACCACGCGGATCGGCTTGCTGGGAAAGGCGTCGGTGGCGGCCGCGGCGGGGCCGGCCGCAAGGGCCATCAGGGCCATCAGGGCCGTCGTGGCCAATCCGGCCGCTCGGGCGTACAGGGTGTGGCAAAGGCCGGCGATGCGCCGGGATGGCCGGCATGGCTGGTTGGTGAAGGTCATGGTCGTCTCCTGGGGTGTCGTTGTATGTTGTTGTGCGGGTTTCTGGCATGCCGTGGCATACCCGGGTCGGAGCTCGGATCGAAACCCGGTTCGGTGCCCGAGTCGGCGCCGAGATGCGGATGCAATCAGGCCGCGAGCCGTTCCGCCCCCGGCATCGCAAAGCCCAGCGCATCGAGCGCCTGACCCAGCAGCGCCCGCTGCCCTTCCTGCAGCTCGGTCAGCGGCGGCCGCACCGTGCGCCAGCCGCCGTCGGCGCTCTGCACCGCGATCGCTTCCTTCATCGCGGCAATCATCGGGAACTGCTGGAAGGCCGCGCGCGTGCGGTTCAGCGCGGCCTGCCGCGCATCGGCATCGGCCGCCTGCCAGTTGGCGTACAGGTCGACGATCGGCGCGGGATTGACGTTGCCGGTGGCCGTGATGCAGCCCGCCCCGCCCGCACGCATGGTTTCCAGCAGGATCGCCTCGGTTCCGGCGAAGACATCGAAGCCGCGCGCGCCGAAGCGCTCGATCATGGCACGCGTGTTGGCGAGATCGCCGGAGCTGTCCTTGATGCCGGCGACGATGCCGGGATAGGCGGTCAGCAGCCGGTCGATCAGGTCCAGGCCCAGTGGCACCTGGCTGACCGCGGGGATGTGGTACAGGTAGACGCGCAGGCGCGCATTGCGGGCCGTCTCGTCGGCCGCCTCGCCGGCCGTGCCACCGACCGCCTCGATGACCTCGGCAAACGCGCGGAACAGGCCATCGTCGCTGACGCCCTTGTAGTAGAACGGCGGCAGCATCAGCACGCCGGCGCAGCCCGCGGTGACCGCGTGGCGCGTCAGCGCGATGGCGTCCGGCAGCGCGCAGGCGCCGGTGCCGGGCATCAGGCGATCCGGCGGAATGCCGGCGTCCAGCAGCCGGTCCAGCAGGCCGCGCTTCTCGTCCAGCGACAACGAGTTGGCCTCGGAATTGGTGCCGAACACGGCCAGCCCGACGCCCTGCTCGATCAGCCAGCGGCAATGCCGCACGAAACGCCGCGCGTCGGGCGCATAGCCGTCGGTGAACGGCGTGAGCACGGGGGAAAAGACGCCGCGCGGGCGGGCGGACTCGGTCATGGCTGTCTCCGGGGATGGGCGCCTGGGCGGCTGGCCCGATGGATCGGGCTCGACGAATGGCGATCAAGGAATGGGGCCATTCTAGGAACCGCCAATCCGCGAAAACAGCATCGAACGGCTGCTTCAAACGATAATGTTTTTTGGGTTCCACCGGGGCGAACAGCCCGGTATCCCGACCGCGCTTTGCTAACATCTGCCGCGCCGCTACGCCCCGCTGCGTGCTGCTGCGTCCCGCTGCCCCCTTACGACTCCCTACGACAACAAGAGGCCTGCCCCGCCGTGGACATTCGCTACCTGCAGAGTTTCGTCGCCGTGGTCGAGCACGGCTCGTTCGCCGAAGCGGCGCGACGCCTGGGCCTGACGCCGGCCGCCATCGCGGCGCGCGTCAAGGCGCTGGAGGAATCGCTGGATACGCCGCTGGTGCAGCGCGCCGGACGCACCGTGGTGCCGACCCAGGGCGGGCTGCGCATCCTGCCGAAGGCGCGCGCGGTGGTGCGCGATGTGCGCGACCTGAACGCGGTCGCGCACGACGACAGCCTGCTGGGCGAACTGCGGCTCGGTGTGTCGACCTCGGCGCTGACGGGTCTGCTGCCGCCGATCCTCAAGCGCGTCTACGCCGCGCATCCCCAGTTGAAGATCTTTGTCGAACCGGGTTCGTCCTCGCACCTGTATCGCCGGATCGTCGGCGGCGATCTCGATGCCGGCATCATCGTGGCGCCGCAGTTCGCGATTCCGAAGGCGTTCGAGTGGCACGTGCTGGTGCGCGAACCGTTCATCGTGCTGGCGCCCGAATCGATGGCCGAGCGCGGCGCGCACGAACTGCTCGCCACCGAGCCGTTCATCCGCTACGACCGCGGCATGTGGGGCGGCATGGTGGCCGACCGCTATCTGCACGAGCACAACATCGTGCCGCACGAGCGGCTCGAGATCGACGCGCTGAACGCGATCGCGACGATGGTGCACCAGGGCATCGGCGTGTCGCTGGTACCGGACTGGACGCCGCCCTGGCCCGAAGGCATTCGCGTCGCGCGCATTGCGCTGCCGGGCCGCGCGCCGGTGCGGCAGGTCGGCCTGCTGTGGTCGCCGCACGCCGCGCACGGCGCGCTGGCGCGCACGCTGCTCGAGCATGCGGCGAGCGCGACCGGGCAGCGCCAGGGGGCGCTAACTGGGCGCTAACTGGGCGCTAACTGGGCGCTAACTGAGCGCTAACGGTGCGCTCACCGGGCGCGAAGGGTGCGCTAACGAGACGCCAAGGGTGGCGCTCCATGGCGGCGCCAAGGGGAACGCCAAGGGCAGCCCAGGGGCCGCCCGCGCCGCGGCGACTTCTATCGACCTGCAATCTACTCCGGCGCCTGCGGCGTCTTGCCGCGCGTTTCGGCGGCGCGCAGGAAGTCGAAATCGACGCCCCGGTCGGCCTGCGTCACCGTCTGCAGGAACAGCTTCAGGTAGCCGCGCGGCGCGCTGGGCTCGCGCACCGGATTGGCCGCACGGCGCCGCTCCAGTTCGTCCTCCGCCACCAGCAGGCTCAGCTCGCGGCGGCTGACGCTCAGGCGAATCCGGTCGCCGGTGCGCACGTGCGCCAGCGGTCCGCCCACCGCGGCCTCCGGCGTGACATGCAGCACCACGGTGCCGAACGCGGTGCCGCTCATGCGCCCGTCCGAGATGCGCACCATGTCCTTGACGCCGGCGCGCGCCAGCTTGCGCGGGATCGGGATATAGCCCGCCTCCGGCATGCCGGGCGCGCCCTTCGGACCGATGTTCTTCAGCACCAGCACATCGTCGGCGTTGACGTCGAGATCGTCGCTGTCGATGCGCTCGACCAGGTCCTGCGAGTTCTCGAACACCACGGCGCGGCCCTCGTGCTCCATCAGCGCGGCGTCGGCGGCGGACTGCTTGATGATCGCGCCGCCCGGGGCCAGATTGCCGCCCAGCACGGCGATGCCGCCCTGCGGATAGATCGGGTCGGCGATCGGGCGCACCACGTCCTGCGCGAAGCCGGGACCGGCGGCGTCGAGCTCCTCGCCCAGCGTGCGTCCCGTCACGGTCAGCGCGTCCAGCCGCAGCAGCGGCCGCAGCTCGCGCAGCAGCGTGGCCATGCCGCCGGCCTTGTGGAAGTCCTCCATGTAGTGCTGGCCGCTGGGCTTCAGGTCGAGCAGCACCGGCGTTTCGCGGCCCATGCGGTCCAGCGCCTGCATGTCGATGTCCAGCCCCATGCGCCCCGCGATCGCGGCCAGATGCACGATGCCGTTGGTCGAACCGCCGATCGCCAGCAGCACGCGCATCGCGTTCTCGAACGCGGCCGGCGTCAGCACCTTGTCGACGGTCAGCCGCTCGCGCGCCATCGCCACCGCGCGCGCGCCGGTCAGTTCGGCGATGCGGATGCGGTCGGCGGTGACGGCCGGCGGCGTGGCGGCGCCAGGCAGGCTCATGCCCATCGCCTCGGTCAGGCAGGCCATCGTGCTCGCGGTGCCCATCACCGAACAGGTGCCGACGCTGGCGACCAGCTGGTCGTTGACCTGCGCGGTCTCGTGCGCGTCGATCTCGCCCGCGCGGAACTTGCCCCAGTAGCGGCGGCAATCGGTACAGGCCCCCACCCGCTCGCCGCGATGCGAGCCGGTCAGCATCGCGCCGGTCACCAGCTGGATCGCCGGCACGCCCGCCGAGGCCGCGCCCATCAGCTGCGCGGGCACGGTCTTGTCGCAGCCGCCGATCAGCACCACCGCATCCATCGGCTGCGCGCGGATCATCTCCTCGGTATCCATCGACATCAGGTTGCGCAGCACCATGCTGGTCGGCGCGGCGAAGCTCTCGTGGATCGAGATGGTCGGAAACGGCATCGGCAGCCCGCCCGCCAGCAGGATGCCGCGCTTCACGGCCTCGATCAGCTGCGGCATGTTGCCGTGGCAGGGATTGAAGGCGCTGCCGGTATCGGCGATGCCGATCACCGGCCGGTCGAGCGCGGCATCGGTATAGCCGGAGCCCTTGATGAAGGCCTTGCGCAGGAACAGCGAGAAGCCCTGGTCGCCGTAGTTGGTCAGGCCCTTGCGCAGGCCGGCGTCGGGGCGAACATCGCTGCGGGTATCGCTTCCGGTGTCGCGCTGGCTGTCATCGGTGGATGCGGGAGACTTGGGGGTTGCGGGATTGCTGGGCGTGGTGCTCATCGTCGTTGATTGGTCGTGGCTTTCGTCGTTGCTTTCGTCGTTGCTTGCGTCGTTGCTTGCGTCGTTGCCTGGAGGCGGGGTCGGTGCAGTGGCATGGGAGGCGTGGCATCGGGCCGGCGCCGGGCCTCAACTATCCGACTCGATGCCGGCCTCGGTGATGACCTTCTGCCAGCGGGTCACCTCGTCGCGCAGGCGCTCGGCGGCCTTGTCGGGCGAGGTCGGGGGCAAGGCGTAGACGCCCTGCTGCAGGAACTGCGCCTTGACCGCCGGCATCTCCAGCATCTTCGCCAGCGCGGCATTCAGGCGCTGCACCACCGGCGCCGGCGTGCCGGCCGGCGCCAGCACGCCGAAGGTCGAGCTGACGTCGAGCGCCGGCATGCCGCTCTCTCCGGCCGCGGGCACGTCGGGCAGCATCGAGATCCGTTTTGCCGCCGCCACCGCAACCGGCCGCAGTTGCCCGCTCTTGATGAAGGGCTGCGCCGCCGGCACGGTCTCGACCATCATGTTGACCTGCCCGGCGACGAGGTCGGTCATCGCCGGGCCGCTGCCCTTGTAGGGGACGTGCACCATGTCGATGCTTGCCTCCTTGCGGAAGATCTCGGCCGCCATCCGCTGCGGCGCGCCGGCGCCCGAGCTCGCATAGTTCAGCTTGCCCGGATGGGCCTTGCCGTACTGGATCAACTGCTGCAGCGTGGTGACCGGCAGCTGCGGATTGACCACCACGACCAGCGGCACCGAGCCGACCACCATCACCGGCACGAAGTCCTTCAGCAGATCGTAGCGCAGCCGCCCTTTCTCCAGCGTGGCCATCGTCGAATGCGAGGTCAGCGCGCCCATCAGCAGCGTGTAGCCGTCCGGCGCGCTCCTGGCCACCGCCTCGGCGCCGATATTGCCGCCGGCGCCGCCGCGGTTCTCCACCACGACCTGCTGGCCCAGCGCCTCGCCGAGCCGGGCGGCGACGATGCGGCCGATCACGTCGGTGGCGCCGCCCGGCGGATAGGGAATCACGAGGCGCACCGGCTTGTCCGGGTAGGCGGCCAGGGCGGCGGGCGCGAGCGCGGCCCACAGCGGCGCGAACAGCGCGAGCAGGCCGGCGCGCAGCCAGGTTCGGCGGAGTACCGGACGGGCTGCGGCGCGGGATGTTGGGCGGGATGCGGGGGATGTGGGGCGGGATGTGGCGCTGGATGCCGGAGGCGGCTTGGTGGTCATGGGGGTCTCCTGATCTCGTTATGCCGGCGCGGTCCTCGTGCCTCGCGTGCGAACGCATGGAGGCACGGGTCGCCGTGACGGCAAGTGTGGAGACGAGCGGGACGCGGAAGAAGCGGTTGCCGCACCGATTAACCAAAAAATTATTTTGGTTTGGGGCCAGCCCAGTCCGCGCATCATCCATCTGAGTTTTCGATGCTCAGCCCCAAAATGATTCGTTTCATATTGCGAGTCCTGCTCAGTACAATCGGCTCCGATCCTGTCGATGTCGCCGATTTCGCCGTCTTGCGATATCGCCAATATCGTCCAGTGGTCGATATCGCCTGACGCCCCGCATCCCTTCTTCATCCCATCACACCATGACCGAATTCGTGATTCCGCCCGTCGAGCAGGCCAGCGTGGCCGTCGCCGGCAGCAGCGCCCGCTTCCCCATCCGCCGCGTGTTCTGCGTGGGACGCAACTACGCCGCCCATGCGCGCGAGATGGGCAAGGATCCGGACCGCGAGCCGCCGTTCTTCTTCACCAAGCCGGCCGATGCGGTGGTGCCCGCGCAAGGGACCGTGCCCTATCCCCCGCTGACCGACAACCTGCACCACGAGATCGAAATGGTGGTGGCGATCGGCAAGGGCGGCACCGACATCGCCGTCGAGCGCGCGCTGGAGCATGTGTGGGGCTATGGCGTCGGCGTGGACCTGACGCGCCGCGACCTGCAGGACGTCGCCAAGTCGATGAGCCGGCCGTGGGACTGGTCGAAGGCCTTCGACGCGTCCGGTCCGTGCGGGCCGCTGCAGCCCGTCAGCGCGGTCGGCCATCCGGCCCAGGGCCGCATCTGGCTCGAGGTCAACGGCGAGGTGCGCCAGCAGGGCGACCTGAACGAGATGATCTGGCCGGTGGCCGATGTCATCGCCTATATCTCGCAGAGCGTGGCGCTGGCTCCCGGCGACCTGATCTTTACCGGCACGCCGGCCGGCGTCGGCAAGCTGCAGCCGGGCAATGCGGTGCGCGGCGGCGTGGCGGGACTGGGCGAGTTCGCCTTCACGGTTGGAGCGCGCCGGGGCTGAACTCCGACGCGAACCTCCCGAACAAAAACGCCACGGCTTGCACCGTGGCGTTTTGTATTGCGCGATCGCTCGCGCCGCTCAATCGAAGCCCAGTTCCTGCAGCTTGCGCGTGATGGTGTTGCGGCCGATGCCGAGCCGGGTCGCGGCCTCGACGCGGCGGCCGCGGGTGACGCCCAGCGCGGCCTCCAGCACCGCCTTCTCGAAGCGGCGCGTGAGCGCGTCCATCACCTCGGGCTGGCCCGCCTCCAGCATCGCGCGGGCCTCGCCCGCCAGCAGGGTTTCCCAGCCGGGCGCGGGCGCGGCGGCCGAGGCCGAGCCCGCCAAGCCCGCCATGCCGGGGGTGCCCGCGGTGCCCGGGGTGCCAAACGCCCCCGCCGGCGCCATGCGGCCGCCGTAGCCCGGCGCTTCCGCATCGTTTGGTAGCGTGGCCGCGCCGTCGGCGGCAAACCCGCCCGGCCCCGCGGCGGCCATGCCACCGGCCATGCCGCCAGCCGAAGCGCCAACCATGGCGCCCGCCTCGGCCGCATCGCCGCCGGGCTCGGCGACGCGCGCGACGCCGTAGTTCGCCATGCCGGCCTGCCCTTCCGGCGCGCCGCCGATCATCTCGCGCGGCAGGTCCTTGACCTCGATGGTCTGCGCGGGCGCCATCACGGTCAGCCAGTTGCACAGGTTTTCCAGCTGCCGCACGTTGCCCGGGAACGGCAGCGTGCTGACATAGGCCAGCGCCTCGTCGGACATGCGCTTCGGCTCCACGCCCAGTTCCTTGGCGCTCTTCTGCAGGAAATGCCGCGCCAGCAGCGTGATGTCCTCGGGCCGTTCGCGCAGCGGCGGCAGCCGCAGCCGGATCACGTTCAGGCGGTGGAACAGGTCCTCGCGGAACAGCCCTTCCTTGACGCGCGTTTCGAGGTTCTGGTGGGTGGCGGCGATCACGCGCACATTGGCGCGCAGCGGGTTGTGGCCGCCGACGCGATAGAAGTTGCCGTCCGACAGCACGCGCAGCAGCCGCGTCTGCAGGTCGAACGGCATGTCGCCGATTTCGTCGAGGAAGAGCGTGCCGCCCTCGGCCTGCTCGAAGCGGCCGCGGCGCATGGTCTGCGCGCCGGTGAAGGCGCCCCGCTCGTGGCCGAACAGTTCGGACTCGAGCAGGTCCTTCGGAATCGCCGCGGTATTGAGCGCGATGAAGGGGCCGTTGGCGCGCGGGCTGTGCTTGTGCAGCGCGCGCGCGACCAGCTCCTTGCCGGTGCCGGACTCGCCGGTGATCAGCACCGTCACGTTCGACTGCGACAGCCGGCCGATCGCGCGGAACACGTCCTGCATTGCCGGCGCCTGGCCGAGGATCTCGGGCGCGTCGAGCAGGCGGTCGTCCATCTCCTCCTCGCGCAGGCTTTCCTCCAGCGCGCGGCGGATCAGTTCGACGGCCTTGTCGACGTCGAAGGGCTTGGCCAGGTATTCGAAGGCGCCGCCCTGGAAGGCCGCCACCGCGCTGTCCAGATCGGAGTAGGCGGTCATCACGATCACCGGCAGCCCCGGATGGCGGCCCTTGATCGCCTGCAGCAGATCGAGGCCCGAACCGCCGGGCATGCGGATGTCCGAGATCAGGACCTGGGGCTCGTCGTCCTCGAGCGCCGACAGGACGTCGCGCACGTTGGTAAAGCTGCGGGACAGCAGGCTCTCCCGGGCCAGGGCCTTTTCCAGGACCCAGCGAATAGATTGATCGTCGTCGACTATCCAGATCGGCTTCATGTGCGTCGCTTGTCTGCTCGGTGTTTCGGAGGTCCGCCTTCGCTGCGCTGTCCACCCGGCGTGGGGCCATGGGCCGTAAGGCCGCAAGCCCTCAAGCCCTCAAGCCCTCAAGCCCGTCCGGGGCCGTCCCGGGTCGTTCAGCGCAGCGGCAGCAGGATGCGGAAATCGGTACAGCCGGGCCGGCTCTCGCATTCGATCAGACCCTCGTGCTGCTGCACGAAGGTCTGCGCCAGTGTCAGACCGAGCCCACTGCCGCCATCCCTGCCCGATACCAGCGGGTAGAAGATGCGTTCGCGAATATCCTCGGGAATGCCCGGACCGTTGTCGATCACATGCAAGTCCAATGCCAGCTTGTACAGCCGCTTGGCGATCGTGACCTGCCGCGCGACCCGCGTGCGCAGCACGATCTGCGCATCGCCGCGCGCGATGCGCTCGGCCAGCGCCTGCGCCGCGTTATGGACGATGTTGAGCACCGCCTGGATCAGCTGCTCGATATCGCCGGACAGCTCGGGCAGGCTCGCGTCGTAGTCGCGCACGATCTCGAGGCCGTTGGGGAATTCGGCCAGCACCACCGAGCGCACGCGCTCGAGCACCTCGTGGATATTGAGCTCGCGCACGATATGCGGATGCCGGTGCGGCTCGAGCAGGCGGTCGACCAGCGTCTGCAGGCGATCCGATTCCTTGATGATGACCTGGGTGTATTCGCGCAGGCTGCGTTCGGGCAATTCGAATTCGAGCAGCTGCGCCGCGCCGCGGATGCCGCCCAGCGGATTCTTGATCTCGTGGGCCAGATTGCGGATCAGCTCCTTGTTGGCCGAGGTCAGGTCGAGGATGCGTTCCTCCCTTTCGCTGCGGACCTTCTGCTCGTTGGGCAGTACCTCGACCAGCGCGGTGCCGGGGCTCGCGTCGATGCCGCCGATCACCACATGCGCGTGCATCGGCTCGCGCAGCGGCGGTTGCAGGACCACGTCCTGGCGCCGCGCATCGACCTGGCGCGCCAGCACCGAATCGATCATCGCGTCGAGCTCGTCGGCGCGGCCGAACAGCGCCGACAGCGACAGCTCCAGCATCGACTTGCGCGAGAGGCCGAAGCTGGCCTCGGCGGCCGGGTTGGCGTAGACGATGCGCATGCCGGGCTGCGCGACCAGCAGCACGGGGTTCGGCATCATGTCGAGCCCCGCGGCGAGCGCTGCCAGCGCCGGCGACGTCGGGGACGCGCTGTCCTCGTCGGCCGGCGCGCGGTCGGCGCCGCCGACCTTGCGTGAAACGCTGCGAATCAGGCGGCGCATCGATCGATCCTCAATCCTTCAGGTTGGCCAGCTCGCGCCGCAGCGCGGCCGCATTGGCCTCGCTGCGGGCGATGTCCTCGCGCAGCGAGGCGGTGCGGTCCAGATAGCGCTGGTAGTTGCGTTCGTCGCCCTGCCGCTCCGGCTGGCCCTCGTTGAATTGCGCGCGCAGCGCGGCCAGCTTGGCCTGCTCGCTGCGCAGCTCCTCTTCCAGCACGGCGCGGCGTTCGCCGTCGCGGCGGCGCTGCGTGGCCGCGTCGATGCGCGGGAAGTTCGCCGCGGTGGCGCCATCGATCGGCGCCGGATTGACACCGCCGCCGCCACCGCCGCCAACGCCCCGCGCCGCCTGCCGGGTCACCGGCACGGTCAGCACGTCGGGCAGGTCCAGCCGCTTGCAGCCCTTGCCGCCATTGCCGTTGCGGTATTCGGGCACGCCCTTCGGGCCGCTGCAGACGTAGATCTCCGAGCCGTTCGACGCGGACTGCGCCGAGGACTGTGCCGCTGCGGGCGCCGCGCCCAGCGCGCCGAACGCCGCCGCCACACCCGCCGCGATGCCCAGCAACAGGGCGGCCGATGCACCGGTCCGGGGTGGCGGCACCGGTTCGGCACCGGCGCGGTGCGGCGGGCGGGACGAAGACAGGGTCGCGGTCATGGGCGGGCGTCGCATCGGCAGGGATCGAGGTCGGAGGAAGCCCAATTCTAGCGAGCCAAACAAAAAGGGACAGCCGAGGCCGCCCCTTCCTGGTGCAACAAGCACGGTGTACTTGCAGCGGGTGCTGACAGCGCCTGCTTACAGCGAGTAGTACATCTCGAACTCGAGCGGATGGGTGGTCATGCGGAAGCGGGTCACTTCCTCCATCTTCAGTTCGATGTAGGCGTCGATCATCGTGTTGCTGAACACGCCGCCACGGGTCAGGAACTCGCGGTCCTTGTCCAGGTACTCGAGGGCCTGATCCAGGCTCGAGCACACGGTCGGGATCTTGGCATCCTCTTCCGGCGGCAGGTCGTACAGGTTCTTGTCCGCGGCCTCGCCCGGGTGGATCTTGTTCTGCACGCCGTCCAGGCCGGCCATCATCAGCGCGGCGAAGCCCAGGTACGGGTTCATCAGCGGATCCGGGAAGCGGGTCTCGATGCGGCGGCCCTTCGGGTTCGCCACGTACGGGATGCGGATCGAGGCCGAGCGGTTGCGGGCCGAGTAGGCCAGCTTGACCGGGGCTTCGAAGCCCGGCACCAGACGCTTGTACGAGTTGGTACCCGGGTTGGTGATCGCGTTCAGCGCACGGGCGTGCTTGATGATGCCGCCGATGTAGTACAGCGCGAACTCCGACAGGCCGGCGTAGCCGTTACCCGCGAACAGGTTCTGGCCGTCCTTCCAGATCGACTGGTGCACGTGCATGCCCGAGCCGTTGTCGCCGACCACCGGCTTCGGCATGAAGGTCGCGGTCTTGCCGTAGGTGTGGGCGACGTTCTGGATCACGTACTTCTGCAGCTGCGTCCAGTCGGCGCGCTGCACCAGCGTGCTGAACTTGGTGCCGATCTCGTTCTGGCCCTGGCCGGCCACTTCGTGGTGGTGGACTTCGACGGGGATGCCCAGCGATTCGAGGATCAGACACATTTCCGAACGCATGTCCTGGAAGGTGTCGATCGGGGCGACCGGGAAGTAGCCGCCCTTCTTGCCCGGACGGTGACCGCTGTTGCCGTGCTCGAACTCGCGGCCCGACGACCACGGCGCTTCTTCCGAATGGATCTTGACGAAGCAGCCCTGCATGTCGATGTTCCAGGTCACGCCGTCGAAGATGAAGAACTCGGGCTCGGGACCGAAGTAGGCGGTGTCCCCCAGGCCGGTGCTCTTCAGATAGGCTTCGGCGCGCTTGGCGATCGAACGCGGGTCGCGGTCGTAGCCCTTGCCGTCGGACGGCTCGACCACGTCGCAGGTCAGCACCAGCGTCGGCTCTTCGTAGAACGGGTCGATATGGGCGGTGTTCGGATCCGGCATCAGCAGCATGTCCGATGCCTCGATACCCTTCCAGCCGGCGATGGACGAGCCGTCGAAAGCATGGCCGCTCTCGAACTTGTCGTCACCGAAGTGCGAGGTCGGCACGGACACGTGCTGCTCCTTGCCCTTGGTGTCGGTGAAACGGAAGTCGACGAACTTGACGTCGTTTTCCTTCACCAGCTTCATCACATCTGCAACGCTCTGCGCCATGCCTATCTCCTGGTAATTCGGCTGAGTTCAGTTGGAGCCATTCACGTGCCGGCCGCCGGGGGCGCATCGCTGCCGCCTGCCGGCGGCGACCGGCCATCAAAAGGACGAAGCATGTTAGCAGAAAGCATGCCAACGTCCGCACGGATTTGGCGCGACGGTGACGCCGGCGCCGCGCAGCAGCCCGCCCGTTCCCGCAATCTGTGCATCGGCGCGGAAAGGCGCCGTTGCACCGCGTTGGCGCAAGGCTCCGACGGATGCCGGAGGCGCCGCGACGGCGGCTCGAAGGCGCGGGTGCCGGCGGCATCGGCACCGGCCGCAAACCCCAACCCGGTGCATCGCCGCGTTCGAATGCACCGACATGGTGCACTCGGCACCATGCTGGCGCCGGCGCCGGTTTTCGAGCCGGCTCGCCGGCCTGCCACTGCGGTTGCACCGCGGCCCCCGCGCCCGGCGGAGTAGAATAACGGTCTTTGCAGCAGGCGTGGCCGCGATCGGCGTCACGTCTTCCATCGATCCAAACCGTCCCTTGCAATGACCACCCGAGACGCGCTTCTGCAGGCCGCCAACGCGCGGCAACAACAGGACCAACTGCCCTACTACGGCGCGCTGACGCCGCAGCAAGCCTACGATCTGCTGATGGCCGACCCAAACGCGGTGCTGGTCGACGTGCGCACCCAGGCCGAGCTGGACTGGGTCGGCGGCCCGGACGTGCCGGAGCGCCAGTCGCTGCATGTGGAATGGTCGGGCTATCCCGGCGGCGCGCAGAATCCGCGCTTCGTCGAGGAACTGAAGGCGAAGGTGCCGCAGGACGCGCCGGTGCTGTTCCTGTGCCGCAGCGCGGCGCGCTCCAAGCACGCCGCCCGCGTCGCCACCGAGGCCGGCTACCGTTACGCGATCGATGTGCTGGAAGGCTTCGAAGGCCCGCGCGACGAGCACCACCACCGCAAGACGGTCGAGGGCTGGTGCGTGCGCGGGCTGCCGTGGCACGGGGCCTGAGGTCGCACTGAAGGCGCAGACTCTTGGCCAGTGAGTCCCTCCCTCTCCCGCACGCGGGAGAGGGGAGCAAACCCACCGCATCTTGCAGCGCAGTGGCGCAATGCCATCTCACCCCGCGCTGACGCCCGCTCCCACGTTCTCCACCACCTCGAATCCCATCGCCCGCACGCCGTCGCGCAGCATCGCGTAGGCGGCCTCCACCAGGGCTGGGGCACCCTTGACGCCCAGGTCGATATGCCGCCGCGCGTACAGCTCGCCGCGCTGGGCGTCGCCGACCGACGGCAGGCTGAACACACGCACGCCCGGGAAGGCGGTCTCGACCTGCTCCATCAGCGGCGTCAGCGTCGACTCCGGCGCCTCGAACACCAGGAAGGCGCGCTCGACGTGCTGCACCTGGTGGAACAGGTGCGAATACTGGTTGTCCAGCACCCACTCCATCATCGGCCACGCCATCACCGGGAAGCCCGGCATGAAATGGTGGTCGCCGATCGAGAAGCCCGGGATCCGGTTGTAGCTGTTGGGGATGATGCGGGCGCCGCGCGGAAACTCGCCCATCTTGAAGCGATGCTGGTTCTCCGGCAGCGACAGATCGGCCTTGACCGGATCGCCGCCCGCCGTCTCGGCGATGCGCTGCGCGATCAGCTCCCTCGCCTCGGGATGCAGCTCCAGCGGCACGCCCAGCGCCGCCGCCGCGCACTGGCGCGTATGGTCGTCCGGCGTGGCGCCGATGCCGCCGGTGCAGAACACCACGTCCGGGCCCGCCAGCGTGCGGCGCAGCGTCGCGGTGATGCGCTCGCGCTCGTCGCCGACATACTCGGCCCATTGCAGCGCCAGTCCGCGCTCGGCCAGCAGCGCGATCGCGCGCCGCATGTGCTTGTCCTCGCGTCGTCCCGACAGAATCTCGTCGCCGATCACGATCAGGCCGAAACCCATGATGCCCCTCTTTTCAGGATGATTCGATGCGGCGCACGTCAGACGGCGCCAGTTCAATGACGTCCGGCCCGGCCGGCGGCGGCGCCACCGATTGCCGCTCGGCGCGCAGCTGCCCGAGCGCGTGCAGGCAGTAGTGGCCGAACCACAGCGCCGAGAAGATGAAGATCAGCGCGTAGAGCCACAGCGCGCCGGCCAGCACGAACGGAAACAGGAAGATGATCGCCGCCGAGGACACCCACAGCAGCGTCGGCGCCGAGCCCAGCAGGCCGACCACCACGCCGATGATCAGCAGCGGCATCCGGTGGCGCCGCATGATGGCCTTGCGCTCGTCGGCGCTGGCATGGTCGGCCAGCGCGTCGTAGGTCATCACGCGATAGGTCAGCCAGCCCCACAGCAGCGGCGGGACCAGCGCGAAGAACGGCGGCACCAGCCACAGCGGCAGCGAGATCAGCACCAGCAGCAGGAACACGCCGGTGCTCGACAGCGAATGCCAGACGCTGCCCAGCACGCTGCCGCCCTTGCTCTTGGCCAGTTCCGGATAGCTGCGCTCGAGGAAACGCACCGCCGCGGGCACCGACCACAGGCCGATGAACAGCAGCAGCGAGGCCACCGCCAGCGGAATCGTCAGCGCGACCACGAACAGCGGCGCCACCACCGCGCGCAGCGACGACACGCCGAACCAGTCGAGCGCGCCGTAGATCCAGCTGGTGAAGATCGAGGTTTCGAGGAAGCCGCGCGCGGCGGTCATCACCGGATCCCAGGTGAAATACAGCAGGCCGCCCCATAACACGGTGGCCAGCACGAAGGGAATCACGGTCAGCGCCAGCATGCGTGGATGCAGCTGGCTGATCAGCGCGCGGACGAAGGAGCGGACGAGGTCGTTCATGCGTAATGCGAAGGTGGAGACGGAGCGGCTGCGGGTCCGCCGACCGGGTCGGTCGATCAGATCGGACGCCCCGGTCAGCTGTCCACGTCGGGCGGCGCGCGCCGCGCGCGGCGGCGCGGCAACGGCTCGCCATCGGGGCCGATTCAGGTGGGACAGACTAGCACACGTGCCGGCAACGCATCGTGTCGGAGCGGCATCGTCCGCGCAGACGACGTCCGTGCAGCAACCTCCGCGCCGGCGAATTCCATGGCGGCGAATTCCGTGGCGGCGAACTCCGTGGCGGCGAACTCCGTGGCGGCGATCTCCGTGGCGGCGATCTCCGCGGGGAGACGGCCGCGGCCACCGCCTAGGCCCGCCGGAACCAGCGCTTGATGCCGTACCACTGCTGCTGCAGCAGGCCGGCGCCGTAGTCGCGCCCGCGTCCGGCCGGCGGCGGCAACTGGTCGCGGATGCCGGTGGGCTGGTAGTCGTCGACGAAGCGGGCCGTGCCGAACAGCATGTCCCACCAGGGGAACAGCACGCCGTAGTTGCAGCCGCCCAGCCGCGCCGGCTGTCCGTGCGCCTCGTGCCCGATGCCGATCGCATGATGCGTGCGATGAAAGCGCGGCGACACCAGCAGGCGTTCGCCGATGCGGCCGAAATGCAGCCGCACATTGGCATGCTGCAGGCTCTGCATCAGCTGCGACAGCGCCACCAGCAGCAGGAACTGCGACGGCTCGACGCCAATCGCCAGCGCGGTCACCGCGAACACCAGGCTGCGCAGCAGATCGTCGAGCAGGTGGTTGCGGTTGTCGCTCCACAGCGTCATCTGGCGCTGGCTGTGATGGACCGCATGCAGGCACCACCACCAGCGCACGGTATGCGACAGGCGGTGATACCAGTAGCCGAGCAGATCGAACAGCAGCAGATAGACCAGGAAGCTGACCAGCGGCTCGCTGGTGACCCCCGGCCACCAGTCCTCGACATTGATCCGCTGCCAGCCGGCCAGGTGCAGGCGTCCTTCGATCGCGTCGACCACCGGATCGAGCGTGAAGAACAGCACCAGCCGGAACAGGCCGAGCCGGTGGATCATCGTGTAGAGCATGTCGGTGCGGATCGCGGCGCGATCGGTGACCGGCTCGACCGGACGCAGCCGCTCCAGCGGCCACAGCAGCGCCACCATCACCGTGAGCTGAAGCAACCCGACCACCAGCCATTCGGTGCCGGTGAAGGCGTCCTCGGCATAGCCGCCGAGGCCGAGCGCGTAGACCACCGGCAGCACCACGTGCTGGAACAGCGCGCCCTCGAGATCGCCGAGCCAGGCGTCCAATGTCTGCAGCATCAGTTGGGCCCTCCCCTGGCGCCGGCCGGCCTGTCCGGGCGGTAGTCCGGATGCTCGCGCAGCGTGGCGAAGCAGAAGCCCTTGCGGCGCAGCCCCTCGATCAGCGGCTCCAGCACGGCCGGCGCCCACGGATCGCGGCGCGACCAGATGCCCAGATGCGCCATCGCGATATCGCCGTCGCGCAGGTCGCGCAGCGCCCGGTTCAGCAGCGCCGTGTTCGGATAGCGGTCGGAGTCGAGTTCGTCGCCGAGAAAGCCCGCCTGCGCCCAGCCGACATGGCGATAGCCGCATTGGCGCGCCCAGGCCAGCGTCTGCGGCGCGGTGCGGCCGCCCGGCGCACGCCACAGCGGCTCCATGCCGACGCCGGCCAGCCGCCGCAGCGCCGCGGCGCTGCGGTCCAGCTCGGCGCAGAAGGCGGGCTGGTCCATCGCGATGTCCTGGCCGGCCCTGGGGCCGAACTGCGGCCGCATCACGACCTTGCCGCCGCGCGTGCTGCGCAGGTACACGTGATCGAAGGTATGCGAGCCGAACGCATGGCCGTCGGCGGCCAGCGCCTTCCAGTACGGCGCCCAGCCCGCGTCAAGCGAATGGTCGCCGCGCACAGTCGGCTCGTTGGCGAGGAAGAAGGTCGCGCGCACGCGCTGGCGGCGCAGCACGTCGGCGATCAGCTGCGCCTGGCTCATGCTGCCGGTGTCGAAGGTCAGGTACAGGGTGCCGGCGCGGCAGTCGTCGGGGGCGGCATGGGCGGGTGGCGAGGCGGCGCAAGCCAGCGCGGTCAGCGCGGCCAGCAGCACTCGCGCCAGCCGCTGGCCTGTGCCCACCGATCTTCCCTCTCCCAGCGGCGGCAGAGACGGGCAAACCGCCAGGGTTGCCGGGGAATGCGCGTTACCGAGCCTCATGCCGCCCTCGTCAATACAGCGGCGCCCGCGTGCGGAAATAGATGCCGTGCGGCGAGCGGCCGACGCGGATGGTCTTGACCAGCTTGCGGCTCGGCACGTCGATCACGCCGACCGAACGCGCCCAGCGGAAGGTCACCCACAGCGTCTTGCCGTCGGCGGCCAGCTCCATGTCGTCCGGCCCCGGCGGCAGGCCGGTGATGTCGCCGACCTTGGTCAGCGTCTGCTGGTCCAGGATGCTGATGGTCCCCGAGACCCGGTTGGTCAGCAGCAGATGGCGCTTGTCGCCGAGCGCGCGGAAGTTGTGCGCGCCCTTGCCGGTCTGGATCTGCTTGACCACCGCGCGGGTGCGCCAGTCGATCACGGCGACATAGTCGGCGCCGGTCATGCCGACCAGCAGATAGCGCTGGTCCGGCGTCAGCCAGATGCCGGCCGGCGCCGAGCCGGCCTCCATGCGCCACAGCAGCGTCTGCGTCGGCAGGTCGATCGCCGCCACCTCGTTCGAGTCCTGCAGCGTCACGAAGGCGATGCGGCTGTCGGCGGTGAAGGCGATATGGCTGGGGGTGCGGCCCAGCGGCAGCTGCCTGGCCGCCTTCAGCGCGCGCCCGTCCCAGCGGTACAGGTCGACGCGGTCGAGCCGGTTGCCGGTGACCACGAACCATTTCTGGTCCGGCGAGAAGCCGATGTGATACGGGTCGTCGATGTCCGGCACGCGCTGCTGGACCCGCCCGCTGACCGGATCGAGGAAGACCAGGTCGTTGCCGACCGCGTTGGCGACGATCAGCGAGCGGTCGTCGGGCGTGGCGATCAGGTGGTGGGGCTCCTTGCCGACCGGAAAGGTCTCCAGCACCTTCTGGCTGTCGCGGTCGATCAGGGTTACGGTTGCATCACCCGAATTGAGCACCACGACCACTTCGGCGTGGGCTGGAAGCGCCGCCGCGCCAAGACAGGCCCAGGTGAAACAGGCGGCGACGACACGGCGAAAGGCGGGCATATGCAGGGCGAACGGAACGGTTGGCGGACCGTTCTGGACGGTCGGCGGAAGGGTTCGAACAAGGAATCGAACAGGAATCGAGCAAGGAAACGGAACGGGTGGAACGGCGGGGGTCCGGCCGGGAATCCCGCTACAAAGCGCGCCCGCCTGACCGGCCGTCCAGGCGGCCGCTCATGCGACCGCCAAGGCCCACGCATTCTAACGTCGAGCCCCACCGTTTCGATGACCGGACGCGCCAAAATCGTGCGCAGGCCGTCCTACCGTTGCATCGACTCCCACACCTTCTGCAGACGCTTGACAGACATCGGCACCGGCGTTCGCAATTCCTGGGCGAACAGCGCGATGCGCAGCTCCTCCAGCATCCAGCGGAATTCCTCCAGCCGGGCGTCCTCGCCGCCCCTGCCCTGCCGCCGCTGCTTGTCCGCGCGTTGCCACTGCTGCAGCAGCGGCGCCATCTCCTGCTGCCGCTGGGTATCCCGGGCCGGATCGCCCTTGAGCTTGTCGATCCGCATCGCGATGCCCTTCAGATAGCGCGGGAAATGCACCAGCCTGTCGTAGGGGGTCTCGCTGAGGAAATGCTTGCCCATCAGCTGCGACAGCTGGGCCTGCATGTCGGCATGCGCGGCGGCGAAGGGCTTGGCCTGCAGCAGCTTGCGCGGCAGCGCCGCGTATTCGGCCAGGATGGTGCCGGCCAGCCGGGCGATCTCCTGCGACAGCAGGCCGAGCCGCCCGCGGCCCTCCTCCTTGCGCGCGGCGAACTCGGCCTCGTTGCGCGGCAGCGGCGCCTGCATGCAGGCGCGCTCCAGCGCCAGCGTCACGATCTGGTCGCGCAGCATGTCCTGCGTGCCCAGCGTCATGTACTGCATCGCCATCTGCGACAGGCCGGGGATGTTCTTCTGCACGAACTTGACCTGCTCGCGCAGCTGCAGCGCGAACAGCCGCCGCAGCCCGGCGTGGTGCAGCCGCTCGGCCTCCTGCGGGTCGTCGAACACCTCGACGTCGCAGTGGGTGTCGCGATCGACCAGCGCCGGATAGCCGAACAGCGTGCGGTTGCCCTTGCGGATCTCCAGCAGCTCGGGCAGCTCGCCGAAGGTCCAGCCGGTCAGCCCTTCGTATTGCCCCGCCTCGGCGACCGGCGCCTCGCGCGCGACCAGGCTCTGGAACGACTGCTGCGCCTGCCCGCCGAGTTCGGCGCGCAGCTGCGCCAGGTTGCGGCCCATGTCGAGCTGGCGGCCATGCTCGTCGACCACCTTGAAGTTCATGAAGTGGTGGGCCGGCAGCGTCTCCAGCTTGAAGTCCGCGCGCCGGATCATGGTGCCGGTCTGCTCCCGGATATCGGCGATCAGCACGTCGATCAGCTCGCCTTCGGCGAACGGCCGGCGCTCGACGAAGCCCGCGGCATAGTCGGGCAGCGGCACGCAATGGCGGCGCAGCTTCTGCGGCAGCGACTTGAGCAGCAGGTGCACCTTCTCCTTGATCATGCCCGGCACCAGCCAGTCGGCGCGTTCGGGCCGGATCTGGTTCAGCGCGTACAGCGGCACCGTCAGCGTGACGCCGTCGCGATGGCTGCCGGGCTCGAAGTGGTAGCTCAAGCCCATGTCGACGCCGGCGACGTTCAGCGTCTTCGGGAACAGGTCGGTGGTGATGCCGGCCGCCTCGTGCCGCATCAGCTCTTCGCGGTTCAGGTACAGCAGCTTGCGGTCGCGCGCGCTCTCGGCCTGGTACCACTGCTCGAAGCTGGTCTGCTGATGGATGTCGGCCGGGATGTGGCGGTCGTAGAAGGCGTAGATCAGCTCGTCGTCGACCAGCACGTCCTGCCGGCGCGCCTTGTGCTCGAGGTTCTCGATTTCCCGGACCAGGCGCTGGTTGTGCGCGAAGAACGGCAGCCGCGTATCGAACTCGCCCTCGACCAGCGCGCGGCGGATGAACAGTTCGCGCGCCTCCCGCGGATTCATCGGGCCGTAGTGCACGCGCCGGTGCTGGTAGACCGTCAGCCCGTACAGCGTGGCGCGCTCCATCGCCAGCACCTGGCCGGCCTTCTTTTCCCAGTGCGGATCGCTCCAGCTGACCTTGAGCAGATGGCGGCCGACCTGCTCGAGCCAGTCCGGCTCGATGCGCGCCAGCGTGCGGGCGAACAGCCGGCTGGTCTCGACCAGTTCGGCGGCCACCAGCCAGCGGCCCATCTTGCGCGCCACCAGCGAGCCGGGCCACAGATGGAACTTGATGCCGCGCGCGCCCAGGTACTCGCGGCCGCGGCCGTCGGCCTCGTCCAGCTTCTGGCCGATATTGCCGAGCAGGCCGGTCAGCAGCGCCTTGTGGACCTGCTCGTAGGTCGGCTCGCTGTCGTTGAGCTTCCAGCCCTGCTCCGCGACCGTGGTCAGCAGCTGCGAATGGACGTCGCGCCATTCGCGCAGCCGCAGGTGCGACAGGAAGTTGGCGCGGCACTGGTCCTGCAGCTGGCGGTTGCTCTTCTTGTGCGCGACCGCGTCCTCGAACCACTTCCACAGCTTGACCCAGCCGAGGAATTCGGAGCGTTCGTCCATGAACTTGCGGTGCGCCTGGTCGGCGGCCTCCTGTGCCTCCTGCGGCCGGTCGCGCGGGTCCTGCACCGACAGCGCGCTGGCGATGATCAGCATCTCGCGCAGGCAATGCTGGTCGCGCGCGGCCAGGATCATGCGGGCCACGCGCGGGTCCAGCGGCAGGCGCGCGAGCTGGCGGCCCAGCGGGGTCAGCGCATTGCCCTCGTCGACCGCGCCGAGCTCCTGCAGCAACTGATAGCCGTCGGCGATCGCGCGGCCCAGCGGCGGCTCGATGAAGGGAAACGATTCGATCGCGCCGAGGCGCAGCGCCTTCATCCGCAGGATCACCGCGGCCAGCGACGAGCGCAGGATCTCGGGATCGGTAAAGCGCGGGCGCGCGGCGAAATCGGCCTCGTCGTAGAGGCGGATGCAGACACCGTCGGCGACGCGGCCGCAGCGGCCGGCGCGCTGGTTGGCGGCGGCCTGCGAGATCGGCTCGATCTGCAGCTGCTCGACCTTGTTGCGATACGAATAGCGCTTGACGCGCGCGAGGCCCGTGTCGACCACATAGCGGATGCCGGGCACCGTCAGCGAGGTCTCGGCGACGTTGGTGGCCAGCACGATGCGGCGCGCGTTGGAGGGCTTGAACACGCGCTCCTGCTCCTGCACCGACAGCCGCGCGAACAGCGGCAGGATCTCGGTGTGGGGCGGATGGTGCTTGCGCAGCGCCTCGGCGGCCTCGCGGATCTCGCGCTCTCCCGGCAGGAACACCAGCACGTCGCCGGGACCGAGCCGGCTCAGCTCGTCGACGGCGTCGACGATGCCGTCGTACAGGTCGCGCTCGCGCGCCTGCGCGGACTTGAACGGACCGTCGCCCGACCTGCTGCCCTTGTCGGTTCCCTTGTCGGCCCCCTTGTCGCCGCCCTTGTCGGCCCCCTTGTCGCCGCGGCCACCGTCCTCGGCGATCGGCCGATAGCGGATCTCGACCGGATACAGCCGCCCGCTGACCTCGATCACCGGCGCCGGCTTGCCGCCGCTGCCGAAATGTTCGGCGAAACGCTGCGCGTCGATCGTCGCCGACGTGATGATCACCTTCAGGTCCGGGCGGCGCGGCAGGATCTCCTTCAGGTAGCCCAGCAGGAAATCGATGTTGAGGCTGCGTTCGTGGGCCTCGTCGATGATGATGGTGTCGTAGGCGCGCAGCAGCGGATCGGTCTGCGTCTCGGCCAGCAGGATGCCGTCGGTCATCAGCTTGATCGACGCGCCCGGCGACATGGTGTCGTTGAAGCGCACCTGGTAGCCGACGTGCTCGCCCACCGGCGAACCGAGCTCCTGCGCGATGCGCTTGGCGGTCGAGGTCGCGGCGATGCGTCGCGGCTGGGTGTGGCCGATCAGGCCGCCCTGGCGCCTGGCCTGGCCGTCCTTGCCGCCGGCGGTACGTCCGCCCTCCGGGGCATCGGCGGTCTCGGTAGCGTCGTTGCCCTCTGCGGCATCTGCAGTCTCGGCGGCATCGGCGCGTGCCGGTCCGCGGCCGATCGACAGGCAGATCTTCGGCAGCTGGGTGGTCTTGCCCGAACCGGTCTCGCCCGAGACGATCACCACCTGGTGCTGCTCGATCGCGCGCGCGATCTCGTCGCGCCGCGCCGACACGGGCAGCGCCTCGGGGAAGGTGATCGGCGGCAGCGGATTGGCCGGCGCGGTGCGGCGCGGCGACCGGCGGCTGGCTTGACCGGCAGGCTGGCCTTCGGGGCGACGTGCGGGCTGATCTTCGGGGCGACGTTGAGGCTGGCCGTCGGAGCGACGTCCGGGCTGGCCGTCGGGGCGACGTTCGGGCTGGCCTTCTGAGCGACGCTCTGGCTGGCGTTCGGACGAGCGTTCGGACGGGCGTTCGGACTTGTCTTCGGTCGGGCCCTGGGACGAGTCCTGGGATGGACCCTGGGACTGGCGTGCGGACTGCGGTCGGGACGGCCTGCGGCGCGGGGCTGCGGGTGGGACGGGGCGTTGTTCGGACATTGGCGGGGATTATAATCCGCGCCATGAACGCCAGAACCGCCACGACCCCAACACCCGGTGCGCACAACGACGCGGCCGGCGATCCCCTGCCCGACCCCGCCGTGGCCCCTGCCGCCGACCCCGCCGTGGCCCCTGACGCCGACTCCGCAGCCCACTCTGCCGATGCGCCGGCCGCGACCGTGGCCGTTCCCGCCACCACGCCCGCTGTGCCCAGCCTGACGAAGGCCCCGGCCACGCCCGAGCGCGCCGCGCCCGGACCGGACCGCCAGCAGTTCGTCGACTGGCTGCGCGCGGTCGCGCCGTATATCCATACCTTCCGCGGCAAGACCTTCGTGATCGCCTTCGGCGGCGAGCTGGTCAAGGCCGGCATGCTGAACGCGCTGGTCAACGACGTCGCGCTGCTGCACGCGATGGGCATGCAGATCGTGCTGGTCCACGGCTCGCGCCCGCAGGTCGAGGAACAGCTGGCGCTGCGCCAGGTCGAATCGCGCTTCGTCGACGGCCTGCGCATCACCGACAACGCCGCGCTCGAATGCGCGAAGGAAGCCTCGGGCGAGCTGCGCCTCGATATCGAGGCCGCCTTCAGCCAGGGCCTGCCCAATACGCCGATGGCCGGGGCGCAGCTGTCGGTGGTGTCCGGCAACTTCGTCACCGCGCGGCCGGTCGGCATCGTCGAGGGCACGGATTACCAGCACACCGGTCTCGTTCGCAAGATCGACGGCGACTCAGTGCGCATGTCGCTGCAGCACGGCAAGATCGTGCTGCTGTCGCCGCTGGGCTTCTCGCCCACGGGCCAAGCCTTCAACCTGTCGATGGAGGACGTGGCCAGCGCGACCGCCACCGCGCTGAAGGCCGACAAGCTGATCTTCATCACCGAGGTGCCGGGCGTGCTCGACCCGGTCGGCAAGCTGATGCCCGAGATGTCGCTGCGCACCGCGGTCGAGCGTCTGCAGAACAACCACCTGCCGCCCGACGTGGCCTACTACCTGCAGCATCTGGTCAAGGCGCTCAAGGGCGGCGTGCCGCGCGCGCACCTGATCCCGTTCGACCTGGACGGCTCGGTGCTGCTGGAGCTGTTCCTGCACGACGGCGTCGGCACGATGATTTCGGACACCGACCTGGAGAGCCTGCGCGAGGCCACGCTGGACGATGTCGGCGCGATCGTGCAGCTGATCGCCCCGCTCGAGCAGGACGGCACGCTGGTGCCGCGCGGCCGCCATCTGATCGAGCGCGACATCGGCAACTTCTCGGTGATCGAGCACGACGGCGTGCTGTTCGGCTGCGCCGCGCTCTATCCCTATCCGCGCGAAGGCATGGCGGAGATGGCCTGCCTGACGGTGTCGCCCGATGCCCAGGGCACCGGGGACGGCGAACGGCTGCTCAAGCGCATCGAGCGGCGCGCGCGCGCGCTCGGCCTGGATCGGCTGTTCGTGCTGACGACCCGCACCGAGCACTGGTTCCTGAAGCGCGGCTTCGTGCGCGCCAGCGTCGACGACCTGCCCGAGGACAAGCGCAAGCTGTACAACTGGCAGCGCAAGTCGATGGTGCTGATGAAGAAACTGTAAAACTGCAAGCGCGGTAGGGGCGGCCCGCGGCGGACGCGGCCGCTTCGTTACAATAGCCGCCGTACGAACGCCGCCGGCAAGCCCACGGCATTGCGCACGAGAGCGCCCACGGCATCGCCCCCCATAGCGCGCCCCATGGCGCGGCTCGCCGCGATCCCACGAACAGAAGACAGAAGGAGTCCCCCATGGCCCGCATGGTCCATTGCGTCAAGCTGAACAAGGAGGCCGAGGGCCTCGATTTCCCGCCGCTGCCCGGCGAACTGGGCAAGAAGATCTGGCAGAACGTGTCGAAGGAGGCCTGGGCCGGCTGGCTCAAGCACCAGACCATGCTGATCAACGAGAACCGCCTGAACATGGCCGACGCGCGTGCGCGCCAGTATCTGCTGAAGCAGACCGAGAAGTACTTCTTCGGCGAGGGCGCGGACCAGGCGGCGGGGTATGTGCCGCCGCAGGGCTGAGCCGGCTGCCCGGCCTGTCCCCTGCCCCTTTTCCCCGCCGATCGGGAAAGTGGGGTGGGAAGAACAAAAGGCGCCTTGCGGCGCCTTTTTTCGTTTGGGCGTGCGCTTTCGCGCTGCCGCGGGCTCAGAAGTCCGTGCGCCGCACGCCGTCGGCCGTGCCCAGCAGCAGCACGTCCGCGCCGCGCAGCGCGAACAGTCCCACCGTCACCACGCCGGGCAGCTGGTTGATCGCCTGCTCCATGCCCTTCGGGTCGCCGATGGCCAGGCCGCTGACGTCCAGGATCACATTGCCGTTGTCGGTCTTGTAGATGCCGCCTTCCTTGGTCATGCGCAGGCGCGGCTGGCCGCCGAGCGCCGCCAGTTGGCGCGCGACCGCGGCCCGCGCCATCGGAATCACCTCGACCGGCAGCGGGAACTGGCCCATCACGCCAACCAGCTTGCTGGCGTCGGCGATGCAGACGAAGGTGCGCGCCACCGAGGCGACGATCTTCTCGCGCGTCAGCGCGCCGCCGCCGCCCTTGATCATCGCGCCGCTGGCATCGATCTCGTCGGCGCCGTCGACGTAGACCGGAATCTCGTCGACCTCGTTCAGGTCCAGCACCTTGAAGCCGTGCTGCTGCAGGCGGCGCGTCGAGGCCTCGGAGCTCGATACCGCCCCGGCGAAGCGGTCCTTGAAGCGCGCCACCGCATCGATGAACAGGTTGGCGGTCGAACCGGTGCCGACACCGAGCACCGCCCCTTCGGGGACTTCCTTCTCGACATAGTCCGCGGCGGCCTGCGCCACCTGCGCCTTCAGTTCATCCTGGGTCATTGCCTGCTGCCTTGGGCCCCACCGTAGACCGCGGTGCGGTACGGTGCGGAGCCGGAAAAGTCGGTTGCGGAAACCGCGTAGTGTAACGGATTGCGCCCGGGCCGCCAGGGGTCGCACAATGGGCCGGTACAATGAGCCGACGCGGTCCCCGAGGTGGACCCACGACACGCTGCACCGATATGGCCTTGCACCGATGCAGCCATGACCTGGCCCCTACGCGGTGTCCCCGTTCCGATTTCTTTCCCGTCCGACGCAATCCATCATGAACCAGCTAGCGCAACTGAAGCAGTTCACCACCGTGGTGGCCGATACCGGCGACTTCCAGGCGATGAAGCAGTACACGCCGCAGGACGCCACCACCAATCCGTCGCTGATCCTGAAGGCCGTGCAGAAGCCGGAGTACCGGCCGCTGCTCGAGAAGGCCGTGCGCGATCATCACGACGCCGGCGTCGATGCCGTGATGGACGCGCTGCTGATCGCCTTCGGCGGCGAGATCCTGAAGATCGTGCCGGGCCGGGTGTCGACCGAGGTCGATGCGCGGCTGTCCTTCGATACCGCGGCGACCGTGGAAAAGGCGCGCCACCTGATCGCGCTGTACGAACGCGCCGGCGTGCCGCGCGAACGCGTGCTGATCAAGATCGCCTCGACCTGGGAAGGCATCCGCGCCGCCGAGGTGCTGCAGCGCGAAGGCATCCGCTGCAACATGACGCTGCTGTTCTCGCTGGTGCAGGCGGTGGCCTGCGCCGAGGCCGGCGCCCAGCTGATCTCGCCCTTCGTGGGCCGCATCCTGGACTGGTACCGCAAGCAGGCCGGCGACAAGTGGAACCCCGACGCCAACAGCGGCGATGCCGATCCGGGCGTGCATTCGGTGCGGCAGATCTACGACTACTACAAGCGCTTCGGCTACAAGACCGAAGTGATGGGCGCGAGCTTCCGCAACACCGACCAGATCCTGTCGCTGGCCGGCTGCGATCTGCTGACGATCAGCCCCGAGCTGCTGGAGCAGCTGGCGGCCAGCACGGCGCCGGTCGAGCGCAAGCTGTCGGTGGACGACGCCCAGGCGGGCCATATCGCGCGCGTGCATTGCGACGAGCCGGCCTTCCGCTGGCAGCTGAACGAGGATGCGATGGCGACCGAGAAGCTGGCCGAGGGCATCCGCGCCTTCGCGGCGGATGCGATCAAGCTGGAACGGCTGATCGCCGAGACCTTCTCCTGAAGCATGACGGGCGAGGCGCCGCCTCGCCCCGGCGCCCTTTGACCTGACCACGCGCGTCCGGGCTTGCCTCAGGCGCGCTTCGCCTTGCCCCAGGCGGGCCTGGACTTGCCGGGGCTCGCCTCAGCCGTCCGCCCGGTCCCACAGCATCGGCAGGCATTGCCCCGCCGGGGCCGACAGCACCAGGTCCGCGGTGGCGTCGAGCGCCGATGGCTGCGGATTGACGACGATCACGCCCGCGCCATGGTCCTTGGCCAGGCCTGGCAACCCCGCCGCCGGATAGACCATGCCCGAGGTGCCGACCACCAGGCACAGGTCGCAGGTCTGCGCCGCATGCTCGGCGCGGTAGCGCGCCACGCGCGGCAGGTCCTCGCCGAACCAAACCACGCCGGGCCGCATCAGCGCGCCGCAATGGATGCAGCGCGGCGGGCTGCGGCCGTCGTCCGGCGCGGCCTCGCAGCGGCCGCAGCCGTCTAGCCATTTGTTGGCGAACAGGTTGCCGTGCAGCTCGATCACGTCGGTGCTGCCGGCGCGCTGGTGCAGCCCGTCGACATTCTGCGTGACCAGGGTCACCTTCTTCTGCGCGGCCAGCGCGACGATCGCGTGATGCGCGGGATTGGGCTGCGCCGCCGCGACCAGCGCGCGGCGATGCTGGTACCAGTCCCACACCAGGCCGGGCTGGCGGCGGTAGGCATCCTCGGTGGCCAGTTGCTCGGGATCGAAGCGGGCCCACAGGCCCGTCAGCGCATCGCGGAAGGTGGGCACGCCGGACTCGGCGGAAATGCCGGCGCCGGTCAGCACCAGGATGTCGCTGGCCGCCGCGATGCGTCGCCGCGCGTCGGCCAGGCCGGCGGCATCGATCAGCATCGCGCCCCCTTCATCGGACGGTCCGCTCAACGCGCCGCCGCGCGGCGCTGGCGCACCGCTTCATAGAGGCAGACGCCGCTGGCGACCGACACGTTCAGGCTTTCGACGCCGCCGGCCATCGGGATCGACACCAGCTCGTCGCAGGTCTCGCGCGTCAGGCGCCGCATGCCCTCGCCTTCGGCGCCCATCACCAGCGCGGTCGGGCCCTTGAGCTCGATGTCGTAGACCGTGCGCTCGGCGCCGTCGGCGGTGCCGACCACCCAGATGCCGCGCTCCTGCAGTTCCCGCAGCGTGCGCGCCAGATTGGTGACAGTGATATACGGCACGGTCTCGGCCGCACCGCTGGCGACCTTGGCGACCGTCGCGTTCAGGCCGACGCTGCGGTCCTTGGGCGCGATCACCGCATGGGCGCCGGCGCCATCCGCCACGCGCAGGCAGGCGCCGAGATTGTGCGGATCGGTGACACCGTCGAGCACCAGCAGCAGCGGCGTGCCTTCGATGCCGTCGAGCAGTTCGTCGAGATTGAGCGCCAGCGACACGTCCTCGGCGCGGGCGACCACGCCCTGGTGGCGGTCGGTGCCCGCCATGCCGCGCAGGCGCTCGGCATCGACCGGGTGCAGACGCACGCCGAGTCCCTCGGCGAGGCGGATGAAGTCCTGCATGCGGCGATCGCGCCGGGCGGACTCGATATAGACGTCGGAGACGCCGGCCGCGTCCTGGCGCAGGCGCGCGGTGACGGCGTGAAAGCCGATCAGAAGTTTTTGTTTGGCCATGGGCGGGATTGTACCCGCCCATGGCCCGCCGGCCGGCGCGGCCCTGGCGCCGGCTTGCCGCAGGCCTGCCATCGGCCTGCCGCTGGCTTATTGCCGGCTCACGGCCCGCCTCAGCGCGTCCGCGTCGACTTCTTCGACGCGGTCTTGTGGGCCGTCTTGCCGGCGGCCTTGCCGGTCCGCTTGGTGGTCGACCTGGCGGTCGACTTGGCCGCGGTCTTGCCGCTTGCCTTGCGCCCCACGCCCGCCGGCTTGGGCTTGGCCGCGCGCTTGGACGGCTTGCCGGTACCGCCGGTGCCCCCTTCGGGCCGCGCCTTGACCGGCGTGATCACCGCCTCGAACACCGGCTGCTCCTCGAACACGCGATCGAGCGTCTCGTCGAACGACTCCTCCGGCTTGGAGGTGCCGCCCAGCAGCGCGGCCAGCTGGCGGCCCTTCTTGCGCGCCGGCAGCGCGTGCGCGGCGGGCACATGCGGCGCCGGCTCGGTGGTCGGGCGCGCGCGCAGGCTCTTGGCCGACGGCTCCTGCACCAGGCGGAAGTCGATCTTGCGGGCGTCGAGGTCGACGCGCGAGACCTGCACGCGCACGCGGTCGGTCAGCCGGTAGCGGATGCCGGTGCGCTGCCCGCGCAGCTCGTTGCGCGCCTCGTCATACTCGAAGTAGTCGCTGCCCAGTTCGGTCACGTGGACCAGCCCTTCGACATACAGCTCGTCGAGCTGGACGAAGATGCCGAACGAGGTCACCGCGCTGACCGTGCCGGCAAACTCGTTGCCCAGCTTGTCGCGCATGAAATAGCACTTGAGCCAGGCCTCGACGTCGCGCGAGGCCTCGTCGGCGCGCCGCTCGTTGGCCGAGCAGTGCAGCCCCAGTTCGTCCCACACCGCTTCGTTGCGGCGCGCGCGGCCGGCCATCTTCTCGGCGCGCGCGGCCTCGTCCTTGGCCTGCATGCGGCGCGCCTTCGGCGAGATCGCGGTATTGAGCGCGGTGCCCGGCGCGAACGCGGGCTGGTACTTGGTATGGGCCAGCACCGCCTTGATCGCCCTGTGCACCAGCAGGTCCGGGTAGCGCCGGATCGGGCTGGTGAAGTGGGCGTAGGCCTCGTAGGCCAGGCCGAAGTGACCGATGTTGTCGGGGCTGTAGACCGCCTGCTGCATCGAGCGCAGCAGCATGGTCTGCAGCAGCGGTGCATCGGGACGCGCCTTGATCTTGTCCATGACCTCGGCGTAGTCCGAGGCCTGCGGCTTGTCGCCGCCGCCCAGCGACAGGCCCGAGGTCTTCAGGAACTCGCGCAGCGCCTTGAGCTTTTCCTCGCTGGGCCCGGCATGGACCCGATACAGCGCCGGGTGCTTGAAGCGCTCGAGGAAGTCGGCCGCGCAGACGTTCGCGGTCAGCATGCATTCCTCGATCAGCCGGTGCGCGTCGTTGCGCGTGCGCGGCAGGATCTGCTCGATCTTGCCCTGCGCATTGCAGACGATATAGGTCTCGGTGGTGTCGAAGTCGATCGCCCCGCGCTCGCGGCGCGCCTTCAGCAGGACCTGGTACAGCTCGTACAGGTTCTGCAGATGCGGCACCAGCTCGGCGCGCTTGTGGGCTTCCGGACCCTTGGTGTTGGACAGCACCGCCCAGACCTCGTTGTAGGTCAGGCGCGCGGCCGAATGCATCACGGCGGGATAGAACTGGTAGGCCTTCAGCTCGCCCTTGGCGGTGACCACCGCGTCGCAGACCATGCACAGCCGGTCCACCAGCGGGTTCAGCGAGCACAGGCCGTTCGACAGCTTCTCCGGCAGCATCGGAATCACGCGGCGCGGGAAGTAGACCGAGGTGGCGCGGTCCAGCGCATCGGCGTCCAGCGGCGTGCCGGGACGCACGTAGTGGGAGACGTCGGCGATCGCGACGATCAGGCGCCAGCCCTTGGCGCGGCCGATCTTGACCGGCTCGCAGTAGACCGCGTCGTCGAAGTCGCGCGCGTCCTCGCCGTCGATCGTCACCAGCGGCACGTCGCGCAGGTCGATGCGGTGTTCCAGGTCGGCATCGCGCACCTCGTCGGGCAGCGCGGCGGCCTCGCTCAGCGCGGCCGGCGAGAACGCATGCGGCACGCCGTACTTGCGCACCGCGATCTCGATCTCCATGCCGGGGTCGTCGATCTCGCCCAGCACCTCGACCACGCGGCCGACCGGCTGCACATAGCGGTCCGGATATTCGACGATCTCGACGCTGACGACCTGGCCGACCTTGGCCTTGCCCTGCGCGCGCGGCGGGATCAGGATGTCCTGGCTGATGCGCTTGTCCTCGGGCGCCACCACCAGCACGCCGCCCTCGCTGAGCAGGCGGCCGATGACGAAACGGTTGGCGCGCTCGACGATCTCGACGATCTGCCCTTCGGGGCGGCCGCGGCGGTCGTAGCCGATCACGCGCACCTGGGCGCGGTCGTTGTGCATCGCCTTCTGCAGCTCGCGCTCGGGCAGGAAGATATCGTCCTCGCCGTCGTCGCGGATCAGGAAGCCGAAGCCGTCGCGGTGGCCCTGCACGCGGCCGACCACGAAGTTGGGCTGGTGCGCCAGCTCGTAGCGGCCCTTGCGGTTCAGTTCGATCTGGCCGTCGCGTTCCATCGCGGCCAGCCGTTTCTGGAAGCCGTCATGCTCCTTGCGCGTGACGGCGAGCGCCTTGGCGATATCGCCGGCCGACAGTGGCGAACCGGAGGTACGCAGGACGCCGAGGATTTCTTCCCGACTCGGGATCGGATAGTTGTTCTGATTCAATTTCTTCTAAAGAGGATTTGACAAATCGATTGTCGTCGCTATAATGAGCGCTTCGGTTGTTTCGACACCTGCCCAGGTGGCGGAATTGGTAGACGCACTAGGTTCAGGTCCTAGCGGTGGCAACACTGTGGAGGTTCGAGTCCTCTCCTGGGCACCAGATCAAAAAACCCGCATCGCTTTCCGGCGCTGCGGGTTTTTTCTTTCCCGCCTGCATCTGCATTTCCATCCGGATCGCTTGCGCGTTCTGCTTTGATCGGGCCATTGGCGCTCCAGTTCGGCGCCGTGTGCGCCGGTTGCCCCGGATCCCCGGGATCGCGTCCCGAAAAATTCCGACCATGTGCCGACCTTGCGCGGCCGACGACCATCTTTCACTGCTTGCGGCGCGCCTGCTGCCGGTCGAACCAGCGTTCGAACCACCGCTCGAACCGATCGCGACTGCACCGCCCCTTGCGCCGGGCGCGACCGTCATCGCCGCACCTCGACATCAAGGCGCAGTGTATCAGCTTCAGTGGCGCTTCCGGCATTCCTTTGACATGGCGGCGGCTTGGATCCCATGCCGATTGCCCGCCTTCTTCCGCGCCTTCTTCCGCGCCTTCTTCCCCGCCCTATTCCGCGCCTTCTTCAGCGCCTCCTTTCGCGCCTCCTTCCGCGCAGTATTCCCCGCTGCTCGACCGACTCCCCGGCCCAAATATCCGCGCCATGGTTGACAGCGCGCGCATATGTAACTACGATGGTTTCACTTCAACGCTTCCCGCCATGTCGACCAGCAGCCGATTCGCCGTTGCCGTCCATATCCTGACCTTGCTGGCCAGCGCCGACGCGCCGCTGCCGTCCTCGCTGATCGCCGGCAGCGTCGGCACCAATCCGGCGCTGATCCGCCGGCTGATCGGCGTGCTGGCGCAGGCCGGACTGGTCTCGACCGCGATGGGCGCGGCCGGCGGCGCCTCGCTGGCGCGGCCAGCGGACACCATCACGCTGCGCGACGTATTTCGCGCGGTGGAGTCCGACAGCCTGATCGCCTTGCATGCCGGCGCGCCGAATCCGGCCTGCATGGTCGGACGCGAGATCACCGGCGCGCTGACCCGCATCACCGACAAGGCGCAGGCCGCGATGGAGGAAAACCTGGCGCAGACCACGATCGCCGGCATGCTGGCCGACGTCGAGCGGTCGGCGCGCGCGCGGCGGCGCTGAATTTTTTTGTCCGCATATGTAACTACGCTGGTTTCATATGTGCGTGCGTCGCCTCGCTTCGTCTTTCGTTCTGCTTCCTCGCGAAGCCAACCTGTGAAGGAGTTCCACCATGCAAATCGCCATCCTGGGTGCCACCGGACGCGTCGGCAGCCGCATCGCCGACGAAGCGCTGCGCCGCGGCCATACCGTCACCGCCATCGCGCGCCACGCCGGCACGCTGGCCGATTGCCCCGGCCTGAAACGGCTGGACGCCGATATCACCGATCTCGCCAACACCGCGAAGCTGGCGCCGGCGCTGGCTGGCCAAGACGCGCTGGTCAGCGCGGTGCGTTTCGCGCAGGCCGGTCCCGAGCCGCTGCTGCAGCTGGCCGGCCAGGCGGGCGTGAAGCGTGTCGTGGTGGTCGGCGGCGCGGGCAGCCTGTATGTCGCGCCGGGCGTGCAACTGGTCGACACGCCGACGTTTCCCGAGGCCTACAAGGCCGAAGCCATCGCCGGCCGCGACTTCCTGAACGCGCTGCGGGCGGAGCAGGAACTGGACTGGACCTTCCTGTCACCGTCCGCGCTGCTCGAACCGGGCGAGCGCACCGGCAGCTATCGGATCGGCAAGGACGAATTGCTGGCCGACGCCAACGGCAAGAGCTGGATCTCGATGGAGGACTTCGCCGTCGCGCTGGTCGACGAACTGGAACGGCACGCGCATTCGCGCGAGCGGTTTACGGTGGGGTATTGAAGGGATGGGGGGATGGAGCGTGGGCGCAGGTGGTGCGCCGCCCTCTCCCCCGGCCCCTCTCCCGCAAGCGGCAGAGGGGACAAAACCGGCGGGACGCTCGGCTCTGCCTATGGTGTTCCCCCTCTCCCGATTGCCCGCGAGGGCCGGGGAAAGGGAGAGGTCCGAATGCCGATCAGCCCTGACCGCCCTCGCCCTCGGCCCGCTTGCCGCGCTTGAGCCAGGCGGCGAGATTATGCGGACGCAGCGTGTCGTATTCCTCGAACGGCTGATGGATCCAGGGATTGGTCGGCAGGAAGCTGACGTGGTAGTCCGGCTTGACCTTCGAACAGGCCTTGTACCACAGCACCGCCGAACGGACCTCGGTCACCGCGGGGTAACGCTCCTGCAGATGGCGCCCGACGCGTTCGAGCGTCACGCCCGAGTCGACCAGATCGTCGACCAGCAGGATGCGGCCGCTCAGCTCGCCGCGCGTCATCGTGATGTACTGCGCGATATCGAGATCGCCCTGCACCGTGCCGGCCGCCTCGCGGTAGCTGCTGGTGGCCAGGATGGCCAGCGGCACGTCGAAGATGCGCGACATCTGGTCGCCGACGCGCAGGCCGCCACGCGCGAGACACAGGATCTTGTCGAAACGCCAGCCCGACTCGTGCACGTTCAGTGACAGGCGGGCAATCAGCCGGTGGTATTCGTCCCACGAGATCCACAGGTTCTCGTCATCGTTCTGAGGCAGGGTCATCGCTTGCTCTTCGTTGCTGCTTTGTTATGGGGTCTTCCCGTGCGGGGGATACAGTAAGGCCCGCTTGCGCGGGCCGGATTTCCATCGATCGCCGCGGCGGGGCCGCGGCTGCGTCGGATCAGATCACCGAATCAGATCAGATACGGATGGCGCAGCAGAATGGTCTCGTCGCGGTCCGGACCGGTCGAGATCATGTCGATCGGAATGCCGACCACTTCCTCGATGCGCTTCAGGTACTGGCGCGCGGCCTCGGGCAGCGCATCCCAGCTCTTGATGCCGAAGGTCGATTCGTTCCAGCCGGGGAAGTCCTCGTAGATCGGCTCGCAGCGCGCCACGGCGTCGGAGCCGCGCGGCAGCATGTCGATCTGCTTGCCGTCCAGCATGTAGCCGACGCACAGGCGGATCGTGTCGAGACCGTCGAGCACGTCCAGCTTGGTCATGCACAGGCCCGACACGCCGTTGATCTGCACCGAGCGCTTCAGCGCGGCGGCGTCGAGCCAGCCGGTGCGGCGCGGACGGCCGGTCACCGAACCGAACTCCTTGCCGACATTGGCCAGGCGCACGCCGACCGGGTCCTGGCGGCGCGGGTTGTCGTTGTCGTACAGCTCGCTGGGGAACGGGCCCGAACCGACGCGGGTGCAATACGCCTTGGTGATGCCCAGGATGTAGTGCAGGCGGCCGGGACCCACGCCGGCGCCCGCGGTGGCGGCGCCCGCCACGCAGTTGCTCGAGGTCACGAACGGATAGGTGCCGTGATCGACGTCGAGCAGCGTGCCCTGCGCGCCCTCGAACATCAGGTTCTGGCCGGCGGCGTTGACCGCGTACAGCTCGGCCGACACGTCGGCGACCATCGGCGCCAGGCGCGGCGCATAGGCCAGCGCCTCGTCCAGCGTCTGCTGGAAGTCCACGGCCTCGGCGCCCAGGTACTGGGTCAGCATGAAGTTGTGGAAGTCGAGGTTCTCGCGCAGGCGCTCGGCGAATTGCTGCGGATCGAACAGGTCCTGCACGCGCAGCGCGCGGCGGGCCACCTTGTCCTCGTAGGCCGGGCCGATGCCGCGGCCGGTGGTGCCGATCTTGCCGGCGCCGCGGCGCGTCTCGCGCGCGCGATCGATCGCGACGTGGTACGGCAGGATCAGCGTGGCCGCTTCGGAGATGCGCAGGCGGTTCTGCACCTGCAGGCCGGCCCCTTCCAGTTCCTCGATCTCGCGGAACAGCGCCTCGGGCGACAGCACCACGCCGTTGCCGATATAGCAGACGGTGCCTTCGCGCATGATCCCCGACGGGATCAGCCGCAGAATCGTTTTCTTGCCGCCGATGATCAGGGTGTGGCCGGCGTTGTGGCCACCCTGAAACCGCACCACGCCCTTTGCATGATCGGTAAGCCAATCGACGATTTTTCCTTTGCCTTCGTCACCCCACTGGGTGCCGATCACGACGACGTTGCGTCCCTGGCTTACTGCTGAAGCGGACATGTTGAACTGGTCAGAAGGTTAAAAACGTATTCTACTCTTGTTGCGGGCCGATCCCCGATTTTGCAGGGAGAACCGCTCAGTCCGGCGAACCGGCGCTCAGCGCGGCACCACCACCCAGCGGCCGCCGTCGCGCACCAGCTGGCGGTCGCAATTGAACTCGTCAAGCTCGTGCGTGTGGCCCGGCAACGACTGGATCACGATCTCGCCGCCCTCGCGCAGCGCCGCGATCGCGGTGCGCAGCGCGGGATCGGCGTCCCACGGCGCGAAGATCGCCAGCGCGCGGACCTCGACCGGCGACAGCGCCGCGACCTCGCGCAGGTCCAGCGAAAAGCCGGTGGCCGGACGCGCGCGGCCGAAGGCCTCGCCCACCTTGTCGTAGCGGCCGCCGCGGGCAACGTGGTTGGGCAGGCCCGCCACGTAGGCCGCGAACATGACTCCACTGTGATAGTGGTAACCGCGCAGATCGGCAAGGTCGATGTTGACCGTGGCATCGCGCACCTCGCCGGCCAGGAAGGCCAGCTCGTCCAGGGCGCGGCCGATGGCCGGGCTGGCGGGCAGCACCGCGCGGGCCCGCTCGATCACCTCGGGGCCGCCATACAGCGTGGGCAGCGCCAGCAGCGCGTCGCGCTCGACCTGGGGGAAACCGGCGGTCAGCTCGCGCAAGGCCGGCACATCCTTGTTCTCCAGCGCGTCGAACAGGACCTGTTCGTTGCTGCGCGCGGGCGGCAGGCCGTCGAGCAGCGCCCCGACGATGCCGGCATGGCACAGGTCCAGCCGCACCTCGCCCAGCCCCGCCGACTGCAGCGCGGCCAGCATCAGGTTCTGGATCTCGACGTCGGCCTCGAGGCCGGCATGGCCGTAGATCTCGGCGCCGACCTGGATCGGCTCGCGCGTCGCGTGAAAGCCCGCCGGGCGCGCGTGCAGCACGTTGCCGGCGTAGCACAGCCGCGTCACGCCGGGCCGGTTCAGCAGGTGGGCGTCGATACGGGCCACCTGCGGCGTGATATCGGCGCGCAGGCCCATGGTGCGGCCCGACAGCTGGTCGACCAGCTTGAAGGTGCGCAGGTCCAGGTCGTGGCCGGTGCCGGTCAGCAGCGACTCGATGTATTCCAGCAGCGGCGGCATCACCAGCTCGTAGCCGTAGGTGCGGAACAGATCGAGCATGCGGCGGCGCAGCTCCTCGATCTTGCGGGCCTCCGACGGCAGCACGTCGGCGATGTTCTCGGGCAGGAGCCAGTGGTTGGACATGGTGCTTCTCTGATTCGTGTGGGTCGCGGGCCGGGCGCGGACGGCTCGCACAAAAAGGATCGGTCAGCGGACGGCATCGATGGCGCACCGTCCCGCGGGCGAACAAAACCCCGGCAAGCCGGGGTTCGGGCACAGCGGACTGCCGCACTGTCGCGCGATCGCGCTATCGCGCCATCGCACCCGCGGAGGCCGGCACGCTCGCTAGCGCCGGGTCGCCGTCTGCGCGCCGCCCGACGAGCGCATGTAGCGGAAGAACTCGGAGTCCGGCTCCAGCACCAGCACGTCGCGCTTGTCGCGGAAGGTGTTGCGATAGGCTTCCATGCTGCGCCAGAACTGCGCGAACTGCGGATCGCGCCCGAACGCCTCGGCGTAGATCTGCGAAGCGCGGGCATCGCCCTCGCCCTTGATCTTCTGCGCCTCGCGATAGGCCTCGGCGAGCACCACCTCGCGCTGGCGGTCGGCGTCGGCGCGGATCTTCTCGCCCTCGGCCGCGCCGGTCGAGCGCAGCTCGTTGGCGACGCGCTTGCGCTCGGCTTCCATCCGGCGATAGACCGACTCGCTGATCGCCGGCAACAGGTCGACGCGCTTGAGGCGCACGTCGAGAATCTCGACGCCGACCGACTTGCCGTACTCGGTCATGCTGTTGCGGATGTTCTGCATGACCTGCTCGCGTTCGCCCGCCACCACTTCGGCGACGGTGCGGCGGCCGAACTCCTCGCGCGCGGCGGCGTCGATCCGCTGCGTCATGCGGTCCTGCGCGCCGCGCAGGTTGCCGCCGAAGGCGACGAAGAAATTGCGCGGATCGGTGATTCGCCATTTGACGAACCAGTCCACCATCATGCTTTTCTTCTCGGCCGTCAGGAAACGCTCGCCGGCGGCCACGTCGATGGTCTGCAGGCGGCGGTCCATGAAGACCACGTTCTGCAGCGGCGGCGGCAGCTTGAAATGCAGGCCGGGGTCGCGCACGACCTGCTTGATCTCGCCGAAGGCGAACACCACGGCGTACTGCCGCTGGTCGACCACGAACACCATCGAGGAGGCAATCGCCAACACGATGAAGAGGCCGATGGCATAGGAAATCAGTCGGTTCATCTGGGTTCTCTCCTCAACGGGAATCGCGATCGCGATTGCGCAGCGCTTCGCGCGACCGCGTATCGGCGCTGGCGTCCGGTACCGGCGCCGGCGTGGCCGGCGGCGGCACCGCACCCGCCCCGCGGGGATCGGCCTGCGACTGCGCCATCAGCTTGTCGAGCGGCAGGTAGAGGAGATTGTTGCCCTGGCTCGTATCGACCAGGACCTTGCTGGTATTGGCGTAGATCTGCTGCATCGTTTCCAGATAGATGCGGTCGCGCGTGACCTGCGGCGCCTTGGCGTACTCGGATTGCACCTGGCGGAAGCGCGAGGCATCGCCCTCGGCCTGCGCGATCGCGCGGGCCTTGTAGGCCTGCGCCTCTTCGGCCAGGCGCGCGGCGGTACCCTGGGCGCGCGGAATCACGTCGTTGGCGTAGGCCTGGCCTTCGCTGATGGCGCGCTCGCGGTCCTGGCTGGCCTTGTTGACGTCGTCGAAGGCGGCCTGCACCTGCTCGGGCGGCTGCACGCTCTGCACGTTCACCGAGATCACGCGGATGCCGGTCTTGTACGCCGACAGGATCGCCTGGATCGACTTGGCCAGGCCCTGCGCGATCTGCTCGCGGTTCTCGTACAGCACCGAATCCATCTTGTTGCGGCCGACGATCTCGCGCACCGAGGTCTCGGCGGCCTGGGTCACCAGCTCCTCGTCGCCGCCGCGGTCGGTCTTGTTGAAGAACAGGAATTCGGTCGCGTCCTGGATGTCGTACTGCACCGTGAAGCGGACGTCGATGATGTTCTCGTCCTGCGTCAGCATCGACGAGTCCTTCAGATTGCTGTCCTTGATCGAGGTCGAACGGCCGACCTCGACAGAACGCACCGCCGACAGGTTGACGATCTCGGCCGACTGGATCGGCCACGGCATGCGCCAGTTGATACCGGGGCCCGTGGTGTACTTGAACTTGCCGAACTGCAGCACCACCGCGGTCTGGCCTTCCTGCACCATGAAGAAGCCGCTGGCCAGCCAGATCGCGATCACCGCGACCGCGATCACGCCGGCGCCGATGCCCGAACCCTTGCCGGGCGTGCGCGTGCCGCCGCCGAAGTTCTGGTTGTTGTTGCCGCCGCCGTTGTCCTTGCGGCCCAGCAGGCTGTTCAGGCGACGATTGAAGTCGCGCCACAGCTCGTCGAGGTCCGGCGGACCGTCCTGCGGGCGCTGGTTCTGACGGCCGTTGTCGCGTCCGCCGTCGCGCCCATCCTTGTCCTCGTCGTCCTTGTCGCCACGGCCCCAGCGGGGATCGTTCAGCGAAAGAATCGCGCGCAGACGCTGCCAGCTGCTCGGCCGACGGGCGCCTCGGGCAAGGCTTGTATCAGAGGTCCGGGAGAACTGGGGCATGTAGGGCACGGTTCCGGGAAAGTTGTAACGAGGGGATTCTAGCAGTCATCGACGCCACTTTTGTTCATTTGATGCCGGAGGCGGCGCCTGACGCCGCCCGCATCAGTCGGCGCCGCGATCGGGAAGGCGGCGAGGGGCCGGTGCTTCGGGGGTCGAATCGGGGTCGGAATCGAGAGCCGAAGCCCGGTCGGACGCCGGACCGGAATCGGCGTCCGAAGCGGGATCGGCGTCCCGGGCAACGGTATCCGCCTCGGCGTTGCGATCGGCAAACCCGACGCCGTCGCCTCCGTCCGCGCCATCGGCACCATCAGCGCCATCGCCCTCCCACTGGCGGCGTTCGTGCAGATCCTGCAGCCGCGGATCGGCGGCTTCCGGCGCGGCGGGCCGCTCCGCCAGCCAGCGCGCGGCCTCGACGATCGCATCGCGCAGGCCGTCCAGCCCGATGCCGTCGCGCGCGCTGATGAAGACCCGCACCGGCACGCCGTCCTCATTGCGTTCGATGCGCGGGCCATGCTCGAGCAGTTCGGGCGCCGCGTCGATCTTGTTCATCACGACGATCTGCGGAATGTCGGCCGCATCGATCTCGGCCAGTACCCGATTGACCTGTTCGATCTGCTCGTGGCGCACCGGGCTGGCGGCATCGACCACATGCAGCAGCAGATCGGCATGCACGGTTTCCTCGAGCGTGGCGCGGAACGCCGCCACCAGCTGGGTCGGCAGGTCGCGGATGAAGCCGACCGTATCGGACAGCACCACATTGCCCAGGCCGTCCAGATAGAGCCGGCGCGAGGTCGTATCGAGCGTCGCGAACAACTGGTCGGCGGCATAGGCACGGGCCTTGGTCAGCGCGTTGAACAGCGTCGACTTGCCCGCGTTGGTATAGCCGACCAGCGAAATGCTCAGCGTCTCGTTGCGCGCGCGGGCACGGCGCTGCGTGCTGTGCTGGCGCTGCAGCCGCGACAGATCCGTCTTGAGCCGCTTGGCGCGGTCGTCCAGCATGCGGCGGTCCAGTTCGAGCTGACGCTCGCCGGGGCCGCCGCGCATGCCGATACCGCCCTTCTGCCGCTCCAGGTGGCTCCAGGCGCGAACCAGCCGCGAGGCGCGGTATTGCACCTGGGCAAGTTCGACCTGCACCTTGCCGACATGGCTCTGCGCGCGCTGGCCGAAGATATCGAGAATCAGGCCCGTGCGGTCGATCACGTGCCGGTTCAGGAAGCGTTCGAGATTGCGCTGCTGCGCGGGACTCAACGCGTGGTTGAACACCACCACGTCGGCATCGAGCGCGTCGGCCGCTTCCTTCAGTTCCTCGGCCTTGCCCGAGCCGATGAACAGCGCCGGGTCCGGACGCGAACGCTTGCCGGTCAGGGTATGCACCGGCGTGGAACCGGCGGTGGACGTCAGCAACGCCAGCTCGCTCAGGCTCTCTTCGAAATCGTGCTTGCCGAAATCGACGCCGACGAGAATGGCGCGGGTGGGTTCGGAGGGGGAAGTGGCTCTAGGTTGCAAGCTTGGGGCGCACAGCGGCGCGGGAAAAAACCGGGATCAGAAACAGGAAGGCGCGCTCCGCAAAACGCGACGATACAAAGAACGATGCCGCGCCAGCACCGGATGGCGCTGGCGCGGCGTCGGAGCGTGATTGCCGCGCATGCGCGCGGCCGGAAATGCGAGCGGCGTCGGAATCAGCCTTCCGCGGAGTCGTCGACGCGGAAATTGACCGCGCGCGCGGGAACGACAGTGGAAATCGCATGCTTGTAGACCATCTGCGTCACCGTGTTACGCAGCAGGACGACATATTGGTCGAAGGATTCGATATTACCTTGCAGCTTGATGCCATTGACGAGGTAGATGGAAACCGGCACGTGCTCCTTGCGCAGCGCGTTCAGGAACGGGTCTTGTAGCAATTGCCCTTTGTTGCTCATGGCACACTCCAAATTTATAGATTTAGTGATCAATGATGGGGATCGATATCCCCGGTTTCAAGTCGGACGACGCAAGATCGCGTCAAAAAAAATCAAAACGGTACCAGGCCGGCATCAACCAGCGGGGGCTCCCGCTAGTGTGAATTTAGCCGCAGTTCCAAACGAACGCAAACGAAACTTCGGCGCCACAGACGGGGCTGCGGCGCCCCCATCTGGCCGCCTTTTCCGACTCAATCCTTCGAGTCCTTGTATGGGTTTTTGTTCGTACGAAATTCGATTCGAAGCGGTGTGCCCTTCAGGTTGAAGGCCGCGCGGAAACGCCCTTCCAGGAAACGCCGATAGGTCTCGGGCACCGCGTTCAGCGAATTGCCGTGCACGACGATGATCGGCGGATTGGAACCGCCCTGGTGCGCGTAGCGCATCTTGGGGCGAGTCGCACCGACGCGGCGCGGCTGCTGGAACTCCACCGCATCGTGCAGCACGCGCGTGAGCTTGGGCGTCGGCATCTTGATCATCGCCGCGGCGTACGCGTCGTCGACCGAGCGCAGCAGCGGGCCGATGCCGCTGCGCTCGCGGGCAGAGATGAAATGGAAATTGGCGAAATCCAGGAACTGCAGCTTGCGCTGCAGATCGTGCTTGATCCGGTCACGGGTATGGCCGTCCAGCCCGTCCCATTTATTGACGCCGACCACCAGTGCGCGCCCCGACTCGACGATGAAGCCGGCGATATGCGCGTCCTGCTCGGAGACGTCCTGCTGGGCGTCGAGCAGCAGCACCACCACGTTGGCATCGGCAATCGACTGCAGCGTCTTGACGACCGAGAACTTCTCGATCGCCTCGAACACCTTGCCCCGCTTGCGCAGGCCCGCGGTATCGATCAGCGTATAAGGCTTGCCGCCGCGCTCGAACTCGACATAGATCGCATCGCGCGTGGTGCCCGGCATGTCGAAGGCGATCACGCGCTCCTCGCCGATCAGCGTATTGACCAGCGTGGACTTGCCCACGTTGGGGCGGCCCACGATCGCGATCTTGATGCCGCGCGTGTTCTGATCCTCGGGCTCGGCCAGCTCGGGACGCTGCTCGACCGCGGCCTCCAGCGCCTCCTCGACCAGTTCGCGCACGCCGTCGCCGTGGGTGGCCGAGATCGCATAGGGGTCGCCCATGCCGAGCTCGTAGAAGTCGGCCGCGACCGCGGTGTACTTCATGCCCTCGGCCTTGTTGACGGCCAGCATCACGCGGCGTCCGGTCTTGCGCAGATAGTCGGCGATGACCAGGTCCTGCGGCGCCAGGCCCAGGCGGCCGTCGACGATGAAGATGACGACGTCGGCCTCGACCACGGCCTGCCGGGTCTGCTTGGCCATTTCGGCGACGATGCCTTCCTTGGCCACCGGTTCGAAGCCGCCGGTATCGATGACGATGTACGGACGGTCGGCGCCGCGCCCCTCGCCGTAGTGGCGGTCGCGGGTCAGGCCCGGCAGGTCCGCGACGAGCGCGTCGCGCGAGCGGGTCAGGCGGTTGAATAACGTCGACTTGCCCACATTGGGGCGGCCGACGAGTGCGATCACTGGTTTCATGCAAATCGTGGAGGGCCACGCCGGGCGCGGTGCGCCAGGCATGCCTCCGAAGAATCAGGTTGGTCCGACAGCCTGGCGCAACGCGCCGGGCCGGCAATCCTGTCGGGTGAAATCAAGCCGCGGGCCACTGGCCCGCATGACGCATGTGGCCGGCACCGCCATCGCGGCGGGCCGGCCATGCTGTCGGGTCCCGGCGGTCGCGCGCACCGACAGGTGAGCGCGCGGTCGCCGGTGGGACGCCCGTGGTGGCGGCCGTCCCTGTTTGGGTCAGCGCTTCAATCCGGAATATAGCCGTAGACGTCGCCCCCTCGGGTCTGCACCACCAGGGTCTGGCCCGCCACCACCGGTGCGGCGGTGATCGGGCTGCTGCCGGCCCGCACGCGCGCGACGAACTTGCCGTCCTCGCGCGACAGGAAATGCAGGTAGCCCTCGAAGTCGCCGATCACCACCGAGCGGCCCAGCGCCAGCGGCATGCCAAGCGGCCGGTTGCGCAGCTGCTCGTTGCGCCAGCGCTCGTTGCCGTTCTGGCGATCGAAGGCATACACCACCGAATGCTCGTTGGCGGCGAACAGCGACACGTCGTCCTGGGTCGGGCCGACCGGCGACGAGAAGTCCTTGCCCCACTGCGGCTGGCCATTGGCGAGCTCCAGGCAGGCGATGCGGCCCTGGAAGGTGGTCGCGCAGACCTGGCGGCCGTTGATCATCGGCAGGCCCGTCACGTCGTTGAGCCGCTCGATCTCGGACACGCCCTTCGGATACGAGATCGTGCTCTCCCACCGCAGCACGCCGTTGGACGGTGCCAGCACGCCCAGCTTGCCGCCGGGAAAGCCCATCACGATGCCGTCGCCGGCGAACACCATGCCCATCGCGGCGCGCAGGTTCAGCGGCGTCTGCGCGCGCTGGTAGATCCAGCGGCGTTCGCCGGTCTGTGCATCGAGGCCCAGCACGCGCGTATCGGTAGTGCGCACCACCACGAGGTCGTGGCCAACCAGCGGCGAGGACAGGATCTCGCCATTGATCTGCTTCTTCCACAACTGCTTGCCGCTGGCGTCGAAGGCGAACACCACGCCCTTCTCGCCGGCGACCGCGGTCACATTGCCGTCGCTGCCGGGGCCGGTGGTCAGGTCGACGTCGGTGTCGACCTTCCACAGCGTGCGGCCGCTGGTGCCGTCGAGCGCCATCACGTCGCCGCCGTGCGACGACACATAGACCTTGTCGCCGACCGCGACCGGCTGCAGCGAATACGGGCCGCTCTTGCCGACGCTGGCGCGCCAGGCCTCCTTGACCGTCAGCGTCTGCGTGACCGGCTGCAGCTGGGCCGGCGGATTCTTGTCGGCCTTGCCGAACAGCGAGCAGCCAGCCAGGGCGGTGGCACAGGCAACGACGAGCGCCTGGGTCAAGCGAACAGGGCGAAAGATCCGGGCAGCGCCGTTAGGCATCGACATCATCTGGTTGCGTTCCTGAAAAAAGGTGGGAAGCGAAGTGGGAGCGGGTCGGGCAAATTCGCTGGCATTCGATGCACCGACCGGGCCGGCGCATCGACTGCAGCATCCTCGCTTATGCGGTGCCCAGGGCGTCCAGCTTGAACTGGATGATCTGGCGCATGCCGGCCTCGTCGACGCCGAGCTTGTCGAGCGCCTGGCGGTAGGCCGCGCGCGCCTCGTCACGCTTGTCCTGCGCCGCCAGCAGGTCGCCGCGGCGATCCGCATACAGCGCGACGAACGGGCTCGGCGGCTCGGCCTTGAGCAGCGCCAGCCCCTGGTCGTAGGCCTTCTCGTCGAGCAGCACGCCGGCCAGGCGGATACGCGCGAGGTGCTGGTACTCACCGTCGCCATGATCGACCGCCCATTGCAGCTGGCTCTTGGCGCCGGCCAGATCGCCGGCCTCGTACAACACCTTGGCGGCGACCAGCGCCGTCATCTGGCCATAGGCCGTCTTGCCGTACTTGTCCTCGAGGTCGCCGGCCGCGCGCTTGGTACGCTCGACATCGCGCGCCTCGGCGGCCTTCAGCACCTGCTCGTACAGCACCGCGGCCTCGCCGGCCTGCTTGCGCTGCCACCAGTTCCAGCCATTCCAGGCCGCGAAGGCCAGCAGGCAGGCAATCAGCAGCCAGGTCAGGAAGTTGCCGTACTGGCGCCACCATGCCTTGATGTTTTCAAGCTGTTCCTGCTCTTCCAGATCGTAAGCCATCTCGTGGTTTCAACCGCGTTGGTTTGTCGTCAGGCAAGCGCGCATCGTGCAGCGCGCCTGCGTCATCATTGAAGGTCTTCGCCGGACTCGCCACCCATGCCGGCGACCATCGATTCGACCAGATAGTCGACCAGGTCCTCGGCGGGCACCGTGGCCTGCTGGCCGTTGTTCTCGGTTTGCCCGTCCGCCGCCCGCAGGGCCTTGACCTGCACCACGCCGGCGGCCAGTTCATCCTCGCCAATGATAACGGCATGGGAAGCCCCGCTCGCGTCGGCGCGCTTCATCTGCGATTTGAAGCTGCCGCTCTTGCCATCCGCGGTGGCGTGCACGACCACATCGAAACCGGCATCGCGCATGCGCTCCGCCGCGATCATCGCCTGCTGCGCCGCGGCCTCGCCCTGGTGCACGACATAGACGTCGCACGCGTCGGCCTGGCGTGCCAGCCCTTCCTCGCGCATCAGTTCGATGATCCGCTCGATCCCCATCGCCCAGCCGCAGGCCGGCGCCGACTTGCCGCCCATCTGCGCGATCAGCGGATCGTAGCGGCCGCCGCCGGCGATGGTGCCCTGCGCGCCGAGCTTGTCGGTGATCCACTCGAACACGGTCAGGTTGTAGTAGTCCAGCCCGCGCACCAGGCGCGGATTGATCGTGAACGGAATATTGTTGGCCTTCAGCAGACGCTGAACGCCCTCGAAGTGAGCCAGCGAGGCCTCGCCGAGGAAGTCGATCAGCTTGGGCGCGTTCGCCGCCATCTCCTGCAGCGCGGGATTCTTGGTGTCGAGCACGCGCAGCGGGTTGGTGTACAGGCGCCGCTTGCCGTCCTCGTCCAGGATGTCCTGGAAGCCTTCCAGATACTTGATCAGTTCCTGGCGATGGGCCGCGCGCTCGTCGGCCTGGCCCAGCGAATTGATCTCCAGCCGCACACCGGTCAGGCCCAGGTCGTCCCACAGGCGCTGGCACATCAGGATGATCTCGGCGTCGACATCCGGACCGGCAAAGCCGAGCGCCTCGGCGCCGAGCTGGTGGAACTGGCGATAGCGGCCGCGCTGCGGGCGCTCGTGGCGGAACATCGGGCCGGTGTACCACAGGCGCTTGGGACCGTCGTACAGCAGGTTGTGCTCGATGGTGGCGCGCACCACCGCCGCCGTGCCCTCGGGACGCAGCGTCAGTTGCTCGCCGTTCAGCGAATCGGTGAAGGAATACATCTCCTTCTCGACGATGTCGGTGACCTCGCCGATGCCGCGCACGAACAGCTGGGTCGGCTCGACGATCGGCGTGCGGATCTGCTGGTAGCCGTAGGCGCGCAGCATCGCGCGGGCCGCCTGGTCGAACTGCTCCCACAGCGGGGCGTCGGCGGGCAGCATGTCGTTCATGCCCTTGACGCCCTGCAGTGCGCGGGCCTTGCCCTGGTTCTGGGCGGCGCCGTTGGACGGCGCCGGATTCTCGGATGCGTTCATGGTTGTCATTCTGTTGCTGGGTCGCGGGCGGTCCGTTGCCGGTCAGCGGCCGATCTGTCGCCGATCACCGGCCCACATTGGCCGCCGTGCTGCCCTTCCCGTAGTGCGTGCGCACATATTCGTCGACCATCGCCTGGAACTCCTCGGCAATCCGCTCGCCGCGCAGCGTCTTCACCTTGACGCCGTCGACGAACACCGGCGCCGCCGGCGATTCGCCGGAGCCCGGCAGCGAGATGCCGATATTCGCGTGCTTGCTCTCGCCCGGGCCGTTGACGATGCAGCCCATCACGGCCACGTCCATTTCCTCGACGCCGGGATACTCGGTCTTCCATACCGGCATCTGCGCGCGCAGGTACGACTGGATGCTGGCGGCCAGTTCCTGGAACACCGTGCTGGTGGTGCGGCCGCAGCCCGGGCACGCGATCACCATCGGCGTGAAGTTGCGCAGGCCCATGGTCTGCAGGATCTCCTGCGCGACATGCACTTCCTTGTCGCGCGACGCGCCCGGCTCCGGCGTCAGCGAGATGCGGATCGTGTCGCCGATGCCTTCCTGCAGCAGCACCGACAGCGCCGCCGTCGAGGCGACGATGCCCTTGCTGCCCATGCCCGCCTCGGTCAGGCCGAGATGCAGCGGATAGTCGCAGCGGCGCGCCAGCTCGCGGTAGACCGCGATCAGCTCCTGCACCTGCGACACCTTGCACGACAGGATGATCTGGTCGCCCGGCAGGCCGATTTCCTCGGCGCGCCGCGCGGAGTCGATCGCCGACGTGATCAGCGCCTCGATCATCACGCTCTGCGCCGGCCACGGTTCGGCGCGCTGGCCGTTCTCGTCCATGATGCGCGCCAGCAGATCCTGATCCAGGCTGCCCCAGTTGACGCCGATGCGCACCGGCTTGCCGTGCCGGCATGCCATCTCGATCATCTGCGCGAACTGCGTGTCGCGCTTGGCGCCCTGGCCGACGTTGCCCGGGTTGATGCGGTACTTCGACAGCGCCTGCGCGCAGGCCGGATGATCCTGCAGCAGCTTGTGGCCGTTGTAGTGGAAGTCGCCGACCAGCGGCACGTCGATGCCCATCCGATCGAGCTGGTCGCGGATGGCCGGCACCGCCGCAGCGGCTTCGGGCGTATTGACCGTGATGCGGACGATCTCCGAGCCGGCGCGCGCCAGTTCCTTGATCTGGATCGCGGTGCCGACCGCATCGACGGTGTCGGTATTGGTCATCGACTGCACGCGCACCGGCGCGTCGCCGCCGATCGTCACCACGTTGTCGCCCCAGACCACGCGCGCCTGCCGGGTGCGGCGGCGCGGCAGCGATCCGGGCAGTACGGGCAGACAGGCCTGTGCGTTCATGGGGTTACCTCGTTGCATTGGCGTGCGGTCGACGAATGGAAACGATCGGGGACCGACGGATAAATCAGGGCAGCGTCAGGCGCGCCACGTTGTTGCGGTTGGCCGCCTGCAGATCGACCGGCTCGCCGTTGCGGGTCATCGCCGCGACGCCCTTGACGTTGCCGATCACGACCTTGTACGGCGCCGTGCCGCCGCCGGCGACCTCATCGCCCGCCTTGGCGGTGCCGCCCAGCACGACCTTGCCGCTGGCGTCGCGAACCTCATACCAGGTCGGGGCGCTGAAACGCAGCTGCAGTTCGCCGAAGGCCGACGCAGCCGTGGCTGCTGCGGCGGCAGGCGCTGCCGCTGCTGCCGTGGCAGCCGACTCATTGGACGCGACCGGCGCACCGGTCACCGGAGCCAGCGGGGTCGCCAGCGTGGCGGATGCACTGGCGGCGCCGCCGGTGGCGCCTTCCGCGCCGCTCATCGCGCCCGGTGCCTCGCTGGCGGCGCCCCCCATCACATGCGGCAGCACCGCGGTCACGGTGCCCGAGGTGCCCGATTCGGTCTCGACCGCCGTTTCCGCGCCGGATTGCGTGAACTGCTGCTCGCGTGCATCGAGCCATTGCTTGACATGGTCGACGCCGAACAGGGCGCCGGCACAGACCACGGCCGCGACCAGCGCGAGCCAGACCCAGCGCCCGCCGGTACCCGACGTGCCGCTGCTGCGAAAGCGCCGGCGGTCGTCGAAGCTCGCGTTGAGGCTGCCCTGGCGGCGGATCGCCACCTCGGGCGCCGGCGGCGCGGCCTGGGCATGGAAACGGGCCAGCAAGGCGTCGATGTCGACCTGCAGCAGGCGCGCGTAGGCGCGCATCAGACCCTTTGCGAACGTCAGATCGGGCAAGGCGTCGACATTGCCGGACTCGATCGCATCGACCTTCTGCGCCGGCACCTTCAGCCGCGCACCGACGTCGTGTATCGACAGCCCCTGGGCCGCGCGTGCCTTCGCCAGGCTCGCGCCGATCTCCTGTGCGACCGCGTTGGCGCTGCCGCTCGCATTGGTCGAGACGGCCTGGCCCTCGGCGCGCTCGTGCTCATTCATCCCGTGCTCCTTGTTGGTATGCGCTTTCCCGCGAGTCCGGGAAGCGCTTATGTAATTGCGCCAGCAATGCCTGCTGTGCGGCCGCGTCTCCCTCGCGGTGCGCAATGCGCGCGCCCAGCCAAAGCGATGCCGGAGTGGCGAAGCGTCCTGCATTGACCTGCGCCACCTCGGCGCGGGCCCGCGGCAGATCGCCTTGTTTCCAATACAGCAGCCCGAGTTGCGTGTGCGCGGCGGCCCGGGTCGCGGCGTCCGCGGAATCCGCGGCGGCCGTCGTGTCCGGCCGGGCCAGCGCCGAGGTCAGGCTGCGGTGCGCCGACTCCAGATCGCCCTGGCGCAGCTGGCAGGCGCCCAGGCTGGTCAGCATCCTGGCTGCACCGCCGGACGAAGAAGCCGTCACCGCGGCCGTCACCGCGCGCTGCAGCTGGGCCAGGCCTTCGGCGTAGCGCCCCTGCTCGCACAGCAGCCAGCCATAGTTGTTCAGCAGATCGCCGTCGTCCTGGCGGCGCGAGAGGGCGGCACGAAAGCTCTGCTCGGCCTCGGCGGGCCGCCGCAGCGCCATCTGCGCCAGCGCCTGGACGTGATAGGCATCGGTCAGGGCCGGATCGAGCGCGATCGCCTGCCGGGCCTCATCGAGCGCGATCGCGCCCTGGCCGGCCTGCAGATATTGCGTGGCCAGCTGCAGCCGCAGCGCGGCGCGCTCGCGCGCATCCGCCGGTGTCGGGCTGGCGTCCCGTGCCTGCGGCGCCTGTTGTCCCGGGGTGGCCCGGGTGCCGGATGTGCCCGTCGACTGGCACGCCGTCAGCAGTGCCAGCCCGGCCAGAACCACGGCGGGCAGACCGGCAGGCAGACGCCTCATGCAGATCGCGCCTCCCCGCCCGGCGCCGCCACTACCGGCGGAATCTTGCCGAAGCGGCCGCGCTCGGCAAGCCGGGTGCGATCCTGCACGCGGCCCTCGGCGGCGAGCTGGCCGCAGGCGGCGTCGATATCGTCGCCGCGCGTCTTGCGGATCGTCGTCACGATGCCGGCGTCCATCAGCACCTGGGCGAAACGCCGGATCTGCTCGTTGTTCGAGCGCTTGAGCCCCGATTCGGGGAAGGGATTGAACGGAATCAGGTTGAACTTGCATGGCACGTCGGCCACCAGCTTCAACAATTCCCGCGCATGCTCGACGCCGTCGTTGACGCCGTCCAGCATGCAGTATTCGAAGGTGATGAAGTCGCGCGGGGCGAACTCCAGATAGCGGCGGCAGGCCGCCATCAGCTCGGCCAGCGGGTACTTGCGGTTCAGCGGCACCAGCCCGTCGCGCAAGGCATCGTTCGATGCGTGCAGCGACACCGCCAGCGCGACCGGCAGGTCCTTGGCCAGGCGATCCATCATCGGCACCACGCCGGACGTGGACAGCGTGACCCGGCGGCGCGACAGCCCGTAGGCGTTGTCGTCAAGCATCAGCCGCATCGCCGGCACGACCTGGTCGTAGTTCAGCAGCGGCTCCCCCATGCCCATCATCACCACGTTCGAGATCACGCGATCGTCCTTCGGACCGCGCCCCAGCTGGGTGCGCATCGCGAATTCGGCCATCCACAGCTGGCCGATGATCTCGCCGGTGGTCAGATTGCGCGAGAAGCCCTGCTTGCCGGTCGAACAAAACCGGCAATTGACCGCGCAGCCGGCCTGCGAGGAAACGCACAGCGTGCCGCGCGTTTCCTCGGGAATGTAGACCGTTTCGACCGCATTGCCGTTGCCCACGTCGAGCAGCCACTTGCGCGTGCCGTCCGCCGACACGTGGTCGGTGATCACGGACGGCGCGCGGATTTCGGCGCGCGTGGCCAGCTTCTGGCGCAGCGACTTGGCCAGGTCCGACATCTCGTCGAACTGGCTGGCGCCGAACTGGTGGATCCAGCGCTGCAGCTGCCGCGCGCGAAACGGCTTCTCGCCGAGCTCGCCGCAATACGTGGCGAGCCCGTCCGCATCCAGATCGAGCAGGTTGACGAGAGCGTTCATGACGGCAGCGGGGGCTTCGGGTAGCAGTCTAGTGTCCGGGTTCAGGCCAGACAATCAGCGCGAGTAAACGTTCATGCCGGGGAAGAAGAACGACACTTCGACGGCCGCGGTTTCCGGCGCGTCGGAGCCGTGCACGGCGTTGGCGTCGATGCTGTCGGCGAAATCGGCGCGGATCGTGCCCTTCTCGGCCTTCTTCGGATCGGTGGCGCCCATCAGCTCACGGTTCTTGGCGATCGCGTTCTCGCCTTCCAGGACCTGGATCATCACGGGGCCCGAGATCATGAAGTCGACCAGATCCTTGAAGAACGGACGCTCCTTGTGCACGGCGTAGAACTGCTCGGCTTCGCCGCGCGACAGGTGCGCCATCTTGGCGGCCACGATCTTCAGGCCGGCGGCCTCGAAACGGGCGTAGATCTGACCGATGACGTTCTTGGCCACGGCATCCGGCTTGATAATCGACAGGGTGCGTTCGATCGCCATAAAAACTCCGAAAAATGAAGGGGTTACCAAATTGGGAAACACAAGATTCTAGCACGAGACCCCAATCGTTTCGAGAGCCGGCGGCGGCGAAACGATCGGGGCGGCGTCCGGCAGATTATCGCGGCGCACGGTCGCCGCGATATGGGACAAAGGGACGGGAACACCGGGCCGGCCGGCCGATCCAAGGCAACGTAAGCGCCTCATCCGTTCCTCGACGGTTTCGCGATTTTTAGTGCTTGATAAATCACTCTGCACTTGCAATCGTGCAAGGACGATGCCACATTGGCGAGGTGTCCGCCGGCGCTTCCGGCACCGCCCTTTGAATGAGGAGTCATCATGAACGACAAGCTGAATACCTATGGTTTCGGCAATGCCGGCGCGACGGCGGGAGCCGTCACCGTCCGCAATCGGGTCCTGCGCAATACCTATTGGCTGCTGGCGCTGTCGATGGTGCCGACCGTGCTCGGCGCCTGGATCGGCGTGGCGACGGGCTTCAGCTTCATGGCCGCCAGCCCGGGCCTGTCGCTGATCCTGTTCCTCGCGATCGCCTTCGGCTTCTTCTTCGCGATCGAGAAGACCAAGAACAGCGCCATGGGGGTCGTGCTGCTGCTGGCCTTCACCTTCTTCATGGGCCTGATGCTGTCGCGGATCATCGGCTCGGTGCTGCAGTTCTCGAACGGACCGGCGCTGATCATGTATGCGTTCGGTGGCACCGCGGCGGTCTTTGCCACGATGGCGACCGTCGCCACGGTCAGCAAGCGCGATTTCTCCGGCCTGGGCAAGTTCCTGTTCGTCGGCGTGATCCTGCTGATCCTGGCCAGCGTGGCCAACATCTGGCTGCAGCTGCCCTCGCTGATGATCACCGTCTCGGTGATCGCGATCGGCATCTTCTCGGCCTACATGCTGTACGACGTGCAGCGCGTGGTGAACGGCGGCGAGACCAACTACATCACGGCGACGCTGGCGATCTACCTGGACGTCTACAACGTCTTCGTCAACCTGCTGGCGCTGCTGGGCATCTTCGGCGGCAGCCGCGAATAAGCGACCGCCTCACCGCCATGACGAAGGGCCGGCAATGCCGGCCCTTTTTTATTGCCCCACGCGGTTGCCCTGTCGCTGGCCCCGGGCCGGCGGTTCGGGCCGATGGTCCCGGCCAATCTCGCCGCCCATCGCTCGCCCCCATCGCCCGCCCCCATCGCCCCGGACAACCGCCCCGGAGGATCGCCCGATCAGGCCCGCTCGAACACCGCGATCGACTCCACGTGCGAGGTGTGCGGGAACATGTTGACCACGCCGGCGCCGCGCAGCCGGTAGCCGGCCTCGTGCACCAGCAGGCCGGCGTCGCGCGCCAGCGTCGCCGGATTGCATGACACATAGACGATACGGCCCGGCAGCACGTCGCTGCCAGCCTGCGCCAGCTCGGCCAGCGCCTTGCTGACGGCCAGCGCGCCTTCCCGCGGCGGATCGACCAGCCAGCGGTCGAAACGGCCCAGCGCCGAAATGTCCTCGGCGCTGACCTCGAACAGGTTGCGGCAGGCAAAGCCGACCTTGTGCGCCAGCCCGTTGTATTCGGCGTTGGCCAGCGCCCGCGCCGTCAGCGCCTCGCTGCCCTCGATGCCCATCACCTCCCGCCCCTGCGTCGCCAGTGGCAGCGTGAAATTGCCGATGCCGCAGAAGAGGTCCAGCAGCCGGTCGCCCGGCTGGGCGTCGAGCAGCCGCAGGGCCCGCTTGATCAGCACGCGGTTGATCTGATGGTTGACCTGGGTGAAATCGGTCGGCTTGAACGGCATGCGGATGCCGAATTCCGGCAGCGTATAGGCCAGTTCACGATCGAGCGGATAGAACGGCACCACCGTATCCGGGCCCTTGGGCTGCAGCCAGAACTGCACGTTGTGGCGGTCGGCGAAGGCCCGCAGCAGGTCGCGGTCGGCATCGTTCAGCGGCTCGAGGATCCGCAGCACCAGCGCGGTGACATCCTGACCGACGGCCAGCTCGATCTGCGGCATGCGGTCGCGGATCGACAGCCCGGCGACCAGCTCGCGCAGCGGCACCAGCATCGCCGACACATGCGGCGGCAGCACCTCGCACGACGTCATGTCGGCGACATAGCTGCTCTTGCGCTCGTGAAAACCGACCAGCACCCCGCCCTTCTTGACCACGTGGCGCACCGTCAGGCGGGCGCGGTAGCGATAGCCCCAATCCGGTCCGGCAATCGGCCGGAACACCATCTCGGGCCGTATCTTGGCGAGGTGCCACAGGTTGTCTTCCAGCACGCGCTGCTTGATCGCGAGCTGGGCGCGCGCGTCGAGGTGCTGCATCGAACAGCCGCCGCAGACGCCGAAATTCGGGCAACCGGGCTGCACCCGCATTACCGACGGTTCACGGACCTCGACCAGATGCGCCTGCTCGTAGCTGGGCTTGCGCCGATAGCTCTGGTAGGCCACCGTTTCGCCCGGCAGCGCACCCTCGACGAAGATCACCTTGCCCGGCGTCCCGTCCTCGTTGACCAGCCGTCCCACGCCGCGCGCCTCCATGTCGAGGCTGTCGATCTTCACGGTCGGATGGGCCTGGGCCTCGGCGCCGGCGGCCGATGCGGCGGCGCCGCCACGCTTGCGGTTGGGAGCGGGCGAGGCGGCCGGTTGCTGCACCGGCTCAGGGGCGGATTGCGGGGAAGACACGGCTTGAGACACCAGCGGGACCTGACGTATTGTTTTGCGAAAGCGCGATTGTAGACCAGTCGCCGCGATCGGAACCGGCACGAACGGAACGGCAGCGATGCCGCCATCGTGCGCAGAACCGCCCCGGCGGAGGCAAGCGATGGAACTGATCAGTTGGAACATCCAGTGGGGACGCGGCTGCGACGGCGAGGTCGATCTCGCCCGCACCGTATCGACGCTGCGGGCGCTCGCCGACTTCGACGTGCTGTGCCTGCAGGAGGTGACACGCGGCTTCGGCGAGATGCCGGGCAACCCGGGCGCGGACCAGGTGGCCGAGCTTGCCGCGCTGCTGCCCGGCTACCATCTGCTGTTCGCGCCAGGCGTCGACCGTTTCGGGCCCGATGGCGTGCCGCGCCAGTTCGGCAACGTGATCGCGACGCGCCTGCCGGTATGCGAGGTATTCCGCCATGCGCTGCCGTGGCCCGCCGATCCGACCGTCGCATCGATGCCGCGCGTTGCGCTGGAAGCGACCGTGATCGCCGGCACCCAACGGCTGCGCATCATCTGCACGCATCTGGAGTATTACTCGGCCCTGCAACGCAACGCACAGGCCGAAGCGTTGCGCGCCTGGCATGCCGAGGCCTGCGGGCATGCGGCAAGGCCGGGACCGGCGGAACAGCGCTTCGGCCCGTTCACGCCCGAGGCACGTCCACCCAGCGCCATCCTGTGCGGCGACTTCAACAGCAAACCCGGTGACACCGCCTACCTGCGCCTGACCGCGCCCTTCGACGACGGCACGCCGGCGTGGCGCGATGCCTGGCTGCATCTGCATCCGGGCCGGCCGCACGCGCCGACCTGCGCGCTCTACGACAAGGCGCAGTGGGACGAGCCGCCCTTCGCTTGCGACTTCATGCTGGTGACCGAGGATCTACTGGAACGGGTGGTTCGTTGCGAGGTCGACGGCAGCACGCAGGCATCGGACCACCAGCCGGTGCTCCTGTCGCTGCGGGACTTTGAATAAGGGACAACCGGGAGCAACGCGGAGACGAACCGAGGGGCAAGAAACTGGCGGCGACGCGACTGTTCAGTCGATGTCTTCGTCGTCGGCCACGCGGCTGGACGGCTGCAGCTGGAAGGCGCGCAGATATTCCATCCATTGCGGCCCGGGCAGTTCCGCCAGCGATTCCTGCACCAGTTCGACCTCGGCATCGAACTCGCGTGGCGTCAGGCCGCCGCGCATCATCTGGAAGCGGCAGTACATCAGATACGTGTTGACGACGTCGGTCTCGCAATAGGCCCGGATCGCGCCGATCTGCCCCTGCTGGAACGCTTCCCACACCTTGCTGCCGTCCATCCCCATCTTGCCGGGGAAGCCGCACAGCTTGGCGAGGTCGTCCAGCGGGGCGCTGGCACGCGGCTGGTACATCGCCAGCAGATCCATCAGATCCAGATGCCGCATGTGGTAGCGGCTGATGTAGTTGTTCCACTTGAAGTCGCGGCTGTCGTCGTCGCGGCCCTCGCCCATTTCCCAATAGCGGGGCGCGGTGACGCCGTGGACCAGCCCGCGATAGTGCAGCACCGGCAGGTCGAAGCCGCCGCCGTTCCACGACACCAGTTGCGGACTGTAGCGCGCGATCAGTTCGTAGAAGCGCTGGATCAGCGTCGCTTCGCCATCGTCCTCGCTGCCGAGCGAGCCGACGTGGAACAGCGCGGTGCCGTCGCGCTGCGTGCGGCGCAGCACGCAGGAGATCGCGACCACGCGTTGCAGATGCAGGGGGAGAAAATCGCTGCCGGTCTTTTCGCGGCGGGCGGCGAAGGCCAGCTCCGCAACCTCGGCATCGGTGAGGCCCGGCGGATGGTCGTGCAGACGGCGCAGGCCGGCGACATCGGGAACCGTCTCGATGTCGAATACCAGCACAGGCGTCATAGAACCGCGTCCTTGCGCACCCCTTGCGAAGCGAAATGCCGCTTGAGCTTGACCAGCGCTTCCTGCTGGATCTGGCGCACGCGTTCGCGCGTCAGGCCCATTTCCTCGGCCAGCTCTTCCAGCGTGGCCGGCTCGATATGGTTCAGGCCGAAGCGGCGCTCGACGACATAGCGGTGCTTTTCGGACAGCCGCGCCAGCCACAGCTTCATCAGGTTCTCGAGCTCGCGGTGCGCAACCTCCTGATCCGGCGCGGCATTGTGTTCGTCCGACAGGAAGTCGAGCAGGCTCGAGCCTGGATCGAGATCGAACGGCGTATCGAGCGAGGTCGTGTGTTCGTTCAGTGCGAGGACGTCCTGCACTTCGTCGGGGGTCTTGCCGAGCAGATGCGCGATGTCCTCGAGACTGGCATCGCGTCCGTCGGTACCGCCCTTCTCCAGATGCCGCTTGGCGCGCAGCACCTGATTGAGTTCGCGGATCACGTGCACCGGCAGGCGGACCGTGCGCGCCTGGTTCATGATCGCGCGCTCGATGCTCTGGCGGATCCACCAGGTGGCATAGGTCGAGAAACGGAAGCCGCGCGAGGGATCGAACTTCTCGATCGCATGCATCAGGCCGAGGTTGCCCTCCTCGATCAGATCGAGCAGCGGCACGCCGCGATTCAGATAGCCCTTGGCGATGCTGACCACCAGCCGCAGGTTGCGCTCGATCATGACCTGACGCGCGGAGAAATCGCCGTCCTTGGCCAGCGTCGAGAAATGGAGTTCTTCGGGAGCCGACAGCAGCGGCTTGATGCTGATGCGGTTCAGATAGTGCTGAACGGTATCGGCGGCGAGTTCGGTATGCAGGGCGCTGCGGAATTCGTCCTGCTCGGTGGCGACCGCTTCGGTCGCGCCCTCTTCCTCGTCGCTCTCGCGCTCGCCTTCGTCATCGTCGCGCGCGACCGCGTCGCCGTCGTCGGCCATCAGATCGGTCTCGCGCAAACCGACCGAGCCCGCGCCGGGCGCGATCGGTTCGTCGGTCAGGGGAATCAGCTCGGCCGCCAGATCGTGATCGTAGCCATCGGCTTGACCGTCACGATGTGCCACACCAGAACGTGCTTCCGGTTGCTTGGCACGACGGGTGCGGCTGACGGTTCCGGAGGAGACTGTTTTCTGGCGTGGCATGAACCCTCACTGTGGCGGCAAATACCGCATCGGATCGACCGGTTTCCCGTTCCTGCGAACTTCGAAATGCAGTTTCACGCGATCGGCATCGGTATTGCCCATCTCTGCAATTTTCTGACCCCGGCGGACCGTTGCCTGTTCGGTCACGACGACCTTGTCGTTGTGGCCGTAGGCAGTAAGAAAAGTCTCGTTGTGTTTGATGATGACAAGATTCCCGTAGCCGCGCAAGGGGCCTACGTGAATCACCCGACCGTCGTCCGCGGCGAGCACCGCATCGCCGCGCTGACCGCTGATATCGATGCCCTTGTTGCCCTTTTCGTCGAAGCGTCCGAGCAGCGAACCGCGCGCGGGCCAGGCCAGCTGGATGTTGCCGTCGGCGGGCGCGCCGGGGATCGGCGCAGCGGCCGCGGGCGCCGACGCGGCCGAGGGCGCGGTCGCGCCCGGCGTGGTGGCCGGCGGCAGCCCCGCCTGCTCCAGCGGCTGGCCTTGGACCGCGGCAGGCGCGACCGGCATCGTCGCGACGCCGGTCGCCGCGTTGACGTCCGCGCCCGGCGGCACGATGCGCAGCAATTGGCCGACCTCGATCTGATTGGCGTTGACGATATTGTTCCAGGCCGCGACATCGCGATACGACTGGCCGTTCTCGAGGGCGATGCGATACAGCGTATCGCCGCGCTTGACCCGATAGTAGCCGGGGGGCGCGGGCTCGACCGGTGCGATCGTGGTCCCGGTACCGCCGGCGGTGCGGTCGATCACGGGCGCGGGCATCGGCGAGGAAGCGCAGGCGGCCAGCAGGGCTGCCAGCAGCGAGGCGGTGGCGAGCTGGCCCGCGCGGATAAGACGTTGCGAAGTCACGGTGTTGTGCATAGTTCGACTCAGGTGGTGCCCGATTTTAATGGCACAAAGAAAACGGCTTCAAGCGCGGTGCGGTGAAAGCGATGCCGGCTCCGGCGCTCGATCAGCAGCAGTTGCTGCGTCACGGCCTGCCCCTGCTTGTGCCCGTCCGCGCCGGCGGACGCGACCGCGACCGGCGCGATCAGCCTGCCGCCGACCTCCAGCTGCTCCAGAAGCGCCTCCGGCACCTCCATGCCGGCCGCGGCCAGGATGATCGAGGAGAACGGCGCGGCCTGCGGCAGGCCGAGCATGCCGTCGCCATAGTGCAGGCGCAGATTGGGCAGCCGCAGTGCCCGCAGGTTGGCCTTGGCCTGTTCGTGCAGCGGCCGGATCCGCTCGATCGAAAACACGTCGCGCGCGATCAGGCTCAGCACCGCGGCCTGATAGCCGCAACCGGTGCCGATCTCCAGCACGCGCTCGAGCGGCTGCGCGGGCGCCAGGCCATGGCGCAGCAGTTCGATCATGCGGGCCACCACCGACGGCTTGGAGATGGTCTGCTGATGGCCGATCGGCAGCGCCGCGTCCTCGTAGGCCTGCGAGGCCAGCCCCGGCTCCAGGAACAGATGGCGCGGCACCGTGGCGATCGCCTGCAGCACGCGCTCGTCGCGAATGCCGCCGCTGCGCAGCCGCGCGGCCAGCGCGGCGCGCGCGCGGTCCGAGGCCATGCCGCCGCCGCCCACGCTGGCCGCGATGGTGCGCGCCTGCACCGCGCTGCCCGGCGGCGCCGGCGCGGGCACCGGTGCGGCGGCG